>CALWFV010000008.1 GCA_944377745.1 uncultured Mediterraneibacter sp. | reverse complement strand
TATAGGGGTGAAACTATTAATTTTGATTTGAGAAAAGTCAGGAAATTCAAGGAATTTGAGTTTCCGAGACCAGACTAAATAGGAAGGAGGGAAAGCGTGATATGGTAATAACTAATTTTTTAAATCTGTTTCCTGCACGGGGAAGGAACGCTTTTGAAGCAAATGGGTTTCAGAACATTAATTTGCTTCAGCAGAAGAACCCGATGAACAATACACTGAACCAGCTCGCTGAAAATACGACAGCGTCAATAGAGCAGGATGAAAAAGCACAGCGTGCGGACAGTCTTTCGCTTGTCGAAGCACTAAAGGCGGAGGGAAGCGGGGATTCTCCGCTTTCCGGGATATCCGATGATGGATTGCGGCTTCTTAAGTGGATATACGAGAATGGGGCAAGGCTGTCAGTAAACATGGAAGCGGATCTGACAGAATACCGGGATCAGTTGGCATCCTTTGATCAGTCGATCCAGCGGTACCAGCAGATTTTGGATGGGACATCAGCGCTGCCGGAGGACTTGTCCATGAAGGATGTTGAATCCCTCCTGAAAGCAGCGCAAAGTGCACGGGAAACTTTTTTGCGGGACAGAGCCGACAAACTAAACCATGTGAATCAGCCCAGAGGGGAAGAACTGGTGAAAAAATACGCTAAATACGCTGATTTGGTCGACGATTCTTTCTCCCGGGGGCTGGAGCAGTTTTCCTGGAAAATAGACGCGGATGCGGAAGATATTTATGGAGAGATTGACAGAGTGCGATCTGTCGCACATAAAATGACTCAGACTTTTAAAAAGGGAATGGCTATGATCGACGAGGAGCTGACACGTCGGAAATATAAAGATAATCCATATCAGGTTTACTTTGAGCGCCGGAAAACAGCGGGGGATTATTCCATACCGCCCCGGAACGGCGTCTCGATTTTCCAGGAGACATATGATGCTGTCAGGGAGATACTGATGCAGGCTGTTGACAGGAAAGAAGATGCCGGACAATAGATAGCGGCGGCAGAGTTACATGTACTTACTATTTAATGAAAACAGGAAAGATTCAGGAGGAAAACAAAGATGAGATTAACAGGAATTGGAGCGAATAACGGCATATTCAACGCGGCTGCCATCAATCAGAAAGTAAGCAGGCTGAATAATGATAACACTGCACAGGCCGGTCTGGCAATTCAGCAGTCAAACAGAGATTCCGTTTTTATTTCCGGACAGGGCAAAAAGCAAAGTATCATTCAGCAGCTTATGGATCAGAAGCAGCTCATTCAGGAGAGCAGGGACGCTGAAATGAAAAGAGGGCTTGAAGGCGGATATGTTAATCAGGATAAGATAGATGAATATGATAAGCAATTAGAAATGCTGGATAAACAGATTGCAGAAGCAACGGCGAAACAGTTTGAGGAAGACGGAGAAGAAAAGGATTCTGCTCTGGCCGCTGACAATAAGGTGATGACGGAGGAAGAATATGAGCAGCGTAAGATGATGGATATTATGGATCTGTCTTCTGGAGTGGATCAGGCTGAAATTGTTTCTTCTGCAAAAGCAAAAATGGACGGAGAGGCAAGAGTCTTAAAGGCGGAAATAAAGTCTGACGGCGGCAATGCGTTGGACAGTAAGATGGAGCGGATAAAAGAAATTGAAGCGAGATCTTCTGATTTATTGGAGCAGGTTGGAGACAAAATAGCTGACATAAATGAAAATGTGACCCAGTCAAAGTCTGAGGTGAACGTACCGGTTGAGGAAGGCATTGCGGAAGATAAGGTGGATACAGTATCTGCTGAAGAGAGTGCTGAAAAAACGGGAGACTCACAAAATTTAAAGGAAAATTAATTATATAAAGTCGGGAAAGAGGTTATAAATGCAGATAAATAATACGTCTATATTTTTACAGGCAGCAAGACAACAAAATACAGAAACGTACGTCCTCAAATATAGATTTTCAGTATGCATTAAAGAGTAAAGCAGAGCAGATTCAGACAAAATCCACGGCAAAAGAATTAAAAAATGAAATGGTGCAATCTCAGGATATGTCGGCTGCTAAAGAAAAAATATTGAATGAGTACCCATTCTTAACAGAAGAATATTTGGATGAACTTATAAATGATTATGATATTGAAAACATGAGTTCTTCTGAATTAGATAAACTGGCAGAGGAGTTAATGGATAAAAATATAATTCCGTCTTATCTTCATGAAAACGGATTACAGATGATTGCTGTTTATCCCAAATCTCTTTATGACAAAATAATGAGTGGAGACACCAGTGCAATACAAAGTGGAATGCAGGGCGTTATAAGTAAACAGGCATTTTATGATCTGATGGACGCGGTGGTGAAATGCAAAACAATAAATACTAAAAATACGTATACATGAAAAGCCTGATGGCATATGCTGTAATGCCATCAGGCAAAAAGAAAATCTTGCTCATGGCGAGTTGATGAAAAGTCCCGGAGGCCGTAGCTCCGGGGTTTTTCTATTACGTGCTGAATAGGTGGCATAAACCCAAAGCGGACTGCCAGTTTGGCTTAATAAAATCCACAGACAAAGTGATTAATTTATCAAACAAAGGAAAAATGAAACACAGAGGAGAGGGGGCAGAAGATGGGATTTCTGCTGCTAAAAGGATAAGGAAGTGTGATAAAACAGTTCTGATTATTTATGTCACATGCCAGGAGAATTATATGAGAGACTCTTTTCCAGTATAAATCTTAACAGATGAATCGTAAAATCCCAATCCGGCACACTTTGTGAACTCGAAAAGAAGTTCATAAAACATATTGACAAGTAAACTTGGCAAAGAAAGGGCGTGCTAATATGAACAGAGAGGATATCCTGAAAAAGAAGCGAGAGCAGAAAAGGGGATGTCTCAGGCACAGCTGGCAGAACTGGTCGGGGTATCGCGAAATACGATCAGTTCCATTGAAACAGGACAGTTCAATCCAACGGCAAAGCTGGCGCTGATCCTGTGTATCGCGCTCAATAAGAAATTTGAAGAGTTGTTCTATTTTGAGGGATACAGTGGGTAATCTTCCTATGAATTTTGTAATGATATAATCCCGGGACAAGAATCCTGCGGAATAAACAGACCCCGTATAGGGAGCTGATCTGCTGCCTGCATTTCGGATGAAATATTTTTGCGGACAGGACACAATAGCTGCTTCTCTGACATTTATACTCCTAATCGCTATTTATAACTGTAATGTATCTCCTTGGGAGTTTTCATGGTTTGTCATCAAATAATACAACGCTTTTATGATACAATTTAATTCCATCGTTTCAGAAGAAGGATTCGTAATAAAAGGATCTTTTTGACCAAATGATCAGCCACCTGTGATATAGTAATTAAGAATCACCGGGGAAGTTCATGCTTTCCGGGTTGGTGAGGAAGAATAGAAAAGGAGAGTACAAAATGGCAAAATCGAAGGTTTATTTTTCAGACATGCGTGCGCTTCCGGGAACGAACTTGCCGGAAAAGCTGAAGAAACTGATCAGGAGGGCAGGGATCGGAGACATTGATTTCGAGAAAAAGATGACGGCGATCAAGATCCATTTCGGGGAGCCGGGAAACCTGTCCTTTCTTCGCCCGAACTATGCGAAGGCGGTGGCGGATGTGGTGAAAGAGCTGGGGGGACGCCCCTTCCTGACGGACTGCAACACGCTGTATGTGGGCAGGAGAAAAGACGCGCTGGAGCACCTGAGCGCTGCCTATGAGAACGGCTTTAACCTGCTCTCCACCGGATGCCATATCATTATCGGAGATGGTCTGAAGGGGACGGACGACATCAGCGTTCCGGTAGAGGGCGGGACTCTGGTGAAGGAGGCGAAGATCGGACGCGCCATCATGGACGCAGATGTATTCATCAGTCTTTCCCATTTCAAGGGACATGAGATGACCGGGTTTGGAGGATGCTTCAAAAATATTGGTATGGGTTGTGGAAGCCGTGCGGGAAAGATGGAGCAGCACAACAGTGGAAAGCCTGCCGTGGATCAGTCTGTCTGCGTGGGATGCCGTGTCTGTTCGAAAAACTGCGCCCACGGTGCCATTTCCTTCCCGGAGAAAAAGGCGGTGATTGATCACAGGAAATGTGTGGGTTGCGGCAGATGTCTCGGTGCTTGCAACTTTGATGCGATCTACAATGAAAATTCCTCTGCGGTCCGGGAGCTGAATATCAAGATGGCAGAGTATACAAAGGCTGTGGTATCAGGACGTCCGGCGTTCCACATCAACCTTGTCATCGATGTGTCGCCTTACTGTGACTGCCATCCGGAGAATGACATGCCGATCCTGCCGGATGTGGGCATGTTCGCGAGCTTTGATCCGGTGGCGCTGGATCAGGCGTGTGTGGATGCATGCAATGCACAGCAGCCCATGCGGGGAAGCCTTCTGGATGAACAGATGCACAGAGAGGGATTCTGCGACCATCATGATCATTTTGTGAATACAACTCCGGAGAGCGAGTGGGAAACCTGTCTTACACATGCGGAAGAGATCGGACTTGGCAGCAGGGAGTATGAACTGATCGAAGTGAAATAGTAAATTCTGCATAGAAAAAATAATATTTGAGTACAGTATGCATCAGAAGATAAGAAAGAGAGAGATTGGGATGTGTACATGTATTACTTATGAAAACGGCAGCTTTTACTTCGGACGTAACCTGGATCTGGATCGATCCTTTAAGGAGACTGTCACAATCACCCCTCGAAATTTTCCGCTCGAATTTCGACGGACAGGAAGGATGAAGCGGCATTACGCCATGATTGGCATGGCGTCAAAGAACGGAAGCTTTCCCCTCTACGCGGAGGCCGTCAATGAGAAGGGGCTCTGCATGGCAGGATTGAATTTCCCGGGGAACGCATTCTACCAGAAAGCCAACGGACGGGGAACAGAACTTGCATCCTTTGAGATCATCCCGTGGATTCTGGGAAGGTGCGCGTCTGTTGTGGAAGCACAGGAGTATCTGGACAGTATGAAAGTTATTGATCTGAAATTTTCAGAGAATATGCCCCCGGCTCCACTTCACTGGATGCTGACAGACAAGGCGAAATGCCTTGTCCTGGAACCGGTGCGGGAGGGGCTTAAAGTCTATGATGATTCTTTCGGGGTATTGACCAATAATCCGTCTTTTGAGTACCATGAGATGAACATAAACAATTATCTGAACCTGAGCGCCTCAGGTTTGGAAAACCGGTTTTCGGATCAACTGCAGTTGAAACCTTACTCGCAGGGAATGGGAGCAATCGGCCTGCCGGGGGATGCATCCTCTGCGTCACGTTTTGTGAGGGCGGCCTTTTTAAAGTGGAATTCCGCTGCCCCGGAGGATGAACTGTCAAATGTCTCTCAGTTCTTTCATATTCTGGATGCTGTGGCAATGATTCGCGGCGCGGTCATCACAGAAGAAGGAACGTATGATATAACAACTTACTCCTGCTGTGTGAACACACAGAGTGGGACATATT
Organism: uncultured Mediterraneibacter sp.; assembly: GCA_944377745.1. Classification (GTDB taxonomy): domain Bacteria; phylum Bacillota; class Clostridia; order Lachnospirales; family Lachnospiraceae; genus Mediterraneibacter. The sequence continues at coordinate 79,037 of CALWFV010000008.1, read as the reverse complement.
ATTATAAAACATATGATGACTGTCAGATCAGGAAGGAGAGTCTGAGAAATGCAGACCTTGAGGAAAAGAGGCTGATAGAAAGGTTTGCCGGGGAAAGGGGGCTATGCTGATATTTTGCTTGACGGAAGAGAGTAGTTATGATATATATAGTGTAGTTTAAAGAGAATCAGGGAGGAAAAGGATTATGAAAAATCGAACTCGAAAAATTTTTATACTTATGTGTGCAGTGATTACGGCATTTGTGATCACAGCCTGCGGCGGCTCAGGAAATGATGAAGTGGCTTCAGCTGATACTTCTTCAGACAGCGCACAGACAGAGCAGACGGCAGAACCGGCGTCGGAAGAGACCACGGATGATTCGTCGGACGCGGCAGTTACCGGCAAGTATGCTACACTTCAGGAATTCCTTGAAGACGATATCACGCAGGAGCAGTTAAATACACAGATAGAGTCTCTGGAAGGATCAGGAATAACTGCAGATGTTACGGCAGAGGATAATAAGCTGATCTACAGCTTCACAGTTGAAAATCCGGATCTGGCCGCAGCTATGGATGCAGCGACGGTGGAGTCCACGCTGGAAAGTCAGGCGTCTACATTTGAGGCTATCGCTTCTTCTCTGAAAGCGGCAGTTGAAGTTGAAAATCCGGTTGTGGTCGTACGGTATCTGGATAACACAGGAGCAGAGATTACATCAAAAGAATTTGCAGGCTGAATTTAAGCCGGGTGATACGATAGGAATTTTTAATTGAATAAGCGCCCTTGTCCCTGCAATATTTATTGTGAGGGGCGGGGGTTTTTTATTTTATGGGAGCGTACTTTGTGGTTTCTTTGGCTTTCTATAGAATAAAAAACTCCGGACAGAATGATTGCACTGCGGCGGAAAGGAGACATTTTTATGAAACTTGAAAATTATGAAGTACATCTTCCAAACTATTCCATCGGCGATAAGATCTACGACAAGATCGGACCGGTGTGCGAGTCCTATGGAAAGAAAGTTTTTGTGATCGGCGGGAAAAAAGCGCTGGAGGCCGCTTATGACAAGATTGAATCCTATGTAAAGCAGACGAATCTTGAGATTATCGGAAAAGAGATCTACGGGGAAAACTGTACCTACGCGGCGGTGGAAAAACTGCGTCAGATGCCTCTGTATCAGGAGGCGGACATGGTCTTCGGCGTGGGAGGAGGAAAAGCGCTGGACACAGTAAAGTGTCTGTGTATCACCGATGACAAGCCAGTCTTCGCATTCCCGACTATCGCGTCCAACTGTTCTGCATGTACTTCAGTCTCTATTATGTACAATGAGGACGTCACATTCCTGAAGCCCCATTTTTTTGTGCGGCCGGTGATGCATTCCTTCATAGACACGGAGATCATCGCCAAGGCGCCGAGCCAGTATATGTGGGCGGGGATCGGCGATACCTATGCGAAATATTATGAGGCGACGATCTCGTCGAGGGATGAGAGGTTGGAGCATTTTACGGCGCTGGGGGTTGCGGTCAGCCGGATGTGCTGTGATCCGCTGATCGAGTACGGTCCGAAAGCGCTGGAAGATCACAAAAAAGGACTCTGCACTTACGATGTGGAACAGGTCGTCCTGGCGATCGTTGTGACAACGGGAATCGCTTCCATCTTCCTGACAAAGGATTATACCCCGGATTACAACAGCGGTCTGGCCCACGCAGTCTTCTACGCCATGACTTCCTATCCGGTGATAGAAGAGCGCCATCTTCACGGTGAAGTGGTAGGGTTTGGAATCCTGCTGGCTCTTCTGGTAGATGGGCAGTATGACGAGTTCGAGAAGATCTATCAGTTAAATAAGGCGGTAAACCTGCCGGTATCTCTGGAACAGATTGAGATCACGGAGAAACAGTGGGAAGAGTGTATGGAGCGTATTCCGGATATGTCGGATGTGGCTCATTATCCTTATAAAGTGACAAAGAAAATGCTGGAAGAGGCAATGAACAGACTGAAAGAAAGAGTGGGAAGAGACAATGAAGAATATTAAAGGAGCAGGAAAGACAGGAGCGATCATACTTGGAGTATCCTTCGTATGGTTTACCACCCATTTCGGAGGCGGGTTTGCCTCCGGAGCGCAGATCTACAGTTATTTTGTGAGATACGGGGTATGGTGTCTTTTCATGCCGGTCCTGGCGATGCTCTACAACGCCATCTTTTTTGCATATAGTCTGCGGTTTGCAAGAAAGCACGGGGTGTATGATTATCGTTCCTACAACAATGCATTTTATGGAAAATTTGCACCGGTCTTTTCAAATCTTTTTGAGGTGCTTTACATCTGTGTGATGTGTGTGGCGCCGGCGGTAGCGTTTGCCACGGGCGGAGCGACCTTAAGTGAGCTGACAGGACTGCCGTACCTGCTGTGTACATTTCTGATCGGTGTGTTCATCTTTATCGTGGCGATCTTCGGTACTGATCTGGTCCGTCGGGTGGCGTCTGTGCTTTCCGTCTGTATCATTGCCGGTCTGCTGATCGTTTATATCCCGAATATTATTTCCGGGTTTTCCGGGATCAGGGAAGCTGTATCCAGTATGACTGCGGCGGAACTTCCTGTGGGAGACGCTCTGTACTCTGCATTCCTTTACGGAACATTCCAACTGTCCAATATCGCGGTGTTTGTTCAGCATGCAAGGTCTTTTGAGAAGCCGAAGGATGCGGTGAAGAGCATGGGCGTGGGATTTGTGGTCAATTCGCTGATGATGGTCATGGTAATCCTTGGACTGATGACTGTCTATACAGATCCGGGTGCGGCAGAGCAGAGTGTGCCGACGTTGTTCATGGTACAGAACGGTGTGGGAGCCTCCTTTATGACTCCCCTGATCTCTGTTCTGATCATTCTGGGCGCGGTCTCCACAGCGGTCAATATGGTGGCTGCCATGGTAAAGCGTGTCTGCGGTGAAAGAAGAGCAGATGAGGAAGTGGCCAAAGGAACTGATAAGAAAGAAAACAGTGAGAATAGAAAAGGAATTAATATCTCAAAGAAGGAAATTGTTGCGGCGCTTGTATGCTGCATCGTTGATTTCGGCATTGCTCAGTTCGGACTTCTGACGCTGATCCAGAAGGCTTACAGCGCTATCGCTTATCTGGCGATCCCGGTGATCCTCATCCCGTATGTCATACATATGATCATCACAAGGTTTGATACGAAGACGGAATAGAATTGTGAGTGAACATAGAAAAAACTTTTGCCTGAAGTGATAGAAGGATTATTGCACAAAATTCCCCAATGAATTTTGTGCAGTTTTTCTATTCGGATTTTGTTGACGAACCGTTTGAAAAAGGATAAAGTAAAGGTCACAGAAAATGGTACTGCACAGAGAGGAACCGTTTTTCAGACGGGATATTTTATCCCTGTCCTGCATATCTGTTTTATTTCTTTAAAGGATATGCTTCTTTTATATCTATATCTTGAATCGGTCCCGTTTCGGGAAAGCTTCCGGATTGATACGACAACATGAAAAAATGAATATTGGATGCCGGGCGCTGTTTTCTGTTATTTCAAGAAGTTTCTCTTTTGCCGTCGTCCGGCAGGAAAGGACGAGACTATGGGAAATGATCTTGGTTACAGGGAGTTCTGTTCACAGTTTGACGCGTTTTTCCGCAGGAATGAGAAAAACTTCGGAAATGGGAAAGGGGAGATACATTATCGATTCTACCCCAAAGGATTTACGGCGGTCCGGGATGAGGACGCCCGCTTCATCCGGGATATCAACGCCCGCTATTATCACCGGGAGTCCGACCGGCTCCAGGGGGACTTTGCGGTGCTTGAGAAGGACGGGACGGGAAAGGCCCGGACATACTGCCGTTTTTCTGCGGAAAAGATGTACGAAGATTATCAGAAGTTTGGGTGGGATATCGTTAAAGAGGCGGTGTATGAGAATCTGGAATACTGCAATTCGGACGAGATCGGGATACTGGATCAAATAGATGATTATGAAAAAGTAAAGCACCGTCTGTTCATCCGTCCGCTCTGCTACAACAATTTCGCCTGGGAGGCGGGAAGGTATGTCTACCGAAGATTCGAGGATATGGCGCTGGTGCTCTATGTTCTGATCAGGGAGGACGAGAAGGGGATCGACAGCGCGAAGATCCCGAAGGAGATGCTGGAAAAGTGGAACATGAACCGGGATACTGTGATGGATGAGGCAATGGTCAATACGTACAGTATGGCGCAGCCCCGTATGTATATGTCTCCTTTTGAATGCATCCGGCCGCCCTTTGAGAGAGGCGCTTTCATGTCGCTCAACAGCCCGATCAGGACGCTGGACAGGATGGCGATGCCCACGGTGACAACGACGAAAATGGCGAACGGAGCCATCGCCATGTTCTATACCGGGGTGAAGGAGAAAATCGCAGAGTTGTACGGTGACAGCTACTATGTGGTGTTTACGAGCATTCATGAGGCGAAGACCCACTGCCGCGGATCCCTGGCTCCCCGTGATATGCTGAAAAGTCTGAAAGAGATAAACCGGGTATTCCCCAAAGAGGAGATGCTGTCGGACAGAGTATATTACTATGACAGAGAGAAAGGCACGTTTGAAGCATTGATGCTGTGACGGATAACTGCTTTAAAGCAATAAACTGTTTTACATCCTCCAACTTTTGTTATATACTGGACAGGCGGCAGGTTTTGGACAGAATCCTGGAGAAAACAGGATCCTGGCGGGAAAGCAGGCCGTATCAGAGTCAGAAGGTATGAATGAAAAGAAAATGAGAGGATAAACATATGGCGATTTTTCGTGCTGTCTATAACATACTGTGGGGTGATATCATCAACATCCCCCTGCCCGGAGGGAGCAGCCTGGGACTTTCACTTCTTGTGCTGATCCTGGTTCCGGCGGGGATCTATTTTACGATAAGGACAAGGTTCCTCCCCTTTCGGATGTTCCCGGAGATGCTCAAGGTGACGCTTGAGAATAACAGGAAAACGGAGAGAGAAGGAATCTCCGGCGTACAGGCGCTGATCGTCTCTACCGCCTGCCGTGTGGGAATGGGGAATCTGGTGGGCGTAGTTGCAGCCATCTCTGCCGGAGGGGCCGGGTCAGTGTTCTGGATGTGGGTGATCGCGCTGGTGGGATCCTCCACTGCGTTCATCGAGGCCACGCTGGCACAGATTTATAAAGAAAAGGATCCCCTGTACGGGGGATACCGGGGCGGCCCGGCTTATTATATCCATCACCTTTTTATTAAGAAGAACAGTCTGCGGAAGCATTCAGTGGTGGCGGTGCTGTTTGCGCTTTCCGGTCTGATCTGCTGGTGCGGGATCAGCCAGGTGATAGGAAATTCTATCTCGTCATCTTTTGAAAATGCGTTTCGTGTGCCTCCGATCTATTCAACGGCAGTTCTGGTGATCATTGCGGCGGTCATTGTACTGAGGAAGAATGCAACGGTAAAAGTGCTGGATATCATGGTGCCGATCATGGCGGCATGCTATTTCTTTATTACGATTTTCATTATCGTGAAGAATGCGGGACAGCTCCCGGCGGTCTTTGAGCGGATCTTTGCGGAGGCGTTCGGTCTTCGCCAGGTCGTGGGCGGCGGGATCGGCGCCGTGATCATGAACGGAGCAAAGAGAGGGCTTTTTTCCAATGAAGCGGGCTCGGGTTCCGCGCCATGTGCGGCTGCGGCTGCAGATATCAGCCATCCGGCGAAGGAGGGACTGCTTCAGGCGCTGGGCGTATTTATTGATACCCTGGTGATCTGCAGCTGTTCTGCGATGATCATGCTCCTGACTCCTCAGAGCATGACAGAAGGCCTGGAAGGAATGGATCTTCTCCAGACTGCCATGCAGTATCATCTGGGTGAATTCGGCGTGATCTTCATTGCGGTGATCCTTTGGCTGTTCAGTTTTTCCACGTTTCTCGGGATCCTTTTTTATGCAAGGTCGAACGTGTCGTATCTCTTCGGGGACAACTGGCTGTCCCAGACGCTGTATAAGGTGCTGGCGCTTATCATGCTCTTTATCGGCGGACTCGCGGCGTACCAGTTTGTCTGGGACCTGGGAGATGTGGGAGTGGGTCTGATGACTGTGTTCAATATGATCGCGCTCATCCCGCTGGCGCCGAAAGCGCTGGAGGCGCTCCGGGATTATGAGAAGAATGAGATGAAGAAACGATAAAAAATGATATAAAACGGCAGAGATGCCTTTTTAACGGAGAAACATCCGGGCGGGAAACAGACATTCACTGATCCTGTCCGGATGTTTTTCGATTCTATTCTTGATATTTTCTGTTCTGGCCTTCATTTCCAGGCTGAGACCGGTACTCTGCCGGCGTCATTCCGTAATATTTCCTGAATATATGCCGGAAATTCCCTGTGTCGGAATATCCAAGCTCTTCAGAGATAGCGGAGATCGATCTGTCCGGATCGGAAAGAAGCTGCGCCGCATGTTTCATCTTGAGTTTCTGAATGTTCTCGCTGAAGCTGCACCCGGTGCTTTTCTTGATGATCCGCTGGATCTGGCGTTCACTGTAGTTGAAGAATTCGGCAAGCCCGCTTAAGGTTACAGTGGAATAATTCTCCTGCATATATTTCAGGATAAAGACCACGTTTTCGTCGTTCCCCTCTGTGGCAATCTCAGGCACGATGACGTCGGAGCCGTGGTTCCGCAGCAGGATGATGAAAAAGGCGCTGATGATATTGTTCAGAAACCGTTCCTTATACTGATGGTTCCCGAGAAATTCCTGATAAGCATATATGACATAATCGAAAAGCTCCTGGTCGTCCCCCGCCCGGAAATATAGATAAGGGTGGGTCTTTGAGTGGTAAAGGGTGCGCATGAAAAAGTCGGAGAGGACGTCGTTTTCCGAGAGAACGCCGAAGAAAGCCTTTTCAAATGTGCTGACACGCAGGATGATATTGATCAGGATGCAGTCGTCGGTGAAGGCGCTGATGGCGTGTTCTGTCTCGGGGGCGATGATGCAGATGTCCCCTTTCTTCATATGAAGTTCCTGCTTCTGCACATAGTTCGTGCAGGTCCCCTCCAGGACACAGACGATCTCCAGGAAGGCATGGGAGTGAAGGATTGCCGGGAGATACCGGACATGCCGGTACAGTTCCGTGTCAAAACTCTCGCGGAAAAAAGAATCCTCATCCAGCCTTGTGTTCAGCAGGATGGCGGGAAACGGGTGAGAGGTACGGTCACTGGCAAGCTGGAGTATTTCTGTGTAATACTCCTGGGGGTGAGGAAAATTCAGGTTCATCTCAGGATGTTCTTTCCATAAAGATTTGAATACGGTTTCCAGCTCATTCATTTGAGCCTGTTGGGGAAACGTTTCTCTGAAGATCATATCTTTCGGCTCCTTCCTTTCTGCTCATATCGGGGCGGGTCCCGGGACCTTGCATCCGCTTATGGGCAGGCACATGCGGGGGCAGACTTTTTAACCCTGGCATTATAAAAAAGTATAAAATACGACATCCCGGGTTGTCAAACACGACAGACGAGGATGTCGCATTTTACCTCCCGGGTGTCATCCTGCGCTCTTTTTTTTCGCGTCGCCGCAGTGTTATGATTAAGGCAGCTCAAGAAAAAGCGTTTTAAGTATGGTGACGTCATATACCTGAAAACCGGCAGGCTTATCTATTATGGAAGAGAAAGGAAGAAAATAAGATGAAAAATACGCAGGGAGTTACCTTTGGCGAGAAACTTGGCTACGGCCTCGGCGAGATACCCGGCACGATGAATTCCATCCTGAGTGCCATCCTGACAATGTTCTACACCGATAATGTGGCGATGGCAGCAGGAGCTGTCGGAACCATGTTCTTTATATCAAGGCTTCTGGACGGGATTACAGACCTTCTGGCAGGAAGCATGATCGACAAGACAAAGAGTAAATGGGGAAAAGCCCGTCCCTGGCTTCTGTGGATGTGTGTGCCGACGGGACTTGCGCTTGCCCTGATCTTTCTGGTGCCCAGGGACGGCTCCGAAATGGCAAAGCTGATCTATGCATTTGTTACATATAACCTGTTTACATCGGTTGCCTATACGATCGTGGGCGTTGCGAAGAATGCTCTGATGCCGCTGATGACGCAGAACGGTCTGGGAAGAGCCGCACTTGCAAAATATTCTCTGATCTTCGGACTGGGCGGATCAATCCTGGGAATCTCTGTGACATTCCCGTTTGTGGCTGCAATGGGCGGAGATATCGGCGCATGGAGGATTGTGTTTGCCGTTTACGGTGTGATCACTGTGCTGGCTCTTCTCGCTTCTTTTGTACTGACACATGAGCATGTTCAGTCCGTAGAGTCTGTCACTATGGGAAATGATGAAGAGAAGATGACATTTGTAGAAGGACTGAAAAATTTTGTTAAGAACAAATACTTTATCTTTGCTCTGGCAATGACAGTCATCGTGAATTTTGCGGTACAGATCAACTCCAGTTCTCAGACATATTTCTATACCTATACGATGAATGACCAGATGCTGACCACCTCCCTGAACATGGTAAGCCTTATTCCAACTGTGATCGGTATCCTGTTCCTGGCTGGCCCATCACTCCGTTTCTTTGGAAAGAAAAGAAGCGTCTATGTGGGCGCTGCAGGGCAAATCATAGGATATGCTCTGAGAGGTCTTGCGGCGGTGACGATGAGCGTTCCGCTTCTGGCAGTGGGAACCGTGATCTGCGGTCTTGCGACAGGCCCGCTCTCTGTTCCGGTAAATACACTGGCGGCTGATGCAGTGGATTACGGCGAGTATCTGACGAATAAGAGGATTGAAGGAATCGGCTCATCAGTCGTATCATTTTCACAGAAGATCAGTAACGGTCTGGCTGCGGGAGTTGTGGGCTGGGTTCTTTCCCTGACAGGATATGTGGCAAATCAGGCCCAGAGCAGCCTGACAAATTTCGGGATCACATGTCTGTTCGCATGGCTTCCGATCGTGATGCTGGTGATCGTCATCATCAGTTTCAGGCTGGTGTACCGGTATGACAAGGAAGAGAAGATGGTGCTGGAAGAACTGGCGAGAAGAAAAGAAGCGAAGAAATAAAGAGCAGGAAAAGGCTGGGAGGACACCAGTCCTTTTCCTGTATTCAGAATAAAAAATATCTGCAGGAGGAAAAAATATGTCTACATCTTTAGGAAAATGGATCACAAACGGTACGGCATCCCCGTTTTATGCGAGAAAGGAGTTTCGTATCACGAAAGAGGTAAGAAAGGCGGAAGCGAAGGTCTGCGGACTGGGACAGTTTATCTTCTATATTAATGGAAGAAAAGTCGGGGATCATGAACTGGATCCGGGCTGGACAGACTATTCCCGGCTGATCCAGTATGTGGCTTTTGATGTGACGGGCGATCTGTGCCAGGGGAAAAACGTACTGGGAGCAGAGGTGGGGAACGGCTGGTTCATCAAGACAGATGAGCACTATACTTTTTCCTTCCCGGCATTTATGCCGCCCAACCCGAATCCCTATAAACCCTATGGCAAAGCGCTTGTGCTGGCAATGTCCCTGAAGATCACATATGCTGACGGCACAGAGGAAACGATCGAGGGGGATGACAGCTTTAAGGTAAAAGCAGATTCCACAGTGATGAGCAATGTGTACGGCTCTGAGACGGAAGATGGAAGACTGAGACAGGATGGGTGGTGTCTGCCGGGATTTGATGCATCCGACTGGGAACAGGCTTCCGTTGTGAAGAAGGAGGATGAGCCGAAAGGAAGGCTCATGGAACAGTTCCAGCCTGCCGTGAAGGTGATCCGGACTTATGAGGGAAAGGAACTCTCTCCGGCAGGAAACCGTAAGATCTATGACTTTGGTCAGAACATGTCCGGGATGCTGGAATTTGAAGTGAAAGGAAAAGCAGGTGATAAAGTCCTGGTCTATCCTGCGGAGAAGCTGGGAGAGGACGGAGACGTGGACCAGGTGGCGAAAGGCTGGGTGACGGTTGACTCCTGTATTACATACATCGTCGGACAGAGTGACGAATGGGAAAAGTTTCGAATGAAATTTACTTATTTCGCAGGACGCTATATCAGCGTGGAGACAGAGAAGGCTGACGGCACGGAGGAACACCAGATCCTTCTGCGCGGTGTGAAGGCGGACGCCATCAGCAGTGCATGGAAGACGGACGGTTCCTTCCGAAGCGACGATGAGCGGTATAACAAGATCTACGATATGGTGGAGAAATCTGTTGAGGCAAATATGGTCAGTGTCCACACCGACTGCCCCACCATCGAGCGGTTTGCATGGCAGGAGCCCAATCATCTGATGGCACCGTCCATCTTCTATATGAAAGACGGGCGGAAGCTGTGGGAGAAGTTCCTTCTGGATATGAGGACAGCACAGCACACGTCAGAGGACTATTTCCTGGATTTTGAGGGAAACCGGTTCTATCCGGGAGACGGACTGATGCCCTCCCAGTGTCCCTGCTATATCCCGAATGTGCTGCCGGTGCCGGGAATGGGAAGTTTTTATGATATCATTCCTTGGGGGAGCACCTGTATCCTGGGAACATACTGTCACTATCTTTTCTACGGCGACAGGAAGATCATCGAGGACAACTATGAGGCAGGGATGCGGTATCTGAACCATCTGAAGACAAAGGTGACGGAGGACGGATTTATCTGTCATGGTCTGGGCGACTGGGGCAATCCGAAGAATGAGCTGGCAAGGGAGAATGTAGAGACTGCGTTCCTCTATGCGGACACGAAGACGCTTGCCCTGTTTGCGAAGCTTCTGGGCAGAGAAGACGACCGGAGAGAACTGGAAGCTTACGCGAAACAGGTGAAGGAAAATTATAATGAAAAGCTGCTGGTACAGCATCCGGAGGAAGGATTCTGGTGCTACCGCTGCTGGGATCATCCCGATGAGATATTTATGACCCAGGCGTCGGAGGCGCTCCCGCTCTACTGGGGGCTGGCGCCGGAGGATAAGTCAGAGGATATCGTGAAGGCGTTCCGGTATACCCTTGAGCAGGAAGGCGCCTTTGTAAGCGGCGAGGTAGGGCTTCCTTATATCATACAGACGACACGGGAATACGGCATGAACGACCTGATCGCGAAATTTATCACAAGAGAAGAACACCCAAGCTATTATGCATTTATCCTGGACGGCATGACCACACTGGGCGAATATTGGGAGACAAACCCGAGGAGCCACTGCCATGACATGATGGGACATATTGTCGAGTGGTACTATAACGGGATCGCGGGAATACAGCCGTTAAAGCCGGGCTTTGAAGAGATCCGGATCCGTCCGTATCTGCCGGAGGGGATGAAGGCGTTTACATGCACCTATCATTCGGCAGCGGGACCGATCAGTGTGTCGGTGAAAGAGACGGAAGACAAGGTCACCCTTGAGACTAAAGTCCCGGAGAATGTCCGGGCGGAGACGGACATAAGTAACCTGGAGCAGCGGGGAAAACAGGTGATTTTATTAAAAGAGCGATAAGGGATACATTTAGCTGACAATAATATAGAATGATTAGATAGAAAAAGGAGAACAAAGAAGTGAAAAAGTTTACAAACAAAAGAAATCCTATCCTCCCTCTGGAGTATCACATCCCGGACAGCGAGGGCCATGTGATGCCCGACGGAAACCTGTATATCTATGGAAGCTATGACGACAGGGAGGACGTTTACTGCAGCGAGAAATATTATGTTGTCTCCACCCCGGATATGGAGCACTGGACCATCTCGAACGAGTCTCTTACGGGGAATCAGGTTCCCTGGTTCAATGATCCTGACGCGCCGAAGTATCCGGGGATCGACTGGAGCCATCCCACTCCGTTTATCCGGAAGATGCTGGAGCAGGCTGCGGCTGACGGCGAAGATATGAAAGAAAAGTTTGAGAAGCAGGAAGAAGAGGAAAAGCCGGCGCTTCTGTTCGCGCCGGACTGTATCGAAAAGCACGGAAAATATTATCTCTATTTCTGCATGCAGGATGACAGCGAGGGAGTGGCAGTATCCGACAGCCCGCAGGGGCCGTTTAAAAATCCGATACAGCTTCCCTGCGGCGGGATCGATCCGGCGGTGTTCATCGATGACGACGGCCAGGCGTACTATTACTGGGGACAGCTCTTCTCTCACGGAGTGAAGCTGAACGACGATATGATCTCCTTTGACAGGGAGGGGATCGTGGATGATCTGGTGACAGAGGAGGAACATTTCTTCCATGAGGGATCCTCCATGCGGAAGATCGGGGATACCTATTACTATGTCTATGCGGATATGCAGAGAGGAAAACCCACAGCCCTTGGGTATGCCACCGGAAAGTCTCCTCTGGGACCATTCACATACAGAGGGATCATCATCGACAATGCGGACTGCGATCCGGCGAGCTGGAACAATCACGGCTCCATCGAATGTGTGAACGGTCAGTGGTATGTCTTTTACCACAGGTGCAGCCGGGGTGTACAACAGCACAGACGTCTCTGCATCGAACCCATCACCATCAATCCGGACGGCTCTATTGATGAAGTAAAAATGACCTCCCAGGGAGTGGGAGAGCCCTTTGCACCGGGAGAGAAGATCCTTGGGTATCAGGCATGCGGTCTGAAAGGAAAGGCATATATCGGTGTGGGCGGACTATACGGCGAAAGACTGATGAACCTTGCAGAGGGGGATGAAGCTGTGTTCCGCTATGTAAAGAGCGACAGTCCGTATGCGAGAGCTTCTTTCGAGGCGTCAGGAGACGGAGAAGTTGAGATCCTGATGAATGGAGAAACGGCAGGTAAGGTGCAGTTCCACGACGGCGTGCAGACCGGAGATGAGATCAGTATGCCTGCAGGAGAGTATGAGGTAACTCTTCTTGTCAAAAAGGCAGAAGATCTGTACATCGATTCCTTAACTCTGTCATAGTGTGAGACCTTGTGGACTTGCCGGGAGTACAGTACTGTAAGGCGCAGTTTGGAATCACAGGAAAAGATCGGAGGTTTTATCCCGGATAAGGGCAAACCTCCGATCTTCTGCTTGTATTGGACAGAAAAGAAGAATAAAATGATATCAACATCATAAGAAGACAGGAGGAGATTACCATGGCACTGATCCAGGTGAATTATTTATCAGAATGTTTGATGAGGACTGTACCGGTCAACGTGATCCTGCCGGTGGACAAGCTGACGTTCCCGGGGCAGCCGAAGAGGGAGGAGAAGCCTTATAAGACTCTTTATCTTCTGCACGGGATCTTCGGAAATTATACGGACTGGGTATCCGGCACGAAGATCCAGAGGTGGGCAGAGGAGAAAGATCTCGCCGTAGTGATGCCGTCGGGGGACAACATGTTCTATGTGGACCAGGAGGACAGCCATAACTTTTATGGAGAATTTATAGGAAAAGAACTTGTTGATATGACAAGAAAAATGTTTCCATTGTCACGGAAAAGAGAAGAGACTTACATTGCGGGACTTTCCATGGGCGGATACGGGGCGCTCAGGAACGGGCTGAAATACAGTGAGACATTCGGCTGCATCGCCTCTCTTTCCGGGGCTATGGTCGTGGACGATATCGCGAAGCGGACAGATGACGTCCCGTTTTTTATTGATTCGAGGAGCTTTGCCCAGAGCATATTCGGTGATCTGGAGAAGGCGGAGGAAAGCAACAAAAATCCGAAGTGGCTTGTGAAGAAACTGAAGGAGGAAGGGAAGGATATCCCGAAGATCTATCTCACCTGCGGCCTTCAGGATTCTCTGCTTGGGGTAAACCGGGAAATGAGAGATTTCCTGAAAGAGCAGGGCGCGGACGTTACTTATGTAGAAGGGGAAGGCGCCCATGAGTGGGATTTCTGGAACCGTTCCATAAAGAATGTACTGGACTGGCTGCCGCTGGAAGACAGCCAGGCAGGCATGAACAGCGGGAATGTAGGAATCTGAAATAATTGATATGATCGTTATAAAAAATGAGAGGATTGTGATAGAATTTCTTTCATAATGATATTATCATGATGCTATATGTAAAAAAGCCGCCGCCGGAGTGACAGCGGCTTCAGAAAAGTATCTTGGATCCGGAGGAGAAAGAAAATGGATAATATCGAGAGAAGAGACAGAGAGATGGCGTATATTTCCGATGATGCGGTGATGGAGGAACAGAAAGTCTGCCGCAGGATCCTGCAGAAACTTAACACGGTGGACCGGGCGGATTTCGATGAGATCGGTAAGATCGTGAAGGAACTGCTGGGAAAATCCGAAGGGGCGTTCATCAATCCGCCGTTTTACTGCGATTACGGCTCTCACATTGAGGTGGGAAAAAATTTCTTTGCAAACTATAACTGTACCATCATCGATGTGGCGAAGGTTAAAATCGGGGACAACTGCCAGATGGCGCCCAATGTGGCAATTTATACCGCCGGGCACCCGATCCATCCTGTTGCGCGCAACAGCATGTATGAGTACGGAATCGGCGTGACTATCGGGGACAATGTATGGATCGGAGGCAACACGGTGATCCTGCCCGGAGTGCACATCGGAAGCAATACTGTGATCGGAGCCGGAAGCGTGGTGACAAAAGACATTCCGGACTGGAGCGTTGCCGTGGGGAATCCCTGCCGGGTGATCAAACAGATCACAGAGGAGGACAAGCAGTATTACTACGGCGACAGGAAATTTAACGACGAGGCGTGGGAGTTGATCTCAAAACTGTAGTGTTATCTCAATTATAATGTGGGAGATGGAAATCACAAAACAGATATGATAAAATATCAGCGTCGGCACAGAAGGAGTTTCTGTGTCCGGCGCTGTTTTTTATTACATATCATATAATGAAGAAACAGACAGAGACAACAGAATGAATGAAAGACAGAGGTGACACATGAGTATCAGACATATGTTATTTGACCTGGACGGCACGCTCCTTCCAATGGTCCAGGATGAGTTTGTAAAATTTTATATGCCTCTTCTGGCAAAATCCTATATCCAGGCAGGCATCAAGGTGGATCCGAAAGGATTCATCGGCGCCGTGTGGAAGGGCTATGAGGCGATGGTGAAAAACGACGGGACCCGCACAAACCGCGAGGCGTTCTGGAGCTATATGGAGGATATCCTGCCTACAACTACGGAAGAGTCGGAGGCGCTGGCTGTCCGTTTTTATGAAGGGGATTTTAATCAGGCGATCCGTTCCACCTCTCCTTCGCCTCTCTCAAACCAGATCGTAAAGACTGCGAAAAAGAGAGGACTGCACACATATCTTGCGACCAACCCGGTGTTTCCGCGGTGCGCGACGCTGAACCGGATCCGCTGGGCGGGGATGGATGCGGAGGACTTCGAACTGATCACCACATATGAGGATAATTCCTACTGCAAACCTAACGTAGAGTACTTCCGGACGGTCCTTGTTGAGTTGAAGCTGGATCCTGCGGAGTGCATCATGGTGGGAAATGATGTGGAGGAGGATCTGGTGATCCGCCAGCTTGGAGTCAGGACCTATCTGGTGACGGACACGATGGAGAATAAGAAGAACCTTCCCATCCATACAGACTATAAGGGAAGCTTGGAGGATCTGCTGGAGTTTGTGCGTACCATGCCCCTGGACTGACGGAAGGAGGAAACAATATGGAAATTCGCGTACTGAAATATTTCCTGGCGGTTGCCAGAGAGGAGAATATATCACGGGCGGCGGAAAATCTCCATATTACCCAGCCCACTCTGAGCCGCCAGATCTCTCAGCTCGAAGACGAACTCGGGACAAAGCTGTTTGAGAGAGGAAAACATCTGAAGCTTACAGAGGCAGGGACACTTCTCCGGCGGAGAGCGGAGGAAGTGACGGAGCTTGTTGACAAGATTGAGAGCGACTTTTCGGCTCCGAGTGAGATCAGCGGCCGGATCTCCATCGGGGAAGGTGCGCTGTCGTCCTCAGAGATCCTTATGAAAACCATGATCCGATTCAGGGAACGGTGGCCGAAAGTACAGTATGAGATTTACTCCAATACATCAGATTATATCAAGGAACAGCTGGATAAAGGTCTTTGTGACTTCGGACTTCTGCTTGAGCCAATCGATATTGAAAAGTATGATTTTATCCGACTTCCCATGAAAGAGAGATGGGGACTTTCCATGATGAAAGACCATCCTCTGGTGGCCAGGTCATATATTACGAAAGAAGATCTCAAGGATTTTCCACTGCTCACTCCCAGCAGGTCGTCCATGCAGAAAGAAATTACCAGCTGGCTCGGGGAGGAGATCGATCATCTGAATATTTTCGCTACAGCTAATATTATTACGAATGCTCATATCATGACAGATCTGGGGGATATCTGTTTCATGTCGGTAGAGGGGGCCATGAACCATATGCAGAGGGATCAGATGGTGTTCCGTCCGTTATATCCGGCTCTGGAACTGTCATCCGTACTTGTGTGGAAGAAGTTCCAGCCGCTTCCGGTGGCTGCGGCAAAATTCCTGGAGGAATTCAGAAATATGCTTTCAGAGTATGAAGGTGCATAAAATAGAAGTATTGGACTAATAAAAGACAGAAAGATACAATAAGTGTGATCAGAGGGATAACCAAAGGAGAGAAACACTATGACGATCCAGGAACTTGGGGAGAAATTCTGTCTGCCGGTGGAAAAGCTGAAAAAGTATGAGTCCTGCGGCCTGCTTCCGGGAAGAGGAAATGAGGACGGCACAAGAGAATATAGCGATGATGATATCAGGATTCTGGGACTGATCTGCATTCTTACCGAATCGGGAATGTCCTGCGGCGAGATAAAGAAATACCTCTCGCTGCCGGAGAACGGACAGGGAGACAGAGAACGGATCCTTATGCTTAAGGCCCGGAGAGGGGAACTGCTTCAGGAGATCCACCAGAAGCAGAAACTGCTTGATAAAATAGATTTTCTGATCCGGGAGAAGAAACAGATTCAGGAGGAAAGAAACTATGGAGTATAGAAAGCTGCCGAGAGGCACGGAAGAGATCAGTATCCTGGGACTGGGAAACAGTTCTATGGGGCAGTCGGGAGAGAAGGAAGTCCAGGCTTCCGTTGAGATGGCACTTGAGAACGGGATCAATTATTTTGATATGGCGGCAGCGGATGATGTTCCTTTTGCTCCCTTTGGGAGAGCAGTGGCGGGATGCCGCAACAAGGTATATTTCCAGGTGCATTTCGGGGCGGAGTACAGGACCGGAACTTACGGATGGACGCTGGATCTTGACAAGATCAAAAAATCTGTGGACTGGCAGCTTGAGATGATGAAGACAGACTATATTGATTTTGGATTTATCCACTGCATCGACGAATCGGCGGATCTTGACAAGGTGATCTCCGGGGGGACCCTGGACTATATGAAGCGTCTGAAGGAGCAGGGCGTGATCCGCCATATCGGACTGTCCTCCCATACGCCGGATGTCGTGGAAAAGATCCTTGATATGGGACTGATCGATATGCTCATGTTCAGCATCAATCCTGCCTATGACTACCGCCGGGGAGAATATGCCATCGGAAGTGTGGACGAGAGGAGCGCGCTCTATCGCAGATGCGAGGCAGAGGGCGTGGCGATCTCTGTTATGAAGGCTTTCGGGGGCGGACAGCTCCTGAATGCAAAAACATCCCCGTTTAAAAAGGCGCTGACGGAATATCAGTGTATCCAGTATGCGCTGGATAAGCCGGGCGTGGTAACCGTGCTGCCCGGGATACGGGGAAGAGAGGACCTGAAGCGGATCCTGGGATTTCTGGAGGCTTCTCCGGAAGAGAAGGACTATTCCGTGATCGGAACGTTCGCGCCCCAGGACGCGGAAGGGATCTGTGTCTACTGCAATCACTGCCAGCCGTGTCCGGCAGGGATTGACGTTGGGCTGATCAATAAATACTATGACCTGTCCCGCGACGGGGACGCCCTTGCAAAAGACCACTATATGAACCTGCAGAAGACGGCGGGAGACTGCATTTCCTGCGGGCACTGCGATTCCAGATGCCCGTTCCATGTGGAGCAGGGGAAGAGAATGCAGGAGATCAGAGCGTATTTTGGAAAATAAAAAAGAGGACAGAGACCGGTAAAAATACTGTGCGGCAGGCGGATTGTTCCTCAAATTGTACACGGAAGAGGCGGGTTTGTTAATAAAATCACTAGGCAAAATTTTTCTCTCATGGTATCATAATCTCTAGATGAAGTGCCTTTTCGGGGACTTTAAAACAGAGAATAAACGTGTTTTTATGGAGGGAAAAATTGTGAGGTACGCAGACGCTAATGTGATCAAGATCAAACATGCGGTTTTGGAAGAAGTTGCAAGGCTTGCCTTTGCCGGAGAACTGGAAGAACGCAAAGATGAGATCCCGATGAAACTGATCCCGGGACCGATACCCCAGTTCCGATGCTGTATTTATAAGGAGAGAGAGATCATCAGACAGCGCGTACGTCTTGCCGAAGGAAAGGCTCCCGGGCTGAATGATGACGGCAATGTGATCCAGGTTATCAGTTCTGCCTGTGAGGACTGCCCTATCTCCAGCTATACGGTCACAGAAAACTGTCAGAACTGTATTGGAAAAGCATGTATCAACGCATGTAATTTTGGAGCGATCGAAGCAGGACGACATCGTTCGCATATTGATCCTTCAAAATGCAAGGAGTGCGGAAAATGCGCGGAGGCCTGTCCGTACAATGCCATTGCTCATCTGCAGAGACCCTGTAAGTTCAGTTGTCCGGTAGATGCGATTTCCTATGATGAGTATGGTATTTCCATTATCGATGAAGAAAAATGCATTCGCTGCGGGAAATGTATCCACAGCTGTCCGTTTGGGGCGATTGGATCAAAGACCTGGATTGTGGATGTAATCAAGGCCATCAGATCAGGGAAACATGTCTATGCGATGCTGGCACCGGCAACGGAAGGCCAGTTCGGACCGGACATCACCATGGCGAGCTGGAGAAAAGCCATGAAAGATCTTGGATTTACCGAGTTTGTTGAAGTTGGACTGGGCGGAGATCTGACAGCGAAGAGCGAGGCGGAAGAGTGGCGCGAGGCTTATCAGGAAGGAAAGAAGAAAGTGACCTCCTGTTGTCCGGGATTTGTTAATATGGTAAGAAAACATTATCCGGAACTGAACGACGCGGTCTCCACAACGGTATCCCCGATGTGCGGTGTATCCCGTCTGATTAAGGCAAAGGATCCGGAAGCGGTGACGGTGTTTATCGGTCCCTGCCTGGCAAAGAAATCAGAGGTTGTGGATCAGAAGATCGAGGGGAATGCAGACTATGCGATGACCTACAGTGAGATCCGTGCGATGATGCGCGCGAAAGGTGTGGAACTTGAGCCGGTTGAGAATACATACCAGGAGGCTTCCGTCTTCGGAAAGCGCTTCGGAAACTCCGGCGGCGTCGCAGCGGCGGTGATGGAGAGTCTCAAAGAGTCCGGAAATGACGTTGACATCAAAGTCTGCAAGGCGAATGGGGCGGCTGAGTGTAAGAAGGCTCTCCTGCTCATGAAGCTCGGAAAACTTCCAGAAGATTTCATTGAGGGTATGGCATGCGACGGAGGGTGTGTCGGCGGACCGAGTTCCTTCAAGGATCAGAAACTGGCGAAAAAATCCAGAGACGCACTGATCAAAGAGGCGGATGGCAGGGGAATCTACAAGAACCTGAGCAATTATGATGAGGATTCCTTCTCCATGCACAGATAGAGAGGTGCATAGATCCGAAGGTACGGGGTTGAAGATATCTTTGAACCTGGCGTTATAAGATCAATAATATAAAAGTAGAGAAGCAGGAGCGTGCCGGACGGCATGCTCCTGCTTCTGCTATACGCGTCTGCCAATGTCAGCTTTTCTTCTCCTTCCGGTACTGCGTGGGCGTCCGCCCTTTCTTCTGTTTAAACAGCCTGGAAAAATACAGCGCGTCGTCATATCCGACAGATCTTGCGATATCACTGATCGGAAGATCGGTTTCCTTAAGGAGCGTACATGCCCGGCGGATACGGAAGTCCAGAAGATATTCCTGGGGAGAGGTTTCGGTGATATCTTTGAAGAGCCGGTACAGGTAAGTGCGCTCGATGTTCAGGTGATCCGCGATGACCTGAATGTTGACCTGGTGGGCATAGTTGTTCTCGATATAGCGCAGCGCCTCCTCCACGTAAGTGATCTTTTTCTCCTTGGGCGGAATATATTTCCTCGGGAATTTGCTGGCAAGGAGATAGAGGTATTCATACAGGATACTGTTCATCATCAGATCACGGTTCTCCGGCAGGTTATACGCCTCGAACATCTTCTCGTGGCAGAGCCGGACACGGTCGTCCTTTCCGTAGTGGAAATAGGGTGTCTCCAGGAGGGAAGTCCTCTTGAGGTATTCCTCTATCTTGATCCCCTGGAAACCGATCCATGTATAGGTCCAGGGAAGATACTTATCCGCTTCATAGTAGATCAGCGTGTTCGGGCGGATCAGGAAGGCGTCGCCCTCAGAGAGCTGATAGATATGGCCGTCCGTTTTGTAGATCCCTTTCCCTTTCAGGATATAATGGATCAGATACCCGCTGCGCACCACAGGGCCGTAACTGTGGGAGGGGTCACAGGTCTCGTAACCGCAGGTGTAGATCATGGCGTCCAGATTTCTTGAAAAGTCATTTGAAAAAATATAATCTTTCATGATTCCTCCAACAATACTGTATGATAAAACAACATTTGTCTATATAATAACAATTATATTTCAGTATAATAGTAATTGCAAGGACAAAGGAAACAGCAGTTGTCCATACCATGGTAAAGAGTTGCAGCGTATGCTGCAACGGCGGAAGCAGACCGCGGCTGCAGGGAAAAAGGATTGAAATGATATGGGAGGTATCAGAAAATGGATGCTGAAAAAAGACAGCGATATGAAAATATATCAGCAGAAATTGTAAGGCTTGCCGGTGGGCGCGACAATATCCTCGGCGTTGCCCACTGCGCGACACGTCTGCGCCTCGTTCTGGAGGACAACGACAAGGCGGATACGCAGGCGATCGAGAATGTGGATCTTGTCAAAGGCGTCTTCGTCGCAGGGGACCAGCTGCAGATCATCTTCGGAGCGGGACTTGTCAACGATGTGTGTCAGGTACTGGCAGATTCCATACATATGGACAGCATGAGCCTGGGTGATCTGAAAACAAAGGCAAACAAAAGGATGAACCCGTTCCAGAAAGCGCTGAAAGCTCTCTCGGATGTTTTCATCGAGATCATGCCGGGAATCCTGGCGGCGGCGCTTCTGACCGGTCTGTCCAGCGTGCTTGGGAATATCGAATTTGTCCAGAATAACGATACACTGTACGGAATCTCAAGACTGATCAATATTTCCTCCGGAGCGATCTTCGGATTCCTGCCGCTTTGCGTGGCGTACAGTACGGTCAAGCGGTTCGGCGGACGCCCGATCATGGGTATCGTAATGGGATGGATTATGCTGACCAACAGCCTGGCTGACGCAAGCGCGGCGGCGCAGGGCACGGTGGAAGTGACTACGCTTCATATCTTCGGCCTGCCGGTGGAACTGATCGGTTTTCAGGGCGGCATCATCGTGGCGCTGCTGATCGGCGTCGTCACGGCAAAGCTGGATATCTTCTTTGAGAAGAAGGTACCGGAAGTGGTAAGACTTCTTGTCTCGCCGCTGCTTACAACGCTGGTAAGTTCCTTCCTCCTGTTTATGATCGTCGGACCGGTGGGACGAGGACTAGCAAACGGGATCACAGCAGTGCTTGTATGGATGACGCAGCATCTGGGCGTGATCGGATACGCGGCATTTTCCGCGGTACAGCAGCTCATTGTCATCACCGGACTGCACCATGTGTTTGGCGCCATCGAGTCACAGCTTCTCGTGGACACGGGAAGGAACTTCTTAAACCCGCTGATGTCTGTTGCCATGACAGCTCAGGGCGGCGCAGTGCTGGGATATCTGGCGGGACACTTAAAAGATGCCAAAGCAAAAGAATTATGTATCCCCAGCTTTATCTCCGAACTCTTCGGTGTTACGGAACCGGCTCTCTTCGGTGTGAACTTAAGATATCGCTACCCGCTCATCGGAGGATGCCTGGGCGGCGCAGTCGGCGGCGCGGTGGTCTACTTTTCAGATCTGGCGGCTCTGGGATTCGGGACAACAGTGGTTCCCGGGATCGCACTTGCAGATCCGGCGCACAATGGCTATGTTAATTATATCATTGCTCATGTGATCGCTCTGGCAGCAGGATTTATTTTTGCCTTCCTGCTCGGAATCGGATTTAACAGAATGAAGCCTGCGGGTGCAGCGGGAAATAAGAACGCCGGAGAGGCAGGAACCGGCTCTGCTGCAGGCGGGGATCAGATCCCTTCATCCGGAGCAGCGCAGACAGACGTGACTGCGGCAGAAAACGGAGCGGCAGAAAGAGCGGAGCTCCCGGAAGAGCTGGATGCATTTGCGGACGGCGAGCTGATCGGGATCGAGAAGGTGAATGATCCGACGTTTGCACAGAAGATTCTGGGAGACGGTCTCGCGATCGTCCCTGCCGACGGAAAGATCTACGCCCCGGCGGACTGTGTGGTAGAGATGGTGATGGATACGAAACATGCTGTGGGTCTCAGGACGGCGGCCGGAAACGGCATCCTGATCCATGTGGGCATTGATACGGTAAATCTTCAGGGAAAATATTTCGACGTACATGTCTCAGACGGACAGAGCCTGAAAAAAGGCGACCTGATCATGGACTTTGACAGAGAAAAGATCGCGGCAGAGGGATATGATACATCGGCCTGCCTGATCTTTACGGAACCTGTTGAGGGAAGTCATATGGAAAGAGAAGCGGAAAGGAATGTGAAAGCCGGCGACAAGATCGCGGTCATTGCGAAATAGGGTGGCAGCTATGGAGAAGGGGTTTGACAATTTTCAGAAGGCAAAGGCAGAGGAAGAAAGGATGGAGGGGACAGTCAAAAGCTGTCCTTTCCGGACCGGATTCCATATCATGCCTCCGGTGGGGTGGATCAACGACCCCAACGGGCTCTGCCAGTTCAACGGGATCTATCATGCATATTTTCAGTATTCCCCGCTGAATGTGAACGGCGGGGGCGGATACTGGGGGCACTGCACGAGCACGGACCTGCTCCACTGGGAGTATAAGGACCCGGTCCTGACCACGGATATCCCGGAGGACAGAAGCGGAGTCTACTCCGGCTCTGCCCTGGTGGAAGACGGCCGCATGTATGTGTTTTATACCGGAAATGTAAAGCTGGCAGGCGATTACGACTATATCGACGCAGGGAGAGTCTCCACCCAGATCCTGGTGGAATCAGAAGACGGACAGCACATGTCCGGGAAGACGAAACTGCTGGGGATGGAAGACTATCCGGAAGAGATCACGCAGCATGTGCGTGACCCCAAAGTATGGAAAGAAGACGGACGGTATTATATGATCCTTGGTGCCCGGGCAAGGGCGTGGGCTGAGGATGGAAAGCGCCGGGACAGGGGTGCTGCCCTGGTCTATGTCTCGGATGACAGGAAAAAGTGGGAGTTCTTACGGAAGATCGACTCGGTGAAACCATTTGGCTATATGTGGGAATGTCCCGATCTTTTTGAACTGGACGGGGAAAAAGTCCTGTCTTTCTGTCCCCAGGGACTGGAAGCGGAGGAAGAGCGTTTCCAGAATATCTATCAGTCCGGCTTTTCTCTCCTGAGCCGGGATGCGGACCCGGAGGCCACTTTCCGGGAATGGGACATGGGATTTGATTTCTATGCTCCTCAGAGCTTTGAAGCGGAGGACGGGAGACGGATCCTGATCGGCTGGGCAGGGATGCCGGATACGGCGGAGACGTATCGGAACCTTTCTGTGAAAAACGGCTGGCAGCACTGCCTGACCATTCCCTGTGAGCTTGAGTGCAGGGAAGGAAGGATCCTCCGGATGCCGGTCAGAGAACTCTTTGAGCTTGAGTGGGAGGAGGTCTCTGCGGAGAAGGAAAGATACTGCTGGGCGGAAAAGACAGTGAAGCTGGACGTGCGCGGGATCGGGGGCAGACAGACTCGGATCCGGATCGGCACAGAGGAGAATGGGATGACGATCACGGCAGAGGGAAATAAAACGGAGCTTTCTTTCCTTGACCGGAACGGGAAGCCCGCCGTCTGCGGCGGCGGAAGAGACAGAAGGGTCTGCCGTATCGAGGAGGCCGTGGAGAACCTTCTGATTCTCGTTGACAGTTCCATTGTGGAACTCTTTGTAAATGGAGGAGAAGCTGTATTTACTACGCGGATCTATCTTGAAAACGAAGAAAGAGAGATCAAACTGTCCGAGTGTGAAAAATATAAACTGGAAGTGATCTGAACTTTTATGATCAGATAAAATGGATCTGAAACAGGGATATCCGGGAATTGCGCTGGCGGCGCGAGACCCGGATATTTCTGTCTTTTCTTATAAAACGTTTATATTCCTTCCCCCTCGCATTCCGTACAGGAGCGTCTGAATTTCAGATTCTGCACCCAGTCGATCAGAAGGGAAGAGACGGTCACGGTGATGAGGGAGAACACGATCCTCCTAAGGGGGATGTAGCTCAGCGACAGGAGCAGGACCGTCAGGTCAGTGAAAAGGTATGCCCGTGACAGCTTCCAGTGGGTCAGACGGGAGATGGTCAGCGCCAGTGCGTCGTCTCCGCCGCTGGAACCGCCCTGACGGACGATCAGTCCTACGCCGATTCCCACGAACATACCGCCGGCGAGCGCTGCGATCAGCGGATAGCCGGACAGATCGGGGAGCATGGGCGGGAACATTTCCCAGAAGTCATAGAACAGGGAAACGCTCACGGTGGACAGGATGGAGATCCGGATAAACCGTCCGCCCAGGTACCTGAAGGCGAGCAGATAGCAGGTGATGTCCAGTATGGGAGTGATGACCGCAGGCGGAAGGCCAAGCCACCGGTCAATGAGCAGCATCATCCCGATCACGCCGCCCTCGGTGATCGCTGTCCTCTGGTGGATATTGTGTATTCCGAAAGAGCAGATCGCCGCGCCGAGGACGATGAGGAAGAATTTCTTCCATGTCAGCCCTTCCAGCAGTCTGTCGGCGAGTCTGGTAAATATTTTTCTTGATTTATAAAACATTTGATTTCCTCCTCTTTACTTACTATCCTAAACCCTGGTACAATACCAGAGTCAAGAGCTGTGAGCAAAATAGTAATTGTAACTGAGGAGGAAGATTACAGTTCACACACTGTAAGAAGAGAAGCAATGAAAGATTATTATAAGATCAACGAGATTTCAAAATTGTATGGGATCGGAGTGGACTCTCTCCGGTATTATGAAAAACTGGAGATACTGAAACCCCGGCGGGATACAAACGGTTACCGACTCTATGACCTGAAGGATATGTATAAGCTGACTGTGATCCGTGACCTGAGGAAGCTGGATTTTTCGATGGCGCAGATCAAAGAGTTTCTGGGCGGGCAGTGTGTGGACAATACCCTGTCTCTTCTGAGGGAGGAGCGGGAACTGTTGGATGCGCAGATGGAGGAGATCGCGAGGAGGAAAGCTCTGATCGGGAAAAGGATTGCCTCACTGAGTAGCGCGAGGATGACTGAAGACGGGATACCGGTCTTAAAAAAGATGGCCAGGAGACGTTGCGTGCGCATTGAGCAGTACATTACCCGGGATGAGGAGATGGACTTTGTCATCCGGAAACTGCAGAAAAAATACGAGGACCGGATACAGGACCTGGGTACACAGACGATCGGAGCCTTTTTTGCCATGGATGACATGGAGCGGGGGATCGCCAACAGCTATAAATCCGTTTTTTTCGTCATGGAGGATCCGGGAGACGAGGCTGATTTTGTCCTTCCAGAGGGGATCTATGCCTCTCTCTGCTATCGGGGCGGCTATAACCAGAACGGAGAAAGGGTGAGGGACCTGCAGGAATACGTCCGGCGGGAAGGGCTTGCCGCGGCAGGTACACCTTTTGAGATATACTGGATCGACAACCGGGATACCATCCGTGAGGAGGAGTTCCTGACAGAGATCCAGATCCTGCTGCAGTGAAGCCGGAAACAGTGGTTTACATTTTCATGGATATGTCTAAATCCGGAAAATTCACAGCCTAACCGGTTGATAACCGCTTTCAAATTGTATATAATTGCTTGTGTTATTTTGGGGGGACTGTAGTATAAACTGCGGCGCTTTTCAGTATGATGCGCGTCAGATAACAGAAAGGAAGAAAGACATCAATGCTTCAGATCCAACACATCCGCAAGGAGTACACGACCGGAAAGCTGGTGCAGAAGGCTCTCGACGACGTGAGCCTGAACCTCAGGGATAACGAATTTGTCGCGATCCTGGGCCCCAGCGGGTCGGGAAAGACCACACTCCTGAATATCATCGGTGGTCTGGACCGCTATGACAGCGGCGATTTGATCATTAACGGGATCTCTACAAAACAATATAAAGACAGGGACTGGGATTCCTATCGGAACCATACGATCGGGTTTGTGTTCCAGAGTTATAACCTGATCCCTCATCAGACTGTGCTTTCCAACGTGGAACTTGCCCTGACGATCTCGGGGGTCGGCAAGGCGGAGCGCCGGGAACGGGCGGTGAAGGCCCTGGAGGAGGTGGGACTGGGGGAACAGCTCCACAAGAAACCGAACCAGATGTCCGGCGGTCAGATGCAGAGGGTGGCGATCGCCCGCGCCCTTGTCAACGACCCGGATATCCTTCTCGCCGACGAGCCTACGGGCGCCCTGGACAGCGACACCAGTGTGCAGGTCATGGACCTGTTGCGGGATGTGGCGAAGAACCGTCTGGTTGTGATGGTTACCCACAACCCGGAACTGGCGGAGCAGTATGCGACCCGTATCGTGCGTCTCCGTGACGGGAAGATCCGTGCGGATTCCGACCCGTATATAATAGAAGAGGGAGCACAGGAACCGCCCCGGCATAAAAACATGGGAAAATCCTCCATGTCTTTCCTGACGGCTCTTTCCCTGAGCTTTAACAACCTGAGGACGAAAAAGGCGCGGACACTGCTCACTTCGTTTGCGGGCTCCATCGGGATCATCGGCATCGCCCTGATCCTGTCGCTGTCCACCGGGGTAAACGATTATATCCAACAGGTGGAAGAGGAGACGCTCTCGGAGTATCCGCTCCAGATCCAGAGCACCGGATTTGACTTCTCGTCTATGATGGGAAGCGGAACGGACGGAGAGGGAGAAAACGGGGAAGAGGGAGACGTGCATGTGATCGATATGATTTCCAGCATGTTCTCCACTATGGACTCCAATGACCTGGAATCCCTGAAGGCTTATCTGGACAGCGGGGAGAGCGGGATCGAACAATACACGAACGCCATTGAGTACTCGTATGATGTAGTCCCCCAGATTTACCGTCAGGAAGAGGACGGAGATATCCGGCAGGTGAATCCGGATACGTCTTTCAGCGCCCTGGGACTGGGATCCTCCACAAGTTCCAATAGCATCATGTCCTCTATGATGAGTACAGATGTATTTTACGAGATGCCGGAAGATACGGACCTCTATGAGGGACAGTATGATGTGAAGGCGGGGCGGTGGCCGGAAAATTATAACGAATGTGTCCTGGTGCTCACATCCGGCGGCGGGATCAGCGATTTTATGCTGTATACCATGGGTCTGAGGGATTCGCTGGAACTGGATGAGATGATCCAGCAGTTTATCGACGAGGAGGATGTGGATACTCCGACAGATATCAGCGACTATTCCTATGATGATATCCTGGGGATCACCTTCAAACTGGTGAACAGTTCCGACTGCTTTGTGTACGACAGTGAATACGAGATCTGGCGCGACAAGACGGATGACACGGAATATATGGAGAACCTGGTGGAAAACGGTGAGGACCTCACCATCGTAGGGATCGTACAGCCCTCTGAGGACGCCAACGGACTCATGCTCAACGCAGGAATCGGATATCCGGCCTCCCTTACGAGATATGTGGCGGAAGAGGCGGAGGACAGCGAGATCGTCCGGAAACAGCTTGAGAACAGAGACATCAATGTATTTACCGGAGAAAAATTCGGCGAGAGCAGTGATCCCACCGGATTTGACACGGATTCCATGTTCTCTATCGACGCCGATAAACTTCAGGAGGCATTCTCCTTTAATTCAGACGGGCTGACCGACGGGCTTGACGGAGCATTCGACCTGTCAAACCTGTCAAATGCCGACGGAACTACAATGGATCTGTCCAATATGATCGATCTGAGCGGGATCAGCCTGGACCTTCCGGAAATGCCGGAACTGAGCCTGAGCGACATGATGGACAGCATCGAGATCACCGCCTCGGCGGACGACGTGAACACTCTGGTGTCCGGACTCATGGAGGGGTACCAGCAGTACGCTTCGGAGCATCCGGAGGCGGATTACTCCAATCTGGGGCAGGATCTTCTGAGCTATCTGCAGACGTCGGAGGCAAGGTCCATCCTGACAGAGAACATCCTTTCCATTGTGGAGGCGAACGGCGGGATCCAGGTGTCCACGGACCAGATCCGCGCCATGTTTACAGAAATCCTGGAAGGTTATCAGCAGTACGCCCAGGCAAACGGCTATACAGATCCGGACCTCTTTGATGACTATCTTCTGGAATACCTTCAGACCCCGGACGCTCAGGCAATCCTGAACCGCTGGGGGGGTGAGCTGATCCAGGCGAACAGTGATTTTACGATCACAGATGAGCAGCTTTCAAAGCTGGCATCGGACATCGCTTCCGGATATCAGGGATATGCGGTGGCCAACGGGCTGCCGGATCCGTCCAGGATGGGCGAACATTTCATCAGCTATCTGGGAACGGACGATGCGAAACAGAAACTTTCCTCCGGGATCTCAAGCATGGTAGATACAGGAAATCTGGAAGAGCAGATCTCCTCCTCCATACAGGGGTATGTGGGCGGTATGATGTCTTCCTTTACCGGGGAAATGGCGCAGAATCTGGAGACCCAGATCACTGCGGCGATGACTCAGGTGATGGCGCAGATCAGCACAGGGCTGGAGGACACAATGGGAACCGCCATGACGCAGCTCGGCCAGAATCTGGAAGACGCCATGAGCATTGATTCCAACATGTTTGCGGCGGCGTTTACCATGAATATGGACGCGGACGACCTGACAGAACTTATGATGTCCATGAGTTCCGCCGAGAACGCGACCTATGAGAACAACCTCAGGACACTGGGATATGTGGACTTCGATGTGCCGAGCGGGATCGATATCTACCCCATCGATTTCGAGAGCAAGGAATATGTGGTGAATATCCTGGATGATTACAACAGCCGGATGGAGGCGGAAGGAAAAGACGAGCAGGTGATCACGTACACGGATGTGGTGGGAACACTGATGTCCTCTGTCACAGATATCATTGATATCATCAGTTACGTGCTGATCGCATTTGTGGCGATCTCCCTGGTGGTGTCTTCCATCATGATCGGAGTCATCACCTATATCAGCGTGCTGGAGAGGAAGAAGGAGATCGGTATCCTCCGTGCCATCGGAGCCTCCAAGGGAAATATCTCACAGGTGTTTAATGCGGAGACCTTTATCATCGGTCTGTGCGCGGGGCTGATCGGGATCGGGCTCTCGCTGCTCCTTCTGATCCCCGGAAATGCGCTGATCCATCACCTGGCAGGAACAGATGATGTGAGCGCGGTCCTTCCGGTTGTCCCGGCGATCATCTTGATCGCCCTGAGCGTGGTGCTGACCCTGATCGGAGGAATCATCCCGTCCAGGAAGGCAGCGAAGAGTGATCCTGTGACCGCATTGAGGACGGAGTAAGAGGAATGTCTTAGTATCTATCTTACCTGAATTTAATATACTGCTAACAGAATCACCATACTTTTGTGCTACATTATCTTTAATGAAACTGAAAATTCTGAAAACGAGATGAGGTGTACAGAAGTATGAGAAAAGAAAGAAGAAAGATAAAACACATCAAACTGGATCTGGCGAGGAGCTATTCCGGGATGGAGGCAAAGGTGGATTCCAGGGCGAAGGAAGTGTTTAAGAGAAAACCGTATTCGGTCGTCCATGCATGAACATAGGACAGACGGATACATAAAGCCGGCCGGAAATGCTGAGTTTTTCTGAAAATAAAAAAGACGCTCCTGTAGAGATATGTGGGTTGGACCGAAATCTTCCAGGAGCGTCTTTCTATTGTGGTCTTGACTTTTTTTTTGCTATCAGACTATAATAAGATAAAATCGTATTTTAGCCAGGAGGTTTGGATATGACATATATTAAAAGGGATCTGGAGTCAAAAATATTATCATTGTCCGAAGAATATTCAGCTATTCTTATCACTGGTCCAAGACAGGTGGGGAAAACTACTGTTTTACGCCAGTTGATGCAGGAAAACAGAACTTATGTCACGCTGGACGATCTTGAAGAGCGGGCTATGGCGCAAAAAGATCCTGCGCTTTTCCTTCAACTGCACGACCGTCCGATTCTTATCGATGAAGTTCAGTATGCTCCTCAGCTTTTTTCATACATTAAGATCGAAATTGATAATGGTGCTGAGCCCGGAAGCTTCTGGCTTACAGGTTCCCAGGCATTCCGTATGATGGAACTGGCACAGGAATCACTGGCCGGAAGAGTGGCTCTGCTTCACATGCCATCCCTGTCACAACATGAAATTTACGGCAGCGGAAATACCTCGCCTTTGTCAATTGATCTGAATGCGCTAAAGGAACGAGCTAAAACACATACACCCGCAGACATGAAGGAAATCTATCAGCGGATCTGGAATGGCTCTATGCCGGGATTGATCAGCGGCCGTTTTTCTGACCGGGATGTTTTCTACAGCAGTTACCTTCAAACCTATATTGACAGAGACGTCAGTGAGCTGATCCATTTGACTGACAAACTGATATTTCGTGACTTTATCCGTGCGGCAGCCTGCCGTATCGGGCAATTACTGAACATTCACGATATTGCTCAGGATGTGGGGGTATCTGACGATACCGCAAAACGCTGGCTGCAGGTTTTGGAAAAATCAGATATTATTTTTTATCTGCGCCCTTACTCTAACAATCTTCTGAAACGTACGGTAAAAACTCCTAAGATGTATTTTTTTGATACAGGAGTTGTCTCCTATCTTACAAAATACAGTTCACCGGACATTTTGGCAAATGGGGCTTTAAACGGTGCAATCCTTGAAAACTATGTAGTATCTGAACTTTTGAAGACCTACCAGAATAATGCAAAAGAATGTCTTTTGTGGTACTATCGCGATAAAGAGATGCATGAGATCGATATGATCATTGAAAGTGATGGCATGCTGCACCCTCTGGAGGTGAAGCGTTCCGTTAACCCGGGCAAAGAGCTGATCAGGGCATTCGATATTTTAGATAAAGGCAGTGTCCCAAAGGGAAAGGGTGCTCTTCTCTGTATGCGCCCTACACTTTCAGCGGTAAACAGCGATAACTATATTATCCCGATTTGGATGATATAACAGGCGATTAATGGTGCATATTTTGCTGCAATGCGGATGAACTGCCGCAGAGAACAGGCGGAATCTCCCTGTTCCCTGCGGTTCAGCCATAAAACTATTTGCAAGAAACATCTTGCGGCTATTCTGCGGACATAAGATCTTCTGCAGATAAAATATCCACGTTCGGAATATCAATTGTCATGGAATCATCATAAGAAAGAATCTCCAGTTTTTCCCTGAATTTCTCATTATCATCGCACTGTTCTGCAGCCTCTTCCAAAGTGAGACCCTGATTTGCCATAGATACCACCATTGCCTGTTTGCTGTTTTTGTCCGTTATATCCGTTATTACACACACCAGCTGATTCGTATCCGGATTCACATAATATTCCTGAGGCACGACTGCCGTAACCGGTTCCGTAATTAATTCTGTACCGGCAAATGAATTCATTGCTTCTGCTATATCGACTGTATATTCCGTTGTATATACATCGCACACAATGTTATTATAATCCACGGTGCCTGTTTTCGTAAATTCCAGGTCTGCGCCGTATCCATACGGGTGTCCCACTTCTGTTTCCTGTTTCACCCAGTCTCCGGAAACGGATTTTATGATATTGCTTGCTTTGCCCCCGTTTTCGTAAGAATACATTTCCGACCACGCCCCCGGACCTCCCGGCTGGATAACTTTCATATATTCTTTATAGGGAGAACTGATCCTTTTTCCTTCTATTATCGGAGTCTCCTCTTCATCGCCGTTCTCCCCGATAATATTGCTTTTCCGATATTCATAACTCGCGGTATAAAAATCTTCCAGCCACGCCGGCTGCTGCGCTTCCTGGTCCTGCGCCTGCTCTGTTTCCTGTCTATCGCATCCTGGCAGGAGAATCGTACAACTGACGACAAACAGTACCAGTAATACCTTTCTTTTCATAAACTTCCTCCTTTCCTGTATGCTGATACGTTTCTGCTGTTTAGTAACTGCTTATATTATATCACTGGAGTTATATGACTGTATAGGAGCTGTCTCGGAAACTGCATAGATGAAAATAAGGATTTACCGAAAACGGTAAAAACGGTTGACATATATCAAAAATGGAAATACAATATAAATGAAAAAAAGTTGGTATGCATTTCTCAGTTTCTGTGACGGAAAGGGGAGAGGTCCTATGTTGTATGAAAAGCTGAATGAGAGAAAGAAGAAACTTGGCCTTACCACGGAGCAGCTCTCCCGGCTGTCCGGCGTTCCGACAGGAACGATAAATAAAATCTTAAGCGGGGAGACCCGCTCCCCCAGATATGATACGCTCCGCGCGTTGGAGAAGGTCCTGTACGGCGCCGGAGACGCGGAGGAAGAATGGGGGGGGTCTCCGGACCGGAAGGGGGATGCCCTATATGGAAGCCTTCCGGAGGCTGTCAGGGAAGAGCAGGCGCGGTATCTGACAAAAAGACAGGGGATGTACACGGCCGAGGACTATCACAGGCTTCCTGAGGATGTGCATGCGGAACTGATCGACGGGAAGCTGATCTTTCTGGAGGCGCCGTCCTTTACTCATCAGGAACTGGTGACGGAGCTGATGCTGGAATTCGGGTTTTATATCCGCCAGAACGGGGGAAAATGCCGTGTGCTGACTTCGCCTCTGAACGTACAGCTTGACTGCGATGACAGAACGATCGTGCAGCCGGATATCGCGCTAGTCTGCAGGGAAGAGCGGATCACGCGAAAAGGAGTTTACGGGGCTCCGGATTTCTGCGCCGAGATTGTATCCGCATCCAGCCGGAAGCGGGATTACGGGGTCAAAATGCAGAAATATATGGATGCGGGAGTACGGGAATACTGGATCATTGACCGGAAACGGGAGAAAGTAGTGTGTTACTGGTTCGAGGGAGAAGAAGCCCCGGAGATTTCCATGTATACATTTCGGGATAAGGTGCCTGTCAGGATCTACGGGGGCAGACTGCAGATTGATTTCAGAGAGATCACGAAGCGGCTGTGGAAAGAAGAATGACCCTGTAATTTATGCTAATATGCAGGTATATTGTGCTGAAATCAATGGGGAATAGATGGTAAAATAACAGATGAAATGTGCCTTTTGCTATCAGGAAAGGCGGGGAATGGATGCCATTCCTCATCATCATATACAGGAGGTAGGTGCTGCATGGGAAAGAAAGCATCAGATAATTACAGAGTTTATCATAATGAGAACGGACCGGAGATCAGTACGGTCAGCCGGGCTGTGATCGAGGAGGACGGAAACTATTTCAAGGACATCGACGGATCGGGAAAAGTTTCCGAGGTCAATGACTGGAGGCTTCCGGCACGGAAGCGTGCGGAGGCATATGTAAAGACGCTGACCGTGGAGGAGAAGATCGCGCAGCTTTTTATCTCGGACTGGAGGATGGGAAAATATCCTCACGTTGTATCTGAGAAGAAGGCGGACGGGACCGGAGGAGTTGTGCTGGATGAGTCCGGTACGCTGGATGAAGGCGAGTTCCAGGGGAAGACGATCTTCGGGGAACAGCGTCTTCCGGGAACTTCCACACTGATCAAGGAGTGGTTCTCACGTCACCTGATCCTGCGGGCAAATCCGCCGGCTGACGATCTGACGGATTTCCTGAACCAGCTTCAGAAGGTAGCGGAGGAATGTGAACATTTCATCCCGGTAGAGATGGTCTCCAACTCGAGAAATGAGAACGGAGAAGTCGTATACGGGATGAACGACGCGGCGGGCGTTTTCCCGACCTGGCCGGGGACGCTGGGGATCGCGGCTGCCATCAAGGGCGACAGCATGAAGATCGCGGATCAGTTCGCCGGGTGCGTTCGGGACTGCTGGAATGCGTCCGGTCTGAGAAAAGGATATATGTATATGGCGGATACGATGACGGATCCCCGCTGGCAGCGTACTTTTGGGACATTCGGGGAGGATACGGAACTGATCGGAGAGATCTTTGAGCATATCATCCCGATCATCCAGGGAAGCAGCGAAGGCGTCACTGATGACGGCGTGGCGATGACCGTGAAGCATTTTCCGGGCGGCGGAGCAAGAGAGAACGGATTTGACCCTCATTACAAGATGGGGCAATGGAATGTCTATCAGACAGAGGGAAGCCTTGAGAAATATCACCTTCCGCCGTTTCAGAAAGCGATAGAGAAAAACGTTTCCTCCATCATGCCGTACTATGCGAAACCGGCGAAGGAGAAGAGCGCTCCTCAGACTGACCGGAACGGGGAAGAGATGGAAATGCTCCCCTACGGATTTGCGTTCAACAAGCCATTTATCGACGGACTTCTCCGGAAGCAGATGGGATTTAAGGGATACATCAATTCCGACACCGGGATCGTCCACAATATGTGCTGGGGCGTTGAGATGCTGGACAAGCCTGAGCGGATCGGTTTCGCGGTGACGAACGGCGGCATAGACCTGATCAGCGGACTGTTTGACAATAAAGAAGGCATGGAGGCGTACGAGCGCGGAAAGAATGACTATTATGAGACCCATCCGGTTCCGGAAGGATTTACAAAAGAGGAACTGATCCTGACAGACGAATCCATCGACCGTGCCGTGACCCGTACCCTGACCGAGATGTTTGAACTGGGAATGTTCGAGAATCCGTACCGGGATCCGAAGAAATCCGCTGAGACAGCGGCAAAGCAGGAATACTGGGATCAGGCGATGGATGCGCACCGAAAGAGCGTTGTCCTGTTGAAAAATGACGGCGTCCTTCCGCTGACGGAGGAGAAGCTGGCAGGAAAGAAACTGTATGCTGAAGCATTCGGAAAGGACAAGGAAAGCGCAGACGAGGCCACGAAAGGACTCCGCGAGGCTCTGCCGTCCGATATGCTGACAGACGATCCGGCAGAGGCGGACTATGCGATCCTGATGGTATCGCCTTCCTCGGGCGCATATTTCAGCGCGACGCCGGGCTTCCTGGAACTGGATATCTGCGACGGCAAGGTGGTACACGATGTGGACGACCAGGGACGCCCGAAGGCGGAGACGCACTGCGAGACCACGCTGGCGGAAGCGGGAAGGATCGCTGAGATCGCGGAGGCGGTACATGCAAATCAGGGAAAGGTGATCATCAATGTCAACTTTACTCTGGCATGGCAGCTTGGAAATGTAGAACCTTATGCGGATGCCCTGACAGCCGGATTCAATACCTATCAGCCGGCGATCCTGGATGTGATCTCGGGAAGATTTGCTCCCACCGGAAAGCTTCCGTTCACCCTTCCGAGGAACGATGAGGTCCTGAAGGTGGATGAGAACGGCGTGTGCATCAGCCCCAATGATGTGCCGGGATATGATAAAGATCAGTATATGCCGGAAGAACTTAAGGACGAGAACGGAAAGGCTTATGCTTACAGGGATGCGGACGGGAATTACTACGAGATGGATTTCGGATTGCATTACGAATAAGCGAGATACAAGAACATAATATAAGAATAAGAGATAATACGATATTTTCGGCGCTGCCGGTCCGGTGCCGAATCCGACTTAACAGGGTCATCCGATGCGGATGGCCCTGTTTTGCTATAGGAAAAATTAAATTCGTCGCTTGATAACGGTGGAAAAGTACGATAAAATACTATCCTGAGGTGCTTTTATGAGAGAAGACATGAAGATTTTAATTGCAGAAAATTTTACCAATCTGCTGGAGAAAGAAGATATCGACAAGATCACTGTGAAACGGCTGATCGAGGAATGTCATATTTCCCGGCAGACATTTTACTATCACTTTCGGGATATCATGGATGTCCTGGAGTGGACCTTCCGGAGATCTGCCACGGAAGCGGCGGAGCAGAGCCTGAAGTCTGAGAATCATCTGGATGCCCTCCGGGTTTTCACATCTTTTGTGACGGAACATAAAAATAAGCTGGAACGGCTCGTGAATTCGAAAAACTGGATCCAGATCGAGGGCATCCTTGTGGAGTCTGCGGCGATGTATCTGGATAAAATAGCCCGCAGCAAATTCTCAGGTATTGAGATCAGCTACGACGATATGGAGATGATGCTCCAGTTCTATGCAAGCGGAATGGTCGGGGTCATCCTGCATTACAGCAGGAAAAATCAGCTTGATGAGGAAAAGCTGATCCGGCAGATCGAAAAGATCATTACCGGAAAGATCTATCCTGCCCAGCGCAGTTGATATATCTGCGGGTCAGCTCCATGTAGTGTTTGTACAGGATGCCGAATCTGTGGATATATCCTTTCTGCCAGGGTTTTGACCTCCCGCAGAAATGGAGGACGGAAGTGTTCTTCATCACCCAGTCCATATCGCAGACGCCGGTACTGCGGAGAAGATACGTGTTGTAATTGCGCGTATCATAATTCCACACGGCGTCGTCCAGATCCATAGTCCTTCTGCCGTACAGGGCATTCAGTACATCCTGGTCCGGCAGGAGCAGTTCTTTTCCATGTTCTTTAACATAGTCAAATATTTCTCCGGCAGAGATCTCCTCTCTTGCTCTGTCAAGATCCATCAGAAGAACTCCTGAATTATAGTAATCGTGATCCGTTTCCAGACGGATCTGATTGATATTGTTTGCAAGCTCCGTTATGCCCGTGTGGGATGCGGCGGCAAAAAGATTTCCCTCCATATCCATATCCCAGAGAGGACGCAGGGAATTGATGACGAGAATGTCCGGATCCAGATAGATGATGCGGTGAATATCATCCGGCAGAAACTGCGACGCCAGAAGACGGTAGTACATTTCTTTCGGATACTGCCGGCTGACAGGGGCGCCCTGAAAGCTGGATCCGTCGATCTGTATCGCGCGGAAGCCGAATCCGAACAGACGGCACAGTTCAGATACGGGTGCAAGCGCGTCATCCGGGATCCGGCTGTGCATAAGCCAGATGTCCGCCTGCTCACCGGGATCATTGAGATAGATTGATGTGAGCAGTACCTGCAGCCGGGGCAGATAATTCTGATCGAGAGTAGTGAGGACCTGTATACGGTCCTGTCTGTTTTCTTTCTTTGGTTCCATTAAGAGGCTCCTTTTCTTTCATTTTCCCGGCGGACAGATACTTTGATCCTGTCCGCTGTCTGTATTTTCAATATAGTATATGAGGCGTATTCCTGCCACTTATAATTTTTTCACAGTGTCTTTACAAAAATCCGGATTTGTCAGTTTTTTTGACAGATCCGGATTTTTGTAAAGACAGATTTCGAAATCTGAGAGTCGAAATCTTCTTTTTTATCTGCTATATAAAAATATAGGGAGAAAAAGACACGGAAAGGAGGATATTTACATGAAGATCGATAACAGCATATTTGCCGTTAAACTTTATGAGATGGCAGAGCAGTACGGAAAACTTCAGTGCAGGATCCGTGTCTGTGAGCAGGGGGACAGCGCAAAGATCCGCTCGGAACTGAAAAAAGCAGAAGAAGAATTTGAGGAAAACACACTCCTGCTTGAGGAAAAAGCAGAGTCATGCAGGTCGGAAGCTGTAAAAAGGCTGTCGCAGATACAGGCTGATTACAGAAAGAAGACCCAGGAACTGACAGAGAATCAGCTCGCGCATGATATCCATTCCGAGGACAGCAGTCCGGAGGAGGATGAGAGCGAAGCTGAACTGCTGTACGCGGAATATGCTATGGATTTCGCAACGCTTGCCATGCAGCAGGCGCTGATCTCCGCATTAAAAGCGCTTGAGAATCAGAAGAGCGGAGAGCAGAAGAAAAACGGGAAAGGTTCCGGATGCTGAAATATAAAAAGACAGCGTTAGATCAATTATGAACAGAAGGAGGAAGGAATATGCATGAGGTAAAAAAACCGAGAAAACCCCTGATATTTTATTACGTGATCGTTCTGGCGGTTCTGCTGCTGTTTAATTTCCTGTTTATGCCCTGGGCGGTGGAACGACAGGTAAAAGAGGTAGGATACGATCAGTTTATCCAGATGACAGAGAATGAGGAGATCGGTCAGGTTGAGATCGATCAGAGTGAGAACGAGATCATATTTACCAACCGGGAAGGGAACCAGATCTATAAGACAGGAATGGTGGATGACCCGGGAATGACCGAGAGATTGTATGCCTCCGGCGCAAAGTTTTCGGGTCAGATCGTTGAGCAGACGTCGCCCATCCTTACATTTCTTATTTCCTGGATCCTTCCCATCGTGATTTTTATCGGGATCGGCCAGTATATGTCGAAAAAGCTCATGAGCAGAGCAAGCGGCGGTCCGGATTCTATGATCTTCGGGATGGGAAAGAGTAACGCGAAAGTTTACGTGAAGTCCTCGGAGGGCATCCGCTTCTCTGATGTCGCCGGTGAGGATGAGGCAAAGGAGAATCTCTCCGAGATCGTCGACTATCTGCACAACCCGAAAAAGTATCAGGAGATCGGCGCGTCCATGCCGAAGGGCATCCTTCTCGTAGGGCCTCCCGGAACCGGTAAGACCATGCTGGCCAAGGCAGTCGCCGGAGAGTCCAACGTCCCCTTCTTCTCCATGTCGGGTTCTGAGTTTGTGGAGATGTTCGTGGGCATGGGAGCGTCAAAGGTAAGGGATCTGTTCAAACAGGCAAAGGAGAAGGCTCCCTGTATCGTGTTCATCGATGAGATCGACGCCATCGGGCAGAAGCGTGACGGGCGTGTGGGCGGAAACGATGAGCGGGAACAGACGCTGAACCAGCTTCTCACAGAGATGGACGGATTTGAGACAAACAACGGCGTGATCATCCTGGCGGCGACCAACCGCCCGGAATCTCTGGATCCGGCGCTGACAAGACCGGGACGTTTCGACCGGCGCGTTCCTGTGGAACTTCCTGACCTGAAAGGCCGTGAAGAGATCCTGAAAGTCCATGCGAAGAAAGTGAAACTGGATGAGAGTGTCGACTTTAACCGGATCGCAAGGATGGCGTCCGGGGCATCCGGAGCGGAGCTGGCCAATATCGTCAATGAGGCAGCGCTGCGGGCAGTCCGGGAAAACAGGAGTTTTGTGACTCAGGCGGATCTGGAGGAGAGCATTGAAGTCGTTATCGCGGGATACCAGAAGAAAAACGCGATCCTCACCGATCAGGAGAAAAAAGTGGTTTCCTATCACGAAATCGGTCACGCGCTTGTGGCAGCGAAGCAGAGCAATTCTGCTCCGGTACAGAAGATCACTATCGTGCCCCGTACTTCCGGAGCCCTGGGATACACGATGCAGGTGGAGGAAGGCAACCACTATCTGATGAGCCAGGAGGAACTGGAGAACAAGATCGCCACACTGACCGGAGGCCGTGCCGCCGAGGAAATCATTTTCCACTCAGCGTCAACAGGGGCGTCCAACGATATCGAGCAGGCGACGAAACTTGCAAGGTCCATGATCACCCGGTACGGTATGAGCAGGGACTTCGACATGGTGGCGATGGAGACAGTGACCAACCAGTATCTGGGCGGGGACACTTCCCTGAGCTGTTCCGCGGAAACCCAGGCGGAGATCGACCGCCAGGTGGTGGAACTGGTGAAAAAGCAGCATGAGAAAGCCCGGAAGATCCTGGAAGAGAACCGGGAGAAGCTGGATGAACTGGCTGATTATCTCTATGACAAGGAGACGATCACAGGAGACGAATTCATGAAGATATTAAACGCATAGTGTCGGCAGTGCTGACAACGGTGATTCATTCATATAGATGATACGAAAGAAAAACAGAGAGGCGGAAACACAAATGGGAAAGGCGATCAAAGAGACAATGCAGGAATTTACAGTGAGCCAGGCTCTGAAATATCTGGAGGGAAATCCGGAGGAGAATATCCCGAAACTGATGTCGTTCGTGGATCGGTTTATGCCGAAGGACTGGTACACAAGCCAGAGAAATGCGATCCAGAAGTCCATTGAGGAGAAGAACAACTGGTATCAGCTGATCCTCCGGCTGTATGAGCTGGATCCGGGCGTGCGCAGGGCATTCTTCCAGAACTTTATCACCAACGCCAGCCTGAAGGGCAGCGCGACCCAGGAGGAGATGTCTCAAAAGTACAACTGTAATATCCCCTGGGCGATCCTGCTGGATCCTACCACAGCGTGCAACCTGAACTGTACAGGATGCTGGGCCGCAGAGTACGGTCATCAGTATAACTTAAGCCTGGAGGATATTGATTCCATCGTGCGCCAGGGCAAAGAACTGGGAACTTATATGTATATTTACACGGGCGGCGAGCCCACGGTGCGCAGGAAAGATGTGTTTAAGATCTGTGAGATGCACCCGGACTGCGAGTTCCTCGCCTTTACAAACGGAACTATGATCGATGAGGAATTCTGTCAGGAAATGCTGAGGGTTAAGAATTTTGTCCCGGCGATCAGCCTGGAGGGATTTGAGAAAGCCAACGACGGGCGAAGGGGAAACGGCGTGTATGAGAAGGTGCGCCATGCCATGAGCCTGATGAAGGAACACAAGCTCCCGTTCGGCATCTCCGTATGTTATACCAGCCAGAACTTTGAGGACGTCAGCATCGAGGAATTCTATGATATGATGATCGAGAGCGGAGCCCTCTTCGTATGGTACTTCCACTATATGCCGGTGGGACACGGCGCTGTGACAGATCTGCTTCCGACGCCGGAGCAGAGGGAAGAGATGTATCACAGGATCCGTCATTTCCGTGAGACCAAGCCAATCTTCGGAATGGATTTCCAGAACGACGGTGAGTATGTGGGCGGATGTATCGCAGGGGGAAGGAGATATCTGCATATCAACGCCAAGGGAGACGTGGAGCCCTGTGTATTCATCCATTATTCCAACGTGAATATCCATGACACCTCTCTTCTGGATGCGCTGAGAAGCCCGATCTTCCAGGCTTATCACGACAACCAGCCCTTTAACGACAACCACCTGCGTCCCTGCCCGATGCTGGAGAATCCGGAGCGCCTGAGGAAACTGGTCAAGGAGACCGGAGCCGTGAATACGGATTATCAGGATCCAGAGAGCGTGGATGACCTGTGCGACCGGTGTGAACCTTACGCGGAGAACTGGAAACCGACAGCGGAGAAGCTGTGGGGAGAACGAGGAGAATGACACGATAACAGGAGAATGACATGATGGCTTGCGCCTCCTTTTCGGACGTAGTAAAATGGAACTAAATCTGAAAGGAGGCGCTTTGTATGGAATGGATCCCTCTGCCGATCGGCGTGGAGAATTTTGAAGATCTCCGGGAACACGGCTATTATTTTGTAGATAAAACACTGTTTATTAAAGAACTGCTGGACATGAAGGGAAAAGTCAATCTCTTTACCCGCCCCCGCAGGTTTGGAAAAACATTGAACATGAGTATACTCCGCTACTTTTTTGAAAAGGGAGATCAGGATAACAGCAGGCTGTTCCAGGGGCTAAAGATCATGGATACGGGAGAAAAGTATCTTTCTCATATGGGGAAATATCCGGTGATCAGTGTTTCACTGAAATCTATGAAACAGTATTCTTTTGAGCTCGCTTACGATATGCTTAAGAAAGCGGTAAGAGAAGAATACCGAAGACATTGGGAGCAGGTAAAAAACAGTGGAAAATTGGGGGACGCTGAGGCGGAACGTTATGAAAGGATACGTGATCTGAAAGGGACGGAGAGCGATTATGCGGATTCGCTGAAGTTCCTTTCAGAATGCCTGTATGTCTGCACAGGGCAGCGTTCTATTATTCTGATCGACGAGTACGATGTGCCGTTGGAGAATGCGTACTTCAGCGGATTTTATGACAGGATGGTGGCGCTGATACGCTCTTTGTTCGAGTCGGCATTGAAGACCAATGACAATCTGGAATTTGCCGTTGTGACTGGATGCCTTAGGATCAGCAAAGAATCCATTTTTACCGGATTAAATAACCTGAATGTGGTTTCTATAACGACGAATTCTTTCGCAGAACATTTTGGCTTCACACCGGAGGAAGTGGAGCAGATGCTGAAAGATTACGGACTGGAAGAAAATATGGAGACAGTCAGGAAATGGTATGATGGATATCTGTTCGGAGAATCGGAGGTCTACAATCCATGGAGTGTGATCAATTACGTGAACTCCTGTTATGGTGATAAAAAGGTTTTTGCAAAGCCATACTGGTCCAATACAAGTTCCAACAGTATTGTAAAAAATCTGATCGAACATGCGGACCTCTCTGTGCGGCAGGAAATCGAGGGGCTGATCGCGGGAGACACGATCACAAAACCGATCCATGAGGATATCACGTATGATGATATGAATTCCACGCAGGATAATCTCTGGAATTTCCTTTTCTTTACCGGGTATCTGAAAAAGATCCGGGAAGAGCAGGAGGACGAGACAGTCCGCATGGAGATGGCGATCCCGAACAGTGAAGTCCGCTACGTGTACAAGAATGCTGTCCTGCAGTGGTTTGAGAAGAAGACAGAAAAGAAGGAACTGACACCTCTCTATGAAAGCCTGCTAAGCGGGGACGGGGACAAGATGGCGGAGATCCTGTCGGAAAACCTGATGGAGACGATCAGCTTCTATGACTATCAGGAGAGCTATTATCACGGTTTCCTCGTCGGCATGCTGAAAAATATCGGGAACTATATCGTACAGTCGAACAGGGAATCCGGGAACGGCAGACCTGATATCCTTGTGCGGTATCCCAGTATCCGCGGCAAGGCAGTGATCATCGAGATCAAAGTCGCGAAGACTTATCAGGAACTGGAGTCAAAATGCGATGAAGCACTTCTGCAGATCGAGAAGCAGGACTATGAGGCTGCGCTAAGGCAGGAGGGGTATAAGAATATTATGAAATGCGGCGTGGCATTTTACAGGAAAGAGTGCGCGGTGAAAATAAAAAACGGAAATGAGAATAAACTTTTGATGTGAAAGGTAGGTGCCCATATGCCTAAGACAGTCGGTATAGGACTTCAGGATTTCAGAAAGATACGGGATTTAAATGCTTTTTATATAGATAAGACAAAATTTATTCCAGAGTGGTGGGAATCCAAAGACGAGGTTACTTTGATCACCAGACCGAGAAGGTTCGGGAAAACACTGATGATGAGTACAGTTGAAAACTTCTTTTCCGTTGGTCATGCAGATGGAACGTTGTTTGAATCACTTGAAGTATGGAACAGGAAGGAATACAGAAAATTGCAGGGAACATATCCTGTGATCATGCTGAGTTTCTCTGATATTAAAGAAAATTCCTATCAGGAAGTAAGAAATAAAATATGCGAGAGTATCGTGGATCTGTATAATC
Source organism: uncultured Mediterraneibacter sp. (assembly GCA_944377745.1). Taxonomy (GTDB): domain Bacteria; phylum Bacillota; class Clostridia; order Lachnospirales; family Lachnospiraceae; genus Mediterraneibacter. The sequence goes on along the minus strand of CALWFV010000008.1, from coordinate 35,586 downwards.
ACTACGATTTTCTGGCTCAGGGCGACTTGCTTAACGAAAGGGAAAAGGAGTATTTCTATAAAGTGTCCTCTGATATGTCGGATTCGGCAATGTCTATTTCATTAAGGAGACTCAGCGGATATCTCCATAAATATTATGGGAAGAAAACGATCATTTTGCTGGATGAATATGACACTCCTATGCTGGAGGCCTATACGGGGTGTTACTGGAATGAACTTGTATCTTTTGTACGGAGTCTTTTTAATGCGACATTTAAAAATAACCCGTATCTGGAGCGCGCAATTCTTACAGGAATTACAAGGATCAGCAAAGAATCCATCTTTTCTGACCTGAACAATCTGAAAGTTGTGACTACGACGTCAGAAGAATATGCAGACTGTTTTGGATTTACGGAGCAGGAAGTATTTTCCGCCTTGGAAGAATACGGAATGACGGATCAGAAAGAGGAAGTGAAAAACTGGTATGATGGTTTTACATTTGGAAATCTGACGGATATTTATAATCCATGGTCTATTATTAATTTCCTGGATACGGGAAAATTTCAGACATACTGGGCAAATACGAGTTCAAATCATCTTGCAGATGAGCTGATACAGCAAGGAAGTAAGGATATTAAAACAGATTTTGAAAATCTGCTCAGAGGAAAACCGATTGAAACCCAGCTTGATGAACAGATTATTTATGAACAGTTAAATGAGCGGGAAAGCGCAATCTGGAGCCTGTTTCTGGCAAGTGGGTATTTAAAGGTTATAAAAACAGAATTTTTTATGCAGTCAGGACGTACAATATACACACTGTCCCTGACAAACCGGGAGGTAAGGATCATGTTTGAAAATATGATCCATGGATGGTTTGCTGATTATGACAGCGGATACAATGATTTTATCCGGGCGCTGCTTCAGTCTGATTTAAAAGCAATGAATCTATATATGAATCGCGTGGCTGTTTCTACGTTCAGTTTTTTTGATACAGGAAGAAAGCCGTCGAAAGAAACCGAACCGGAGCGCTTTTATCACGGTTTTGTGCTGGGGCTGATCGTAGAACTGGAAGACAGATACAGTATCACGTCTAACAGGGAAAGCGGATTTGGCAGATACGATGTGATACTGGAACCATATGACCCGAGAAATAATGCCTATATCATGGAGTTCAAAGTGAGAGACCCCGAAGATGAAATGGATTTGTCGGCTACAGTACAGTCGGCGCTCAGACAGATCAATGATAAAAAGTACGATACTGCATTGTTGGCAAAAGGCTTTCCGAAGGAAAGTATTAAAAAATACGGATTTGCATTTCAGGGGAAAGAGGTCCTGATAGGGTGTGCCTGAACCGTACCGGTCATCTGCTTTCTAAACAGTCCGGATCCTTCCGGTACTGTAATGGCGTCACCCCAAACTGCTTCTTAAAAGCGGTCTGAAAATGACTCTGGCTGGAAAAGCACAGATAGCTGCTTATGACGCTGACGGATTTGTCGGTGTACTTAAGCAGCTGTTTTGCTTCTTCCATCTTACACCGCATGATAAATGCGTTCACGGAAAATCCCAGTTCTTTTTTAAAATAAGTAGAAAAATAACTCCTGCTGAACCCGGTGTGTTCCGCCACGTCTTTTGCGGTGATATGTTCGCACACATTCTGCTGGATAAAGCGGATAGCGTTCTGGATTATCCCGTCTGTTGAGACCGGCATCTGCGCCTCTTTTACGCGCTCGGCAAAGGTATATGCGACCCTCCCCATCAGCTCATAGAGCGCATCAGGGTCAGAAAGCGATTCTGCCGTCTGGATAAATGAGTCGGAGAGCTGGTATGCGGCATCCGTATCCAGCCCGCCGTCGATCGCCGCGCGCGTGGCTACGGTAGTGATCACGATGATCGTATTCTTGATCTGTCGGAGCGCTGTAGGACCGATGATCCCTACATTTGCAAAGGATTCGTTGAACTCGAGCTGCGCCAGGGCTTCAGGCTTCCCGGTGCGGATGATCTCGTGGATCACGGACTCAATCTCGTGGGAGTGATTGTGTACGGAATCAGATCTTTTTTCGTATAATTTATCAGCCGCGCGGTCTGCCTGGATATTCTGCCGGGGCAAAAGCTCCTGTGCGGAGAGCATTTCGCCGTTCAGGCAGTAATTGATGAAAGAAAGTTTGACAAGAAAGCTGTTCAGGGAGAACTGGGGCACTCTCTGGAAAAATTCGGAGAATTCGCCGCGCGATCCCTGGGGCACGACATAATCGATATACATCTGGTGGAACTCGGAATCCGAATAAGGCGTAAGCGTGACCGGACCGAATACGAGCAGGATATCCGGGTCGGTATCCGCAGATACACATCCGAAGTAACTCCCGTAATCTGTAGACAGATAGGCGATGTGCCCGATAGCTCCGGGGCGTTTGGCCAGGCGGGAGAGATACTTTGCGGGCGGATAAGTGAGGGCGGACTGCTCCGGTTCTGTGTACACGATCTTCTGCTCAGAGAAACGGTACAGGTATGAGGGAATATTGGAATCAGGATAAAGCATTTTAAGGAAATCGGTGAATGAATTTGTCCGGGCCATGATTACCGCCTTTCGTAAATGTGCGAATCTTAAAAGTGAAAATCTTTCTGACAGAAAACAGTGTAGAAAAAAATCGCCCCTCTGTCAAGGAAATACAGAACAAATATATAAAATACAGGACAAAAAGAAAATACAATGCGCATTTCTTAAATTAAAATAAACCCACAAGATGAAACAAGGAGGAGAACAGCATGGACAAGGAGAAGATCAGAGAGCTGGTCTCGCAGATGACGCTGGAAGAAAAAGCGGGCTTATGTTCCGGGGCGGATTTCTGGCATACCAAAGCGGTGGAGCGGCTCGGGATCCCGGCTGTGATGGTGTCCGACGGACCTCACGGCCTGCGCAAACAGGATGAAGCAGGCGATCATCTGGGAATCAACGACAGCATCAAAGCGGTCTGCTTCCCGGCGGGGTGCGCGCTTGCTTCAAGTTTTGACAGAGATCTTGCAGAAAAGATGGGAGAGACCATCGGGCAGGAATGCCAGGCGGAGGATGTAAGCACTATTTTAGGACCTGCGGTGAATATCAAGAGATCCCCGCTGTGCGGAAGGAATTTTGAGTATTACTCGGAAGACCCGTACGCGGCATCCGAGATGTCGGCGGCGTTTATCCGGGGCGTGCAGAGCAGGAACGTAGGGACCAGCGTGAAGCATTTCCTGGCGAACAACCAGGAGAAACGGCGCATGACAAACTCTTCGGACGTGGATGAGCGGACGCTGCGGGAGATCTACATGGCGCCCTTTGAGGGCGCGGTAAAGAACGGGAAACCGTGGACAGTCATGAATTCCTACAACCGGATCAACGGAACTTTCGTCGGGGAGTCAAAAGAATATCTCACAGAACTTCTGAGAGAGGAATGGGGATTCGACGGGTATGTGATGTCCGACTGGGGCGCGGTTAATGACAGGGTGGAAGCGCTGAAAGCCGGGATGGATCTGGAAATGCCCTCTTCAAACGGCGTGAATGACGCGCTGATCGTAAAGGCGGTGCAGGAAGGCGCTCTGGACGAGGCAGCGGTGGACCAGGCATGCGAGCGGATCCTGAATATTGTCTTCCGGTACATGGAAAACCGGGATGAGAACGCAGTCTTTGACAGGGAGAAAGACCACGGGACAGCGGCTTCGGTGGAGGAAGAATGTATCGTCCTTCTGAAAAATGAATGCGGTGAAAGCGGAAAACCTGTCCTTCCTCTGGACAGAGATCGGAAGATCGCGTTCATCGGCAAATATGCCCAGGCGCCCCGGTATCAGGGCGGCGGAAGCTCCCATATCAACAGCTGGAAAGTAGAGTCCGCGCTGGAAGCTGTAAAAGATTTTGCGGACGTGGCTTATGCGAAGGGCTTTGACGATGCGGAGGACAAGGCGGACGAAACTCTTGAGGCAGAGGCGGTGCAGGCGGCGAAAGACGCAGACGCGGCGGTGATCTTTGCCGGGCTTCCGGACAGCTTTGAGTCGGAAGGTTACGACCGGAAGCACCTGAACCTTCCGGACTGCCAGAACCGTCTGATCGAGAAGATCTGCGACGTACAGAAAAACGTGGTCGTCGTGCTCCATAACGGTTCTCCGGTCGTGATGCCGTGGAAAGACAGAGTGTCCGCGATCGTTGAGGCATATCTGGGCGGGCAGGCAGTCGGGAAAGCGGAGGTAAAAGTCCTCTTCGGAGAAGTGAATCCATCCGGAAGACTGTCCGAGACGTTCCCGAACCGCCTGGAGGACACACCCTGTTACCTGACTTACGGCAAAGGAAAAGACCATGCGGAGTACAGAGAAGGCGTGTTCGTGGGATACCGGTATTACACCACCCGCGATATGGACGTCCAGTACCCCTTCGGCTACGGGCTGTCCTACACCACATTCGGATACAGCGGCCTGACTGTTGATAAGACCGGGCTGACAGACGCGGAGACACTGACTGTCAGCGTGGATGTGGAAAATACAGGGGACCGCGCAGGGAAGGAGGTCGTGCAGCTCTACGTGGCTCCGGTGAATTCCGAAGTGCCGCGCCCGGTGCGGGAGCTGAAAGGATTTGAAAAAGTTTCGCTGGAACCGGGGGAGAAAAAGACCGTAACCTTTACGCTGGATGACCGTGCTTTCGCGGTATGGAACGCCGACCTTCACTGCTGGGATGTGCCGGACGGCGCATACAGGATCCAGATCTGCCGAAACGCCCGGGAAGTAATCCTTGAGACAGAGGTACAGGTGAAGAATACAAAGCGCCCGAGACAGAAATACACGGCGAACACCTGCATGGGCGAGCTCATGTCAGATCCGAAGGCTCAGCAGATCCTGGGACAGATGATGGGGAACAACGAGCAGGCGAAAGAGATGGAAGAGAAATCGCAGGGAGAGGCAGTCAGCCAGGAGATGCTGGCTGCGATGATGCAGGATATGCCGCTCCGGCAGCTTATCAGTTTCGTGCCGGGCATGACCTGGGATGCGGTCAACGGGTTGCTTTCGGCGCTGAATGCGGATTGACACAGAAGAAAAATATGAGATATTCTGAATAAGAGGAAGAGAGGTAAGACAAATGGCAAAGAAACCATTGGGAAAAGACAAACTGGGCGTCCAGAAAGTCATGAGGATGTCAGACTATCTGGGGGATGCCTGCGGACAGTTCTCACTGAATGCGATCAGCGGCCTGATCGGACAGCTTACATATTTCTACACGGATAAGGTCGGCGTAGCGGCAGGGGCGATCGCTACCGCGCTGCTGATCGTCAAGATACTGGATGCATTTACAGACATTATCATGGGATACATCGTAGACCATACAGCTCCTGGCAAAGAGAAGTACCGTCCGTGGATCTTACGTATGATCCTGCCGATGGCAATTATTATGATCCTGATGTTTACTGTTCCGACAAATGTAAGTTCACCGGTACAGATCGCGTACCTGTTCATTACGAACTTCCTGTTCTCGGCAGTGATCTACACGATCATCTGCGTGCCTTACCAGGCGATCATGGTAGTACGTACGAACAGCCAGGAAGAGCGCGCGAAGATGGGAACATGGCGTGCGGCGGCAGGCTATGTGTCCGGAATGATCATCGCGGTTATGATCATCCCGATCACGAACATGCTGGGCGGCGACCAGAAGGCATGGGTGATCTTCAGCGCGGTGCTGGCGGTGATCTCAGCGCTCCTTCTGTTTGTTACTTATAAGACGAGCAAAGAATATCCGGCGATGGACGGTCAGGATATGACGGCAGAGGCGGAGCCGGAGGAAGAAAGCGTTCCGTTCTCAGAAGCATTAAAGAACCTGTTCCACAATAAATACTGGGTGATGGCGCTTGTCCTTGCGATCTGTTCCAATATTTTCTACGGACTGTCAAATTCATCAGGAACATACTACTGTAAGTGGATCTACGGAAACGACAACCTTATGGGAATCCTCGGAGGCGTGGGGCTGATCCCGACGATCCTCGGCTTTGTGGCAACACCGGTCCTGATCAAGACGCTCGGCGTCACAAAATCACTGCGCGTTTCCTTTGTCATCGGTATCGTAGGGAATGTACTCCGTCTGCTCAACCCGTATAACTTTGTTTACAACGCTGTACTGGGATGCTTCTCCACTTTCGTGAATATCCCGATGATGTGTCTCCTCGGAACTGTCACTGCGATGTCGATTGATTACAATGACTACAAATACGGAAAACGTATGGTAGGTTCTTCCCAGGCAGCCGCAAGTTTCGGGTCTAAAGTAGGAAACGGCGTGGGCGCATCCATGATCGGATGGTGCCTTGCGATCGCGGCATACGACGCGACGGCGACAGTGCTGACTCCGGCGGTGGAGCAGGCGATCTTTACATTCAATATCTACGCTCCGCTGGCTATGTTCGTGATCATGTTCATCATCGCGATGAAGTTTGACCTTGAGAAGAAACTTCCGGGCATCCACGAAGAACTGGAAAAAAGAAAAGCACAGAATAAATAAGAACAGCGGCTAAATGATTCGGATGCACCCAACATATCCCGGCGGGATAGTATGGCTGCATCCGACTTTGGTTTATGAAGACCATCTGACAAGGAGGAAGAAAACCATGAAAATATATGACCTTAGGACAGAATACCGTGAGAGCCCGATCGGGCTTTCTGTGAAAAGCCCGCGCTTCTCATGGAAGATGCGGACGGATGAGAAGAACACAGTCCAGAACATTTACCGGATCGAAGTAACGGACGCAGACAAAACCGTGTGGGATACCGGGATGCGGGAGAGCAGGGATTCCGTGCTCGTCCCGTATGAGGGCGAAGCGCTGCGCGACGAGACATTTTACAATGTGAAAGTGACCGTATGGGGCAATTACGGGCGGGCGGACAGCGCGGAGACGTCTTTCGAGACAGGGATCTTTGACCCGCAGGCTTTCCGGGCGCAGATGATCACCCATGATTTTGGGCAGGAAGAGACGGCGTGCCCGGTTTTCTATAAGAATATCGTATTAAAAGGCGATGTGAAGAAAGCACGCCTCTACGCGACGGCACAGGGAGTCTATGAATTTGCTGTAAACGGCGTGAAAGCCGGAGAGGACCGGATGACGCCGGGGTGGACCAGCTACCGCAGCCGTCTCCAGTACCAGACCTACGACGTGACAGGGCAGTTGAAGAGCGGGGAGAACCTGCTGGAAATGACTGTCGGAAACGGCTGGTACAAAGGCATCCTCGGATTTATGTGCACCCCAAATATCTACGGCGACCGAGTGGGCGCGTTTGCGGAACTCCATATTAGCTATGAAAACGGTGAAAGTGAAGTGATATGCACGGACGAGAGCTGGGGCGTGCGCACCGGCGAAATCCGTTACAGCGAGATATACATGGGCGAGACCATCGATACGGACAGCCCGCAGGTCCGGGAAGGAAAAGTCTCCTCCAAAGAATTTGACAAGGGCATCCTTACCGCTCAGGAGAATGAACCGGTCCGCATCACAGAGCGCATCCCTGCAAAAGAACTGATCGTGACCCCGAAGGGAGAGCGTCTGGTTGATTTCGGACAGAATATCACCGGGCTGGCAGAGATCCGGATCAAAGGGCAGAAGGGGCAGAAGATCACGGTGCGCCACGCAGAGGTGCTTGATAAGGACGGAAACTTCTATCCTGAGACACTGCGTCAGGCAAGATCCGTTGACACCTATATCTGCAATGGGGAAGAGCAGACATTCCTGCCTCATTTTACTTTCCATGGGTTCCGCTATATCTGCGTGGATGGCATTGATGAGATGAAGCCGGAGATGTTCACTGCCTGCGTGATGCACTCCGACATGGAGGCGATCGGTTCCTTCCATACATCTAATAAAAAGATCAACCAGCTCCAGAGCAATATTTCCTGGGGCATGCGGGACAACTTCCTCGATATCCCCACCGACTGCCCCCAGAGGGACGAGCGGCTGGGATGGACGGGGGACGCCCAGGTATTCTCCTGGACGGCTTCCTATCTCCGAAACACCGCGCTTTTCTTTGGCAAATGGATGCGGGATATGTCGGCGGAGTCTTCCCTGGAAAAGGGCGTGCCCCACGTCGTGCCGGACATCCTCGGCTCCTACAGTTCCTCCGCGTGGAGCGACGCGGCGGTCATCATCCCGTGGGTCGTCTACCAGACATACGGGGATACAAGGATCCTGGAAGAAAACTGGAAATGTATGCACGAGTGGGTGGATTATATTACAAACCACTGCGGGGAAAACGGGCTTTGGATGACCGGCTTCCAGTACGGTGACTGGCTGGCGCTTGACAAGGAAGAGAGCGCGGACCGAACCGGCGCCACGGACAAATATATGATCGCCAACGCCTACTACCTGTATGTGACAGACCTGGTAAAACAGACGGCGGATGTGCTGGGATATACGGATGAGGCGGAGAAATATGCCAGCCTGTATGCGAAGACACTGGAGGCATTCCAGAGAGAATACTACACAGAAACAGGGCGGATCGTCAGCGAGACCCAGACCGGATGCATCCTCGCCCTCTACTTTAACCTGGCAAGGGAGAAAGACAGGGAGAGGATCTTAAAGACGCTGCTCACGAATATCGAGAACCACAAGAACCATCTGGCGACCGGATTTGTGGGGACGCCGTATATCTGCCATGCACTCTCCGAGAACGGGGCGCATGACATGGCGTGCACCCTGCTCATGAGGGAAGACTACCCGTCCTGGCTGTACGCGGTCAACATGGGCGCGACGACCATCTGGGAGCGGTGGAATTCCATCAAGCCGGACGGCACGTTCGATGAGTCGGGCATGAACTCCCTGAACCATTACGCGTACGGATCCATCGGCGACTGGATGTACCGCAAGGCGGCGGGCATCAACCAGCTTGAGCCGGGGTATAAGAAGATCCTGATCAAGCCGATGTTTGTGAAAGGCATCGAAGAGGCGGAAGGGACACTGGAGTCTCCTTACGGTAAGATCGTCAGCAGCTACAGCTGCAAAGGCGGGAAGATCCATATCCACGCGGAGATCCCCGCCAACACGACGGCGGTGATCGTCCTGCCGGAGAAAGAGGAAAAACTGGAAGTCGGTTCCGGCGTCTACGACTATGAATATGATACCGAGACAAGCCTGAAGACCCTGCGCTTCAGCATGGACAGCACGCTCTCTGAGATCGTGGCGGAGCCTCTGGCAGTCCAGATGTTCGAACAGTTCGCGCCGGGGATGCTGGACGGTCCGTTGGTGCAGATGGCGATGCAGATGACGCTCGCAGAGATGCTGGGCGCGGCGCCGGATGCAAGACCGATGTTTGAGGCGGTCGTGAACGCGCTGAACGCGCAGGAGGAGTAAAACTTAGCAGTGTGAGTTTGGAATCTGGGAAGATGAGGTGCAGATAAATGAAAATTCAAAATATAACATGCGAGCGCGTCCGCACGCCGCTGGCAGTCACAAACCGTCACCCGAGGTTTTCATGGGAAATGGAGTCAGAAGAAAAGGATGTGTTCCAGAGCGCATATCAGATCCTGGTAAAAGACCACACAGGCGCCCTTGTCTGGGACAGCGGCAAAGTACAGAGCCGTGAGACGGTCGATATCACATATGCGGGCGCGCCGCTTGCATCCTCCGGAAGATATGTATACCAGATCACAGCCTGGGACAGCCGGGGAAATGAATCTGTCAGTGAAGAGGGACGCTTTGAGACGGCCCTCTTTGACAGCGCGGACTGGAAGGCGCTGTGGATCGAGCCGGCAGAGCCGCTCCCGCAGCTTGCGGAGAATCCGCTTCCCAGGGCGCAGGCAATCTGGGGCGAGTGTATGGCGGCTATGATGCGGGGAGAGCAGCCGAAGTACTATCTGGACAGCGATATCTGGGCGCTGTTTGACGCAGAACCTTATGACCCGCCGGTCCGTTTCCGCCGTATATTTGAGTTGAAAGAAAAGCCGGAATATGCGAAGATCTATATGACGGCCCACGGCATCTACAGCCTGTCCGTCAACGGGAAGAAAGTGCCGGGAACTCTGCTCGCGCCGGGATTTACCACCTATGAGAAGCGCCTGAAATACCAGGCGTACGATGTGACAGAATTTTTGCAGGCAGGGGAGAACGCCCTCTGCGTGACCGTGGCGGACGGATGGTACAAGGGCAAGATTGCCCTCGGGAAAGGATGCGAGTACGGTGAAGTGACGGGGCTTCTCATGCAGATGGAAATGTGGGAGCCGGACGGGACGAAGAGCAGGCTCTGCTCAGACGGGAAATTCACCTGTTCTTATGAAGGACCGGTGCGCTACGCGGACCTGTTCCGCGGGGAGCGCGTGGACGCCCGCAGAGACGACGGCGACCCGTCCGAGGCTGCGTATGCGGCGGACAGCTGGAAGCCGGTAAATGTTCTGGAACGGAAGGCAGAGGATTATTCTATCCTGACAGCCCAGACCGCACCGGGGATCGAGGTGTATGCAGAAATTCCGGCAAGGGAGATCCTGACCGCGCCGAACGGCGAAACCGTAGTTGATTTCGGACAGAACATGGCGGGCACAATCCGGGTGGGGATCCGCGCGGAAGCAGGGGAAGAGATCAGCTTTGAGCACGGGGAGGTGCTGGATGCGGACGGCAATTTTACCTATGCATTTTCAGATACGGCACATGAACAGAAGGACGTGTACATCAGTGCAGGAAAGAGCGGTGAAGTCTTCGAGCCGGAGTTTACCTATCACGGGTTCCGCTACGTACGGGTGACCGGGGGAAAAGACTGGAAACCGGAACAGTTCACGGCAAAAGCGATCAGCAGCGCAAACCCGGTGACCGGATCGTTCCGGTGTTCGGATGAGAAACTGAACCGGCTGCAGAGCAATATTTACTGGAGCCAGCGCTCCAACACGATAGGAACGCCTACCGACTGCCCGACCAGAGAGAAAGCCGGATGGACCGGCGATGTGGTGACATACGGCGAGACGGCGCTGTACAATCAGGATCTGACCGCCTTCTTCGAGGACTGGCTGGAGAGCATCCGCCGGGAGCAGAAAGAGAACGGTCATGTGATGAACACGGTGCCGCTTATTAAAAACTATGTCCAGCAGACGTACGCAGGCTCTCTTGGCTGGGGCGATGTGATCCTGACCCTTCCGATGCAGTTGTACCGTTTAAGCGGCGACCGCAGTGTGCTGGCAGCATGCCGGGACGCCATGGAGAAATGGGTGAACGCTATGAAAGCCGCAGCCAATGAACTTCCGCAGGGCGTGGAGGACAGCCCGGAGAACGAGAACCAGCATTATCTTATCAACACAGGGTTCCACTTCGGTGACTGGCTGGTGCCAAGCGTGAAGAACGAGGCGGGATTTTCCGACGGACCGGCGTCATCTTTCCTGACTATGAACGTGGTGGACACCGCGCTTCTGGCGGCGGACGCCGACATGCTTGCTGAAGTGCTGGAGCTGCTCGGTGAATCGGAGAAAGCAAAAGAGTACAGGGATTATGCCCGGAAAGTCCGAAAGGCGTTTTATGAGGAACTGTGTACGGAAGACGGGAAACTCAAACAGGAGATGCAGGGCAATTATATCCTTGCACTGAAATATCATATGGTCCCGGAAGAGATGGAAGCAGGATTTGCCGCAAGGCTGGCGGAGATGATCGTAGAGAATGAGTATAAGCCGGACGCAGGGTTCATGTCAGTCCCGTTCATCCTGGATGTGCTGTGCGACCACGGATACCGTGAGCTGGCGTGGAAAGTCCTGAACCAGAAGCAGTGCCCGGGCTGGATCTACGAGATAGAGCACGGCGCGACCACCATGTGGGAGAACTGGGATGCCATCCACCCGGACGGGGCGGTGGACAAATGTTCCTTCAACCATTACGCATTCGGCTGCGTGGGCAATTTCCTCTACCGGAGAGTGCTGGGGATCCAGAATGCGGGCATCGGCTATGACCGGATCCTTCTGGAGCCGGGGTATGGCTTCGACCTTGACTGGTCGGAGGGCTCTTACCGCAGCGTGCACGGCGAGATCAGGCTGCGTTGGGAGAAGACCGGGGCTTCGGACGGCTCAGGCGCTGCGGCGATAAAGGTGAGCGGATGCATTCCGGCGAATACAGAGGCGGAACTGGTGCTTCCGGACGGACAGAGGGAAAAGCTGGGGAACGGGGCATTTGTGAAAGAATACATCAGGCGCTGATTTGAGTTACAGATGATAGGCTTTCATTAGAAGATTCTGAGCGCCTATGATGGAGTTAAGGAGGAAGATCGGTATGCAGAATGAAAAAACAGTTATATGGGAGGACGGGGAGTACAGTTACCCAATGGCGTTCGGGTTCGTCCCGAATATCATGTCTTATCTTCATGAAGACGGGGAGGTGCGCCCCTGTATGCTGGTAGTGCCGGGCGGCGGGTACTGCGTAGTCTCGCCAACGGAAGGGGAGATCGTGGCGAAAAGGTTTTACGAAGCGGGATATCAGGCATTCGTTCTGACATACACTACGAATATCCTTATGAGCGTGCCGCTGAAGACGCAGCCGATGGAAGACCTTTCGCGGGCAATCCGGTATATCCGGAAGCACGCCGGAGAATTCTGCGTGGATCCGGGCAGGGTGGTTGTCTGCGGATTCTCCGCCGGAGGGCATCTGTGCGGGAGCGTGTGCGTCCATTATAATGACATTGCTGATAAAAACGAAGAATATGAAGGACTTTCCAACCGTCCGGACGCCGCGATCCTGTCTTATCCGGTCATTTCTTCCGGACGCCAGTCGCATTCAGGATCCTTTCATGCGCTGCTGGGCATGGAGATGGATCCGGAGACAGGAGAACAGCACTGTACCGGGACAGAGGCGGAACTTGAGTATATGTCCCTGGAGAAGCATGTGACGCCGGATACGCCGCCCTGTTTTCTCTGGCAGACAGCCACAGACGAGCAGGTCCCGGTGGAGAACAGCTATCTGTTTGCAGAGAGCTGCCGAAAGAGCGGCGTGCCCCATGCGCACCATGTATTTTCCGGCGGTCCCCACGGACTTTCTCTTGCAGATGAGGTATGGGCGTCCCAGGATTTCGGAGAACCGTACACAATGGATCAGGTCTTCCGCATCGTCAGCGCGGTGAAAGACGGGACGATCCCAATGCCGGAAGAGGCAAAAAAGGAAGTCCTTGCGCAGCTATCCTGGAGCGAAGGGGACGCAAAGGCAGAGTTTCATCCTGTGGAAGAGGCGGCTGCCTGGCCGGATCTGGCGGTGACCTGGCTGAAGAACTGCTGCGGGATCGGGTAAACCAGATGGGCTGAAAGTTTTTTCCAAATTGAAAAACAGGATTGAAAAAGAACGTGTGTTCTGATAATATAATATCAGAACACACGTTCTTTTTTGCGGGTGAAACCAGGAACTCTGACCGGATCCGCAGGCGAATCTTCACATTGTGCAGGAAAAAAGAACGGAATTCTGGGACAGCAGCTACTTTTTACAGTCGGGAAGGAGATGGACAGAAATGGAAAAAGAGAGAGTTTACGTCTGTATCGACCTGAAATCTTTCTACGCCTCCGTGGAGTGCAGGGAAAGGCATCTGGATCCGATGACCGCCAATCTGGTCGTTGCAGACCCGGAGCGGACGGAGAAGACGATCTGTCTCGCTGTGTCCCCGGCGATGAAGGCGCTGGGGATTCCCGGAAGATGCCGGGTATTTGAGATCCCGGAAGGGATAAACTATATCATGGCGCCGCCGCGGATGCAGCTCTATATCGACTATTCCGCCGAGATATACGGGATTTATCTGAGGTATATCTCAAAGGAGGATATCCATGTCTACAGTATCGATGAGGTTTTTATGGATGTGACGGATTATCTGGAGCTGTATCAGATGTCGGCAAAGGAACTGAGCGTGCGGATAATGCAGGACGTCCTGGAGAGTACGGGGATCACTGCGACCGCCGGGATCGGGACGAATCTCTATCTGGCGAAGGTCGCGCTGGATATCACTGCGAAGCATGTGGAGGATCATATCGGGATGCTGAATGAGGAGACCTACCGGATGACGCTGTGGGATCATAAACCTCTGACGGATTTCTGGAAAGTGGGGCGCGGGACTGTGAACCGTCTGGCACGCGTGGGGATCGCCACCATGCGGGAGATCGCCCGGGCGGATGAGGATCTCCTGTACCGGATGTTCGGCGTGGACGCGGAGCTGCTGATCGATCATGCCTGGGGGAGGGAGAGCACGACGATGGCGGATATCAAGGCGTATAGACCAAAGTCCAATTCTCTTTCCAGCGGTCAGGTCCTTCCCCGGGATTACTATTTTGAGGAGGCGAGGATCGTGGCGAAGGAAATGGCGGATTCGCTCTGCCTGGAACTGGTGGAAAAGGGGCTGGTCACGGATTCGGTCACTCTCCACGCGGGATACAGTTACCGGCTGGAGAAGAAGTCGGCGCACGGTTCCGCGGGGCTTGATTCCGCCACGAGCTCCTCCCGCCGGATCATCGCCTGCACGGAACAGCTCTTTGACCGGATCGTGGACAGGAGCACCCCGGTGCGGAGGATCAGCCTGACGTTCAATCATGTGATGGATGAGGCATACCGTCAGTATGACCTGTTTACCAGCCCGGAGGAACTGGAGAAGGAGAACCGGCTCCAGAAGGCGGTGATCGATATCAAGGAGAAATTCGGGAAGAATGCGGTCTTAAGAGGGATGGATCTGCAGGAGGGGGCGACGGCGATGGAGAGAAACTGTCAGATAGGAGGTCATAAAAGTGGGAACCAGAGCAAAGATGAGCAGGGAGATGCGGGCAAAGCAGTTCATGCCCTTCGCGGCGCTGAAGGGATATTCCGAGGCGCTGCGAAGAAAAGAGAAGGTCACAGTGCCGAGACCGGAGTTCTCTGAGGAGTATCAGGAGGAACTGGACCGGACGCTGAGACAGGTGCAGAAAAACGATATGGTCTCTGTCGTATATTTTTCAAGAGGGGAATTCAGGAAAGTGACCGGGATGGTATCCCGGATCGACCCGACGGCGAAGTTGATCCGGGTCGTGGATACGAAGATCCCGATGGGGGATATCTATGAGATCGAGGAGCCGTCGCCGATTAAAATGGCGGGCTTGTAAAAACTTTTCTGATTTTCGTGACATAATCAGGAAACAAGTCAATGTGACGAGCTCGGGAAAATTTTTTTCATCCAGATATGAGGACAGTCTTCATCCTGATCCGGCTCTCCGTAAGCGGTATAGCCCTGTTTCTCATAAAAGGGTCTTGCCTGCTGCTGGGCGTGGAGGATCGCTTTCTGACCTCCGGCATCACGGATGGCTGATTCTGCGGCTGCGAGAACTTCTGATCCAAGTCCTCCTCCGCGGTACTTTTTCAGGATTGCAATCCTTCCGATGACATACTCGCCTTCTTCCTGCCCGGGGAAAAAGCGGCATGTCCCGACTGGAGTCCCTTCTATATATAGAACAATGTGAGCCGCAGTCTGGTCTGTGCTGTCAAATTCATCGTGAAATCCCTGTTCTTTCATGAAGACCTCTTCCCGGATCCTGGCGGCATCGTCCGGGAGGGTGTCATAAATCTTTATATCCATTTCTTTATCCTTTCGCTGAGTGTGTTGTGAGTCTACAGACACATTAACATCTGCGGCAGAGGACGTCAAGAGAACATGTCATTCATTCAAAAAAATGTAGAAAAAATCAGAATATTCCTTCAAAAAAGTGTGATAATACTATTGATATTCCTTCAAAAAATGATTTACTGAATATGAGCCCGGAATTTAAAAAGGAAGTGAGCAAATGCAAAGGAGAGCAATGAAAGAGCTGGTCCGGTGGAAAAATAAGAGAAACCGTAAGCCGCTCATACTGAAAGGCGCAAGGCAGGTGGGAAAGACATGGCTGATGAAGGAATTCGGGAACCGGTATTTCGACAGGATCGCATATGTGAATTTTGACAGTGATTCCCGTATGCGCAGTATCTTTGATCAGGATTACGATATATCCAGGATCATACGGATGATCAACATAGAAACCGGTGTACGGATCGAACCGGAAAAGACATTGATCATATTTGATGAAGTACAGGAGGCTCCGAAAGCAATCTCATCATTGAAGTATTTCTGTGAAAATGCACCGGAGTATGCTGTGATCGCGGCCGGTTCGCTCCTGGGAGTGTTGATCCACGAAGGAGTGTCGTTCCCGGTTGGAAAAGTGGAGACGATTGAGATCCACCCGATGTCCTATGGAGAGTTTCTTACAGCAATGGGAGAGGAAACACTTGCCGGGCTGATCAGAGAAAAGGATTATGATGCGGTGAATATGTTTTCAGACAGGTATATTCACTGGTTGAAGTTATATTACTATATTGGAGGCATGCCTGAGGCCGTGAATGACTATGCGGAAAACGGCGACATAATTACTGTCCGGGAGATACAGAATGAAATCCTGAAGCTGTATGAAAATGATTTCAGCAAGCATACCCCGGATTCTGAGCTGCCCAGGATCAGGATGGTGTGGAATTCCGTTCCCCTTCAACTGGCAAAAGAAAATAAAAAATTCTTTTTCGGACAGATCAGACAGGGAGCGAGGACAAAAGATTTTGAACTGGCTATCGAGTGGCTGCTGGACTGCGGATTGGTCGGAAAAGTATACCGTGTGGAAAAACCGGCGATCCCTCTGAAAGCGTATATAGATTTTTCTGCATTTAAGATCTATCTTCTGGATATAGGGCTTCTGGGTGCGATGAGTGAGCTGGATGCCCGTTCGATCCTTGAAGGAAATGATCTTTTTACCGAGTTTAAAGGGGCGTTGACAGAGCAGTATGTTTATCAGCAGATCGTGGATGAAACAGAATATACGCCTTATTATTTTTCCGCATCCTCTCATAACGAGATCGACTTCCTGATCCAGAAAGAGGGGAAAGTCGTACCGGTTGAAGTAAAAGCGGAAGAAAACGTGAAGGCAAAAAGTCTGAAAGCCTACTGGGAAAAATATAAGCCGGCACAGGCTGTGCGGACATCTATGGCAAATTACAGAGAACAGAACTGGCTGACAAATCTGCCGCTCTATGCGGTTGAAAATCTGTAAAACGGTCAGTTAAGATTTATGCCGTAACTACCGTTGTAATGATGTCTTGTTGTCATGTTTAAATGTATTGACAAACGTCTCTGCTTCCCATAAACTGAATAAGGTTATACATTAAGATGCATGGCAAGGAGTGAGACCATGAGTGAGAATATCATAGAACTGAAAAATATAAAGAAAGTATTCGATGACACGGTAGTCGTGGAGGACTTTAATCTGACTGTGAAAAAGGGAGAATTCGTAACATTCCTGGGACCCTCCGGCTGCGGAAAGACGACGACGCTGCGCATGATCGCCGGATTCGAGTTCCCGACAGAGGGGCAGATCCTCCTGAACGGAAAGGATATCAGCCATATCCCGCCGAACTTAAGGCCCATCAACACGGTGTTCCAGCGGTACGCCCTCTTCCCGCACCTGAACGTCTACGAGAATGTGGCGTTCGGACTGAACCTGAAGAAACTGCCGAAATCCGTGATCGAGGAGAAAGTCAGGCACGTGCTGGAGGTAGTGGACCTGGAAGGGTTCGAGAAGAGGGAAATCTCAACGCTGTCCGGCGGGCAGCAGCAGAGGATCGCCATCGCCCGGGCTATTGTAAACGAACCGGATATCCTTCTCCTGGATGAGCCGCTGGGAGCGCTGGACCTGAAGATGAGGCAGGAGATGCAGCTGGAGCTGAAATCTATGCACGAGAGGCTGGGGATCACGTTTATCTATGTGACCCATGACCAGGAGGAAGCGCTTACCATGTCCGACAAGGTGGTAGTCATGTCCGACGGTATGATCCAGCAGATCGGCACGCCGGAAGAGATCTACAACGAGCCGAAGAACGCGTTCGTGGCAGACTTTATCGGAGAGAGCAATATCTTTGAGGGAAGGATGGCGGCGTCCATGACAGTGGAATTCTGTCAGACGCAGTTCCCCTGTGTGGACAATGTGCCCAAGGACACCCGGGTGGACGTGGTGGTCCGCCCTGAGGACGTCATCATCACGTCACCGGAACAGGGACAGCTGAAAGGCGTGGTGGACTCCACTGTGTTTAAGGGAATGTACTATGAGATCACTGCTCTCTGCGGAGAGAACGAGATCGTGATCCAGAGTACGAAAAACGTACAGCCGGGAAGTGAGATCGGAATGCGGATTGGACCGGACGAGATCCATGTCATGCCGGCAGGCGTGATGATGAACGTGTTCGAGGGCACGATCACAAAAGACGGACGGGCTGCATTTGCGGGCGGAGAATATGCCTGCGACCTTACCCAGTTGTATGAGGGTTCAAAGCGGAGCGGCGAGTGTACGGTCATCACTTCCGACGGACAGGAGGTCAGCCTGTCGGGTATGGAAGTGACTGTGGAGGTGCCGGTCAAGGCGGTGTCCATGAGCGATGAGGCGAGAGAATACCGTGCCCACGGACATATCATTTCCTTCATATATAAAGGAAGCCATTACAACTATACGGTGCGCACGGAGGACGAGGAGGATTTCGTGCTGGATGAGGATGATCTGTGGAACGAAGGGGATCATGTCAGCCTGATGATCCCGGAAGATCAGATCATATTGAAGAGAAGGTAGGAAATGAAGATGAAAAATATTCGGTTCAGCCGGAAACAGTTGTGCATCCCGTACGCGCTGTTTCTGTTCTGTTTTGTCATACTTCCCCTTGCCGTGATCGTATATTATGCATTTACTGACGGGAGCGGAAGATTTACCCTGGCAAACCTGCTCAGCTTTTTCTCGAACGGGAATACCATAGGAACTCTCTGCTACAGCCTGGTCATCGCGGCGGCGGTGACGCTGGTCTGTCTCCTGATTGCATACCCGGTGGCGTATATCCTGGCAAGGAGCGGTCTGAAACGGGGACCTGTGACCCTGATGCTGTTTATCATGCCCATGTGGATCAACTTTACACTGCGGCTGACAGCGCTGAAAGAGATACTTACTGTACTGGAGGGAAACCTGTCACTGCATCCGTTCCTCAACACGGTGATCGCCATGACCTATGATTTCCTTCCGTTTATGATCCTTCCGCTGTATACGACTCTCCTCCAGTTGGATGAGAGTCTTCTGGAAGCGGCAAGCGACCTGGGAGCGGGACCGGCGGCAGTGTTTTTCCGGGTGACGCTTCCACTTTCCATGCCGGGGATCATAAGCGGCATTACCATGACGTTTCTTCCGGCGATGACAAACTATGTCATCCTGGATATGATCTACAACAGCACCTATATTATGGGATCACTGATCGGAAGCTATTTCAATATTTACGACTGGAACAACGGATCCATGATCTCACTGATCCTCTTTGCGGTGATCTGCATTATCACGCTGATCACCGGAAAAGGGGAGCGGAATAATGCGGAGAACAGGGGGGCGATACTCTGATGAAAAAGATACTGTCTTATTCCTGGCTTGCTCTTGTGGCATTGTTTATGTATATCCCGGTACTGGTCCTGGCGTTTTACAGTTTTACAGAATCTACAACGATCGGGGCGGTTCGGGGATTTTCCCTGCATAATTATGTGACTCTCTTTACAACAGAAGAACTCCGGGATATGATCATCGGGACTGTGCTCCTTGCGCTGGGGGCGGCGGTGATCGCGTCGATCCTGGGAACAATGGGAGCAATCGGGACATTTTATTCCAGATCGGTCACGAGGACGATCGTTGAGACGGCGAACCAGGTACCGGTGGTCAATGCGGATGTTGTGACCGCGTTCTCCATCTGCATCCTTCTGATCGTTGTGTTCGGGATCGAGAAGAATACGTTTATCCCTCTGGTCATTGGACATGTGGTGCTCTGCGCGCCTTTCGTGTACCTGTCTGTTATGCCCAGGCTGAAACAGATGGACAGCGGGCTTTATGAGGCGGCGCTGGATCTGGGTGCGACGCCTTTCCAGGCACTTTACAAGATCGTGATCCCCCAGATCGTTCCGGGCATTGTATCCGGATTCATGCTGTCCATCACACTGTCACTGGATGACTATTTTATTTCGACATACACGAAACCGGCTACATTTGATACCATCAGCACTTATGTGGTAAATGCGACGAGAGGAGCGCAGACAGAGATCAAGACCGCCCTCTGGGCGCTGTCTACAGTGATCTTCCTGGTGGTGATCCTGGCGGTCGTGATCATGAACCTGGCGTCCGGGCGGCAGGGCAAAAGGCAGGAGGTGAGTCTGTATGAGAACAGAGAAAAAGACTGAGAAGATCTTCCGCCGGCAGAATCATGCCCCCCGCTTTGCAAAAATGGTCAGGGCAGTCATAGCCGGAACGATTGCATTTGCTGTCCTTCCTGTTCCGGCGGACTTTTCCGGGAATGCGGCGCTCATCGCTTCAGCCGCCTCCGGAGAGGAAAGCGGACAGACGGAAGGCGGGAAAAGCAGCGGGGAGAAGGTGACGCTGCGGATCGCCAACTGGGAGGAGTATATCGACGAAGGAGACTGGGACGAGGAGGAAGCCATCGAACTGGAGGATGAGGAGAACACCGTGATCCTGGGAGAGAACTCTATGGTGGAGGACTTTGAAGAATGGTACCTGGGGACTTACGGGATAGAAGTCAATGTGGAGTACTCCACTTTCGGTACCAACGAGGATCTGTATAATCAGCTCACTCTGGGAAATGATTTTGACTTGGTCTGTCCCTCCGAGTATATGTTTATGAAGCTGATCGCGGAGGACCGGCTCCAGCCTCTCTCGGAAGAATTCTTTGATGAAGAGAATGAGGAAAATTATTATATCCGGGGAGTCTCGGACTATATCAGAAACATATTTGATACGAATACCATAAACGGAGAGCCTTGGAGCAGATATGCGGCGGGATATATGTGGGGCACCACAGGGATCGTCTATAATCCGGAAGAAATCACCAAGGAGGAGGCGTCCCACTGGGCGATCCTGGCGGATCCGAAGTACCGGGGGCAGGTCACCATCAAGGACAATGTCCGTGACAGCTATTTTGCAGCACTGGGGATCCTGAATGAGGACGAACTGCTCGATCCGGAGTTCCTCAGCTCGCCGGACCGCCTGGAGCAGATCGCAGAGGTGATGAACCGGACGGACGAGGAGACGGTGGCCGCTGCAGAGGATATCCTGAAGCAGATGAAAGAAAATGCCTATTCCTTTGAGTCTGACAGCGGAAAGGCGGATATGGTGACCGGAAAAGTGCTGGCGAACTACCAGTGGTCCGGGGATGCGGTCTACACGCTGGACCAGGCGGAGATCGACGATTATTATCTCGCCTACGCGGTGCCGGAGGAGTGCACCAATATCTGGTTTGACGGCTGGGTCATGTTAAAAGACGGCATTGATGGGAACGCCGCAAAACAGCAGGCGGCGGAAGCGTTCATCAACTTCATGTCAAGGCCGGACAATGTGGTCCGGAACATGTACTATATCGGCTATACTTCGGTCATTGCCGGCGGAGACAGCGACATCATCTATGCCTATGCGGACTGGTGCTACGGCGCGGAGGAGGATGCGGAGGATACATTTGAGTATCCCGTGGGATTCTTCTTCAGCGGGGATGATTCCGATCCGGACTATGTGATCACCGCGGAATCCGATCAGGCGGACCGTCAGCTTTTTGCTCAGTACCCGCCGCGGGATGTGCTGGAAAGAGCTGTGGTCATGCAGTACTTTGACCAAGAGAACAATCAGAGGATCAATCAGATGTGGGTGAATGTCCGGTGCTTTGATCTTGCCACCCTGTCATGGCAGGACTGGGCAAAGATCGGAGCGGGGGTGGTCATCCTGCTGGCAGCAGTGCTGATCTTCCTTAAGCGGGACGATATTTTCAGAAAGAGATAAATAAAGGAGCGGCCGTCGGGGCCTCGGACAAGTCCGGGCTCTGGCGGCCGTTGTTAGAGAGAGGTGCAAGATCAGACCTGCACCTCTTTCATATATTCAGAAGTCAGAGTGAGAAAACGTTTCAGCACCGGCTGATCAAGTCCGTGCTGATAGTAGATCCCGAAAGAGATCCGGGGCAGATCTGTGACCGGAATATAACACAGTCCGGCATCCCTTGCGGAAGGAATGTCGGGATATAAAGTATATCCAAGGAGTGCTTTTGCGAGAGCAAAGGCACTCTCCACGTTTTCAGCAAAAAATCTCTGACCGGGGAGCAGATTCACAAGGATGTTGTGCTGTATCGTAAACAGAGAGTCGGAGATCTGGCGGGGGGAACAGGCGATGAAATTCCCGGTCAGTTGTCTTTTGGTGAGAGATCTATGCTGAGCCAGCGGGTGTTCCGGCGAACAGACGCAGGCCACAGGAGCAGAGCAGAGTTCCCGGAAGAAAAGGGGTGACAGCTTCTGCTCATTTTTTATGCCAAAGGCCGCGTGTACCTGATTGTTCTCGATCATACTGAGAAGGGAAGGAAAGGGGACGAGGCGGATATTGGGACGCAGCAGGGGAAACTCCTGCGAAAGCTTTTTCAATACCGGAGGGAACAGGTTCAGTTCCATATAGTTGTGACATCCCAGTTCGAGAGAGATGAAGTTCTCATGGCTGCCCAGACGCTCTTTGGCAGACAGGGCGGTCTTCAGGATAAGCTGCGCATCCGTCAGGAACAAAACCCCTTCGTGGGTGAGAGAGACATTCTTGCTGGTCCGGTTGAACAGTTTGACCTCCAGCTCTTCTTCCAGCGTCTGGATCTGGTGGCTGACCGCGGGCTGCGTGATCTTAAGAGAGCGGGACGCCTTGGAAAAATTCAGATATTCTGCAACTGCGACAAAGCATTCTAACTGTACAGTGTTCATGAAAATATTCTCCTGTAAAATGATTTAAAAAAATAATTGATATCTATAAAAGATGTTTATTGATTATAGCACTTTTGAATTTCACATTCAATGGATTATGCGCTAAAATCTCTAAGGGACAGAAAATAAGGATGCGAACTGTTCGGACACGAACAAATATGACAGACTTACAGGAGGTGTGCCACAGAAATGACAGAAGGTTTCAGAACAGAAGAGCTGCTTTTTCTGATGAAGAAGATCAGTCTGAATCTGACAGCACAGCTGGAACTGAATTTAAAAAGTAAAAGCATGACAGGTGTCCAGGTTTATTTTCTGGTCTACATACTGAGAGATCACCCGAATGGTACATATCTTACGGAACTGTGCCATGAGATCGGAGTGTCGAAGGCAACGCTCTCGGCGTTGATCAAAAAATTAAGAGAAAAAGAGTATCTTTATTTTCTTGCAGATCCGGACGATGTCCGGAAAAAGAAAGTGCTCCCTACGGCAAAACTGCTGGCGGAAGGGGACGAGTTCGTGCGAAAGGCGGATCAGATGGAAGAACAGATCTGCAGCGCGCTCGACCAGAAGGAGAAAAAACAGCTCTGGAATCTGGAGCAGAAGCTCATGACGCAGTTTGCCGGGATGGAACACGGTGAAAACAATGAAAAAAACAGACAGGAGGTATATCTACCGTGAGAAAAGTATTACAGCAGCTTAAACAGTATAAGCGGGACACATTTCTCTGTATCGGCCTGACCGCTCTGGAAGTGATCATGGAAATATTAATGCCCTTTGTCACAGCCATTATCATAGACAGAGGTCTTGAAGCCAGCAATCTTCCGGTCGTCTACCGGTACGGTGCCCTTATGGTGGGCATGGCGTTTCTCAGCCTGATCTTCGGCGCACTTGCCGGAAAAAATGCGGCGAGCGCCGCGTCCGGACTGTCGGCGAACCTGCGTGAAGCGATCTACGCCAACATCCAGACGTTTTCATTTTCAAATATCGACAAATTCAGCGTTCCGGGTCTGGTCACCCGAATGACCACAGATATCACCAACGTGCAGAACGCATTCATGATGGTGATCCGTGTTGCGGTCCGGGCGCCGCTGAACCTGATCTTCAGCTTTGCCATGTGCCTGATCATCAGCCCTCACTTAAGCGGGATGTTCCTGATCGCAGTCGTTTTCCTTGTGATCGTCATCGGCTCGATCATGGTGGTCACACTGAAGATCTTCAGACAGGTCTTCCGCAGATACGACGACCTGAATGCCAGCGTACAGGAAAACGTGACGGCAATCCGTGTTGTCAAGGCATTTGTAAGGGAAGATTACGAGAATCTCAAGTTCTCCAAGGCATCAAAAATGCTTTATGATCTCTCTGTAAAGGCAGAGGGGCTCCTTGCGTTCAATAACCCGGCGATGATGGTGGCAGTCTACTTCTGCATCATCTCCGTATCCTGGCTCGTCGCACAGTTTATCGTCGGCGGATCACTGACGACAGGTGATCTGACCAGCCTCTTCAGTTACATAATGTCACTGCTGATGAGCCTGATGATGCTCTCCATGGTGGTCGTTATGATCAGTATGTCCATGGCAAGTATCCGTCGTATCAGCGAGGTGCTGAACGAGAAGGCCGACCTGACAGATCCGGAGGATCCGGTGATGACCGTAGCGGACGGAAGCATTGATTTCAATCATGTGAATTTCTCCTACAAACACGGCAGCGGAAAGAACTCTCTGTCGGATATCGATCTTCATATCAAGAGCGGCGAGACCATTGGAGTGATCGGCGGTACCGGTTCCGGAAAGAGCAGTCTGGTCAACCTGATCTGCCGTCTGTATGATGTGGACGAGGGCTCTGTCTGTGTCGGCGGAGTGGACGTCCGCAAATATGATACGGAAGTCCTGAGAAATCAGGTGTCCGTAGTGCTTCAGAAGAATATCCTGTTCTCCGGTACGATCCTGGATAACCTGCGCTGGGGAAATCCGGACGCGACCGAGGAGGAATGCATCGAGGCATGCAAGGCGGCATGTGCGGATGAATTTATCGACCGGATGCCTCAGGGATATGAGACAAGGATCGAGCGGGGCGGCTCCAACGTTTCCGGCGGACAGAAACAGAGGCTTTGTATCGCACGAGCCCTGTTGAAGAAACCGAAGGTGCTGATCCTGGATGATTCCACCAGCGCGGTAGATACGGCGACAGATGCAAGTATCCGTGCTGCCTTTGCAAAACAGATACCGGGTACGACAAAGATCATCATCGCACAGCGTGTATCCAGCGTGGAAGCTTCCGACAGGATCCTGGTACTCGATGACGGAAGGATCGACGCCTTTGATACTCATGAAAATCTGCTTAAGAGCAATGTAATATACCAGGAAATCTACAACTCACAGCTCGAAGGCAGCGGCGACTTCGATCAGCCGGCCTGAGTCAGAAAGGAGGAAAACTGATCTATGAGTGATAAGATGAATGAGAAAAAATCAGAGTCCCGTGGAAATACAGCTATGAAACTGATCAGCCGGGTCATCCGATATATGCTTCATTATTATAAATATCTGTTCCTGCTCGTGATCGTCTGCATCCTGATCAACGCCGTCACAACCGTCGTTGGCGCCACATTTCCGCAGACGCTGGTAGATGATTATATCACACCGATGCTGGCGAGCGGATCCAGAGACTTCAGCGGACTTGCCGCGGATCTGGTGCGCCTTGCCTGTATCATGGCAGTCGGAGTGGTCGCGGCATTTGCCTACAACCGGATCATGGTCAATGTGAGCCAGGGAACAATGCTCCACCTGAGGGACGACCTGTTCCGCAGGATGGAATCCCTTCCGATCAAATATTTTGACACACACGCACACGGCGATATCATGTCCGTGTACACCAACGATGTGGATACGCTGAGACAGCTGCTGAGCCAGAGTATCCCGCAGATCATCAACTCGGTGATCACCATGGCGGCGACACTGGTCACGATGATCGTCCTGAACCCGGCGCTGACAGTGATCTCTATCCTGACCGCTGTAGTCATGCTCCTTGTGACGTCCAATTTCTCGAAGCTGTCGGGAAGATATTATATCCGCCAGCAGATCGATCTGGGAGCTGTGGACGGCTTTATTGAGGAGATGCTGGACGGACAGAAGGTAGTCAAGGTCTTCTGCCATGAAGAGGCTGCGATGAAAGATTTTCATGAAGTAAACGAAAGACTGAGGAACAGTACCAATAAGGCAAACCGTTACGCCAACCTGCTCATGCCCATCAACGCCAATGTCGGCTGGATCAGCTACGCGCTGGTCGCGATCGTGGGAGCGATCCTGGGCATCAACGGTCTGGCAGGCGTTACCATCGGTACAGTGGTCACCTTTGTGGGACTGAACAAAAGCTTTACAAACCCGATCACACAGGTCAGCCAGCAGATCAACTTCGTTGTCAATGCGGCAGCCGGAGCACAGCGTGTCTTCGACCTGATGGACCAGGAGCCGGAAGTGGACGACGGATATGTGGAGCTGGTCAACGCGAAAGAGGACGAGAACGGCAATCTGACCGAGTCTCCGGTAAGGACTGATCTGTGGGCATGGAAACATCCCCATAAAGCGGAAGGCACCGTTACGTACCGGAAGCTGGAAGGCGGCGTTGTCCTGGACGATGTGGACTTCGGATATACGGATGACAAGATCGTCCTGCACAATATCAGCCTTTATGCAGAGCCGGGACAGAAGATCGCCTTTGTCGGCGCGACCGGGGCCGGTAAGACGACCATCACTAACCTGATCAACCGGTTCTATGATATTGCGGACGGAAAGATCCGTTACGACGGCATCAATATCAACAAGATCAAGAAGCCGGATCTAAGAAGGTCTCTGGGTATGGTGTTACAGGATACTCACTTGTTTACCGGAACCGTGATGGACAATATCCGTTACGGAAAACTGGACGCCACGGATGAGGAGTGTATCGAGGCGGCGAAGCTGGCAAACGCGGACGGATTCATCCGCCGTCTGCCGGACGGATACAACACGATGCTGACCGGCGACGGAGCCAACTTAAGCCAGGGCCAGAGACAGCTCCTTGCCATCGCACGTGCCGCTGTGGCAGACCCGCCGGCGCTGATCCTGGACGAGGCGACATCCTCCATCGATACCCGTACCGAGAAGCTGGTGCAGGCAGGTATGGATGCTCTGATGAAAGGACGTACCACATTTGTCATCGCCCACCGTCTGTCAACGGTCAAGAACTCCGACTGTATCATGGTCATGGAGCAGGGCCGCATTATCGAGCGCGGTACGCATGATGACCTGATCGCGGCGAAAGGAAAGTACTATCAGTTGTATACAGGAAACTTTGCGGATTAGATAATATGGGCTGAAAAGTATTTATTCATTTTCACCGGAGATTTTCAGGTGAAATACAACTGAAATACAACTGAAATTAATAGAACAAGGTCTTGCTGAATTGGGTGAAATTAATTTGGCAAGACCTTGTTGTTTTTTTTATGTTTTGACTAAATACCTTTTTAAATCATATTAATTCATATTTAATTGCAGAACATATGGTTGCTTTTGCACGGAAGAGGAGTTAAAATATATCCAGTATTTATTCGAAACAATGAGGTAGATGATTGGGTAAGAAGCGGAAAAAGTGCATTATAACTAAAACGGAGGATTAATATTGAACAAGGACGATTTATTGAGATTGGTAACTCAATATCAAAGAAGCGCAAAATTTTATAAAAATGCTAAAAAGTTTAATGAGCAGGACTGCCGCGATGAATTTATCAGCCCTTTATTAGAATGCTTTGGATGGGACGTCCATAATAAAAAAGGTACGCTGCCGCAGTATAAAGAGGTTGTGGTAGAACAGTTTTCGAATAATGGAGAGCGTCCGGACTATACATTGACATTAAATGGTGTTTCTAAAATTTTTGTGGAAGCCAAGAAGCCGGCTGTGGATATAACTGAGGATTCTGCACCGGCACTCCAAACGAGACGTTATGGATGGAACGCGAAACACAAATTATCTATATTAACTAATTTCGAAAATATGATGATATATGATGTTACAAATGAACCAAAAGATGGAGATTCTGTAACAGTATCTTTGTACAGGAAGTATAGCTATTCCGATTATCTGGAAAAGTATGCAGAAATTTGTGAATTAATATCCAGAAACAGTGTTTATTCGGGAAAATTCGATGAGTTCGTCGCTGAGAAATTCCCCAATGTTGATCGATATTCTGCAGAAGTAGACGAAGTGTTTTTAAAACAGATCAATACATGGCGATTAGAGATTGGGGAATATTTGTATCAAAAATATGATGTATATAAAGATATTGACGTTTTAAATGATGTAGTTCAAGAGTTTATCAATCAAATTATTTTCTTACGAATTTGCGAAGACAGAAATTTACCAATATATAAAAAGTTAAAAGATGCTGCACAGGATAGGGCAGAGCTGCAAGACGCGCTGACAAAAGTTTTTCGGGAAGTCGATAAAAAGTATAATTCCAAATTGTTTTCCGGAGAAAATATTATTTTTGATTTGAGTAATGATATTATTTTTAATATGATAATTTCTTTGTATTATCCACAAACACCATATATGTTTAATATCATTGAACCAGGAATTCTGGGAAAAATATATGAATCATTTTTAACGGAAAGTCTTATAGCCGAAAACAGCCATATAGTGTTGGCTCCCAAAAAAGAATATAAATACCGTTCGGTTGTTTCAACGCCTGTTGAAATTGTGAAATATATGGTGAAAAATACGTTGTATCCAATCTGCAGGGGTAAGAAACCAGATGAAATTAAGAAACTTCAAATAGCAGATATCGCTTGCGGATCCGGTGTGTTTTTGGAAGAAACGTACCAATTCCTTGTTGACTATTGTGTTGGATGGTATTTGAAATATGAACCGGAATACTTGCTGGAACTAAATAATGGTAAGAAGAAATTGCCATTAACGGACAAAAAGGATATTCTGACTAAATGCATTTATGGAGTAGACATTGACGCCCATGCTGTTGAAGTGAGCAAATTTTCATTATTGATAAAATTAATTGAAGATGAAACTCCGGCATCAGTGAGGGAATGTGTTCCAATTCTGCCTGATTTGAGTTCAAATATAAAAAACGGGAATTCATTGATCTCGAGAGAAGACATAGATTCAAAAGACATATCATTTGAACTGCTTCGTAATATAAAACCGTTTCAGTGGAACGACATCAATGAAGGAAATAATTTTAATGTTATTATCGGAAATCCGCCATATGTAAAAACCGAAGACATACATACGTTAGAATCAAAGTGCGAATTTGATATTTATAAGAGAAAATATAAGACAGCTTATAAACAGTTTGACAAGTATTTTCTGTTTGTTGAAAAAGCAGTTGAATTGTTAAAACAAGATGGGAAGATTTGCTATATTATTCCAAACAAATTTCATAAAATTGGCGCCGGTCAGGAATTAAGGAGGTTGTTGTCTGCCCATGTTACGCAGTTAGATGATTTTGGAGATAAACAACTTTTCCCAGATAAAACTATTTATAGTTCTATTATAACAATAGGAAAAAATATAAGCAGAGAAGTCAAATATACAAATGTAACTTCTTTAACTAAGCTCTGGACGGGGGAAGAACAGGAAAATATAACAATTAAGAATGCTATGTTGGATGAAGCTCCATGGAGGCTGACAACGGATATTCAATTTATGAAGATGATCGTAAAAGTTGAAGAAAATGGACAACCATTAGGACAAGTGGTAAATATTTTTAATGGTATACAAACAAGTGCCGAGCGTCCAAAACCCGTATATTGGTTTGGTAAAGATGAAATTATTTCAGAAACAGATAAAGAATTTGTGATTGAAAAATTTAATAAAAAATATCATATTGAGAAAAGCATTTTAAAACCATATTTTAAGCCGACAAAAGCAGATGAAAAGGGGATGGGAACATACTCCTTATTAAGGACTGATAAGCACATTATCTTTCCATATAATGATGATGGCAGTTTAATTGATATTACGATTATGAAGACAGAATATCCTGGAACATATCAGTATTTATTAGATTGTTATGGCATATTGGTTCCTAAATGTTTGAATGGAGGTCGGGGCAGGGATATTAAAAATGCAACGGCAGATACATGGTATCAATATGGCAGAACACAGGCTTTGACAGCGTTTGTTAATACACCTAAATTGATTGTCAGAGTTTTGAGTAAAGATCCTATGTATGCCTATGATGAAGATGATATGCTGATTGCGTCTGGCGGTACAGCTGGATATTGCGCGATAGCAGAACTGCCGGATGCAAAATATGATTTGTTCTATATACAAGCGTGGCTAAATCATCCTTACACAGAAAAATTATTACAAATTATGGGAAGCGATTTTGAAGGTGGATTTACAGCCAGGGGAACTTATCTGCTAAAGAAAATTCCATTTGCAGAATTGGATTTTAATAATGAGAGACAAAAGTCTTTATATGAATCTGTGGTAAGAAATTCCAAGAAGATTTATGAGCTGAATAAGATAAAAGATAAAAAGAAAGATAAGGCTACGCTCAATGTAGTTGAAAAAGAAAAAGAAGTGTTGATTAAAGAGATCGAAAAAATTATTTCGAAGATATATAAATTACAGTTCTAGGTGAAGAGCATGTTATTAAAAGAAGATAATTCTGAACAGAAGTTAAGGGGTGCTTACTATACACCGCTTAAATTAGCTGAGAAGATGGTTGACTTTTTTAAAGATGATGTATCAATAAGGACTATTCTGGAACCCAGCTGCGGCGATGGGGTTTTTATTGATGCGTTAATGGAAACACTGTTTTTGAAAGAAAAAAGTACTGTAACAGCTATTGAAATCGAGAAGAGTGAAGTAGAAAAACTAAATAAAAAGATTAGTAACGTTTCGAATGTAACTGTGTTGAATGAGGATTTTTTTGAATTTTATCATAAAAATAAAGAAACAAAAAAATATGATTTGATTTTGGGAAATCCCCCTTACATTCGCTATCAGTATCTTGAAGAAAAGCAGCGAGAAGAGATGGCAGATATTTTGACTGCGCATGGAATGAAATCTAATAAATTAATTAATACATGGGTTGGATTTATGGTTGCTTGTGTTCATATGCTGAATATGAATGGGAAAATTGCATTCGTAATTCCTGCTGAAATTCTCCAGGTTGCATATGCAGAAGACTTACGATTATTTCTATCCAACGAATTATCAAAAATAACTTTGATAACATTTGAGGAATTAGTATTTCCGGGGATTGAACAGGAAGTTATTGTTTTTATTGGCGAAAAAGGAAATTCTGAGAAAGGGATCAAAATTATAGAATTAAATAATTTAGATGATTTAGAGACACTGAATATTAACACAAACGGATTCCAGAAGCTGAATCATGTACATGAGAAGTGGACAAAATATTTTACGACCATCAAAGAAAATGAGTTGATTATCCGGCTGAAAAAAGACAGAAGATTTCAAAAACTGTCTGACACGGGCGTTATTAATGTGGGAATCACAACGGGAAATAATAAATATTTTTCAGTAGATCAAAATACGGTACACGATTATGATTTATCTGCTGTAGTACATCCATTGATTGGACGGAGTTCTCACGCGCACAGTATATATTTTTATAAAGAGGATTGGCAAAAAAATGCAGCACAGGGAAAAGCGGCATATTTAATAGACTTTCCTGATATTTCATTTGAAGAATATACTCCGGGGCAAAGAAGCTATATTAGACTGGGAGAAAAGAATGGGGAGAATAAAGGCTACAAATGCAAAATAAGAGAACGCTGGTACCGGATTCCTTCAATCTGGATTCCAGATGCGTTTTTTCTTCGAAGGAATAATTTATATCCCAAATTTGTATTGAATTGTTGTAACGCGGTTTCTACAGATACGATGCATAGAGTTAAATTTAATAAGGGGATCGAGCCGGAAAGGATAGTCTTGTCTTATTATAATAGTATCTCTTTTGCTTTTACAGAAATTTGCGGACGAAGTTATGGAGGGGGTGTTTTAGAAATATTACCAGGAGAGGCTGGAAATATTCTGATCCCAATTTTGGATGGCATCCCCATTGATAAAATCCGAGAAATATTGAAAAAAGTAGATAGAATTGTAAGGAATGGAGAGGATATAGAGATCGCGTTAGATCTTGTTGATAATGAGATATTAGTTAAACATTTACAAGTAGATGAGGATATTTGTGAAATGGCAAGAATAATATGGAAGAAAATGCAGCATAGGAGATTGAAAAGAGGGTGACAAACAGTCAAAGACCCCAATGCAAGCATGTCCGATTGGCTCGTGGCTCGCGGAAATAATAAAGCTCTGTCCTTCTGACATGGAGGGGACAGAGCCTTTTGCCGTTTCCGGATATTTTTGTGACCTGCGGTTTTGGATGAGCGTTCCGAAAGTTAAAGTGCAGTTTCGGATACAGCACTCCTGAAGATCAGGTACAGTGCCGGAAGGACCGGTCCGTGATGATCCGCGCGCAGATCAGTCCCAATGGCAGCATCATGATGATCAGCAGTGCAGAGACAAGCCACGGTGCGGAGAGTGTCAGGGACATCTCACCGATATTGTAGACCGCCCGGTACAGATAGAGTCCCGGAACCATGATGACGATGGACGGAACCGTGACCGAGATTCGTGGAAAACCAAGCCGTTTCATGAGAGCCGAGGCAAGGAGGCCTGCGGTCAGGGCGCCCAGGAAGGCGGCCACTGTCGCAGGGCAGCCTGCAAGGTCGACCAGCTCCAGTCTCAGTGTATTTGTCACTGCGCCGATCAGGGCAGCAGAGCCGGCAAGGCGGAAGGGACTGTTGAACATGATGGAGAATCCAAAGACTCCTACAAAGCTTGCCACCAGCCGCAGCAGCAGATGCAGTGCCGGTGAGAGCGCCAGATCCGGGAAATCCGCCGGCTTCAGGTTCAGGATCATTGCCATGACCCAGGCCGTGATGGTGGCGTTCACTACGATGATCACGGCGTAGGCAAGTCTCTCGAGTCCGGAACGCATATCCAGCTTTGCCAAGTCGATGCCGCTGGTGATGAACGGAAAGCCGGGAATGATGAACAGCATGGCGCAGATATATCCCGCCTCATGTTCCCCGGGAATGTGGAAGATCATCTCTCCCAGCCGCAGTGCGGCTACATAAGCGAGACATCCCAGAGCAACGGAGAGGATCGTGCACATATATAGCGTATAGTGTCGTTTGATCAGTGCTGCCCGCAGGAAATTACCCGCTCCTGCTCCGATGAAAGCGCAGATCATTTCAACAGGACCGCCTCCGAGGAGAAAAGTAAAGGCTGCACAGGCGAAAGCAGCGGCAAGCCCCAGCTTCAGCGGAGTATACAGTCCTTTGAGCTTCTGGATCTCGTCCAACTCCGACTGAAGCTGCTCGCCGGACTTATGAACTCCTTCCTTTGGAAATTTCTTTACGAAACGTTCCAGTTTGTCCAGCTTCAGTGTGTTTACTCCCGTGTTGTTCAGCGCCAGAGAGTTGGTGAAGGTCTTGTGCCCGTCGAAACAGGTGTACACGATCGTCATCAGACCGATGCTGGCGGTGCATGTGACGCCCAGGCTTTCGGACAGCTGATTCATTGCGCTCCTGACCCGCCATGCTCCGGTGCCGCAGGAGAGGAGCATCAGACCAACTCTTCCGATCAGCGCAGCCTTTACAGGCACACTCGCCTCTGTGATCGGTTTGTCTTTTTCATGTCCGGTGTAGTCATGCCAGTAGATATCCATATGATTCGGGATAATATTATCTTTTACCATAGCGATTCCTTTCGATAACTGTAAGTGCTTGTTGACAGGTTTGTTTCAATTATATTTTTTCCATGTAACAGTATAGTAAGAATTGTCGAAAAGTCAAGAAGAAATGGTTAGTCATAGTAGATGGGACGCAGCTTTACTGTTTGGTGAAAAGCTGGCAGGCCGGATCAACTGCTTGTAACAACTGAAAAGATTCGCTATAATGAGGAGGGTAAAAAAAGTATACAGTATTTGGATCTGTATGAATGCGCCGGATCATATCGGGAACGCTATTTCAGAGTATTGTATCACAAAGAAAGACAAAATTCCCGGAATTCCGGATGTGAAGGCGGCTTATGATAAATTATCAGCCGTTATGATCTGCCTGAAACCCCGTACCGGGGAAGGAGTTGAATCAAATGTGCAATCTGAGCGATCTTGTAGAAGAGAAGGGAATCCGAAGAGGAAGAGAAGAACTTTTGACTGAGATGATAGAGAAAAAATTAAAAAGAGGTAAATTCATCCATATGATCGCGGATGAACTGGAAGAGGATGAATCTGTGATTCGGGGCATGGTAGAAAAGATACAGAAAAATTTTGATAGTGAAAGAGAAAGGAAATGATGCAGATGAGCAGATATGATGTGATCATAATCGGCGCGGGACCCGGAGGGATCTTCGCGGCTTATGAACTGATGAAGAAAGCGCCGGAGATGAAGGTGGCAGTGTTTGAGGCGGGAAATCCGCTTGAAAAGAGAAAATGTCCCATCGACGGGAAGAAGGTAAAGAGCTGTATCAACTGCAAGACGTGCGCGATCATGAGCGGGTTCGGAGGCGCCGGCGCGTTTTCCGACGGAAAATATAATATCACCAATGACTTCGGCGGCACACTCTATGAGTATATAGGAAAAGAGGCGGCTACCGAACTGATGCATTATGTAGATGAGATCAATGTTGCCTACGGCGGTGAAGGGACGAAGATGTACTCCACTGCGGGAACAAAGTTCAAGAAGCTGTGCATGCAGAACAGACTGAAGCTGCTGGATGCTTCCGTGCGCCACCTTGGAACGGACATCAACTATGTGGTGCTGGAGAATCTGTTTAAAGAACTCAAAGACAAAGTGGAGTTCCGGTTTAACTGCCATGTGGACGAGCTTGAGATCACAGAGGGCGGATACAGAGTGACCGCCGGGGGACAGACCGATGAGTGTGAGAAATGTATCGTGTCTGTTGGAAGGAGCGGAAGCAAGTGGATGGAGAAGGTCTGCGAGAGCCTGGACATCCCGACCAAATCCAACCGGGTGGACATCGGCGTCCGGGTGGAACTTCCTGCAGTCATTTTTTCACATCTGACGGATGAACTCTACGAGAGCAAGATCGTGTACCGGACGGAAAAGTTCGAGGATAAGGTGAGGACGTTCTGTATGAACCCGTACGGGATCGTGGTAAATGAGAATACAAACGGGATCGTGACCGTGAACGGGCACAGCTACGAGGATCCGAAGAAGCAGACGGAGAATACCAACTTTGCACTGCTGGTGGAGAAACATTTCTCAGAGCCGTTCAAGGACAGCAACGGTTACGGCGAGAGCATCGCACGTCTCTCCAATATGCTGGGAGGAGGCGTTCTGGTCCAGAGATTCGGGGATCTAATCCGGGGAAGGAGGAGCACGCCGGAGAGGATCGAGGAGGGATTTGTCCGTCCCACGCTTTCCGCTTCGCCAGGAGATTTAAGCCTTGTCCTTCCGAAGCGGATCCTGGACGGAATCATAGAGATGGTCTATGCGCTGGACAAAATCGCGCCGGGTACGGCGAACGACGACACCCTGCTCTATGGGGTGGAGGTGAAGTTCTACAATATGGAAGTGAAACTGGATGAACACCTTGAGACCATCCACAAGGGTCTGTACGTGATCGGAGACGGCAGTGGCGTGACGCATTCGCTATCACATGCGTCAGCGAGCGGAGTCTATGTGGCGAGAGAGATCACGGAAAACAAATATGCTAACTTTGCAAAAAAGTTACACTAAAGGTTTTCTGATGCCCCTCACACATCGAGAAACGTCATAAGCTCCTG
>CALWFV010000007.1 GCA_944377745.1 uncultured Mediterraneibacter sp. | reverse complement strand
ACTGATGACAGTATACAGGGCAATCCAGAGACGTGCAAGCAGAGCAGCATAATGCTAAACTATGAGGTCAAAAACAAAAGGATGGTCCAGTCCATGAATATATTCTCTCTAATAAAGCATTAAATACATCATTGTTATTTGTACATTTATTTTTTATTGCAATGTTTTCATTTGTGTCAAAAACGTAGCACTTATACTCCTCTTTCAAATTATACAATGAATTCATAAGAGGCTCCTCATTCGCAATATAAACCATTTTTATATTTTTTATATCTTTAATGTGTGAGCGCAAATATTTTTTTAACTCAAAAAGATTTCTTCCTGAAAAGCCTGTATCAACGATTGCAATATTTTCACATTCGGAAAGAATACTGGCCAAATATTTTTCATATGGCAGTCCTTTTTCTTCAAAGTTGAATCTATCCCAATTTTCTAAAAATACATTTGAAAAACTCTCTACATTGCTTCTCATAATAGGAATCCAAGAATAAAAACCATATTCATCAAAAATTTCCTGTTTGTCTGTTAATCCAATAACGTCAAGTAACTGTCTGACCGTTGAAATCCCTATGCCTTTTTTTACTAACTTTGATATCACATAATTTTTTTCAAGACCGTATCTGCATGCGGTGGCACGTGACCACAAAATATATTTACTTGGAATATCGGTATATAATCTGTCATATATTTTCTTAAAAAGATATCCGTCTCTTGCCAAAAAACAAACAGAATCCAGATCGTTAATGTATGCCATTTTATGTAACCATGACACGTAGCCGAGAGCAAGCAAGCCAAAATATTTGTATCCAAATTCCCAATATAAAGAATAAGCTTCGTTCCCATTATGCAATCGAAAATTAACAACAGCATTATAAAAGGAGCTAATTAGCGGCGATAAACCTTTCACCTTATTCTTATTGCCAAATGTCCTGCATGCAAAGTAATGACGGGCATTGATATTCTGTAATCTTGCATTTTCAAAATCTGATTTTCTATTATCGCCAATGTGTACGATATCTTTTTCTTCACCATAATATTTTTTAATAACTTTATATAATTCTCCACCATATCGTATTTTTGAGCACTTATAATCGCAGGAAACAAAGATTTTATCTACATTAGTATAACCGCAATTTTCTAAAAGAGCTTTCAATTGATTTTCATTAAAATACATGTCTGATGTTACACAAATAGTTTTTTTATTACTCATTAGTATATTATAAATGGCTAAAAAGTAAGGATTTCCAATACAATGTTCCATTTCTGTCTCAAATTCGCATAATACTCCTTTATTTGCATCAATTTCTGTTTGAAAAGCCACTTCTTTATATATATCGTAAATAGATATTTCTTCATGTCCGTTTATCGCTTTGGATTTTTGCCTGGCCTTTTTTTCTGCATTAATTCTTATCTGTCTATAATTTGATATTCCCAGTTTATGTCCTACTATTTCAAATATATCTGTCGGTTCGTCCACCTTTCGAACTACTAATGTGTCAAACATATCAAATGAAATCACATCATGTTTCATGATACTTTGTGCATAATGATAAGGTTCCATTCGTCTTTTTTGTGATAAAATCGATTCTATGTACTGATCATTATCGATATCAGAATCAATTAAACTTTTTTGCTTTCCTTTTTTCTCCGTCTCTTTCATAATTGAATCATTTGTAATTGGCTGCAAAGGTACATCCCAATATAGATATGGTGTATTTCCTTTCTTTACACGATAAAACCAGTTTAATTTTAAAAGTACTCTTAAATGCCTAAACCTGTGAAGCCGATGTTCTTCCATATGTTCTCTTACATATCGCTCGTACTCATACCAAACCCTTCCATTTGTCCTGACAAAAAAATTGTATAGCTTGTCTTTCACCAAATCATTTATCCTCACATTTCATAAATATTCGTCATCTTTTACTCAACGTTTATTCTATCTATCTTTCCTAATTCTCTCAAAAACTTATCATTTACTTCTCCCTCTACCATCATCATCGCCGCATATGCATCTCTACCTGATACCGCTCTTATCAATCGGCTCTTACTGCTTACTTTCTCATACTCCCTCACAAACGCCATAATCCCCCTCTGTATCTCCATCACTTTCCCCTTTTCCGCACGCTCCTCTTTCAACACACACTCGCACTTCCCCTCCTCCCCAGGATAAAACCCCTTCAGGCTCCCGTGAGGCGCTCCCAGAAGCAGCTCCCAATACAGGTTGTGTCCCTTTCCCGGATCATGGAACTTCCACAAATCCCTGTTTTCCCTCTGTGAGTACATATAGCTGACCAGCTTCCCGGTCTGGAGGAACGTCTCACTGGCGTCAGGCTCTGCATTATGGCAGGTATTCGTCCCTGCGATGACGCCGATGATCTCTGTATCCATCTTCCAGATCCGGTTGACGGTATGATCCAGCGCGATGGCTCCGCTCCCCGCCCAGCCGATATCAACTGCCACGGCTTTCCCGCATCCATCTAGGATGTCTCCGAAGTACTTCCTTCCCGCTTCAAGCTGTTCTTCATAATGATCCAGCACCCTCTTCCAGCGCATCATAAAAAACTGTTTGACCTTTTCCACATTCCTGTCTGTCAGCTCTGCATTTTGAGTATATCCGGTTCTCCTGCGCAGTTCCTCCAGCATATCTTCCAGTTCCATAGAAGACAGAATCTTTTTAAGGCTGTATCCCTGATTCACCTTGTGGTGCAGGAACCGGCGGAAGTAATCGTATTTGAAATATCCTGCTGTCATCTTTGCCGCTGCAAGCCGGGACCAGTAGACATATTCACAGATTTCCGCTTCTTCCGGATACAGCAGTTCATACGCCTTCTTAAGCACATAACCGTCTCTCGCCAGAAACAGGATCTTCTGTATCCCATGGGTATTGACATATTCATGGATGAACTGGCAGTATCCTGTCACAAACAGACCGCCGTAGATGAATCCATACTCATATTCTCTGGAATACTCGTTCAGGCCATTATGAATATGTACGTTCACAATTCCGCGGTAAACACTTCCAGTGATCTCTGACATATCTTCTGCCCGGTACTGCTCTCCAGCAGCGTTCACATTTACATAGTGAATGCTGGAAAACCCGTGGTTCTTTGAATTTTCTACATCTGCTATGTAATTGTCTCCTATATGGACAAAAGTAAGCTCCCTTTTTTTCACTGCTTTCTTTTCTGATTTTTTCACCTCATCATACAGATCCCCTTTGCTTTTGGATTTCCCTATATCGCAGGACACATAGCATCCGTCAAACTCATCATATCCGCAGCGCCCAAGCAGCGTTCGAATCTGCTCTGTGTTCAGATACATATCCGAGGTGATGATGATCCGCTTACCCAGTCTGCGAAGTTCGCTTACCACGCGGAACATATACGGGTTCGCGAAGCAGAATTCGTATTCCAGTTCGACTTCGCGCTTCATCGCACTTTCTTTGTCGATCCCGGTTTCTTCCGCCAGCAAGGTATAGATCTCTTCAAGAGTGACTTCATAGTTTCCTTCCTGTTTGTACTTTCTCTCTCTCGCCTTCCACTCCATCTCCATGCGGATCCTTTTGAAGTCCATATAGTTCAGCTCATCGCCCAGCAGAAAAAAAGATCTGACGGACTGGAAAAGGGACGGAAGACCAGGGTATCAAAAACATCGAATGATATCACGTCATACTTTGCAAGCTCTGCGGCAAGCTGCTCCGGCTTCTCTCTTTTTGAAAGTGATGATTCGCTTCCTTTCGTATAGAGGACCTTTTTCTCATAATAAGGATATTTTTCAGATGCTCCGATCTTCCGGTATCGGAACACGTGGTAGGCTGTATTAAGCCAGATCAGATAAATCCACGCCTCAGACCTTGCCGCTTTATTTCCCCGGTAACGCACTCTCCTGTACCGTTCCCGTATTCCCGGGACTTTGTTCACAAGAGCGCTGTAGACTTTATCTGCCAGTATTCTGGTTCCCATCACATTCACCTCAACCGTCCTGATTCATTTTCTCATAAGCCTCGCATACTTCCTTCGGGTCGCCGACAGCGCGGAGGTGTCCCTTCTCGATCCAGACTGCCTTAGTACAGTTATTCCTGATCACGGAAGTCGAATGGGATACAATAAGCACTGTGGATCCGCCGTGCATCATCTCTTTGATCCGGGCCTCGCTTTTCTTTCGGAAAAACATATCTCCCACACTCAGCACCTCGTCAAGGATCAGAATTTCCGGGGTATCGCGCGCAGTTGCAATGGCGAATCCCAGTCTGGACACCATACCCGAAGAATAGTTTCTCACTTTTTCTTCCATAAATCCCTCCAGCTCGGCAAATCTAACAATATCATCATATTTCTCGTCAATGTATTCTTTCGTGTAGCCGATAATAGCTCCGTTGAGATATACATTCTCTCTCCCGGTAAGTTCAAAGTCAAAGCCCGTCCCCAGTGTCAGGAGCTGTATTTTATTTTTATCGACCTCCACATGCCCCTCCGTCGGCGCGAGGGCGCCGGATATGATTTTCAGTATCGTACTCTTGCCTGACCCGTTTGTTCCGATGATCCCGACGACTTCCCCTTTATGAACTGTAAAGCTGACGTCATCCAGCGCCTTGAACATCTCATAGCTTCTCTGTCCTTTCAGAGTCCGGATCAACAGTTCTTTTATACTGGTCGCTTCATCCTTTTCCCTCTTGAATTCCATAGACACATGCTGGACATTTATTTCGATTTCTTCTGTTTC
The DNA here is from genome assembly GCA_944377745.1 of uncultured Mediterraneibacter sp. Lineage (GTDB taxonomy): Bacteria > Bacillota > Clostridia > Lachnospirales > Lachnospiraceae > Mediterraneibacter. Next base: position 86,308 of record CALWFV010000007.1, on the reverse strand, counting down.
TTCTGCCCCTTTCGTCTTTATGGCTCTGTGCTTTCGATCCAGGTTATTTCGTTTTGGAGTATTCTCCCTCTGCATGCGCCTTTTTCTGTATCTGGCACGTTTTCTTCTTTTTCTTCTTCTTTCGCCGCGGATCACAAGGAAAAACAGGATCAGCAGTAAAACAAGAAAAGTTATGGCAAGCACTCCGGTCATCAGTGTCAAAACCATCCGCAAACTCAACATTCTCATCCCCTCTATATCTTCTGCATCACTTTATTTTTGTTTTTCCTGAATATACAGTATCCGATCGCATATACAATAATCGCCCATACCACCATACGGATGATTTCCCAGACGGGAGGCAGGATCCCGTACATTACCACATTACGCATCGCGTCTATATAGTTGAAGATCGGGTTAAATTCGATCACCTTCCTGATCACTCCTTCCATCCGGTCAATCGGATAGAATATGGCGGAGCAGTACATCCAAAGCGTCAGAAGCACAGAATACAGATGCTTGACGTCACCGAAAAAAACATATGCCATAGCAAGGACAAACGATATTCCCAGAGAGAAAATCAGCAGAAAAAGAATGATCACCGGTGAAAACAGCATTGTCCAGTCCGGCTTCACTCCGAAAACTACAAGCATTACGATATAAGCCACTATAGAGTACCCCAGATTGACGAGCGCTGTATAAACTCTCGCCAGAATGAAGATTTCCATGGGAAGCTTCACCTTTATGAGCAGCATCTTGTTGTCGATCAGAGTGGTCATTGCCGCGTTGGTGGACCCTGTAAACATCTGCCATAAGATATATCCGGTCAGATAATAGATCGGATAGTTCTCGATCGACCGCTGGAACAGCTGGGAAAAGATCATTGACAGCACCGCCATCATCAGAAGAGGATTCAGCACACTCCACACGATTCCCAGATAGGACCTGGAATATTTCCTCTTGATCTCCCGGCTGGTCAGTTCCCTGATTACAAAGAAATACTGCTTTCTGCGTTCTTTTTTCTCTTCTATTTTTGTTGTTTTTTCAATCTCTGTCTTTTTAGCCTTCTTTTTTGCGGACATTACTCTTTCTCCACATATACATCTGCCTGATATAGAGCAGGTATTTATATAATCCGTACTGGATCAGGTGATATCCCGGTCTTTTCCCGAAGCGTACCGCGCTTCCCTCATACCAGGCGCTCTCTCTGATCTCCTTTTTGCGGATCCCGAGCATGACCAGGATCTTATTGATCACATGGTTATCCCTCAGGTCTTTCTCATCCATCTCTTCAGCAAGGGGCCGGTCGGCGTACTCCAGCACGTCATCGCAGAAGCCGAGGCTTCCGTATGCTTCCGCTTCATCCCGGGTAGGGTGCCCCATGAACAGAGTGAGTATTTTCTTCATCGTCTTCTTTTCGCTGTCCGTGTCTGCGTCATCCAGATCCATAATCTGTTCCGCTGCCCTCCGTGTGTACTCTTCAAGACGGCGGCTCAGCTTTTCCATATATTTTTTTCTGTCGGATGAGACAGGCGCATAGATCGGAACATACTGCTCTCCCCGTTTCTCGTATCCCAGTGTCATGCCGTGAGGCGCGCTGAATATCGTCTCGAACAGGTTATTGTTGAAGTTTACTTTTTCTCCGAGCTGTCCCTCCGGGCCGAAGTAATAACAGTGGTACTCTTCCCTTTTCACCCCCGGCGGAAGCTCATAGATTCCCCAGTAGAAGCCTTCCAGCGGTTTCTTTCTCCCCATGTTCTCAAGGACCTGATTGAGCGTCTTCTGAATGGATCCGACCCAGCCGCTGTCAACCAGGAAATCTTCCTCTCCGTCCAGCAGACCTTCCTGGGTCAGATATCCTGTAAGCCCGGGGGCCGCCTCCTTCGAGTGACGCAGCATATATTCCATAAATACTTCACAATGCCAGAGTTTCTCTTTCACTTCTGCCAGGCGTACATACGGGATTGATTCATTCCCGTGCCCTTCCTCCCCGATATCCTTCAGCACTTCTTCCTGCTCATCCCCAGTCAGGCCGGCACGCCCCAGTATCCTCGACAGATTCACACAGATGCTGTCCCGGCATATGTACTCCATGGCGTCTTCCATGTCCAGGCGGAACATGGGTATCCGCAGGGAATACCTGGAACAGCTCAGGTATCTGCACTCGATCGGAAGGTTCAGTCTCCTGACATAGATCTCCGCAGTCTGGTACATCAGATATCCGTCTCTTGCAAGGAAATAAAGCCTTTTCTTTCCAGCCCGGAGCGCGTTCTGAAGCACCCATATGATAAAGGCATTCAGCATCGGCCCCAGTACATAAGCACAGGTGACTGTTGGTGTATCCCTCTGTTTTTCCTGAGTCATGACTGCTGGGCGGTACAAAATCTCTTCTTTTTTCAGATATCTTTTATACTGTTCCAGTCTTATTTTGGGCATGTCTTTCTGACTCGTCATCTCTCTCCCTCCTGCGCAGATATTTGACAAAAATGGAAGGTACCACGCTTCCCGCCAGCGGGCGGAATATGTACAGTACTGTTGAAATCTTCAGAATCCCCATCCTTCTAAAACCCCGATACCGTATCATCATTTCGTTGACACGGTACACTATTTTTCTTTTTTCGTACGACTTTGCGTCCTCCCTGTAGAGGATCAGGTTTTCCTGGATATTATATCCCCGGTATCCCCTGAGATGGAGCCGCATAAATAGTTCGTAATCCTCGCATCTAAAGGTCTTTTTTGCGGAAATATATCCGTGATTATTCACCAGCACATTCCTCCGGAACATGACGGAAGGATGGATATAAGGGGAGAATTTCAGAAAGTCTTTCTTCCCGGGAATCTCGGATACTTTCTGTATCCCCCATATACCGTTTTCATCGAACAGTTCCGCGTTTGAACCGACCCACTGGTATTCCGGGTGTGACTCCAGGAATTCAAACTGTCTTTCAAACCGCTCCGGCATGCACTCGTCATCGTCATCCATCCTGGCAATATACTTTCCTCCCGCCCGACTTATACACTGGTTCAGCGCATATGCAAGTCCATGGTTTTTTTCATTTTTGATATAGCAGATCCTGCTGTCATTTCCTGCAGCTTCTCTGACCGCCTGACTGCAGGAAGGCTTCGAACCGTCGTCGTACAGAATCATTTCCCAGTCTTCCAGAGTCTGTCCTATAACTGATCTTACAGCCCTTGCCAGCTTTTCTTTTTCCGGGTTATATACTCCCATGATCACACTTATTTTTATCTGTCTGTTCATCTTTTCCCACTTCTCGATATATCTGCTTCATAATCTTATTTGTATATTTTTTATCGAATCTCTCCACTGACTCACGACAGGATCTCGCCATCTCTTTCCTCCTGCGCGGATCCAGTTTCATCATAAATTCAATTCCTTTTATTACAGTTTCTACACGGTCGCTCTCACAGACGTATCCGTTCTTTTTATGTATCATATATTCTCTTGTGCCCCGGTTATCTGCGGCGATAAGCGCAACTCCCATTGACAGGGATTCCATCCCTGCCATCCCAAGTCCTTCCCTTCGGGACGGAAAGACCGACGCGTCGGCGCATCCAAGAATCGGTCTGACGTCAAGGCAATATCCATACATGATCACATTTTCTTCCAGACGCAGTTCCCGGATCCATTCGTCCATGCGGCTGTGGAAAAAACCTTCCCCGCATATGCCATACCTGATACGGGAGATATCTTTTCCTTCATCCCGCATCTTTGCCAGCGCTTCCAATACGATACGCTGGTTTTTATTCTCATTAAGTTCCCCGCAGCTCACCAGAAAAAAGAAACCGTCTACTCCAAGTTCTTTTCTCTTCTTCTCCCTTTGTTCCGGAGACATCGGCGCAAAACGCTGTCTGTCGAGTCCAACCCCCGGAATCCGGTATACCCTGTTCCCGTCTTTCATCCGGAATTTTCTGGCATTCTCAAAGTCCTCCCTGTTGATCGTGATAAGGATATCAGTGTAACGGGCCAGCCATTTTTCCACAAAAAAATAAACCGTGTTATTTATCAGGGGCGCTCCCCTGTAAAAATGAAACCCGTGTGCCGTATAGACTATTCTTATTTCTCTTTTTCTGTTTTTAAAGTAACGGCCGGTAAGCCGGCCCAGCACACCTCCCACAGGAGAATGGCAGTGTACTGCCTGAATGTTGTTCTCCTCGACAATGTTTATCACCTGCCGCAGTGCCCGAATATTATTTCTGAACATGTATGGGGATCTTTCAATGTCAATATGGTGCGCTGTGATTCCCATCTCCTGAAATTCATTTGGATCAAAAATGTAATGTTGTTCCTGCATATTGGCAGCATAGTGCACACAGAAACCAAGTTCATTAAGAATCTTTACATTTTCTTTTTCGAACTTTTCCAGAAATCCGCTGACACATGCGAGTATCAGAATATGCGTTTTCACAATTTATTAATTTGTACTGTTATACAGCAAACTTCTCTCCCTGTTTTTTTCTGACGACCACATTTTTAGTCATCATTGGGATAATTATAACCACGCTTTTGTGCTAATGTCAATAAAAATTAGTCATCTTTAGGATAAGCATAGGGGATAAAACTATTTTGCAAGGAGAAAATAATACTATGAAACTGTACAAGTACAAGGATGGAAAATGTAATGTTTCGGGGAGCAGGATAAGAGATCTGCGTGAACTTGCAAACCTGTCCCAGGAACAGCTGGCCGCCAAAATCCAGCTTGAAGGACTGAATCTGAACCAGAAAGCGATCAGCCGGATCGAGACCGGAGACCGGGTCGTACCCGATTTTGAGCTCCTCTATTTTTCGGCTGTCTTAAACGTGTCGGTCCAGAGTCTCCTGAACCTTGAACCTTAAGAAATGTGCGCCGCCAGGCGCACACAAAAAAAAAGAGTATACGGACACTTTTCTGAAATAAAGTGTCCGTATACTCTTTTTTTGTGTGCCGGATGACGCTCTCGCATAAAGCTTAGAAATCAAACAGCGACAGCTGATTGCTCTGGGGCAGATCCCCGAACAGCCCCAGGTCTGCCATCAGATCGATCACAGTCTTGCTGACTTTGGTCCGCTGCCTGAAATCATCCAGTGACAGATACGGCCCGTCCTTCGACGCCTCTTCCACCGCCTCCGCGGCCTTGTCCCCCATTCCCTCGATGCTGGCAAGGGAAGGCATGAGCTTTCCGTCGATGATCTGGAACTTCTTCGCTTTTGCCCGGTAGATGTCGATAGGCATAAAGTCAAATCCCCTCGCATACATCTCCTGAACGATCTTCATATCCTTCATGACATCCTGCTCCTTCTTGCTGAGAGAATCGCTTCGTTTTTTATAGTCTTTCATATAATAATCCAGCTTCTCCTTCCCCTGGCACATGATCTCATAGGAAAAGGCGTCCGCGCGGATGCCGAAGTACGCCGCATAGTAAGCCAGGGGATAGTTGATCTTACAGTAGGCGATGCGGTACGCCATCATGACATAGGCGGCGGCATGGGCTTTCGGGAACATGTAACTGATCTTCTTACAGGACCAGATATACCAGTCCGGAACGTCCTGAGCCTTCATTGCCTCTTCCCACTCGGGCTTGAGTCCTTTTCCTTTTCGTACGCTCTCCATAATAGTAAACGCCAGGGCGCTCTCCACCCCTTTGTTGATGAGATAAATCATAATATCATCCCTGGTACAGATCGCGGTGGAGATCGTTGCCTTTCCGGATTTCACCAGCTCCTGCGCGTTCCCCAGCCATACATTTGTCCCGTGGGACAGACCGGAAATACGGATCAGATCAGAGAGAGTCTGAGGCTTCGTATCCTCCACCATCTGGATAACGAAATCCGTTCCAAACTCGGGAATTCCAAGACATCCCAGCCTGCATCCGTCGATATCCTCCGGCTTGATCCCGAGAATCTCCGTTCCGTGGAACAGTTCGATCACCTCTTTATCATCCAGAGGGATCTCCGTCGCGACAAACGGGTGCTCTTCATTATACTCATTGTCCATAGCATCCGAAGTGATATAATCCTCCAGGGTACGGATCATAGTCGGATCATCGTGCCCAAGGATATCCAGCTTCAGAAGGTTGTGGTCGATGGAATGGTAATCAAAGTGCGTGGTGATGATCCCGCACTCCATATCATTTGCCGGATGCTGCACCGGCGTGAACTCGTTGATGTCGTGTCCATGAGGAAGGACCACGATACCTCCCGGATGCTGCCCGGTGCTTCTCCGGATCCCGGTACAGCCCTCTGTGATCCTCTCGATTTCACACCTCCGCTTTCGCTGCTCGTGCTCCTCATAGTAATTTTTCACAAAACCATAGGCCGTCTTATCTGCGAGGGTTCCGATCGTTCCCGCTTTAAAAGTATGTCCTTCACCGAAAAGGACCTCTGTATATTTGTGTGCCTTCGCCTGATAATCACCGGAGAAATTCAGGTCAATATCCGGCTCTTTGTCTCCCTTGAACCCCAGGAAGGTCTCAAAGGGGATGTCAAATCCCGCCTTCACCAGCTTCTCACCGCATACCGGACAATTCCGGTCCGGCATATCGTACCCGCAGCCTCCGGAAAAAGCGCGCACCTCCTCCGAATCAAAATCGCTGTAATGGCACTTTTCGCAGTAATAATGCGGGCTTAGCGGATTTACTTCCGTGATCCCTGCCATTGTGGCGACAAAAGAAGATCCGACGGATCCACGGGATCCTACCAGATATCCGTCCGCATTTGACTTCCACACCAGCTTCTGGGCGATGATGTACATAACGGCATAACCGTTGGATATAATAGAATTCAGCTCCTTTTCCAGTCTGGAAGAAACCTGCACCGGAAGATCCTCCCCGTACATCTCATGGGCTTTTCTATAACAGATATCGCGAAGTTCCTGATCCGAGTTTTCAATGATCGGCGGGCACTTATTAGGATTTACCGGTGAGATCTTCTCCACCATCCGCGCGATTTTATTTGGATTGTCGATCACGATCTCCCTTGCCTTTGCAGACCCCAGATAAGAAAATTCATCCAGCATCTCTTCTGTCGTGCGGAGAAACAGGGGCGGCTGGGTATCCGCATCATCAAACCCTTTTCCCGCCATGATGATACGGCGGTACACCTCATCCTCCGGGTCGAGGAAATGGACATCACAGGTCGCCACCACCGGTTTCTTGAATTTTTCCCCCAGCTCCACAATCTGTCGGTTCAGATTCCTCAGATCTTCCTCCGAAGTCACATCCGGTACCTTCTCGCTCTCGATCATGAACCGGTTATTCCCGACTGGCTGTATCTCATAGTAATCGTAGAAATCCGCGAGCCGAGCGATCTGCTCCGCGGAGCGCTGCTCCAGGACGGCCCGGTAAAGCTCTCCCGCCTCGCAGGCGCTTCCGATGATCAGGCCTTCCCTGTGTTCGTTCAGAAGACTCTTCGGGATTCTGGGCCTTCTGGCGTAATACGTCAGATGGGATTCTGTGATCAGCTGATAAAGATTGAACCGTCCGATATCATTTTTCGCAAGGATGATGATATGATACGTTGCCATCTTCCGGATCGCGTTCACATTCCGGTCCCCGAAATGGTTCATCTCTTTTAACGTATTGATATTCCTGTCTTTGAGCATCTCCACGAATTTGACAAAGATCTCTGCCGTCGCTCCCGCGTCATCCACAGCCCGGTGATGGTTCTCAAGGGAGATTCCCAGTGCTTTCGCCACAATGTTCAGCTTATATTTTGACAGAGTGGGAAGGAGTACCCTGGCAAGGGCAACCGTATCCACATAGGTAAATTTCCTGTCGATCGCCTGGTTCCTGCAGTTCTCCTCGATAAATCCCACGTCAAATCCGGCGTTGTGGGCAACAAGGATACTGTCGCCTGCAAACTCCAGGAACTGAGGAAGGATCACCTCGATCGTCGGCGAGTCCATGACCATCTCGTCCGTGATGCTGGTCAGGTTCGTGATCTCAAAGGGGATAGGCCGCTCCGGGTTCACAAAGGTACTGAACCGGTCCACGATCTCCCCGTTCACGACCTTGACTGCCCCGATCTCTATGATCCTGTCACGGACTGAGCTGAATCCCGTGGTCTCGATATCAAAAACAATGTAGGTATCATCCAGCGTCTGTTCTCTGGCGTTCACTGCGATGTCAGTCAGGTCGTCCACCACATAGCCCTCCACACCGTAGATCACTTTAAAGGGGTCGTCCGCATCCAGCGTCTCTATGTAATGATTGGCATCGGGAAATGCCTGAGCCACACCGTGATCCGTGATGGCAATGGCCGGGTGTCCCCAGTCATGGGCGCGCTTCACGATGTTTTTCACTTCCGATACTCCGTCCATGTCGCTCATCTTTGTATGACAGTGGAGTTCCACTCTTTTTGCCGGACTTAAGTCCTTTCTCGATACAGTGAAATCGCCGATCTTTTTGATGCCGGTCACGGAGCCGATGGTCAGCTCACCGTCAAATTTGTCGATGGTAGTGATCCCCTTTATCTTCACAAAAACGCCTTTTTTCAGTTCCGCAAGGATCTCGGGGAGCTGATCGTTCCTTGTAAACATCTTCACCGTGATCGTATCCGTAAAGTCTGTCACCGCGAACATGATGATCGTCTTTTCATTCCGGATCTCACGGGTATCAAAGTTGATGATCTTCCCGTGGATCGTGATCTCTCCCATCTCCGTTACCACCTGGTCCAGTGTGATCGGTTCATCGTCGAAATTCTTTCCGTAGATCAGGTTCGGATCATCGCCGACCTTGACCGGACGGTAGAAATCCTTTTTCCGGAATTCCTTTTTCCCTTTCTCTCTGTGTCCGTTCCCGGATCCGGACTTTCCTGAACCGCCGTTTCCTGAACCGGAGGAGGAAGTTTTCTTTTCCGCCCCGCTCTTCTTCGTCTCGCTCTTCTGCGGGATTTCCTCGCCCCGCTGTCTTGCGCGCCGTTCAAAGATGGCGTTGATCTCCTGCTGGATCCGCTGTTCGTCATATTCTCTCGTTCCGTTCCCTTCCGGAGAGTGATAAGTGATCCTGATATCCGCCGGGATCCGGAACCTGCGGTCATAAATTTCCTCCAGCAGTTCCAGGATCTCTTCCTTTCGTCCTTCCGACACGATCGTATTGACAAGTCCCAGCTGGATCACGCCGCCTTCCTCAAAAGTGATGTCAGCCTGAGCGAACATATTTGCAGCAAGGACGCTGATCGTCTTAAGTTCCTCTATGATACTCTCTCTGTATTCCCGCATGAGCGCTTCCGCAGTATACTGTCCTGACAGTTCATAGAGTTCCCTGATCTGGACAGCTACGGATGCTGTTCCGAAAAGCTGTTCCTTGATCTTCTGCTCCATTTGCCAGATCTGTTTCTTCTGGATCAGATGCCGGCTCAAAATGTGAACGTGAAGAAAATCACGACTGGAATTCGTCGTGATCTTCTGTACTTCTACATCTCCGAAGAGAATCCTTATATCGTCCTCCACTTTCAACGTGGGAAACACATTAAAAAAAGTTTTTTCACTCTTTACTGCTTCCAATCTAACAACTCCTGACGTAATGTGCTGAGAAGTTCCTCCTCTTTAACCTTCTTTACGATCTGACCTTTTTTGATGAGCAGACCTTCGCCGATCCCGCCGGCGATCCCGATATCCGCTTCTTTCGCCTCACCGGGTCCGTTGACTGCGCATCCCATGACCGCCACTTTGATATCCAGCGGAATGTCAGCCACCATTTTTTCCACTTCGTTGGCAAGTCCTATCAGATCGATCTTTGTCCTTCCGCAGGTGGGACATGACACCACTTCGATACCTCCTTTACGGAGCCCCAGTGTCTTCAGTATCAGTTTTGCGGTACGGATCTCCTCCACCGGATCGCCTGTAAGAGAGACCCGGATCGTATTTCCGATCCCTTCGTGGAGGATGATGCCCAGTCCCACAGAGGACTTGATATTTCCGGAATACACTGTGCCCGACTCCGTAATACCAACATGGAGCGGATAGGGACACTGTTTCGCGATCAGTTCATGCGCCTCGACACACATCATCACATCCGATGATTTTATGCTGACGACAAGGTTGTCATATCCCATCTCCTCGATCATATGGACTTTGTCCAGAGCACTCTCCACGATCCCTTCCGCCGTCACTCCGCCGTATTTCTCCAGCAGATGCTTTTCAAGCGAACCGCTGTTGACGCCCACGCGGATCGGCACGCCATACTCCTTCGCCTTATCCACCACAGCCTGTACTTTTTCCCGGGAACCGATATTCCCCGGATTGATCCGGATCTTATCCGCCCCGTTCTCGATCGCCGCGATGGCAAGCCTATAGTCAAAATGGATATCGGAAACAAGAGGAATGTGTATGTTCTTCTTTATCTCCCTGAGCGCTTCCGCCGCCTCCATGGTCGGCACCGCGCACCGGATAATATCGCATCCGGCAGCCTCAAGACGCAGGATCTGTTCCGTCGTCGCCTTTACATCCTCCGTTTTCGTGTTTGTCATGGACTGGATGGCGATAGGATTGTCACCGCCGATCTTTACATTTCCAACCAAAATTTCCTTCGTCTGATTTCTGTACATCTGACTTTTCTCCGATCAATTTTTCTCAAAGACCATCTGGTTTCCATATTCCCTCTCTGTCAGTGTAAGGGTCGTATTCTCAATATTATACTCGTATGTCCCTTCGATATCATCGAGCAGGTCACGGAGCTGTGTCTCGGTGACATCCCCGTCAGAATTTTCCGCCTGCTCTTTTATAAGCTCGTCACTGACATGCACGGTGAGTACCTTCGTGGATTTATCCACACTGCACTCAGTCGTTACGCTGACGGATCCGCTCTGTACAGATACGCTGTCTCTCTCGTCCGTAAATGTCAGGGTGATATCTCCCTCATCACTGACCCAGGTTCCCTCGAGCGGGTTATCTGTAAACAGCTTGACAATAAAAAAAACAGCTATGATAACAATAAGGACTGATGATACCGTAAGTACCGTCCTCCAGAGTGTACTTCTTTTTTCTTCGTTATTTTCGTAAATCATAATCTAAACCCTTTCTTTTCTTGTCTTTCATTATAAAGATTTCCCCCACCACTGTCAACGCTACAAAAAATGAACTGCTTCTTGCAAAACTGTCAGAAAAATAGTATAAATATTATGGTCTTAAAAATAAGTATATGAAAAAAGAAAGGATTTCAAGCACATGGACAAAAAAGGAAACAGTAATTTCAGCCCTCTGCAGTTTTTATTCCGCATCATTCAGGGAGCGCTGATCGGACTGGGAGCCGTTCTCCCCGGAATATCCGGCGGAGTTCTGAGCGTCATTTTCGGCATATATAAGCCTATCATGGAACTCTTATCAAATCCCTTTAAAAATTTCAAAACGCATGTACCTAAGCTCATTCCAGTCTTTATCGGTGGAGTTATCGGTTTTCTCGGAGTCGCCAACATCCTGGCGTTTTTCCTGAACCGGTATCCGGATCCCTCCGTCTGCCTTTTCATCGGGCTGATCGTTGGGATGCTGCCGTCCCTTTTTCGTGAAGCAGGCGAACAGGGCCGCTCAAAAGGTTCCTGGATCTCACTTGTAGTATGTATGTGTTTTATCTTCGCGCTGCTGATCGGGCTTCAGATGACCTCCATAGAAGTGGTGCCGAATTTCTTCTGGTACCTGTTCTGCGGCTTCTGCCTTGCTCTCAGTGTGATCGCTCCGGGTATGAGTTTCTCCACTCTGCTGATGCCGCTCGGACTTTACACCCCGTTTGTTGACGGTATCGGCCATTTTGACATGAGCGTCCTGTTCCCGGCCGGCATCGGCGCCCTCGTAACCGTGATCCTGCTTGCCAAAGCAATCAACGCTCTTTTTGACAATTTCTATTCTATCGCCTTCCACGGCATCATCGGAATCGTCATAGCAGCTACCGTCATGATCATTCCGGTTGGCAGTTTCCTGACGGCGGGAACAGCAGTGGTCAATCTGATCTGCATCGTGGTTGGTATTGTCTGTGCACTTGCACTGGATAAATTCAACAGCCGCGTAAAAGTGGAATAGTTTTAAAAAACAAAATATGTGTTGAAGAAAAAGAGCCGCTGTGGTGAAAAGAGAACCCCTCTCCATCCCACAGCGGCTCCTGTTATTATTTCTTTTCTTTATCCGGGCAGTTCAGGTCTCTGTCTCCTCGTAGTCTCTGAGAAATTCAAACAGCTTCTCCATCTCTTCATCCGTTCCTACCGTGATCCTAAGATACTGTCTGATTCTCTCATCTTCCCAGTGTCTGACATAGATACCAGCCTCCTTCAGTCTTGTAAAAAGTCTGGTCCCATCATACTCCGGATGGCGCACAAACAGGAAGTTTGCCCCTGAATCTGTAAACTCGAATCCAAGACCGGACAGTTCCCTCTTTGCCCGCTCCCTTGTCTCTTTGATCTTTTTGATATTCTCCTCAAAATAGTCCCGGTCTCTCACTGCCGCCGCGCCGCATACCAGCGCCGCACGGCTCATGGTGTAAGAATTGAAAGAATACTTTACATCATTCAGACAGCGGATCAAATCCGGACTGGAAACCGCGTATCCGATCCGCATTCCCGCCATGCTCCGGGATTTGGAGAACGTCTGTGTCACGATCAGATTATCATATTTCCCGATCAGTCCCATAGCAGACTCACCGGCAAAATCCACATACGCTTCATCCACGATTACGATGGAATCCCGATTATGTCTGAGGATATCTTCAACAAAATCAAGTCCCTCGTAAATCGCTGTAGGCGCATTCGGATTCGGGAAGATGATGCCTCCGTTCTCCCTGTAATAGTCCGTCCTGACGATCCGGAAATCCCTGTCCAGGGGCGGACACTCATACGGGATACGGTACAGCTGTGCCCACACTTTATAGAATGAATACGTGATGTCCGGGAACAGAACCGGTTTTTCTGAATTGAAAAATGTCAAAAAACACAGGGACAGAACATCATCAGATCCCACGCCCACGAAGATCTGATCTTCCCTTACTCCGTAATTCTCAGCAAGAGCTTTTACGAGAACGCCGGATGCCGGATCAGGATACAGACGGAAGTCGGCCGGATCCAGAGAATCAAGCTCTTTTTTTACCCCCGGAGCCGGGGGATAAGGATTCTCATTTGTGTTGAGCTTTATAACTTTCTCCTGAGGCTGTTCCCCGGGAACATACGGCTCGACAGTCCGTATGTTTTTCAGAAGTTCCTCTCTTACTGCCATTTTCCCGCTCTCCTGTATTCTTCTGCCAGTTCCTTAAACTTCGGCAGAGAGTTGACGATGGTCTCATATGCAACACAGTAAGCGATCCGAACATATCCCGGGCATCCGAAAGAACTCCCCGGAACAAGCAGGATATTGTATTTCTTTGCATCGGCACAGAAAACCTTCTCATCCTCCACCGGCGATTTCACGAACAGATAGAAAGCGCCCTCCGGTTTGATGCAGTCAAATCCCAGCTCTTTTAATCCGTTGTACAGCGTCTCCCTGTTCCTGTCATAGAAAGAGATATCCGTCTTTTCATTAAGACACGCTTTCACCACTTTCTGCTGGAGTGTGGGCGCGTTGACAAAACCCAGAATACGTGTCGCCACGTTCACGGCAGAGATCAGATTCTCACTGTCCGCCGCCTCATCCGGAATGACAAGATAGCCGATCCGCTCTCCTGGGAGGGAAAGAGATTTACTGTAGGAATATCCCACTACGGTATTGTCATAATATTTTGTCAGATAGGGCACCTCAACGCCATCATAGGCCAGTTCTCTGTAAGGCTCGTCCGAGATCAGATAGATATCTGTCCCGTACTCCTTCTGCTTTTTCTCCATAACAGCAGCCATCTTTTTGATGGTCTCCTCGGAGTAGACCACGCCGGTCGGATTGTTCGGCGTATTTACGATGACCGCCTTTGTCTTAGGGGTGATCTTCTCCCCGAACTCATCCAGTTTCGGCTGAAATGTGGCGGTGTCAGGAGAGATCTCCACGAGCACACCGTCATAATTGTTTACGTAACTTCTGTATTCCCCAAAATACGGAACAAAAGTGATCACTTCATCACCGGGGTTGAGAAGCGCCTTCAGGATCACGTTCAGTCCTCCTGCCGCCCCCACTGTCATCGTGATATTCTTCCCGGAAAAGGCTGTGCCGAACCTTGCATTAAGCGACTCAGCGACTGCCTGGCGGACATCCTCATATCCCGCGTTGCTGCTCGTATAACCATGAAGGACAACCGGATCCTCCTCGTTCAGAAGATCAATGATCGCCTTTTTTACAGCCTCCGGAGCCGGAACATTGGGATTTCCCAGACTGAAGTCGAACACATTCTCTGCACCGTAGATCTTCGCCAGACGGTTTCCTTCCTCGAACATCGCCCGGATTGCCGAACTGTTTGCCACCATATTTTCCATTTTCTTTGAAATCATCACTTTCACTCCATTTCTTCTGTAATCATATTTCTGTCACAATACCTTTTTCCACCATGAACGCAGGCCGATAGGAAAGCTTTGCCTTTCTCAGTCCCTCTGAACCCGCATCATCCTCCCGGTTTACATAGGTATAATCCATGCACTCATGCAGGACAAACTGCTGGTTGATCATCGGATAGGCTCCTTCGATATCGGCAAACGCCTTCTCAATATGAACTACAAATGTATCGCTGCAGAGAGGCTCTCCCATGGAGAACGCGGCGACCTCTCCGTTCACTCTCAGGATACCTCCCCGAAGCCCCAGCTCTTTATACAGCCGCAGAGAATTCAGCGTTACACACATCTCCGCATTCTTTTCCGCATCATCATCACAGCCGTTCTGGTTCCTCCACCTGAGGGCCATCTGGAAACATTCTTCCACATTGTCATCGCTCAGGCTCTCATAAGACCAGTCCGAATAAAGGTTCTTAAACTTGTTGATATGGTTTCTCTTTCCATGGAGCTTCTTTCCCGCCAGGGTCGCCAGTTTCTCTGTCTCATAGACATAGTCCGCCACATCCCGCACATATTCTATCTTGAACCGGCCCGGAAACCAGTTCTCCATCTGCTCAAAATGCTCTGGAGTCACGTTGTAGAGTTTAAAGGGACATTCTCTTTCCTTACAGTACTCCATAATGGCTTCCAGCGCCCTCTTTACCGCGTCCGGATTTCCTGCCGGATAGGAAAACGCATAATCGTTCCCCTCATTGCGGAACACCAGTGCGTCCTCGATGACAGCGAACTTTACTTTGTAGTGTCTGGACCAGAGGAACACATTTACAAAGGTTCTCTCGCAACTTCTCCCTGGAGCCTGGAAAAAGTAGTGGTTGACCAGGTCTCTGTCCTCAAGCTCCGGGCGTTTAAAATCGTATTCCATAAATCATCAGTCCTCCATCTTTGCCAGTTTGGCGGTCTGGTCCGCCGCGATCAGGCTGTCTATAATCTCATCCAGATCTCCGTTCAGCACACTGTCCAGCTTATGCAGAGTCAGCTTGATCCGGTGATCCGTCACTCTTCCCTGAGGGAAGTTGTAAGTCCTGATCTTCTCAGAGCGGTCTCCTGTCCCGATCTGGCTTCTTCTCGCTTCCGCTTCCGACACCTGCTGCTTTTCAAGCTCCAGATCATAGAGCTTGGAACGGAGCAGACGGAATGCCTTCTCCTTGTTCTGGAGCTGAGACTTCTCTGTCTGGCTGTAGATCACGATCCCTGTCGGATAATGAGTCAGCCGGACCGCGGAGTCCGTCGTATTGACGCACTGACCTCCGTTTCCGGACGCGCGCATAACGTCGATACGGATATCTTTCTCATCGATCACAACATCCACTTCCTCCGCCTCGGGCATGATCGCCACGGTGATGGTGGATGTATGGATCCTTCCGCCGCTCTCTGTCTCAGGCACTCTCTGGACACGGTGCACGCCGCTCTCGTATTTCAGGCGGGAATAGGCGCCCTGGCCTGTGATCATGAACACACATTCCTTGAAGCCGCCGATCCCGTTCTCATTGAGAGAGATCATCTCCGTCTTCCACCCGCGCTTGTCTGCATAGTGTACATACATTCGGTAGACTTCCGCGGCAAAAAGAGCCGCCTCGTCGCCGCCCGCACCGGCACGAATCTCAACGATAACGTTTTTGTCATCATTCGGGTCTTTGGGAAGCAGAAGGATCTTCAGTTTCTGCTCCAGCTCCGCAACACGTTCTCTGGATTCGTTCAGTTCTTCCTTGGCCAGTTCCTTCATTTCTTCATCGGATTCTTCCTCCAACAGGGCAAGGCTGTCCTCTATATTCTGTTTGCATGCCTTATATTCCTTATATGCTTCGACGATCGGCGCAAGGTCACTCTGTTCCTTCATCAGTTTCCGGAACCGTTGAGGATCATTTGCCACGTCGGGTTCCTGCAGTTCCCCCATCACTTCTTCATACCGAATCAGTAAGTCGTCTAATCTGTCAAACATTTTCTATCTGTCCTTTTCTCTTTCTATCTATCTGTTCTTTCGTTTCTCCTGAATCACTGTAACACGCCTGACACAACACGGTCAAGTCCTGCCAGATCCTTTTTCACGGTTATCTCCGCGTATCCGGCGTTCCGCAGAAGTTCCGTGACATCCCTGGCCTGATCGTATCCGATCTCAAATATGAGAACACCTCCGCGCTCGAGATGCGGCTGCGCCTCTTTTACGATCCTTCTGTAAAAGTACAGACCATCCTCTCTTCCGTCCAGTGCAAGGACAGGATCATGGAACCTGACCTCATCCTGGAGCCGGCTGATCTCCTCCGTCCGGATATAGGGCGGGTTGGAAAGGATCATGGAATATTTTCCTGAAATCTCCATGAACAGGTCGCTCTGGACAAGCCTTGCCTCCGGATACAGTGCGTCAGCATTCCTGCGGGCCACCTGAAGCGCCTCCTCCGAGACGTCTGCACCGGTTCCTTCTATTTTTATAGGCTCTGTACAGTGTTCATTTTTCTCTATATATTTCTCTGCATATCTCAGAACGCTCAGAAGGATGCATCCGGAGCCGGTGCACATATCCAGGATCTGGATGCTTCTTCCCGGTGACGGTATCCTTTCTTTCTCCAGATACTCCAGCGCATGTTCCACAAGGGTCTCTGTATCCTGTCTCGGGATAAGCACATGCTCATTCACCCGGAATTCCAGTCCCATAAACTCCTGGAATCCGGTCAGATGCTGGAGCGGGATATGCTCCACCCGCTTCCCGATCAGGGCAGAGTACTTTTCTTTCTGTTCCTCTGTCATCTTCCTGCCCGGTTCCGCATAGTAAGCCGCTCTGCTTACGCCCGTCACATACTCCAGGAGGTACCAGGCGTCAAGAGCAGCGTCTTCCACTCCTTCTGCCGTAAGCTGCCCCTGTCCCCATGCGCAGGCTTCTCTGAGCGTCACAGGTTCTCCTTCTGCCAGGTCCGCCAGTCAAATACTTCCTCCACTGCGCGGATCCCAACTTCGATCATACTGTCATCCGGTTCTTTGGTCGTCATATTCTGGACCCACATCCCCGGTCTGCTCAGCAGATTGATAAATACATTGTCGCTGTTGCCCGCAAGACGGATGATCTCATAGGAAACTCCTGCGATCAGCGGCAGCAGAGCAATGCGGATGATCACACGGAGCAGCTGAGATTCTGCAGTGATGAAAAAGCAGAATATGATACTCACGATCATCACGAAGAAAAGAAAGCTGGTCCCGCACCTTTTGTGCTGTTTGGAACTTTTTCTCACGTTCTCCACATTCAGTTCCAGGCCGTGTTCAATGCAGTTGATACATTTGTGCTCTGCCCCGTGATACATGAAAGTCCGTTTTATGTCTTTTGTTCTCGAAATCAGGAAGATATAGAGCAGGAAGATCGCAACGCGGATCACTCCCTCAAAGATCGTCATCAGCACCCGTGAAGAAGTATATCTCTCCACGACGCTGCTGAGAAAATAAGGCAGAACCATAAAGATCGCGACAGCGATCACCACTGCGAACGCAACTGTCAGGTTCATGATCAGTTTCTCACTTTTTTCCCTCTTTGCCGCTTCCTCCTCCGTCAGCAGTTCTTCTTCCTCTTCTTCCTCAAAAAAGCTGGCTGAGTACATCAGCGTCTTCATCCCCAGCACCAGGGAATCCACGAAATTAAAGATTCCGCGGATAAAGGGGATCTTCAGCGGAGTCTTCCAGGGAATGACGCTTCTATAATCCTGTACGTCGACCGCGATCTCCCCGTCGGTCTTCCGCACAGCAACGGAATATTTTCCGCCGTTTCTCATCATAATGCCTTCCAGGACTGCCTGTCCGCCAATATTAGATGATTTCATAATGCCTCCTGTGAACTTTTTTATCGTTCACACTTTCCCGCCGCCTGCATGCGCACTCGTCGCGCTGACGCGCTCCCGTTCCGCACTGCGTGCTAAGACTGCTTATGTGGGCGGCGGTTACGAGTTCCACTCGTAACCAGGGATAGGAAAATGCCTCTTACATGCAAGCATGACGATGCATTTTCCTATCCCTGAGTACAGTGTGAACAGTAACCTAATGAAACAGGCTGAGATGCTTCCACCTCAGCCTGAACCACGTCTTTCTTATTTGATACCGTATTTCTTGTTGAACTTGTCAACACGGCCGCGGGCCTGTGCCGCTTTCTGCTGTCCTGTATAGAACGGATGGCACTTGGAGCAGATTTCCACATGAATGCTTTCGTTTGTGGAACCTGTAACAAATGTGTTTCCGCAGTTGCAGGTTACAGTTGCCTGATGGTATTCGGGATGTATTCCTTCGCGCATGATTTTCACCTCTCTATTTTAAAATTACTTATTATACTCTCTAAACAGCTTTTTAATTGTAGCATAAGATATTTTCTTTTGCAACAGTTTTTTAAATAAACTTCTGACGGATCACCTGATGTACCAGTTCTGCATTCGTTTTCGTCCTTGTGAACATGTTCAGCAGGTTGTCCACCGCCTCTTCCGCCTTCATCCCATTCATGGCCCGGCGCATAATGTACACTGCCTCCTGCTCATCTTTATTAAGGAGCAGGTCCTCACGTCTGGTACCCGACTTCGGGATGTCCACAGCAGGAAATACTCTTCGCTCCTGAAGCCTGCGATCAAGGATCAGTTCCATGTTTCCGGTTCCCTTGAATTCCTCGTATACAACGTCATCCATCTTGCTTCCCGTATCCACCAGGGCAGTCGCAAGGATCGTCAGGCTTCCGCCCTCTCTCATATTCCTGGCCGCGCCGAAGAAACGTTTCGGACTGTATAATGCCGCCGGATCAAGGCCTCCTGAAAGGGTCCTTCCTGACGGCGGTACGGTAAGGTTGTATGCCCTTGCAAGTCGTGTGATGCTGTCCAGAAGGATCATCACGTCCTTGCCGTGCTCCACAAGACGTTTCGCCCGTGCGATCACCATCTCGGATACCCTTTTGTGATGCTCCGGAAGTTCGTCAAAGGTGGAGTGGATGACCTCCACATTCGGCCCTTCGATCGCTTCCTTGATGTCTGTTACTTCCTCCGGGCGCTCATCGATCAGAAGGATGAGCAGATGCATATGAGGCTCGCTCTTCTGCACAGAGAGTGCAACATCTTTTAGAAGCGTCGTCTTTCCCGCTTTCGGAGGGGAGACGATCATTCCTCTCTGTCCCTTTCCAATGGGAGACACCAGATCCACGATCCGCATCGCCGTACTGCAGCCGGGGGTCTCCAGACGGATCCGCTTGTTCGGAAAGATCGGAGTAAGATCCTCAAAATTCTTTCTCTTCATCGCCTCTGACGGACGCATTCCGTTGATCGTAGAGACATACAGCAGGGCACTGAACTTCTCTCCCTGAGTCTTGATCCTGGTATTTCCCATAATAATATCGCCGGTCTTCAGCCCGAACCTGCGAATCTGGGATGGAGATACATAGACGTCATTCTCGCCGGGGAGATAGTTTTCACAGCGGATAAATCCGAAACCGTCCTGCATGACCTCCAGGATGCCGTTCGCGGTATGTCCGCTGTCAAGCTGTTCGATATCCGTCTCCTCTTTCTTTTCCTTCATCTCTTCCTTTATTTCTTCTTTCGCCTCATCGCTTGCCTCTTTCTGCTTTTCCTTCTCGTCAAGAGCGAGCATAGCGTCGATCAGATCCCCCTTTTTCATACCGGAGATCCCTTTCATCTTTCTCGCCTTTGCCAGCTCCTTCAATGTGGACAGGGGCAGAGATTCATATTTTTCTCTCGTCATAAAATCTTTCCTTTCTCTTCTTTTAATATCTTTCAATCTGTTGTATCGGGAATTAACAGTCTGAATCGACTTTTATATGAAAAAACATCAAATATGTACATATTATACAGCATGTCATAAAAAATGAAAAGCTTTTTTTCATATTTATTTGCACATAAAGTTCAGGAGTGTTATGATAATCAGAAGTATGAGAAAAAGGAGAATGGATCTCATGGACCAGATCACTCGCTGGGGGGAAAAACGTTATCATTCCCTGGACCGGGCTCTGAGGAGCACATATGGGGAAAAAGTGTATAAGATCACACTGAACGGCGGGATGACCTGTCCCAACCGGGATGGAAAGGCCGGTACAGGCGGATGCATCTTCTGCAGTGCAAAAGGTTCCGGGGATTTTGCCGGATCTGCTGCAATGTCTGTTGCAGACCAGCTTAAAAAGGGAAAGGAAGAGCTTCTCGCCAAACGTCCCGTCCGGTCCTACATCGCATATTTCCAGGCGTTCACTAATACCTACGGACCGGCCGTTTATCTGGAAAAGATCTTTACTGAGGCGATCTCGGATCCGGATGTGAAAATCCTGTCCATCGCGACCCGTCCGGATTGTCTGGGAGACGATGTGCTCGCACTTCTGGAACGCCTGAACCGGATCAAACCGGTTTGGGTGGAACTGGGACTCCAGACGATCCACGAGGATACAGCCCGCAGTATCCGGCGCGGATACTCTCTGAACGTCTTTGACGCCGCGGTGAAAAATCTTCGCAGGATCGGGATCGAGACGATCGTTCATGTGATCCTCTTTCTCCCCGGAGAGACGGAGGAAAAGATGCTGGAGACCATCGAATACCTGAACCGTTCCCGTATCCATGGGATCAAACTTCAGCTTCTTCATGTTCTCAAAGGGACGGATCTGGCTTCAGTTTATGATGCACGCCCCTTTCATGTCCCCGATATGGAGGAATACATCCGTCTTCTGGGAAAATGTATCGCCCGGCTGGATCCTGAGATTGTCATCCACCGGCTCACAGGGGACGGCCCCAAAGATCTTCTCATCGCGCCGCTTTGGACCGGGGCCAAGCGAACCGTGCTCAACCGGCTGAACCAGTATCTGAAGGAGAATGATATCTGGCAGGGAAAGGAGTATTATGGCTGAGACATACACATTATATAAACTCATCGTACTTTACATGCTGGACAGGGTGGACTTTCCCCTCGCCACATCCCAGATTTCCGAGTTTATACTGGATAAAGGATATACGTCCTATTTTAAACTTCAGGAAACTCTTTCCGAGCTGATCAGCTCGGATCTTCTCAAAGCGGAGACAACCCACAACCGGACTCTCTATCATCTGACAGAGAACGGAGAAGAGACGATCCATTTCTTCAGCAACAAAATATCTCCCGCCATCCGGCAGGAGATCGATGATTTTCTCAAAGAGAAACAGTATGACCTGAAAGAAGAAGTCTCTGTAAAATCCGACTATTACCTGAACACCAACCATGAATTTGAGGTCCGCTGCCAGATCGTCGAGAACGGCTACAGCCTGATTGACCTGAAACTCACTGTTCCGACTGAAAAAGAGGCAGAGACCATCGCCGCAAAGTGGTCTCTGAAGAGCCAGGAGATCTACACCTCACTGCTGACGGATCTTCTCTAGATATTCTCTGATCGTTTTTTCGTAACCGAGGACGCCGGGTTCATAGAACCTGGCGTCTTTTATCTCATCCGGGAGATACTGCTGTTTTACATAATGTCCCGGATAATCGTGAGCATACTTGTACCCCGTTCCATGTCCCAGTTTCTGTGCCCCTTTATAGTGGGCGTCCTGGAGATGGACCGGAACTGTTGTCTGATTGTTTCTGACCGCCTCACTTGCCGCAAAGATCGCATTGCACGCGGAATTGCTCTTCGGCGCTGTGGCGACATAAGTCACCGCCTGTGACAGGATGATCTGAGCCTCCGGCATCCCGATCCGTTCCACCGCCTGGGACGCCGACACAGCCACGGTCAGCGCCATGGGATCTGCATTCCCAACGTCCTCGGACGCACAGATCATGATGCGCCGTGCGATAAACTTAATATCCTCTCCGGCGTAGAGCATCTTCGCAAGGTAGAACACCGCCGCATCCGGATCAGATCCCCGCATGCTCTTGATGAACGCGGAGATGATGTCGTAGTGATTGTCCCCTTTTTTGTCGTAATTCACCACTCTCTTCTGGATGCACTCCGAGGCGACATCCAGAGTGATGTGAATGATCCCGTCCTCCGAGCGGTCCGTTGTCAGGATTCCCAGTTCCACTGCATTAAGCGCGTTCCTGGCGTCTCCGCCCGAGATATCCGCAAGGAAATCAAGGGCGTCCTCATCGATCTTTGCATGGAAGCTGCCCATTCCCTTCTCCGTGTCCGTCACTGCCCGGAGGATCAGCGTCCTGATATCTTCTTTGCTCAGCGCTTTCAGCTCAAAGATGCTGGACCTGGACAGGAGCGCCCCGTTTACTTCAAAATAGGGATTCTCCGTGGTGGCGCCGATCAGGATGATCGTCCCGTCCTCCACAAAGGGCAGCAGATAGTCCTGCTGTCCCTTGTTGAACCGGTGGATCTCATCGATGAACAGGATTGTCTTTTTCCCGTACATTCCCTGCAGATCTTTCGCCTCCTTCACCACTTCCTCCATATCCTTCTTCCCGGCCACGGTGGCGTTGATCTGCTTGAACTCGGCGCTGGTCGTATTAGCGATCACTTTTGCCAGCGTGGTCTTTCCGGTCCCCGGCGGTCCGTAGAAGATGAGCGATCCCAGCTTGTCCGCCTTGATCGCCCGGTACAGAAGTTTGTCCTTCCCGATGATGTGCTGCTGTCCCACCACTTCATCCAGCGTTGTCGGACGCATCCTGGACGCCAGGGGCGATTCCTTCTTCTGATTTGTTTCTCTCATATAGTCAAAAAGATCCATTTTCTTTCCTCCAGACAATTTACAAACCAATGTTATTATACAGCTTTTTGGAAAAAAGAAAATAACTTTCGTCAGATTGCCCCTGACTTTTCACTCTGATATATCCAAAAGGTCATTTCAACAACTCATTATAATCATCGTCTGTCAGCGGCACATCCATCGTTCCGCAGGCATCAATGACATGCTCCGAACACGCCGGGCCATACAGCGGCACACATGCAAAAGGTTGATGGCTGAAGAATCCGAGCACGATCTGCGTGATCGAACAGTTATATTTTTCTTTCAGTCTTTTCACTCCGGCTGCCACTCTTAAATTGTCCGGGGTATTATACGGATTATTTTTCACCCCTTCTTCCCCTTTTGCATCATATATATGGAAAAATCCACTGCAGTTTCCCATATAAGGCATCTCCAGATTTCCCGGATTATCAACATGATATTGATATGCCTCTCCTTTTGTATACCGAAGTGTGTCGTCTTCAAGAGGATTCATATATTTCATTCCAAGATTCAACAGGCTCTGATCTGCCACAAAACCACGGTATCCTTTTTCTTTACAATATGCGTCTGCTGCTTTCATCCGGTCTGCATCCCAGTTGGAGCATCCATAATAGCGGATCTTTCCTTCTTTGACAAACCCTTCCATAGTCTCTATTTCCTCTTCTACTGCCTGCTCTCTGTTGTCTCTGTGATAGAAATAGATATCGATATGATCGGTCCGAAGCTTTTTTAAGGATTCGTCCAAATCCTGCACCATATCCGAATGCGACATCCTGCTTTTATGCGTATCCGGGTTTTCTCCCGTCATATCCGGATGCCCGCCCTTTGTCATTATAACTGTCCGGTTTCGTTTTCCGCTCCGCGCCAGCCAGTCGCCCAGAACTCGTTCAGCACGCGCTTTTTCACCAGCTACCCAGTCAGCATATACATGAGCGCAGTCGATCAGATTTCCGCCGCAGTCAAAATAAGCGTCAAAGATCCTGTCCGCATCAGCGCCATCCCATAATAATCCTGCATCTACTGTTCCTAATCCGATCGGGAAAACGGACAGGTCTGTATCCGGTATTATAATACGTTTTTCCATAAAACTGTTCATCCTTTCTCCTGTACTGCAGTCACTTTAAAATCTTTTCCACCCATCCGGAGAAGGGCACGTTGTTCATTTCACAAAATTGATCCCATACCAGTCCGAATGGCAGCATCTTCTCTTCCTCACTGTAGACCAGACGTCGTACCAGATCTCCATTTTCTTCATATCTTTCGAGAAGATCTGTCGGCTCCAGCAGTGCATAGAGGATTGCTTTTTTTACACTGCGTGCTCCAAGGGCCTGGGCAGCGATCCTGTTGATGGATCCGTCAAAATAATCCGTACCTATATGCACCCGGTCAAATGCATTCTGCCTCTTGATCTCAAGCATCACTTCTTTCAGTTCATCATCCACTATTACTACATGATCGCTGTCCCATCTCACCGGCCTGCTGACATGAAGCTGCATCTGACGACCAAATACGAGATAGCTTGAAATTTTGCTTGATACAGTTTCCGTTGGATGGAAATGTCCCATATCCATGCAGACAATACAATTATTTCTGATCGCGGCATAATTTGTATAGAACTCATGTGAACCCACTGTATAGCTCTCCAGCCCTAATCCGAACAGTTTACTTTCGAACGAGTCAATACTGTAACGCCAGTCAATTTTTTCTTTCAGAATCTGGTCCATACTCTCCGCCAGCAGTTCTCTGTGTGTTAATTTGTCTACTGTATAGTCTTTATATCCATCTGGAATCCAGTGATTATTGACAGACGTCTGACCAAGTTCTCTGCCAAAATATTCGCTGATCTTCCGGCACCTCTTTCCATGTTCGATCCAGAATTTGCGGATCTCCGGATCATAGCTGGACAGAGTAAAATTGTCATCCGCTTTGTCATGACTGAAATAGGTTGGATTAAAATCCAGACCGAGGGAGTTTTCTTTTGCATAATCTACCCAAAATGAGAAATTCTCTGGAGTTATTGCATCTCTGTCGACAAATCTCCCGAAGTTTTCCAGATAGATCGCATGGAGTGCAAGCTTGTTTTTTCCCGGAACCATTTTAAGAGCCTGGGTCAGATTCTGTACGAACTCTTCTTTATTTTTCGCTTTGCTCGGATCACTTCCCGTCGCCTGGATACCTCCGGACAGTCCTCTTTCCGGATTTTCAAATCCAGAAAGATCATCAATCTGCCAGCAATGGATACTTACAGGGATCTCGTTCATCTGGCTTAAGGCTTTATCTGTATCAACACCGTATTCTCCATAAATTTCTTTTGCAATTTTATATCTTTCTTCTGTTTTTCCCATATACCGTCTCTTCCTTTTCGGACTCTATTTCTTATTCATCACATTCTCTCTGTAAAGTTTTAAATAAATTGCCTGATCACGCATAACGCATCCGGTCTGACAGTGTCCTTTCTGTATCAGGTCATAACACTTATCACACAGGATACAGCACTTGTTGCGGTACATTGTCTTGTCATAGAGAAGGTCTCTTGCGAACTCCGGATAGGCAAATCCCTGTCTCCCGAATCCTCCGATATCAAACCAGCCTTCTTTGATTCCGCCTGCCGCCACATTTCCTCCGAACTGCTCCAGCCAGGTGAGTCCTGTACATACGAACACACCGCCTGGAACAGCTTCTTTGATCTGTCTCGTCGCATCCAACAGGCTGAAAGTTCCCTTATATGGATCTATCTCCGCCTCAGGTCCCTCTTCATGTTCTGCCATCAGTCCTCTTCCGTAAGGCTGGTAGCGCGGCATCATTGTTGACAGATTGATCAGGCGGACATCCCGTTCCACCAGCATCTGGCACAGTTTAATCGGTTCCGTAAGATCCGGTTCCATTACGCCCTCTTCCTTTTTCATTCCCCATCCGTAGGGATATGGGACGCAGTCATATGCATTCAGCCTGACACAGATATCAAGTGCATCCCCTAATTTTTCTCTGATCCCGTCAATGATCATGAATACTGCTCTTGTCCTGTTTTCGAAACTGCCCCCGAATTTCCCCGGACGTGTAAATGCAGACAGAAGTTCTCTTAATATGTATTCATGGCATATCTTTATATCAACCGCGTCAAACCCGGCCTGATGTGCAAGAATAGCGCCATCAATAAATCCTCTGATGATCTGCTCAATCTTGTCATCTGTCGCTATCGTGATCTTTCCGCTGCTCCCGTCAATGCTGGTATGGTCATCCATATACGGATTCTCGCATACCGCAAGAGGAGTCGATTTCCAGTTTTTGTCATTGCTTCTCCGTCCGGAATGGGTAAGCTGCAGCACATTGTACGGACGACGTCCGTATTTTTCGACCGCGACTGCGTTTGCCTCGTCTACCATTCTCTTTATCTCATCTACTGTGGACGGACGGATCACCATCTGCAGCGGATTACATCTGCCATCCTCTGAAATTGCGATAGATTCATACCAGATCATACCTGCCCCACCGCCTGCATATCTCTTGTATCTTCGGAAATCAAGTTCCGACGGACTTCCATCTGGAAGACCGTCAAACCCTTCCAAAGGCTGGATGCACATTCTGTTTTGCACTGTTTTATTTCCAATCTTCACTGGTGTTCCCAGGATATCCACATTCTCGTCCACCGGAAAAGGCAGTCCCGCACCATCCATTGCTTTCTTGAAATCTCCTGCATCCTGCATCGTGTTAAATTTAAAAGGTTTAAGAACTTTTTTCATAGTCTGGTCTCCTGTTTTCTTCAAAATTTGCTGCTAAAAACACAGCATCCACTTCGGAACAATTTCTAATCTCGTGCGCCTCTCCTGCGGGGATATAAACTGCATCCCCCTCACAAAGCTCTCTTAATACTTTTTTATGCTGCATCACCTCCATTTTCCCTTTCAGCATATAGAAGACATGATTTATCTTTTCATGGACTTCCTCTTCCATGCCAGTTCCCCCCGGGAAAGTTGTTATATGTATATCTATGACATCTTTATAGATAATCCTTGAAAACACTTCTTTATCATGTCCTTCCGTTGTATAGCACTTCCCTTCGTCTGACATCACAAACTTCATCTTATCCAACCTTTCTGCTCATCATGCGTTTTCTGACTATTGTATCCAGGAGCACTGTCAAAATGATCAGTATGTCAATGACCGCATCCCGCAGTTCGCTTGGAACTGCCAGCAGATTCATGCAGTTAGAAACCATTGTCATTGCCAGCGCCCCGATGATCGTTCCAGGAATTCCGCCTTCTCCGCCGGAAGCACTGGTCCCGCCCATATATACTGCTGCCAAAACGTTCAGCAGATAAGCGCTTCCAATATCAGACTGTACAGAATTCATTCTTGCAACATATAAAACTCCTGCCGCCGCTGACATAAATCCACTGAAGATAAAAGCCTTCATAACAACTCTTCTGGAGTCGATCCCAGACATTGCCGCCTGAGTTGCATTCGATCCGACCGAATAACATTTTCTGCCAAACGTCGTTTTCTTAAGAAGCAGTGTCCCCGCCACAACGATCACAAGCATACAGACTGTAGTCATGGATATATATTTAAAGATCCATCCATTTCCTATAAAGCGGAATGTCTCGTCAAATGAGTAGAGCACATACCCTTCCAGGATAATATACGCAAATCCGAAGACTGCCCACTGCAGGCCATACGTCGAGATGAATGCCGGGATCTTTACGTATGCGATCATATAACCGTTCAGCGCCCCGAGAAGGCATCCCACTAAAAGTCCGGCAAGAATTGCAAGCACAAAATGAACATCATAGTTTTTCATCAGAATAGCTGTGACAACTCCACCCATTGTCATAATAGATCCTGCTGACAGATCCGGACCATTTGTAATGATCGCCACTGTTTCTCCCACACCGAGAATGATCAGTATGCTGGCATTTGCCAGGTTATTCCCAATGTTCCTGAGGCTCAGGAAAGAAGGATCGATGATACAGCCCATGATGATTATTATAAAAAGTATTCCCAGACGGCTGACCGCAGGTAAAATATTACTGTTTATGCCTTTTATCTTTCCGTTCATCCTCTTCCCTCCTTAAGTGACAATCTCACCTGGAAAACAATCGCCAGGATCAGGACTGTTCCCAGGATTGCGGACTGCCATAATGATGGGATCCGTACCACATTCATACCGCTTCTGATTATCGTCAGGAGCGCTGCTCCCAGGATAGTTCCTTTCACATCGCCTTTTCCTATATTCATACTGGTTCCGCCCAGGATCGCGCAGGCGATTGCCTCAAACTCCCACCTGTCTCCAACAAGCGGATCCGCCACTTCCAGACGCGAAGTCAGGATAACAGCAGCCAGACCTGTCATCATTCCCGCAAAAGCATATATGAAGAATTTCCAGAACCTTGTTCTCAGTCCTGACAGCCTTGCTCCTTCTGCATTACCGCCTATTGCATAGATATATCGTCCAAATCTTGTATAATCCTGTACAATGATCATGATAATGTACAGAATAAAGCAGCAAACAAACGCCATCGGAATCATCCCGCCGATATTTGCTCCTAATATAAGGAAACTCTCATCATAGATCACAATTCCTTCGTTGTTTGTCAGCAGCAGGGCTATTCCATAAAAAATCCCCTGGCTTCCAAGTGTTGTAATAAAAGGAGGCAGTCCGCAGTAAGATATAAAAAATCCATTTACCGCCCCACAGAGGAAACCTGTGATTCCCCCGACCAGAAAAACGATCGGTATCGGAATACCGGCAGTAACTGCCATCGCCGAAGTGATGCCGCTTACAGTAAGTATTGATCCGAGTGAAAGGTCAAGCCCACCGCTTATGATCACGAAGGTAGCGGCAGATGCTACCACAAGGAGGACCGATCCCTGCTGCAGCAGTACGAGCAGGTTCCGGTAGGTCAGATACTGGTCTGACCGGAAGCTGAACACAACGATCAGTACAATGATAAACCAGGTGATCAGCGGGATCTTATGTATTAGCTTCTTAATTTTTGTCATTTTCTCCCTCCATTCTGGCTCCCTCTAATGCATAGGACAAGATCATCTCCTGCGTCACATCATTTCCTCTCAGTTCCTTGACGATCTTTCTGTCCCGCATCACATAAATCCGGTCACTCATCCCGATAATCTCAGGCATTTCCGAAGAAATCATAACAATGGCTTTCCCCTCTTTTGCCAGATTATCCATAAAGGAATACACTTCCTTTTTGGCGCCCACATCAATTCCTCTGGTCGGTTCGTCAAAAATAATAATATCCGCCTCTGTACACAGCCATTTTGCAAGGACAACTTTCTGCTGGTTTCCACCGGAAAGGTTATTTGCCTTTTGTTCAGGGGATGGCGTAGATATATTAAGCTCTTTTATATATTTTTCTACAATTTCGCGCTCTTTCTTCTTCTGGAGCCATCCTCCCGTACTGATTTTCTTCAGGCTTGCCATCACAATATTCTGGGATACAGAAAGGATCAGAGATAACCCCTGCTGTTTCCTGTCTTCCGGGATCAGCGATACACCTTTGTCGATCATATTACGCACGGTAGCCTTCTGTCTGATTTCTTCGCCTTTTACGATCACTTTCCCGGAGTCGTAAGGATCAATATGGAAAACTGCCCGCATCAATTCTGTCCTGCCTGCGCCAACCAGCCCTGCAAGGCCAACGATCTCCCCACTTCTCACTTTCATGGACACATCCTGAAGCCCTGCTCTTTTCGAAGTGAGATGCTCTACTTTCAGCGCAGGTTTTCCTACAGTATGCTCACTTCTCTGGTACAGATCCCCCAGCTTCCTTCCTACCATTAGGCGGACGATCTGGTCATTGCTGATGTTTTTCACATTTTCAGTCGCGATATACTGCCCGTCTCTCATGATCGTGATCCGGTCACCGATCACCGGTATTTCCTGCATTCTGTGAGAAATATAGATGATCCCGATCCCTCTTTTCTTCAATGACCGGATAATCTCAAACAACTGATCGATCTCGACACCGGATAAAGCTGCTGTCGGCTCATCCATGATCAGGATCTTGATGTCATTGGTCAACGCTTTTGCAACTTCCACCATTTGCTGCTGTGCCACCGGGATTTCTCCTGCCAGCACATGAGTATCCACCTTCATCTTCATATCTTTCAGAAGTTCTGACGCTTTTCTGTGCATTTCTTTTTTGTTCAGCAGCAGCCCCTTCTTAGGCATATGGTCAATAAAAATATTCTCAGCAACATTTAAATAAGGGACAAGATTAAATTCCTGATAGATGATACCGACCCCTTTATTTTTCATGCTGACCGGGTCAAACTGTGTAATCTTCTCATCATTGATAAACAGCTCTCCCCCATCCGGGGTATAGGCGCCTGCCAGGACTTTCATCAGAGTAGATTTCCCTGCGCCGTTTTCTCCCATCAGGACATGAACCTCTCCCGATTCCAGATCAAAGGAAACATCATCCAACGCCTTGACTCCCGGAAATATTTTCGTTATATGCCTCATGTCTACGAGCTTTTTGTTTTTGATCTCCTGCATATATGCACCTTCTTATCTGTTTTCTAATGCCGTAGGACGTTCGTCCATTTCTTCAAGATTATCCTGTGTCACGATCGTGATCGGACAGTTGATCTGACGCGGAACGCTCTCACCATTTAAAGCGCGTACGGCAGCCACTACACTCAGATATGCCTGCTCATAAACTCCCTGAGATACAGTAAATGCTTCTGATCCGTTTTCTACTGCCGTATACTGCGGCTCCTGCACATCAAAGCCGCTGATCAGAACCTGATCCTGCATATTTGCTGCCTGTACTGCTTCTACAGCTCCTTCTGCCTGGTTTCCACCGATCGCAACAATGGCTTTGAGATCATCTCCCCATTTTGTGATGTAATCTTCGGCCAGTTTTCTTCCCTCATCTGTCTGCCAGTTCGTAACTCCGCTCTCTACTGTAATCCCGGGATATTCAGCGAACTTTTCCAGAGCCGCTTCTTTACGGATGTCCGATGTTGCCTGTCCAGGTACACCTTCCATTAAAAGGACATTTCCTTCTTCTCCGATCCTTTCCGCCATCTCCTCTGCGATCATTTCTCCTACCAGTTCATTGTCAACTCCCACATAGGTCAGATAATCTACATCCGATGGCCCCATTGTATTGTCGTAGACGACCGGAATTCCTGCATCGATCAGATCCTGGACAGGTCCCTTGACCGCTTCTGTATTGGCAGGTGCAAGTACCACGGCATCCACACCGGATGTGATCAGGTCTTCAAGGATCCTTTTCTGTTCCTCCACGTTGTCCGCTTTCGTAGGCGAATAATCCAGCACTTCCACTCCCAGTTCTTCCCCTGCTTTCTGGGCTGCAATAATGTGCGACTCCCACACCGGGATAGCTGCACTTTTCGTCACGACCGCAATCGTATAATCCCCTGCCGGTTCTGCATCGTACCCAAATTCATCGTATGATATTTCTCCATCCTCTCCAACCATCACAACATCTGCCCCTGAATCCGATCCTCCTGCTCCACAGGCTGACAATATCAGCATGGAAGCCGCGCAGCCGATTGCTAAAACCTTCTTTGCGAGTGTCTGACATTCTTGTTTCTTCATACCTGTTCCATCCTTTCTTGTTTTGTATGATTTGTGAGTTTTTATAAAAAAGCGTTCTGCTTTTTCATCCTGTTTAAAATAAATGCGATTGATCCGTCTGCAATAAAAACAGGCGCTATCATATATACTGCGTTTCTCAATCCGCCGATTGACTGGATATATGCGATCACAACAGGGCAGATGATCTGACCTGCCGTCTTGACAAACATTAACATACTGGTAACAAGCCCGGTGTCCTTACGGCTGAATTCAGCGCCGATCCCAAGCAGCAGTGGAATACAGCATCCGCTTGTCATCCCTGCTGCCACACAGGCAATGCATATTCCAGGAGAAGTATTTGAAAACACTCCTATTCCCCAGCCTATTCCAGAAAGAACAGAGCCGACTGCCAGAATTCCCAGGGAAGAAAACGGAAGGCGGGGTGAAAAAATGCGGCTGACACTGGTTGCGATCCAAAACAGTGAAAGACAGACCGGAGCCAGATACTGATCTGACAGTGTGATCGAAACATATCGGACCGTCCATACTAAAATACCATTTTGTCCGGCAGCCCCCAAAAACATACATAGAAGGAGAAGACTGAAAAACGGATTTTTATAAAAATTACAGTCTGCTTAAAACTTAATTTTTCTTCCAGCAGGGTACTTTCCGGTATATTTTCGCCCAGAGTTTTTGTCGAAACCAGAAACTGGAGCACCAGGATCAGACTGAAACTGCCGATCATCAGATATACATGATGCCATGTATTTGTCTCCAACAGTCTGCTCAGGCAAAGAGGAAGGATAAATCCTGCCATTCCAAATATGCCGTGCAGGATTCCCAGCCCTTTTTTTGCCTCTGCTCCCAAAATATCTGCCATGAATGCGCTCTGATAAGAATCTGTGATCACTGTCCCTACCCCCATCAGGAAACATACTGCTAAAAAAGCCGGAAAACTCATAGATACCCCTTTGGCGATCAGCATTATTGACATAAGAAAACCGCCCCAGACTATAAAATCTGCTTTTATCACTCTGTTTCTGAAGAACATTCCAAGCACAAGAGCCAAAAGTGCCCCCGCGCTGATACAACTGCTCATCATACCTTCCTGTGAAGATTCTAAACTGTAAAAATCAATGACCGGATTCATCATTATTCCCATTGCCCCGGATGCTATGGATGTCGCAGCAACAGACAGTAATAATGACGCAACATACATTTTTCTCTGTTTTTTCATAAAATTATTTGATCCATTTCCACAGACTTTTTTCGGGTGCTTTAACTTGTTGCTTGTCCAACAAGTTAAATATAGAATAACATTCAAAATTGTTGTTGTAAATGTGTATTTTTCATAAAATATATTTTATATTTTGTGTATTTTCCCCAGTATTTTGATTTCACCATGCTGATCAAACTATTTTCTGACGAAATTATTTTTAATCCCTTGACTTTTCCGTATGCAAAATATACATTTAATTAGAATACAAAATGTATTAAGGAGATAACTATGTCCCAAAATAATGATAATTTAACTATATCTGAAATCCCGAAAGTCAGTGTTACCAAAATGACCTTTGACGTCTTATTACAGAATATTATGAATGGGACCTGGAAAAAGGGCGAAAAGATTCCTTCTGAAAATGAATTAAAAAATTCTCTCAAAGTCAGCAGGCATACCATCCGCTCTGCAATTGCCAATCTGAACATGCTGGGTATTCTGGAAACCCACCGCGGTGACGGGAATTATGTCAAAGAGACCGGGATCGGATTATATATTGATTTTCTTGTTCCATTTCTTATGATCAATAAATCAAATATATCTCAGATCATAGAATTTCGTGAAAGTATAGAGATTTCAGCTACACATTATGCGGCGGTCCGTGCAGATGAAAATGACCTGAAAACGATCAGGGAAAAACTTCTTGCATGTGATGCCAACCAAAACGACACACTCTCTTATCCTACATATGACCTGGAATTCCATTCCGCGATCGCAGCCGCATCAAAAAATGATCTTTTAATCCAGTCTCTGAATGTCATAAAAAGATATTGTTTTGATGCGATCAGCGATTACTTTAACGAAGAACTTGCCAAAGAGGGAGCCGATTATCATCACGAGATCTATAATGCTCTGGAAAAGCACGATCCTGTTGCTGCAACTCATTTTATGTCCGAACACATGCGCAATATTTTAAAACGTGTTTCCGACGAATAAACAGATCAGACTGTTATCCCTGCGAGCTCCCGGATCACCTCTCCGGCGATCAGAAGCCCCGCCACAGGCGGCACGAAAGAGATACTTCCCGGAACCGAACGCCGCGTTCCGGGATCCTCATCGGTCGTCCTGCTGGACGTGTCCACCGGCTTTTCCTTTGAGTAGAGCACTTTCAGATGCACGATCCCTCGCGCCTTCAGCTCTCTTCTCATGACACGGCACAGCGGACACACACTGGTCTTTGATATATCAGTGATCTCAAAGAGTTCAGGGTGCAGTTTGTTGCCGGTCCCCATGCTGCTGATGACCGGGATCCCTTTTTCCAGCGCTGTCTGCACGATAGCAAGCTTCGCCGTCACTGTGTCTACCGCATCAATGATGTAATCTTCCTTTCCGGTGATCACGCTCTCCACATTATCGGTCAGGATAAACGTCTCGTACGTATCCACACGGATCTCCGGGTTGATATCCCGGATCTTTTCTTTCATGACCTCTGTCTTATACCGCCCCACCGTGCTGTGCAGGGCAATGGACTGGCGGTTGATGTTCGTTATCGAAACGACGTCGTTGTCCACAAGAGTCAAGCGTCCGACTCCGCTCCTCGCCAGCGCTTCAATACAGTGGGATCCGACACCGCCCACGCCGAAGACAAGCACCGACGCCCCTTCCAGGCGTTCCATCCCCTCTCTTCCGATCAGCAGTTCTGTTCTTGTATATTCTTCCGACATTTTTGCACTCCATTTTCCTATAGTTTTGATGCTCCGTCCTGTTCTGTGAATCCTCGCTCTGTGGATGCTTCTCATCCTACTCTATGAGCAGCCTGTCGGCCGTGACAAACTCGTATCCCTCTGCCTGAAGGATATCAATGATCTGAAATGCCGCCTCAACCGAGGTCTCATAGCAGTCGTGCAGGAGAATGATATCATTTTCCTGCACATCCGTCACTACTCTCTGCACGATCTCATCCACATTTTCTGTTGTCCAGTCCAGCGGATCCACCGTCCATTTCACATAGAGCTTATCGATCTCCTCTGCCAGAGCCGCAGAGAACGCGCCGAAGGGCGGTCTTACCAGAGAAGTTTCTTCCCCGGTGATATCCCGGATCAGTTCATCGGTCATCGTCAGTTCCTTATGGGCGTCTTCATAGCTCAGTTTCGACAGATCCGCATGATGATAGGTATGGTTTCCAATCTCATGCCCCTCTTCGTGCATCCTTTTTATGATCTCCCAGTTATCCTCTTTTTCAATATTCTCTCCGATCACAAAGAATGTGGCCTGAACATTCCGCTCCTTAAGCCCGTCCAGAAGAAGCGGGGTGGATTCCGCGTCAGGCCCGTCGTCAAAAGTGAGGGCGACCATCGGTCCCGGGACATTCCCGCCGTTCATGCCGGTTCCGCTGTTTCCCCGGGTCTTACTGCCGCTTTTTGCTCCACGGACAGTTTCCGTATCCGTCCGCACGCTCTCCTTTCCCGTCTCCGGGAGTATACTGCTGAAATATTGCGACACCGGAAAAAAAAGAAACATATAGGTCAGGGCAACCGCCTGCATCCGCCGTTTCAATGCCCCGCGTCCCCATCCCCCTTGTTCCTGTCCGTTTTGTTTTCGTTTTCTCTGCGTAGCCCGCCCCTCCGTCCGGTCTTTCGCCCGTTTCCGGGCATTCTCTTCCTAATCTTATGCAAGCGCGCCGGCATCCATGCCATGAGCCGCCCGGGACATGAAGCACAGTCCAGGACATGAGTCACAGCCCGGGACTTTTCCCTTATCTGGCAAGACGGGCAGCCCTTCTGTCCGTTTCGCAGCGTCCGGACGGTATCAGCCGGGCTGATGAGATTTCCGATACTCAGACGGGCTGATCTTTTTAATCTTTTTAAATGCTTTTGAGAAATAAAGGTTATTCTCAAATCCGACGGAATACGCGATCGCGGAGACCGAAAGGTCTGTCTCTTTCAGCAGATGGCAAGCCTGCCTGATCCGGTACTCTGACAGATATTCTTTGGGTGATTTTCCCAGGTATGTCTGGAAGGAACGGAACAGATGGCTGCGGCTTATCCCCACATACGCCGCGACGTCCTCCACTGTGACCGGATAGGAATAATTTGTCCCGATGTAGGTCTGCGCTTTCTCTACATAAGCCGCCTGGATATCCTTTTCCTGCAGTTCTCTCTCACTGTAATGCATGAATATGGCAAGCAGGCTGTAGAGCGCTCCTGCCATGGCTACCGTTGCTTCAAAGGTATTCCCCTTCAACTCAAAAATGTGCTCCAGCCCTTCCCGTATCTTTTCTTCCGGTATTCTGCCCTTTCTGATATAGGGCGCTGACTTTGAGAAATCTGTCCTCCGTATGATGGACGCCGCGTCCGTCCCCATGAAGCCTGCCCAGGCGTACTCCCAGGGTTCCTCCTCATCGGCATAGTACTTCACTTCCTCGCCCGGGTAAAGGATAAACGTATCCCCCTTATCCAGCCGGAAGGTCTGGTTTCCCGCCGTGTAGTACCCCCTTCCCGAGAGGATATGATGGATACAGTAGTGGTCCCTTATCCCCGGACCCCACTGGTACTGGGGCTCGCATTTCTGATGTCCTGCGTTATATACGGAGAGCGAATTCAAAAAGTCCTCTCCTGCTTTATACGAATATTTGTATGTATCCGCCATAATTCCTATCCTTTCAGCAGCTGACAGAAGTAACTCCTTTTACTATACTTTCTTTTTCCGGTTACCACAAGGTTTTCTTTTTTACCTGATCATCAGTTCCGCCATACTTGCCATTCGATTACACGGATGTTAAAATTAGTACTGAGTATAAGACCGTAGGAAGGCGTGATATTTTATGGAGAAAAAAACTGCTCGGATGAAACTGCCGATTGGTATTGAAAACTTTGCAGAAATCCGGTCTGCCGGTTTCTATTATGTTGATAAAACCGGTCTGATCCGTGATCTTCTGAATGCATGGGGCAAAGTAAATCTTTTTACCCGCCCGCGCCGTTTTGGAAAATCACTGAATATGAGCATGTTTAAAAACTTTTTTGAGATTGGGTGTGACAGGACTTTATTTGAAGGCTTATCAATTTCTGAAAATCCCAGTCTCTGCGAAGAATATATGGGGAAATTTCCTGTTATCTCGATCAGTCTGAAAGGGGTCAACGGAACTGACTACGCTACAGCCCGTTCCCTGTTGTGCTCTGTCATCGGCAATGAAGCACTGCGGTTTCAGTTTCTGTCAGATGCCGCCGAACTGACCGATCGGGAAAAACAGCAGTATGAACAGCTCATAAACGTAGACACTACCGGAACAGAAAGTTTCGTAATGCCGGATTCCGTATTAATGGACAGTTTAAAAACTCTTTCCACACTGTTGGAAAAGCATTACAGGAAAAAGGTTATTATTCTGATCGATGAATATGATGTCCCTCTGGCAAAAGCAAATGAACAGGGATATTATAATGAAATCATACTGCTCATCCGAAATATATTTGAGAAAGCTCTGAAAACAAACGACAGTCTCTGTTTCGCCGTATTGACCGGATGCCTGCGCGTATCGAAGGAAAGTATTTTTACAGGGCTGAACAATCCTAATGTCTTCTCCATCACAGATCCGGAATGTGATTCTTATTTTGGCTTCACTGACGCCGAAGTCCGTAAAATGCTCATGTATTATGGACTGGAAGATAAATATCCGCTGATCAAAAAGTGGTACGATGGTTATCGTTTCGGAGATACAGACGTATATTGTCCCTGGGATGTGATCAGCTATGTCAATAAGCTCCGCGTAAAACCGACACTCCCTCCGAAAGATTTCTGGTCCAATACAAGCAGCAACGACGTGGTCCGTCATCTTTTGGAAATGGCGAAGCCTGACACCAGGGATGAAATTGAGCGTCTGATCTCCGGGGAATCTATATACAAAAGAATAAACGAAGAACTGACTTATAAAGAATTGTACGACGATGTAGAAAATGTCTGGAGTGTCCTGTTTACAACTGGATATCTGACTCAGCGCGGGGAGGCAGATGATGATTTTCTTCAGCTTGTAATCCCGAATCGCGAAATCCATAATATTTTTATGACCCAGATCCGAAACTGGATGCAGCTGAAAGTAAGGAGTGAGCGCCCGAAACTGGATGCTTTCTGCGAAGCGTTCAGGAATTCCGACGCCGGTACTGTCCAGACGCTGCTGTCAGAATTTCTCCAGGAGACGATCAGCTTACGGGATACGGCTGTCAGAAAGGATTTTAAGGAGAACTTTTATCACGGCTTTCTTCTGGGACTTCTTCGGAGCAGGGAGGACTGGAAAGTCATCTCAAACCGTGAGAGCGGAAAAGGATATGCTGATATTGTTATAGAAATTTATCCCCAAAAACTGGGTATTGTCACAGAGATTAAATATGCTGAAAATGGGAATCTGGGCAATGGATGCAGGCAGGCACTGGATCAGATCAGAGAGAAACGTTATCTGGAACAGCCCCGTCTGGACGGAATGACGGAAATTGTAAAATGCGGAATAGCATTTTATGGAAAAGCATGTGAAGTTATTTTTGTATCTGAATAAGACAGCCCCGCAACATTTTTACATGTTCCTGCACGTATTTTTTATATACTCTTTTCACCGTGGAGATTTATAATAGAACCAGAAAGCGACAATCGTTTCAGCATTTTCCACAACATTTCAGGAGGAGATCAGAATGAAGAAAAAGTTATTTGACAAATTTGCAGAGCTTTTCGGCAGTTCAGACGGCGCGCACTTCTATTTTTCACCGGGGCGCGTCAACCTGATCGGCGAGCACACCGACTACAACGGAGGTCACGTTTTTCCATGCGCACTGACTCTCGGCACATATGGAGCGGCGCGCAGAAGGGACGACCGGCTGATCCATTTCTATTCCATGAACCTGGATTCCTTCGACGTGGTAGAGGTATCTCTCGACGACCTTACATACAAGAAAGCATACAACTGGGCGAACTATCCGCTCGGCGTTGTGTGGGCGTTTGAAGAGAAAGGATACAAACTTGATAATGGATTTGACATGGTCATCTGGGGCAATATCCCGAACGGTTCCGGGCTGTCCTCTTCTGCATCCCTTGAAGTCCTAACAGGCGTGATCCTGACAGACCTCTTCGGGATCGATTCCTTAACCATGACTGACCTTGCATTCATCGGACAGTATTCCGAGAACAACTTCAACGGCTGCAACTGCGGCATTATGGAT
The DNA here is from genome assembly GCA_944377745.1 of uncultured Mediterraneibacter sp. Taxonomy (GTDB): domain Bacteria; phylum Bacillota; class Clostridia; order Lachnospirales; family Lachnospiraceae; genus Mediterraneibacter. The sequence goes on along the minus strand of CALWFV010000007.1, from coordinate 47,247 downwards.
CAGTTCGCTGTCGCAATGGGAAAGAAAGACAACGCGATCTTCCTCGACACGAACACGATGAAGTACGAGTACGCTCCCATCGTGCTTGATGACGCAAAGATCATCATCACAAACAGCAAGGTAAAACACAGCCTCGTAGATTCCGCCTACAACGACAGACGCCAGGAGTGCGCGGACGCGCTGGCGGCTCTCCAGGCAGAACTGGATATCAAGGCACTGGGTGACCTTACACCGGATGAATTTGAAGCACATAAAGATCTGATCAAGGATCCGGTACAGCTGAAACGTGTAAAACATGCCGTATATGAGAACCAGCGCACGATCGACGCGGTTTCCGCACTCAAAGACGGAGATATCACAAAATTCGGAGAACTGATGAACCAGTCTCACATCTCCCTGCGTGACGACTATGAAGTTTCCTGTGAAGAGATCGACATCCTTGTGGATCTGGCTTGGAATATCCCGGGCGTGATCGGCTCCCGTATCACAGGCGGCGGATTCGGCGGATGTACGGTAAGCATCGTGAAGAATGACGCTGTGGACACATTCATCGAGAGCATCGGAAAGACATACAAAAAAAAGGTCGGACATGAAGCGGAGTTCTACACCGTCGATATCGGTGACGGAGCTTCCCGCGTTGATGAGTGATCCCGCTCATCTTCCTGAAAATATCAATATCAAGGAGGTAACATCAATGATCTATGAAGCGGTCAGGAAACTGGTACAGTACGGGATCGATACCGGGCTCACCCCGGAATCAGAAAGGATTTACACGACTAATCTTATCCTCGATGTGATGAAAGAGGATGATTACGAGGATGTAGACTGCGATCTGAGCAATATCGTCCTGGAAGATGTGCTCGGCGAGCTTCTGGATGAGGCGGTAAAGAGAGGGCTGATTGAGGACAGTGTCACCTACAGAGATCTTTTTGACACACGTCTCATGAACTGCCTGATGCCCCGTCCTGCACAGGTCCAGGAGAAGTTCTGGAAAGAATACGAAAAGTCACCGGAAGACGCAACGGCGTATTACTATAAACTCAGCCAGGACAGTGACTATATCCGTCGCTACCGCATTAAAAAGGACAGGAAATGGACGGTGGACACCCAGTACGGCACGCTGGACATCACCATCAATCTTTCCAAACCGGAAAAAGATCCGAAAGCCATCGCCGCTGCCGGAAAGGCAAAATCGGCATCCTATCCGAAATGCCAGCTCTGCATGGAGAACGAAGGATATGCAGGACGTGCAAATCATCCTGCAAGGGAGAACCACAGGATCATCCCGATCCAGATCCAGGGAAGCAAATGGGGATTCCAGTATTCTCCGTATGTATACTACAATGAGCACTGCATCGTCTTCAACGGCGAGCATATCCCGATGAAGATCGACCGGAAGGCATTTGCAAAACTGTTCGATTTCATCAAACTGTTCCCCCACTATTTCCTGGGATCCAATGCGGATCTTCCGATCGTGGGCGGTTCCATCTTAAGCCATGATCATTTCCAGGGCGGAAATTATACTTTTGCAATGGCAAAAGCTCCTGTCATCGAGAACTTTACTGTAACAGGCTATGAGGACGTCACAGCAGGCATCGTGAAATGGCCCCTCTCCGTCATCCGCCTTCAGAGCAAGGATGTGGAGAGAGTCATCGACCTCGCCGACCATATTCTGGGCAAATGGCGCGGGTATACGGATGAGGACGCTTTCATCTTCGCGGAGACAGACGGAACGCCTCACAACACGATCACTCCTATTGCGAGGAAACGCGGTGATCTGTATGAACTGGATCTGACACTGCGCAACAATATCACTACAGATGAGCATCCGCTGGGCGTATATCACCCCCACGCAAAACTCCACCACATCAAGAAGGAGAACATCGGACTGATCGAAGTCATGGGACTTGCCGTACTCCCGGCTCGTCTGAAAGGCGAGATGGAACTTCTGAAGGAATACATTCTGGAAGGAAAAGATATCCGCAGCAACGAGCAGATCGAAAAACATACAGACTGGGTAGACGAGTTCCTTCCGAACTATCCGAACGTCAACGCAGACAATATCGAGCACATCCTGGAACAGGAAGTCGGAAAAGTCTTCTGCCAGGTACTCGAAGACGCCGGAGTCTACAAATGCACCCCCGAAGGCCTCGAATCCTTCCACCGCTTCATCAGCGTCCTGTAAAAAACACCCCTCTCAGAGTTTTCCTCTCAGAGTCAGAAAACAGTTTTCTCGAAAACCTTTCGGAGAGGACGGGGCAGGTGATTCCGGCGACTAGAGAAAGTCTTAGAAAATATTAAAACTCCGGGAACTGACGTTAATACGAAAAACAACACTGTCTGAGCGTAAGCGAGTTGTGTTGTTTTTTGTATTGTTCTTAGTCAGTTCCCGGAGCTTTTAGATTTTCTTAACTTTCGGAACCGGAGCCGGAGCACCTGCCCCGTCCTCTCCGAATAACGTTTTTAGAAAAAACTATTTCCTAGACTCCAGATAAGCCTTCCTTCCCTCTTCGTACAGGTTATTCCCCTCGCTGTCAATAATGACAACAACCGGCATATCCTCCACATAGAGTTTTCTCAGAGCCTCTGCCCCCAGATCTTCATATGCGATCAGCTCGGCTTTCTTGATACATTTGGCAAGAAGAGCCCCCGCTCCTCCGATCGCTCCAAAGTAAACGCCGCTGTATTTCTTCATCGCCTCCACAACCTCAGGAAGGCGCGCGCCTTTTCCGATCATACCTCTTGCCCCGACAGACATCATGGTCGGTGCGTATGCATCCATACGTCCGCTGGTCGTCGGGCCGGCGCTTCCGATGACATGCCCCGGTTTTGCCGGAGTCGGTCCCACATAGTAGATCGTCGCATCCGTCGGATCAAAGGGGATCTTCTCTCCCTTTGCAAGAGCCTCGCACATTCTCTTGTGTCCGGCGTCGCGGGATGTATAGATTGTTCCTGTAAGAAGTACCTGATCTCCCGCGTGAAGTGTCTTAGCAAGTTCCTCTGTGAGTGGTAATGTAATCTTTCTTGCCATTTATATCACCTCCGATTTGTGGCGTGTCACATGGCAGTTAATGTTGACTGCGCACGGCATACCTGCGATATGTGTCGGCATTGTCTCGATATTCAGACCGATGGCTGTCGTCTTTCCTCCGAATCCCTGAGGTCCGATACCCAGCTCGTTGATCTTCTCCAGCATCTCTTTTTCCAGATCTGCATAGAACGGATCCGGATTTGAGGAATCGAGGGGTCTCATGAGCGCTTTCTTTGCAAGAAGAGCACACTTGTCAAATGTACCGCCGATACCAACGCCTACGACCATAGGAGGACATGGATTCGGTCCTGCCGTCTCCACTGCTTCAATGATGAAGTCCTTGATACCCTGAAGTCCCGCTGACGGCTTGAACATACGGATCTGGCTCATGTTCTCGCTTCCGAATCCCTTCGGTCCTACTGTGACCTTGATGTTCTCACCGGGCACGATCTCTGTGTAGAGCATAGCCGGTGTATTGTCTCCGGTGTTTCCACGGCGGACAGGATCCTTCACAACAGATTTACGGAGATATCCGTTTGTATATCCGCGGCGTACTCCCTCGTCCACTGCCTCTGCAAGGTCTCCTCCTACAAGATGTACATCCTGTCCGATCTCAAGGAATACACATGCCATACCTGTATCCTGGCAGATCGGCACATTCTCATTGTCTGCGATCTCATAGTTCTCGATGATGTTGTCGAGAACGCCTTTTGCGATCTCTCCGTCCTCACACGCACGGCAGTCGCGGATCGCACATTTCACGTCTTCCGGGAGATGCTCGTTTGCCTCGATGCAGAGTCTCTCGATCACGTCTGTAAGTGTGCTTACATTAATTTCACGCATGAAAGCCAACTCCTTCCATTTTTAATTTTGTTTGGATTTTATTCCCGCAGTCAACTGCGGAATGTTTTCCGCGGACCGCTTTGCCAGGGCTCTGCAGATCCGCCGAAAATTCCTGATAGAATATAAAACCTGCTTCAGATCACAGGAAAATACCGATGAACTGGCATGCCAGCACCACAAACACCAGAGCTACCGGATAGGTCGCAGCATACGCGGACGCCACGTCGTCTGTTCCGGTCACACGGATCAATGTTCCGAGAGCCGGCGTGCTTGTCATGCCGCCGCAGATAGATCCGAGTGTGTTGAAGAGGCTCAGCTTCATCAGCTTTGTCGCAACAAAGTATCCGACGATCATCGGGATCAGAGTGATCAGCGCGCCGTATACAAAGAGGATCAGTCCCTGTTCCTGCAGGATCTCGATAAATCCTGCTCCAGCCTCCACGCCTGCTCCGATCAGAAACAAAGCCAGACCGAACTCTCTTAAGCACTCCAGCACAGATTTTTCCACATGGAAGCTGATCTTCCCTGCATGTCCGAAGTGACCGAGGATCAGACCTGCGATCAGCGGACCGCCTGACGTGCCCAGTGAGAACTCTGCTCCGCCCGGAAGCGGGATCACAATCTTGGCAAGGACGATTCCCAGCGCGATTGCAAGTGCAAACGGGAAGAATCCCATCGCATCAACATGAACTAGATTATCTTTCGTTTTCACATCGCCAACATTCTGAGCCGCCTCAAACTTTGCTCTCTCAGCAGCCATATCAGTTTTTAACATCTTCGGCACAAGCTGTACAAACAGCACTACACCGACAACACCGAAAGGATATGCAATTCCGTATCCTACAGACGCATTTGCAGAGCCGGTTGCATCGATCGCAGCCGCCAGCCCCGGCGTGCTCGTCAGTGCTCCTGACATCATACCTACTGTGATATCCGTAGGAACGCCGGCAATCTCGATAATTCCGGCGGTGACAATAGCACCGATCGCAATGACGATAAATCCCAGAAGGATATACGACTTTGCATTGATCTTGAAATTTCGGAAAAATTTCGGTCCCGCGATAAAGCCAACAGAAGTCACAAAACAGATCAGCCCCAAATCCTGGAACATTCCAAGACCACTTACCAGTTCTTCATTGTTTCCGATGAAATGTCCGAACACGAGAGCGACAAGCAGAACGCCTGCCGTCCCCAGTTCTACCCCTTTGATTGTAATACTTCCTACCAGATAGCCAACAAACGCTACCAGGAACAGTACCATGAGCGTTTCGCTCATGACACTGTCCTGGAACCATTCAATTAAAAACATGTTCTCTCCCTTTCCTATCTCTCATGTCTCGCGTATTTCGGGAGCAGAAGCGGTGAAACATCACCTGTATCCAAGCCTGCCTCTTTGAGTTCCTCTGCATATGCTTCTACGTGATCAAGATTCATATTTCCAAGCTCCACGCTTTTCGCTTTCGCAGCCGCAGCTTTTCCCGCGTTGCGTCCGAATACGATAATGTCGAGCAGGGAGTTGCCCATCAGACGGTTTCTTCCGTGGATTCCGCCGACTGCCTCTCCTGCTACCAGCAGGTTGTCGATTACCTTTGTAAATCCGTCCCCGCCGATCTCCAGTCCGCCGTTCTGGTAATGGAGTGTCGGGTATATGAGGATCGGAAGTTTTCTCATATCGATGTCGTAGTTCATGTACATACGGAGCATCGCGGGGATACGCTTCTCGATCGTTCCGGCACCGCCGATCTCCTCGATCATCGGGGTATCAAGCCATACGCCGCTTCCAAGCGGTGTAGTCACTCCTTTGCCGCGCTCTGTACACTCACGGATGATTCCTGCAGCAGCAACATCACGTGTCTCCAGCGGATGCATGAAAGCTTCACCGTCAACATTTACAAGCTGCGCTCCCACGGAACGAACTTTCTCTGTCACAAGAGCACCGAATATCTGTGACGGATATGCAACTCCTGTCGGATGATACTGAATCGTATCCTGATACAGGAGCGGCGCGCCCAGACGGTATCCAAGGATCAGTCCATCTGCGGTTGCACCGTAATGGTTGGATGTCGGGAATCCCTGATAGTGCATACGTCCAGCACCGCCTGTTGCGATGATGACAGTCTTTGCCTTTGCTACAAGATAGTCGTCTGTCTCCAGGTTCTGAAGAACAGCGCCCGCAACCTGTCCCCTGTCGTCTCTGATCAGTTCCACTGCCGCTGTAAACTCAGCGATCGGAATCTGGCGGTTTAATACTTCATCGCGAAGAGTACGCATGATCTCTGCTCCGGAGTAGTCCTTGCATGCATGCATTCTCTTTCTTGATGTTCCACCGCCGTGTGTGGTGATCATCCGTCCGTCTTTGTCCTTATCGAACATAACTCCCAGATCATTGAGCCATTTGATCGCATCCGGAGCTTCCATGACAAGACGTCTTAACAGCTCCGGTCTCGCGGCAAAATGTCCGCCTCCGAAAGCGTCCAGATAGTGCTGTACCGGGGAGTCATTCTCTTTGTCAGCCGCCTGGATACCGCCCTCTGCCATCATGGTGTTGGCGTCACCGATGCGGAGTTTTGTGACGATCATGACGTTCGCGCCTGCCTCGTCAGCCTCGATGGCTGCGGAAGCTCCTGCTCCGCCGCCTCCGATGATGAGCACGTCAACGTCGTAATCAACTTTATTGATATCAACCTTGTCTGCGAGAAGACGGCTGTTAGAATGCAGAAGGTGTACCAGTTCCTTCGGTGCTTTCTGGCCTTTGTTCGGTCCTACCTTGATCTCTGCGAACGCGTCTTCTTTATAGTCAGGATGAAATGCCTTAAGAAGGGCATCTTTTTCATCTGCGGACATACGTCTCGGCTCAACGCCCAGACGGGATGCTCTGGTGGCCTCCACTTTTTTTACGGATTCCATCATTTCCGGTGTAAACATGATCTTCCCTCCTTATTTCTCGATCTCTCTGTTGTTGTAAAGTTCCTGCATCTCTGTGATCGGTTTCTCCATGATCTGCTCGATCAGTTCGTCATAATCGCCGTGGTGGATCTCCTCCACACGCTTTGTAAGATGCTCTGACTCAGGCTCGATGTATTTTCCTGTCAGACGTCTTGCGAGGACTCCTACCATCGGGTGGGAGATACCAGCCGGACATCTCACGGAGCAGCATCCGCATCCGATACAGTCGAAGGACTCTTCCGCACATTTCTCAAAATCACCGCGCTGTGCATATGCTATGTACTGCATGACATTCAGATCCTGTGTACATGCCTTTGTGCAGGCATTGCAGCCGATGCAGCTGTAGATCTCCGGGTACAGGTCCATCATGACTCTCTGTTCCGGACGGATCTCGTTGATATCATATGTTCTCTTGTCTGTCGGGAAGAACGGGATGCTTGCCACATACATGCCTTCCTCAACCTGTGTCTGACAGGCGAGACATGTCTTCAGCTCATTTTTTCCTTTGATCCTGTAGATCGTAGCACAGGCACCGCAGAAACCATGACGGCAGCCGCATCCTCTTTTCAGTGTGTAGCCAGCATATTCCATAGCTGTCATGATCGTCAGATCAGCCGGCACACTGTATTTCTTACCGAAAAAATATACATTTACCATTTTCTCCATGATATTTCTTCCTTTCCCTAGTATTCATTCGGCATCTCATCGATCTCATCGCAACGAAATACCGGGCCGTCTTTACATACATATTTTGATCCGATGTTGCATCTTCCGCACTTGCCGATCCCGCATTTCATGCGAAGCTCAAGCGTTGTATAAACCTGCTCTCTGGAAAAGCCCAGTTCCTCAAGACCTGAAAGAGTAAACTTGATCATGATCGGTGGTCCGCAGATCAGAGCTGTCTTGTTTACATCGAATCCAAGCTCCTTTACGTAATTCGGCACAAATCCCACATGGCCGTCCCAGCCTTCCTGCTCGCGGTCAATGGTAAGATGGACATGCACATCCGGCGCGTTCATCCAGACCTCCTGGATCTCTTTTAACTGAACCAGATCGTCCGCGGAACGGGATCCATACACAATGTCCACTGTACCGTAATCACCGCGGTTGTCCAGCACGTAATTGATAACCGAACGAAGCGGAGCAAGTCCGATTCCGCCGGCGATGAACAGAAGATCCTTGCCTTTGAGCTTGTCTTCTACCGGGAAATGATTTCCGTAAGGTCCGCGGACTGTGATCTCATCCCCCACCTCCAGACTGTGGAGATAGTCGGTCAGCACACCGCATTTTTTGATGCTGAATTCCTGATATTCTTTATTGGTCGGCGAAGAGGTAATCGAAAACATACCTTCGCTGATTCCCGGAGCGCAGAGCATCGCGCACTGTCCCGGCATATGCTCGAAGAGCTTGCCGCCCTCCGGCGCGTTCACGCGGAATGTCTTGACGTCCGGCGTCTCCTCGCGGATATCCGTGATCACGCCTACTTTCGGGATCAGAGTATCCAGTGTGTAGTTCTTATGACAGGTACATTCACTCATTACTGCTCACCTCCCTGTTTCTGAAACGCTTTTATGACCTTCACGATATTCAGTGAAGCAGGGCACTTCTCCACACATCTGCCGCAGCCGACGCAGGAATACATGCCTTCGTTATTTGCCGGATAGTACACCAGCTTATGCATGAATCTCTGACGGAATCTCTCCTTCTGAGATTTACGGTTGTTCCCGTGGGCCATCATAGTGAAATCAGAGTACATGCAGGAATCCCAGCAGCGGTATCTCTGAACTCCATTCCTGCCCGCATCATAGTCTTTGATATCATAACACTGACATGTGGGACATACAAAAGTACAGGTTCCGCACGCAAGACATGGTTTGTAGAGTTCATCCCACAGCGGATCCTCGAATTTCTCCATCAGAACATCCCCGTTCCATCCCTCCAGGGAAAGATGCATATAGGGAAGCTTCTCTACGATATCACGTACTGACGCTTTCTCTTTCTCAACGATCTCATCCGCACTGTTGTCCTCCTCAAGAAGATCTTTTACCGTCTCTGTGAGCGCCTCTCCCTTCTCAGTGAGGGCCTTCCAGTACAGAGTACCGTCGATGATCCATGTCGCCACATCAGCCGCAGACGGATCCGCAGCATCAACGCCGAACACCTTGCAGAAGCAGGTCTCCTCCGGCTCGTGGCAGGCAAGCGCTACGATCGTCCCGTGGTCCCTGCGCGCCGCATAGAATGTATCCAGCGGATCTACGAGGAATACGCGGTCAAGCACCTCCACTCCCTTTACGTCGCAGCCCCTCATTCCGAATACGACAAAGTTCTGATCTTTGAGGGCTTCCGGCTCGATTTTCAGCTTCTTCCCGTCCCTGATACAGGTGTAAAGCGTCTCGCTCTGTGGGAAGAAGGCATCTTTCGGAGATTTCACTGTTTTCAGTGTATCAAGATCGACCTGAGCGTCCTCTGTCCACACACCGAAGTTTGTCTGACCTGCGGTCTTCACCGGCAGATATAATTCCTGTTCTGAGGCAATCTTCTGAAATAATGCCGTCAGATTTTCTTTCGCGATCTTATACATACATTATCCCCTTTCTGCCACGATCCCAGGCTCAGCATCCTCAAACCGGTAATCGGTAAGAGGGGTTCTCGGTTCCAGATCTGCTCCCGCCTGATACTCGCCGTAAAGCTCATCGATATCCTTGATGAACTTCCGATTGAACAGGTGGAGCGGAATTCCCTGCGGACATACTCTGCTGCACTCGCCGCAGTCTGTACATCTTCCTGCTACATGGAAAGCACGGATGATGTGGAACATCTTCTCCTCGAAAGAATCCACGTTCGCCTTCTGTGCACTGTCAAACTTGTTGCTGTCAAATACGCATTTTCTGCAGCTGCATGCCGGACATACGTTTCTGCAGGCATTGCAGCGGATGCACTTGCTCAGCTCTTTCTGGAAGAATGCGAATTTCTCTTCCGGACTCATCGCCTCAATCTTCTCCACTTCTGTGAAGCGGTCCGCATCCTTCGTCTCTTTGGACTCGCCGATGATCTCGTCAAAGATCATGTGGTCCTTTCCTTTACAGACATGGCATCTCTCAAGCATGGCGTCTTTGTACGCGCAGGTCTTTTCTCCATAGATCGTCTGGATCGTCAGGGTCTCTGCCTCGTCCTCGAGCTCTGCGCCGGATATGCTCTGGATTCCTTTGATGCCCATGGCTTTGATCTTTTCGATATCCAGTTTTCCTTTGCATCCCACACCGATGATATACGCTTTGTCGCGGTCAACACGGTGCTCTTTCATCAGCTCCTGGAAGCTGTATGTATCGCATGGCTTCAGGCAGACAAGAGTCTTTCCCTCCAGTTTGGAAGCCTCGATCATATATTTGCTTAAATTCGCTCCACAGAATCCGTTGTATACGAAATCCGCAAAGTCTTCTTCTTTCTCAAAGTAAGCCGGTTCCGGATTGTAAGGCAGATCCCCGGCTTTCCATCCGAGCACTCTCGCCACAGTTCCGTCAGCCAGAAGCTCTTTCGCGCGGTTAATCACTCGAGTCTGCGACTCTCGTTGCCCGGCAGTCGCCAGATGTGAACTAGCTCCCGCCTGGCTCGTTGCCTTTACAAATTCCTGCATCTTAAATCCTCCAATCTTACATTCTTGCCGAGAGACGTGATCTTGTCCACAAACTCATGCATAGTCTGGGAGAATTTGGCGCCCTCAGCCGCCGATACCCACTCTACGCGGGTACGTCCGCTTTCCACTCCGATGTAATCCAGCATGGAGAAGAGCAGCGTCATACGTCTTCTCGCATAGAAGTTTCCTGACGTGTAGTGACAGTCTCCCGGATGGCATCCGCACATGATAACGCCGTCCGCTCCTCTCTCGAATGCTCTTAAGATGAACATCGGATTGACACGGCAGGAGCAGGGGACGCGGATGATCTTCACATCTGCCGAATAGGACATACGGCTGCTTCCCGCCAGGTCTGCGCCTGCATAACTGCACCAGTTGCAGCAGAACGCAACGATCTTTGGTCTGAATTCTTCGTTCTTTTCTATCGACATATCGCATCCACCTCCGCTAAGATCTGTCTGTTAGAGAATCCCTGCAGGTCCATTGCTCCGGACGGACATGTTACGGTACATGCTCCACATCCCTGACACAGCGCGTCGTTTACAACAGCGATGCGTCTTCTCTCACGGATTCCGTGATCATTCACCTCTCTGTCCTCATATGTGATCGCTCCGTACGGGCAGACATTCGCACACTGTGAACATCCGTTACACATCAGTTCATCGGAATGTGCCGTACACGGATTGGTCAGCAGCTTATCCTTCGCAAGCAGTCCGATGGCTTTAACCGCCGCCGCACCTGCCTGAGATACGGTCTCCGGGATATCCTTCGGTCCCTGGCATACGCCGGAGAGGAAAATACCCGCTGTGGGGGACTCTACCGGACGAAGTTTCGCATGAGCTTCCGTGAGGAAGTTGTTTGTATCGATACTTGCTGTCAGCATGGTAGCGATCTTTCTCACATCCGGATTCGGCTCGATGGCAGCTGCAAGAACGACCATATCAGCCTCTTTTAAGATCTGCTTGCTGTCCAGCAGATCCGCGCCCTGTACGAGCAGCTTTCCATTGGGCTGCGGAATAACTTTTCCGACCTGGCCTTTTATGTAGTTTACTCCATAGTCCTCCACGGCTCTGCGGTAGAACTCGTCGAAATTCTTTCCCGGCGTACGGACATCAATGTAGAATACTGTCACATTGGTATCCGGATACTTGTCACGGATCAACATTGCATGTTTCGCAGTGTACATACAGCATATCTTGGAACAGTAGCTCTTTCCTCTGTCGTCTGCACAGCGGCTTCCCACGCACTGGATGAACACGATTTCCTTCGGATCCTTTCCGTCAGAGAGACGCTCAAGATGCCCGCCGGTCGGTCCTGCCGCGTTCATAATACGCTCCAGTTCGAGAGATGTGATGACATCCTTGCTCTGACTGTACGCATACTCGTCATACTTGTCCAGTTTGATCATATCGAATCCGGTCGCAACGACGATCGCACCGTACTTTTCTGTAACAATCTCATCTGTCTGGTCATAATCAATCGCGCCCGCCTGGCAGACTTTCGAACATATTCCGCACTTGCCGGTCTTGAACTTGATACACGCCTCCCTGTCGATCACCGGAACGTTCGGAACTGCCTGCGCGAACGGAGTATAGATCGCACTCCGTGTGCTTAACCCCCGGTTAAACTCGCTGAGACTCTTCTTGCTCGGGCATTTCTCCTGGCACAAGCCGCAGCCTGTACACTTGTCCATATCCACGCTTCTTGCTTTCTTACGGATCTCAACGGTAAAGTCCCCCACGAATCCGGCTACGCTCTCCACTTCGCTGTATGTATAGATGTTGATCAGCGGGTGAGCGTTCACCTCTCCCATCTTCGGGGTCAGGATACAGGAGGAACAGTCCAGTGTCGGGAAGGTCTTGTCAAGCTGTGACATCCTTCCTCCGATACTCGGCGTCTTCTCCACGATATCAACCGGATATCCCGCCTCTGCAATGTCCAGCGCTGTTTGAATACCAGCGATTCCTCCGCCGATGACAAGGGCTCTCTTTGTGACTTTGCTCTCGCCCGGTTTCAGCGGCGCGTCCAGGTTGACCTTGGCAATCGCCGCCCGCATCAGGATGACAGCTTTCTCTGTTGCTTCCCCGATGTCCTTGTGGATCCATGAACAGTGTTCACGGATGTTGGCGATCTCCACCATGTATGGGTTTAAGCCCGCTTTCTCCGCCGCGTTTCTGAATGTCGTCTCGTGCATACGCGGAGAACAGGAACAGACTACAAGCCCCGTCAGTTTTTTCTCTTTGATTGCCTTGTGGATCAGCTCCTGTCCGGCTTCGGAACACATGTACGCATAGTCCTCCGCATGGACAACTCCCGGCTCATGCTGGGCCATCTCCACAACTTTCTTTACGTCTACCGTAGCTGCGATGTTTGTACCGCAGTGGCAGACAAATACTCCAATCCTCTGCACCTTTTCTCTCACCTCCTGTATCTTCTGAACGCACTTACAAGCAGCTGCTGCGGTGTTTCGGGATCAAGCAGTTCCGGCACCTCATCCGGTGACAGATAAGTGTTGTCCCGCTCTCTCACAACGATCTGTCTCGCCGCGTCGATCAGTTTACCTGGCTTCACATCGCGGGGACATCTCTCCACACATGCAAAACAGGAAAGGCATTTCCAGAGGGATTTTGAATTCACCAGAGACTCGATATCTTCATTGATCACGTAGGATACGAACTGGTGAGGTTTGATGTCCATCTCATTGTAGGAGGGACAGGAAGCGGAACATTTACCGCATTTCATACACTTCAGGGGATTCACGCCGCTGATCTCCTTGATCAGTTCCGCGCGGTTCTTCTCAGTCTTCACTGTTCCTTCACCTCCTCTTTCAGTCCCAGTGCCTCTGCAAGAAGTTCTGTAAAGTAATAAACAGGCAGGTTTCCGCCATTGTTCTTGTTCAGGTTGTACATGCACAGCGGACAGGCCGTGATCAGCATGTCAGCTCCGAAACCGGACGCGCTCTCCTCGATCTTGCGGCACATATTCTTTGACATTTCTTCTTCCTTCAGAGATATGTATCCTCCACAGCACTCGTTGCGGTACGGATAGATCACCGGCTCTGCGCCAATCGCGCGGATGAAATCTTCCAGGATCTTCGGGTTTTCCGGATCGTCAAACGCCATGATCTTTCCGGGACGGAGAAGAAGACAGCCATAGTACGCGCCGATCTTCTTTCCTTTGAGCGGATTCGTCACTTTCTTCTTCAGCTCATCAAAACCCACGATGTCGCGGAGCACTTCAAGATAGTGGAGCACATTCGTCTCACCTTCATATGGCTCGTCAAGTGCCATATAGTTGTTGGCTCTTGTACGGATATCATCGACGTTCTTCATATCGTCGTTCACACGCTTGATCACATGGTGACAGGCAGAACAGAGTGTGACAAGCTCCTGCCCCTTCTCTTTCGCGTCGTTGAGCGCGCGGACGGAGGCAAGCTTTGTTGCGATCTCATCGGTTCCCAGGGGATAAACACCGCCGCAGCACTGCCATTCGCTGATCTCTTCCAGTTCAAATCCCAGAGCTTCTGCGGAAATTCTGGCATAGTGATCAAGATCCTGTGCCTTGTTCTTCAGAGTACAGCCGGGAAAATAGCTGTATTTCATAGTATTACCTCCTCGTCTGTCAGGCGGAACTGATCCGCCCTGTTACTTGATCATTCCCCAGCGCAGTGCGCCAGGGAAATTGGGGATTAGATATCAAGCTGAGCGATAACCTCTTTCAGCTTATTTGCGCTGGACTGAAGTTTTGCAACTTCCTCATCTGTCAGGCGCATCGGGATCTTGCCCTGAACGCCGTTTGGTCCCACAAGGTTCAGAACACTCAGACATACGTCGTCAATGCCGTACTCGCCGTGCATCATGGTAGAAACTGTTGCGACAGAGTCTGAAGCCGCCAGCACGATGCTGCACAGTTCACATACAGAAACAGATACCGCATAGAAAGTAGCCCCTTTCTTTGCGATGACCTGTCCGCCTGATTTGTGTACATACTCCTCCATTCCGTCTTTGTCCAGTTCCGCAAGGTCGGAGCCATGCGCTTTCATTGACTCATAGTAGTCGTCAATGTTCACGCTGGAGATATCCGCTCCTGACCACGGTACAAAAGAGGAATCTCCGTGCTCGCCGAACACATAAGCATGGATGTTCTTCTGTGCAACTTTAAAGTGTGATGACAGTCCATAGCGAAGACGTGCCGTGTCAAGAAGTGTACCGGATCCGATGATCTGGTTTTCCGGAAGTCCTGAAATCTTTGTGAATACATATGTCAGGATGTCAACCGGGTTGCTGACAATGATATATTTTGCATTCGGAGCCGCTTTTACGATCTCCGGTGTGATGGATTTGATAATGTTGACATTTGTCTGCGCAAGTTCGATTCTTGTCTGTCCCGGTTTGCGGGCGATTCCGGATGTGATGATGACAATGTCGGAATCTTTTGCATCCGCATAATCTCCTGCGATGATAGAGATCGGGCTTCTGAAGCAGGTTCCCTGCTCAATGTCCATAACCTCTCCCTCTACCTTATCCTTATTGATATCGATCATAACAATCTCTGATGCGATATCTTCAGAAGAGAGTTTGAATGCGATTGTTGCTCCGACACTTCCTGCGCCGATGATGGTGATTTTACTGCCCATTAGTTTTTCCTCCTTTTGCTTCTGCGTTTTGTGCTTTTTCTGGAATAAAGGATTGCTTTCTGCCCCACGCTCTGCGCAGGCGAAAACAAAAAAGAAATCTTGATCAATTCCCAGTGTCATTTTCTATCAAACGTCCCTTGTCTACTTAAAATGCACTGCTTCATGGTCGTGACTCCTCACTTTAGAATTAATCAGATTTCGCTTTTTTTAGGATATCACATTGTTAATAATTTGTCAACGTACGTTTCTTGACAAATATAAACGAATGTCTGATAATTATTTTATGATGCCAGGGTCAAAAGGTCTAAGCCCACATGAGCTTTGCTGCAGGCATCGTAGTCGGGGCTTTGCCCCGGCATCATATTATAAGGAGGATTTTCCATGAAACAATGTATGGATTCAGATAACCTTCACCGCCGTCTCAGGAAGATCATCGGACAGGTTCAGGCCATCGACCGGATGATCGACGAAGATATTCCCTGTGAGGATATCCTCTCCCAGATCAACGCGGCAAAGTCCGCTCTCCACAAAGTGGGCCAGATTGTTCTGGAAGGTCATATAAACCATTGTGTAAAAGACGGCATTGAGCACGGGGATGTGGAACAGACGATTGCCAGTTTCACTAAAGCTGTGGAACGTTTTGCCAATATGAAATAAACTGTTACAGTTCGTATCGCACTCATGGACAGGAAATTATAATGTCATGCTTTAAGGCATACGCTTTTCGCGTATGTCTTTTTTTGCAGCTGCGACGAGCCAAAGTCCGGGCTTGCCATAGACCTTGGCGACCGCTTACAATCCCGGGATATGCCTTTTTGCGCTTCCTGTGATTTCTTGCCGCTTGACAACCCATACCCCTATAGGTATACTATACCTGTACCCGCATAGGTATACTCTAAAATGAATTCGCTGTTATAAGACGGCAGAAATGGAGTGTCATTATGAAAAAACTGGAACAACTGTTGGAACTTGGCGGAACGAAACGGGATATCCTGTTTCTTGTCATATCAGCTATCTCCCTCCTTGCCAGCATAGCCGGCTTCCACCCCTTTCCTTTCGATATGGCATGGATCGCGATCATACTCTGCGGTATCCCCATCATACTGGAGGCAGTCATCGGACTGGTCACCGCTTTTGACATCAAGGCGGATGTGCTCGTATCCATCGCCCTGATCGCCTCGGTCATCATCGGGGAAGACTTTGCGGCAGGCGAGGTAGCCTTTATCATGCAGATCGGAGCTCTCCTGGAAAATCTGACCGTTGCACGGGCCCGGGCAGGCATCGAGCGCCTTGTCCACCTTACCCCCAGAACCGCGCGACGTCTCACGAAGGATGGAGAAGAGATCATCCCCTCAGAGGAGGTACTTGTGGGAGACGTGCTCCGGGTCCTTCC
The DNA here is from genome assembly GCA_944377745.1 of uncultured Mediterraneibacter sp. Taxonomy (GTDB): domain Bacteria; phylum Bacillota; class Clostridia; order Lachnospirales; family Lachnospiraceae; genus Mediterraneibacter. The sequence goes on along the minus strand of CALWFV010000007.1, from coordinate 30,764 downwards.
CGGAGAATCCATCCCTGTGGATGGCGTCATCCTCTCCGGCATGACGTCAGTGGATCAGGCAGTCATGACCGGAGAATCCATGCCGGTGGATAAAAGTCCGGGAGACGACGTGTCCAGCGGGACCGTAAACCAGTTCGGCGCATTCGAGATGAAAGCCGTGAAAGTCGGAGAAGACAGTTCCATCCAGAGAATGATCCGGCTTGTACAGTCCGCAGACGCAGGAAAGGCGAAGATCGTCGGTATCGCAGACCGGTGGGCAACCTGGATCGTGGTGATCGCACTGAGCGCTGCGGCGCTCACCTGGCTGATCAGCGGTGAGATCATCCGCGCAGTGACCATCCTGGTAGTCTTCTGTCCCTGTGCCCTTGTCCTCGCCACTCCCACCGCCATCATGGCAGCGATCGGAAATGCGGCGAAGCACGGATTTCTTGTCCGGGAAGGAGACGCTCTGGAGCGCCTTGCCAATGTGACTCATATCGCATTTGACAAGACCGGAACACTTACTTTCGGGACTCCGCAAGTGACGGCTGTGGTAAGCCTTCTTCCGGATCTCTCCGATGACATGCTGTATCAGTATGCGGCTGTCTCGGAACTGAACTCAGAGCATCCTCTCGGGAAAGCGATCGTACGATGCCGCAGAAAAGAATCCTCTTCTGCCCTTCCTCAGCCGGACGACTTTCATATGCTTCCCGGACGCGGTGTATCTGCTCTGACAGAGGGACGGGAGATACTCGCGGGGAACCCGGAACTTCTCGCAGAACATGACGTCCGGATCCCGGAAAAGTTCTTCCGTCGTGCAGATAAATATATAGACGACGGATGTACCGTCACCTGGCTTGCTGTGGACCGGAAGGCCGCCGGATTTATCGCTCTGTCTGACACGCTCCGCCCGGACGCGGAAAAAACCGTTGCCGGGATCCGTGACGCAGGGGTTTCCCCGGTGCTTCTCACAGGAGATCACGAGAACGCCGCCGGATTTATTGCCGGACAGATCGATATAACGGACGTCCATTCCGGATGCCTTCCTGAAGATAAGCTTCAGTGGATCGATGCCTGTCAGGAAAACAGTGGTCATGTCTGCATGATCGGCGACGGGATCAATGACGCGCCTGCGCTCAAGAAGGCGTACGTGGGGATCGCCATGGGGAAAGTAGGAAGTGACATCGCGGTGGATGCGGCAGATATCGCCCTGGTTGACGATGAGATAAAAGAGCTCCCCCATCTGCTGAAGCTCTCAAAAAAAATGATGACCACCATCAAACTGAATCTCACCTTTTCCATGACCCTGAATTTTATCGCCATCATCCTGGCGATCACAGGGATCCTGAATCCGGTGGTCGGCGCGCTGGTACATAACGCCGGTTCGGTGCTGGTCATCATCAATTCTGCTCTTCTTCTGAAATGGAAGAAAAAGTAAGTCAGATCAGAAGCAGGGTCAGAAATAACTGTTATTGGTAAATGTTGTCCTCCCGCGGTACTGCGCTGAGCCGAAAGCCAGGATCATCGTAAAGATCGGTCCCGAGATCCAGAGTCCGACGCCAAAGAGTTTTCCCTTTCCAAAACTTGACGCCAGACAGATACAGTACAGGAAATTGATCACGGCATAGGCCAGTCCGCAGACTGCGGCAAGGATCCCGAACAGAGAGAACGAATTTCCTCCCAGGACCTCAAAAATCCCCTGCGCCACCGCAAGAGCAATTCCCAGCCAGAATATCCTCGTATCCCATGCGATCTTGTAAAACGTATAGCTGTCATAAATCGGAATGATACTCTTCCAGCCCGGCTCGCCTGCTTTGCTGAGAACCTTCCAGTCTGCCACGATCATAAGGAGCCACCATATGATCGAAAATATCATATAGAAGATTCCGCCGATCAACTCAAATAATGTAAAAATCAGTCCACTGAGCATGTCCATCTACCTCCCTAATTGAAGTTTTTCTTTCGTCTCGTCCATTCTTTTCCAGAATTCTTTATAGAACTCCTCCTCTTCTCCCTCGAAAGAATTCTGGAAAAAGATACGGAGCACATAAATCCTGAGTATGCGGGCATTCTGTTCATCCAGTTCTTTCAGTCCTTCCTCGCACCGGATCAGAAAATCATGCCAGTCAATGATATATCTCTCATATTTCTTTATATCAGGAATGCCCAGCCATTTCTTTACCCTGATCTTGCTTCTCTTCTTCTTCCTGCACTCATGGATCTGGAGAAAATAGCGAAAACCGCCGCCTTCCTCATAATATCTTCCCAGAGGAAACAGCCTGCAGATCCCCGGCCGTGCATCGTGAACTGAGCATCGCCCGTCCCCATCCAGAAAACGACATGTTTCTTTTTCATCAGACATCGCAAGATGCGGCAGGATCATCCCGTCCGCGATCCCCAGTTCCACATATCCTTTTTCCACAAGTTCGGCGAAATCCATTCCGGTTCCTCTGTGCAGCCTCCAGATATCCATAGGGTCCAGTACAACCGAATCGCCCATCCCGCTGCAGCATGCCGAACACCCCTGACAGTCGTGGCAATCCGCCCTCACCATATCCTCTGCCGTATACAGTCTTCCGTCTGATATCTCTCTCAGGTCAACATTTCGTTTCATAGACTCCCCCGTTCTCTCAGCATTCTTATTACCTCTTCCATTTCCGGGACCGCCTCCGCCGCCCCTTTTCTGGACACCGCAATGGCGGAAGCCATGGATGCCCTGCGAAGAGCCGATGCAGCGTCGCCGGACGCCAGGTACTCTGTGATAAAATATCCGCTGAAAGTGTCTCCGGCTCCTGTTGTGTCCACGGTCTCCGCAGGAAAGATTTTCTGCCTCAAAACCTTTCCTTCTCCGGAATACATGGATCCGTCCGCGCCGAGCGTGAGCACGATCCGGGCACCTGGGTATCTGCGGCGCATCTCCTGCAGGATTTCCTCCGGCTCCTTCATCCCGGTCAGCTGAGCGCCTTCCACCTCATTCAGGATAAAAAGCCAGACCTTTTCAAGATCACACTCTTTCAGCCGCTCGTCCATCGGCGACGGATTCAGGATGATCTTCATCCCTCTCTCCCACGCCCTGTCAATAATATAAGGAAGACTGCTGATCTCATTCTGGAGAAGGATATGATCTTCCGATCCAAATGATTCCAGGACCCGGTCGGCAAACTGCTCGTCCACTGCCCGGTTCGCTCCCGGAAAGAGGATGATACAGTTCTGGCCACTGTCATCCACCTGGATAATGGCATTGCCCGTTCTCACATCGGACACGCCGATAAACTGTGTGTCCACTCCGCTTTCTCTGCAGCTCTCCTCGAGGATCCTTCCGTCCTCTCCGATCAGTCCCGCATGACATACCACAGCTCCCGCCCGCGCCAGAGAGACAGACTGGTTCAGTCCCTTACCTCCCGGACGTACCTCCAGGCTGCGGGATGTCAGCGTTTCCCCCGGAGCCGCGATATGCGATACCCGGTAAGTATAGTCCAGGTTCAGCGAGCCAAAATTAAGTATGCTCATAGCGCCTCTCCTCTTACCTCAAAATTTCCAAGCACAGTGTAACACATCCACGTTCGGGTGACAATCGCCTGATCCGTAGAAATAGTTAGAACTCTGAAAAACCGGCGTTAAGCCTTACAATGGTGATTGTCTGAGCCCGAGTCGAGTTGCACCATTGTAAGGCTTGTCTTTAGCCGTTTTACAGAGTTCCTAGTATTTCTCAGTCATTATACCCATTGGGATTCTGGCTCTGCCATCTCCAGGAGTCTTCGCACATCTCGTCGAGACCTCTCTCGGCTACCCAGTGGAGCTCCTCCTTCGCTTTTGAGGCATCGCAGTAACATGTAGCGATATCTCCGGCACGGCGCGGTTTGATCTGATAAGGGATCTTTTTCCCGCAAGCCTTCTCGAAGGCTTTTACCATATCCAGAACAGAGTACCCTTTTCCGGTTCCCAGATTGTAGACAGATACTCCTGCGTTTTCTTTGAGTTTTTCTACTGCGCGGACATGGCCGACAGCAAGATCCACTACATGGATATAATCACGCACCCCTGTTCCGTCCGGAGTGTCATAATCATTTCCGAATACGCCCAGGCACTCCAGTTTACCGATGGCAACCTGTGTGATATACGGCATCAGGTTGTTCGGGATTCCCTTCGGATCCTCTCCGATCAGTCCGCTCTTATGTGCACCGATCGGATTGAAATAGCGGAGCAGGACAACATTCCACTCCGGATCTGCAGTATGCAGATCTGTCAGAATCTGCTCAAGCATCCACTTTGTCCATCCATACGGGTTGGTACATGTTCCTTTCGGGCATTCCTCTGTGATCGGAATGAATGCCGGGTCTCCATATACGGTAGCTGAAGAACTGAAAATGATATTCTTCACACCGTGGTTTCTCATCACGTCGCAGAGAGTTATCGTTCCGCCGATATTGTTTTCATAGTACTCCAGCGGCTTCACTACAGATTCACCAACGGCTTTCAGTCCCGCAAAATGGATCACGGACTCGATCTCCTCATTGTCAAACACTTTGTTCATGGCTTCCCTGTCGCGGATGTCAGCCTCATAGAACTTCAGGTCCTTTCCTGTGATCTCTTTTACTCTCTCCAGTGCTTTCGGAGAAGCGTTGTACAGGTTGTCGACCACAACTACGTCATATCCTGCATTGAGCAGTTCCACACACGTATGGCTTCCGATGAATCCGGCTCCTCCGGTTACTAAAATAGACATATCATTTCCTCCTTCAACTGTTTTATGGGTCAGGTTTGGCTGTATGTAAGCTCTGATACCCGGTTATGTATCTCTTCCGCTTACAGTTACAGTATAGCACAGCCTGACGCAGACTTCTTTATACTTTTATCCCATCTTTTGGTAAAAATGTTGCATACTTTTCTGTGATGATGTTCAGATGCATCTATTTCTGCCACAGTTCCTGCGGGTAGACACCGGCATCCTTCAGCGCCTGGATCGCGGCGACAACGACCGGTTTATCTTCTTTGTATGTCACTCCGTACCACTTATCTTCTGATTCAAGCACTGTGACTGTCGCCTTTCCTTCCTCCAGCAGACCGCTCACTACAGACGGAAGATAATACTCGCATTTCATCGGATTCTCCGACAGTCCCTTTTCAAGAAACGCAGGGAAACCTGCCTTGATCTCATCCAGAATGCTGTGAGTAAAGCCCCACATGTTCATGGAAACCAGCGTGTCCGGATCAAGGTTCGTCCATGTCGCTCCATCGTCCTCAGAGTACGCGATCCCGTCACCCCGCTTTTCAATCCTCGTCCTCTCGCTGATCGATATAAGACGTTTTTCAGGATCCAGTTCGCAGATCCCTCTTGAGACATGACCGTTATCCGTGACTGTATTTTTCAGGCGGTATCCTACCATTGTATAGCGGTACTTCTCATCATCTTCATGAGTAGTCAGATAGTCATAGATCACCTGGAATGCATGACGTCCGTAATAATCGTCCGCATTGATCACCGCAAAGGGACCGTCCACTTCATCCATCGCGCTCAGGACCGCATGAGCAGTACCCCACGGCTTTACACGTCCCTCCGGAACTTGAAATCCGTCCGGGATCTGGTCGATATCCTGGAACACATAGGCTACGTCCATCACCTGTTCCATCCTGCGCCCTACCGCCTCTTTAAAATCCTTTTCATTTTCTCTCTTGATGATAAACACGACTTTCTCGAATCCCGCTCTTTTTGCGTCATAGATCGAGAAATCCATGATAATATTACCTTCTTTGTCCACCGGATCGATCTGCTTGAGACCACCGTAACGGCTCCCCATCCCTGCCGCCATGATAACTAAAACTGGTTTCTTCATCACTGTTACCTCCATTGACTTCAAACATTACTTCACTATTTTAAAATAAACTACCATAAAAGTCTATATGCGAAAGGAGACAGCCCTTATGAAAGAAAGCTGTCTCCTTTTTTAGTCCCTGTCTCAGATTCCTTTGAACGAGAAAGAGAATTCCATTTTTTCATCTGACTTGAGCAGATATTCCGGATGAGTCGGAGATCCCCAACTGTCGTCTCCGGCAATGCCCATCTGCCCCATCGCTGCCCGAATCACCGTGTAATGTACCTCAGGGAGCTCATAGGGATGTCTTGCGTTTTCCACCTCGTGCGGCGTGTATGGCAGTGCGGAGAACATCATCGGTCCACTCTTCTCATCCATCTCAAAGAGCATTCCTCTTCCCTTTCTGTCAGTCACTTTTACATAGCGCACGCCGACCTTGGCGCCGCATTCCTGGGGAACAATATAGGACGCCATATTGTCCTTTACCAGATTCCTGTAGATTCCCAGCTTCGCTCCCTTCTGTCTGTCGGCATAAGTTTCTGCCGGTCCGAGGCCATACCACTCCAGATGATCATAATCAGCATTGATCTTGAACATGACTCCGAACTCAGGCATATCGCCCAGCTCTTTCACCGGGTCATAGGAAAGGGTAGTTTTCACCTTTCCTTCTCCGTCCACTTCGTAGGAAAGCGTACACTTCCCTTCCGGTGTCGTCGGAAGGATATATGTAAATGTCACAGTCGCCGTATTTCCGTTTACCTCCAGCTCGGGCTTGAGGATCCTCGCATAGGTGCTCTCATGATAATCCTTGTGCGTCAGATACAGGCTGGCGATCTTCCACTGCGCATATCTTGCCGGCATAAAATTTCCGTTGTCATTGTCAGTAGGAGCCCTCCAGAAGTTCGGCTTCGGAATGGCTTCGATCATTTCTTTTCCTGCACATTTATAGGAAACAAGTCCGCCGTTGAGCACGGAGAACAACACTTCAAAATGCTCGCCCCTCACTCCGATATTATGGATGCTACGAATCACTTCGATCTCTTTATCCACACTCTTCTTCTCTTCTTCTATTGTATATACATACTGACCGAACGCCACCTCATGGCCTGCCTTTGCCCAGATCTTGTCCTCCTTGAGGCGAAAAGATACCGTGACGGCGTACTCTCCAGCCTTTGTCTCCTCCGGGATCGGAAGAGCATATGTCTTCTCGCTGAGCGGCTCTACATCCGTCTCGAGCGCCGCCTCCCGGATCAGTCTCCCGTTTCTCTCAACAGTTACGACGCAGTCAAATGTATCCGTATTGACAAAAAGATTCTTATTTATCACACGGACGTTTTCCCTTCCAGGCTCCGCCGTAATATTCTGATAATTGAATTTTACCTCCTGCATCTTCGGAGACGGGTTTCTCTCTCCGCCGTAAGCGATACCGTTGGCACTGAACTCATAGTCTGTCGGACGTTCGCCGAAATCGCCGCCATATGCCTGGAACTCTTTTCCATACCTGTCCTTCTTGTAGAGCGTCTGATCGATATAGTCCCAGATAAATCCGCCCTGGTACAACGGCTCTGTATCGGTCAGATCAGTGTATTTATGCATTGCGCCGCAGGAATTTCCCATTGCATGCGTATACTCACAGCAGATAAACGGTTTGCTCCTATCCTTTGCAAGGAACCCTTTGATCGACTCAACTGACGGATACATCTGGCTTTCCATGTCGCTTGTATCATTGTATCTGCGGTCATGGAAGATTCCTTCGTAGTGGACCAGACGCGTCGGATCCTCTCTGCGGAAAAACTGTGACATCTCATAGATATCTTTTCCGCCGTAGGATTCATTTCCACAGGACCATATCAGGATCGCCGGATGATTCTTATCTCTCTGGTACATGGAATTTGCGCGGTCCAGCATCATATCCAGCCACTCCGGTCTGTCGTTCGGCACGATCATCGACGTATCTCCGGTCTCATGCACCGTATCCCAGGAACCGTGTGACTCCAGGTTCGTCTCGTCGATCAGGTACAGACCATACTCGTCACAGAGCTGGTACAGCGGGGATGCATCCGGGTAATGGCAGGTCCGGATCGCATTGATATTGTTCTGCTTCATGGTCTTAAGGTCTTTGATCAGCTCTTCTTCCGACACATGGCGCCCTGTCACTGAACTGAACTCGTGGCGGTTTGCCCCTTTGAACACGATCCGTTTCCCGTTCAAAGTCATGATGCTGTTCTTCATCTCAAATCTGCGGAAACCGACTTTCTCCGGAATAAATTCCTGAAGCCCGCCCTCTTCGTCGTATACCTCAACAGAAAGATCATACAGCTGGGGATCTTCCGCACTCCAGAGTGCCGGATTCTCGATCTCCATCGCAATCCCGCCGCTCTCAAGGTCGAACTCATTTTCAAAAGATACATTGCTGTTGGCAAGTCTTATCTTTGCCTTCCCTTTCCCCCACGCTTCGGCCCTGATCTCCAGGATTCCTTTTTGCAGAGTTTCATCCGGAATTGCCCGGATCCGAAGATCCCGGATATGTACGTCAGGAACCGTATAAAGATACACATCGCGGTAGATTCCTGAGAATCTGTAGAAATCCTGATCCTCGCACCAACTGCTGCTGGTCCATTTGAACACCTGCGCTGCAAGCTTGTTCACTCCCTCTTTTATATGATCTGTCAGTTCAAACTCAGAAGGAGTAAAGGTATCCTCGCTGTACCCGATAAACTCTCCGTTCAGCCAGAGAGCCAGACCGCTCTCCGCACCCTGGAATGAAATAAAGATCCTCTTTCCCTTCATGCGCTCCGGGATCTCAAAATATTTCACATAACTCGCCACAGGATTAAATCGCTCCGGAATCTCGCCCGGCAGGATTTCTTCATGTCCCTCCCAGGGGTACTGCGTATTCGCATACTGAGGCACATCGTAACCTTCCAACTGGATATGAGCCGGAACGTGAATGTCGTCCCAGTCGCGGCAGTTATAATCCTCGGCCTCAAATCCGGGGATCGTCGAGGCATAGTTGCGCGCATAGTGGAATTTCCACAGCCCGTTCAGGCTCTCTGTAAAAGAACTGCTCTCGTCACGGTATTCTTCCTCACAGGCATAATAGCGATGATCCGAATGAGCGTCCAGTCTTCCATCACGGAAATACTGCGGATCCTTTACTTTCTGATAATCAAAACTCCTCATCTGTCTTTTCCTCCTTTGATTGTTTCATGATCAGCCCGCTCCGCAGCAGGGATCAGATCCCGGAAAAGATCTGTCCCCAGCGGATTTAACTTAGTTACAGTATAGTACAGATGGACATTCCTGTGTATCATATGTTAAACTAAACAATATAACATTTCGAAACAGGAGGTGTTTTTATGCCCATCATCTTCCGCAGTGCCCCTTTCCATGAACCTTTCACTTTTGATTCCCTAGGAAATAACTGGTATCAGGATCCGGTATCCAGACCGAACGGCTATCCTTTCTACCATTATCTCCAGACAGAAACCGGTACCGGAAGGGTCGAAGCAGACGGAAAGGCCTATCTCCTCCGGGAGGGCGAAGGTATTCTTCTGGCGCCTTTCATCCGGCACTCTTATTCCAGGGAAAGCAAGAGCTGGTATACCCTTTTCGCCTCTTTTACGGGAACTGTGGAGAGCGTTCTGCCCCGTATTATGGAAAATCGTCCGGTTATACTTACCGGCAGGGAGCAGGGGGAGCGAATCGCATCCCTGATTGAAAACTGTATGGCCCTGTGTGGCAAACGGCCTCTCGATGAACGCGCCCTCTCTGTCAACTGTTACAGTATCCTCATGACATTTGTGGACGGCGTCCACACAAGAAAGCTGGAACAGGATCCTCTGTACCGGCAGTATATCGCACCGGTAATAGAAGAAATAGAAATCAACTATGCCCTGGATCTGAGCGTGGCAGATCTGAGCCGGAAAGTATTTATCACTCCCCAGTATCTCTCCAGGCTGTTCCGGAGATTCCTCGGATGCTCTACCTACGAATATCTGACCTCTTTCCGGATCAACCGCGCAAAGGAACTCCTGATCACGGATATCCGGCTTGAGGTTCAGGATATCTCCCGTCAGACCGGATTTTCCGATCCCAGCCATTTTATCGCAGTGTTCAAACGGATCACCGGGATGACTCCTCTCGAATTCCGCAGGCTCAACCGGGCGATTTAAAAAACATTCCGTTAATGGTTCAAGGGGCTCCATACGACTTTTAATGTAGAAAAAAGACCGCCGGAAAATGGCAGCCTTTTTCTTTGTTATTCTGATTATTTGACAGCACCTGTGATACCTTCTGCAAACTGTTTCTGAAGAACGAAGAAAACGATCATCGTCGGAACAGAACAGAACAGGACGCCCATCATCAGCAGACCGTAGTCTGTTGTATATCCGGAAGCCAGGTTCGCGATCAGCAGAGGCATTGTCTGCGCATCAGGATTTGTCAGTATTACTCTCGGCCACAGATACGCATTCCATGAGTTCATGAATGTGATAACTGCAGCAGCGGCATATGTAGATTTCATCATCGGCATGTACATGCGGTAGAAAATCTGAATCTCATTCAGGCCGTCAATACGCGCCGCCTCCATAGTATCAATCGGGAAGTTCCTGGAATTTTGTCGGAACATCATGATCAGGAACGGCGTTGAAATAGACGGAAGGATAAATCCCCAGACGCTGTTTAACAGTTTTACTGATGACAGCAGCTTAAACAGAGGAATCATCGTTGCAACCTGCGGAACCATCATTGCAAGAAGAAGGATGGTAAACACGATATCCTTGCCCTTGTCATGATAAAGTTCAAAACCAAATCCGGCGAGAGAACAGATCACCAGCGCAAGAAGTGTCTGCACGACCGCATACAGAAGAGAGTTTCCCATCGCCCCCCAAAGGTCATTGCCCTGGATCAGATTCTGAAAATTCTGCAGTGCATAGGAGCCGGGAATGATCCTTCCACGCGCCACATCATTAGATTCATTCGTTGCCGCAGAGATCATCCAGTAAAACGGGAATATGGATATAAATGACCAGATGATCAGGAAAATATAAGTCGGGATCAGCCGACGCTGGATCATGCTTCTGTTCTTTTTCTCAGTCACGTGTATCACCTACTTTCATATTGATCAATGCCAGGATACCCACGACGATAAATACGAAGAACGACATCGCACACGCATATCCGAAGTTGGCAACTCCCTGCCCCAGTGAATTATTGTAAATATAATGTGACATGGTGATCGTCGCATTTGCCGGACCGCCGTTTGTCAGGTTTACTGACTCATCATACAACTGCAGTGTACCGTTGATCGACATGATAAACGTCATGATGATCGTAGGTCTCAGAAGCGGAACCGTGATTCCCCAGAATGTCTGCCATCCGTTTGCTCCGTCGATGAATCCAGGATACAAACGCCACATCCAGAACACGTTCAGTACGCTGGACAGGATCAAAAACACAAGCGGCACCACAGAATTACCCAGAGCCCGCAGCACTGCAGACGCAAAATTATACAGCATTGTCGCGCCGCATCCAGCATAAATGATCAAAAGATACGCCGACGCATCCGGCATCAGTTCTCTGCTCGTCTGAAGGAGACGCAGGAGAGGCTCCGCCGTCGCCGCTCCTGCTGCAGTGATCAGAACTGTCATCCATATGGATACATGCATACCGGCAGAAAACGTCTCTCTGATCTTTCTGTTTTCTCCTGCCCCGTAAAACTGAGAGATCACGATACTCACCCCGGTGGTCACTCCCATCATGACCGAGGTCATCATGTACATCGCAGTCCCGGAGATGCTCACCGCCGCCAGCGCCTGATCCCCCAGATATCTTCCGACGATATATGCATCCGCAAAATTATAGATCCTCTGGAACAGCATCCCCAGAAGCACCGGAAGGGCAAATACTGCCATCTGACGAAATACCGGCCCATGTGTCATATCGGTGGTTTTTTCTTTTCCCATATCTGGCTGCTCCTTCTCATCTGTTTATATTTTCCGTCACATTGACGTCTTCTTCAAGTATAATACAGACAGGCTTTCATGTGTATCGCATCTCATACCAAACAATACAATATTTCGAAACAGACAGAAAAAAGCCGGAAGCTCAATGCCTCCGGCTTTTTCCGTCATCGTCCCCAAAACAGCTATACTCCTGAATAAGCAGAATATCCTCCGTCGATCGGGATGCATACTCCTGTGATGAATCCGGCCGCGTCATTGTTGATCAGGAACAATACCGCTCCCACCAGTTCCTCCATTTCTCCGAAACGTCCCATTGGAGTTCCCTCAAGGATCTTCTCGGTACGCGCCGTAGGCGTTCCGTCTTCGTTAAAGAGAAGCCCCCTGTTCTGATTTCCCACAAAGAATCCCGGAGCGATGGCGTTTACACGGATTCCTGACTTCGCAAAGTAAGTTGCGAGCCACTGTGTAAAGTTTACGATTGCCGCTTTTGCTCCCGAATAAGCCGGAATCTTTGTCAGCGGTGTATATGCGTTCATGGATGCAATATTCAGGATATTGCCATTCCTGTCGATCATATCCGGCGCAAACACCTGTGTCGGGAGCAGAGTTCCCAGCCAGTTCAGAGCAAACACGAATTCTACGCCGTCCTTGTCCAGATCAAAAAATGTCTTGCAGTTTTCCATATCTTTTGCTTCAAAATGGAACTCATTGTCTGTTGTTGCACGGGGATTGTTTCCGCCTGCTCCATTTATCAGGACATCACATGGTCCGAAATCAGCAAGGACCTGCTCATGAACCTGATCCAGATTTGCGCGGTCCAGCACATTTGCCTTATAGGCCTTTGCCGTGCCACCTTCTGCTGTGATCTTATCTACAACTTTCCGGGCAGCCTCCTCATTCAGGTCAAGAACTGCCACCTTTCCGCCTGCTGCCGCAAGCTTTTCTGCAAACATTCCGCAGATCGCGCCGCCTGCACCTGTGATCACACACACTTTTCCTGTCAGATCTGTATTCAGTACATTCTTCTCCATTTTCAGTCTCTCCCATCTTTTTTTCTGTTTTATCTTTTATTTCTTTCCCAGTTCTTTCTCACATGCTTCGAACAGCCCGTTTAAGTAAGCAGCTCCGAGAGCACGGTCATACAGGCCATATCCCGGTTTTCCGTTCTCTCCCCAGATCATTCTGCCGTGATCCGGACGTACATAGCCGTCAAATCCTGTCTCCACAAGAGCTTTTGTTATTTCGTACATATCAAGCGATCCGCAGGATGAAAGGTGGGCTCTCTCCTCAAATGAACCGTCGTCCATGATCTTGACATTTCTCATGTGCATGAATCCGATCCGGTTCATAGAAGAATATTTCCGCACCATTGCCGGAATATCATTAAATCTGGCACATCCCAGGGATCCGGTACACAGGCAAAGTGTATTGGACGGAGAATCCACTATGGAAAGATAACGGTCCAGGTTTTTCTCGCAGGTGATCACACGGGGAAGACCGAAGATCGGATACGGCGGATCATCCGGATGCAGAGCCATTACTACGCCGCACTCCTCTGCTACCGGGATCACTTTCCTCAGAAATACTTCAATGTTCTCCCAGAGACCGTCTTCGCCCAGTTCGCCGTATGCCTGGATCAGCCCGCGCACTTCATCCTGGGTGTAACTCGCATCCCATCCGGGCAGATTGATATCATCCTTGAGCGGATCCAGCCCTTTCATCTGATCCCAGTACATAACAAGGCTTGTGGATCCGTCTGGCGCTTTCTTGTCCAGCTGTGTACGTGTCCAGTCAAACACAGGCATGAAGTTATATGTAATACACTTGACACCATATTTCGCACAGCGACGGATATTCTCACAGTAAACATCGATGTGCCCGTCTCTTTTTTCTGTCCCGAGTTTGATATCCTCAGATACCGGGACAGACTCTACCACATCAAAGATCAGTCCATGAGCCTCGCAGTCCGCCTTCATCTTTGCCAGGCTTTCCTCCGGCCATACTTCCCCAGGTTTCACATCATATACGGCAGAGACAATCGAGCGCATCCCGGGGATCTGAGAGATATACTCCAGAGAGATCGGGTCAGACTCGCCATACCATCTAAAAGACATCTTCATGTTTCTTTCCTCCTTCTTCTTTCAGGAGTCCTTGATCCTCCTGCTGTTCCTGCCAGTTATTGTACCACTTTTCCCAGGAATTCCTCATAGTATTTTCTGCTTGAAACATGGCAATAAATGCTCTATGATAAGTACCGGAAAGACAAGTGAGGTGATATTTTGTCCATTTTGCGCAAAGATGAATTTTCCCTTCGGCAGACCATGGTCCGGCCCGATTTTGAGTGCTATCACTATCTGGACCAGGTCGCTCCTGAAGTTGATTTTCATGAACACGAGTTTTACGAAGTATTCTTTTTTCTGTCAGGAAATGTTTCATATAATATCGAAGGACGTACATATCTCCTCCGGCCCGGGGATATCCTCCTCACCGACAACAAGGATATTCACAAACCCGAGGTGACACCGGGAAAACCCTATGAAAGATATGTTGTCTGGATCACACCGGAATTTCTTCAGGAACAGGAAAAATACGGTCCAAATCTGACGGACTGTTTTAAAGACGCAAGCCGGAAGGAATATAAACTGATACGCCCCGACGGGAAAGCGGTCGCGCACCTGAAAAGCATTCTGGACAAGATCCTGGAATGCCGCGAGAGCAGCGAGTTCGGGAGTTCCACTCTGGAATATATTTACCTGAATGAATTTATGGTCTTCCTGAACCGGGCGTATTTCTCCACACCGGATACAATCCCGGAGGATATCACAGAAAATAAAAAGATCAACAAGGTTGTCGCGTATATCAACGAAAACCTGGCTGAAGACCTGTCGCTTGACCGGCTTGCGGAAGTATGTTTTATAAGCAAATCCTATCTGTCCCATCAGTTCAAACAGTATACCGGTCTGAGCCTCGTTCAGTTTATCATTAAAAAAAGGCTTACTGTAGCGCGGAACATGATCCAGGAAGGCACTCCTGTCATGGAGGCATGCATGGAATGCGGATTTAACGATTATTCTAACTTTCATAAAGCGTTCAAAAAAGAATTCGGGGTAAGCCCGAAAGAGTTTCGGTCCGTCCGATAAAAAGTGAACACAGAAAAGCGGATCCTGCTGCCGGCATATCATCATGCCGTATCGCAGAGATCCGCTTTTCTATGTCTCAACTTTTTCTATTTTTTATCTTTTCTTCCCACTTCTTCTTTTCTCAATTTTTACGCGTCTTTCTGATCACTCCCGTGTGCATGATCACCATGAGTACCATGATCACCAGAAGATACCACGGAAGCAGGGATGCAGAGATATGATTTGCCAGAAGTCCGAACACCGGAGGCATCAGGCAGCTCCCCACGTAAGCGCTCGCCATCTGGACTCCTATGAGTGCCTGGGACTTGTCTGCCCCGAAGTTGGCCGGTGTGGAATGGATGATGCAGGGATAGACCGGCGCACATCCCAGCCCGATCAGGATCAGTCCTCCTACTGCCGTCACCTTTCCGAAGGGAAGGAGCAGAATCACGATCCCGGCAATGATCACCGCCTGTCCCGCCCGTATCATCTGATTATCTGTAAACCGCATCATCAGGAATCCGTTAAAAAACCGGCCAACTGTAATGCCGATACAGAACAGGCTGGCATAGGACGCCGCCTCCTCCGCCGTCAGGCCGTTATGGAGCACCATATAACTGCTGCCCCAGAGCATACTGGTCTGTTCCACGGCGCAATAGCAGAAAAAAGTCACCATAATCTCCTTCGCACCCGGGATCCGAACAATCTCTTTCAATGTGAGAGCCTTTCCGGAAGGGGCGCCTTCTTCTGGAACTGCTGCCCCTGCTCTCTTCTCCAGCTTTCTCCAGATTGGCAGACTCAGGAACAGAGCCGCGCTCAGGACAACCTGGATCAGGGAGATGATCAGGTATCCCCGATTCCAGGTCATGCCATTTGTCAGGGCATATCCCATAACATAAGGTCCCACGATCGTCCCCACCCCCCACATGCAGTGGAGCCAGCTCATGTCCCGGCTGGTATAATGAAGCGCCACATAATTGTTCAACGCCGCGTCAACGCTGCCGGCGCCCAATCCGTATGGAATCGCCCACAGGCAGAGGATCGGGAAGGATCCGCTGATGGAAAAACCGAACAGCGCCACAGCCGTCATGGCAACGCTGATGGCCGTCACCATTCCTGCTCCCAGCTTTTTCGTCAGACGGTCGCTCTGAAGACTGGAGATGACCGTCCCCACGGAAATAATCATGGAGATGATCCCCGCATAGGAAACCGGCACCGACATTTCGCGATACATGGACGGCCAGGCAGAGCCAAGCAGCGCGTCCGGAAGGCCTAGGCTGATAAAAGAAACATATATAATTGCCAAAAGTATCTGTACCATTTTGATTTCCTCCTGTGTAACTGTAATTAAGCCACAGGATATTCTACTCTATAAAAATTGCCATGTCCAGTTAAATCAATTTAAAACGAAAACCCGGACAAGCATTTTTTATGTATTAACCTCTGCCGGTCTTGCCGGAATCCCTGCACTGTTGTACAGGTTCACCAGGTACCATCCAGTCTGAGCCAATCGTACCTGTGTCGGAACAGAAGATCGGATTTCTGCTCCTGTCACGATAACATGATTTTTCCTCGCCGTTGCTTTCATCTTTTCCATTTTCAGTTCCTGTCCGTTCTGGAATATCCGCAGACCGCCCAGAGTTTCTTTTCCCACCACCTGGCCGTAGGGGACATTCTCTGTCAGATACAGTCCGTCCCCAGCATTGTCGAATGTAAGGACGACCTTACCTTCTTCCACCTGAATTTCCTTTAACGAAGGGGCTTCGCACAGCACATTACCGTCTCCGTACACTTTATTCTCCGCCAGAAGGGCAAGGCGGTGTCCCACCGGCTGTTTCTTCTTGGGATGGATATCGAACTGCATTCCCACATCCGTGATCACTGCCATCCCTGTATCTGGGACCGTCTCCGCCGCATGCTGCTGCGCTTTCCGTATCTCCACATAATTTTTTCCGCAGCAGTCCATCCACTGCTCCAACGGAGCGATCTGCACAAACAGGAATGGAAATTCTTCCTTCCAGAGCGCTCTCCAACTTCGGATCATGGCAGGCAAGAGAGTCTTATATACTTCCGGATGGCAGTCCCCGTCCGTCTCCCCCTGATACCAGATCACACCCCGTATCCCATAGGGAGCGACCTGTTTCAGCATGGACTCATAAAGTCCGCAGGGTCTCCGCTCATATTTTGGTCCCATCACGGGCTGGAACTCCGCAGGATCCGACTCCGAAGCATCTGCTCCCAACTCTTCCATTTTTTTCTGAAACTCCTCCGGTGTGCATCCGAACATCATCAGATCACCAACGGGATCTGCCAACTGATCTGTCCGCCGCCTTCCCGGACCATATCTTCCGGCATCCATGCGCAGGCAGGAGTGCCTCCCCAGTTGCATCCCACAATTCCCACAGGGATATTGTATTTTCTTTGGAGGTCCTTTGCGAAATAATATGCGACAGCGGAGAACCGCTCAAGCTGATCCGGCTCTGCCTTCCTCCAGAATCCGTATTGACTGAGGAAATCTGCCTCGTCGATCTGCCCCGCATAGGAAACTTCCGGATAATCAAAGAACCGTATGTTATCATTTTGGCAGATTTTTTTCTCCTCCGCCATGTCTGCATCATATCTCATATGAAATTCCATGTTGGACTGTCCTCCCGCCAGCCACACTTCGCCCACCTGGATGTCTCCGAGTATGATCTTATCTGAACCGGAAACGATCGTCATCTCTTCCCGAAACGATGTATCGAAAGGTCCGCAGAAAACCTTCCACTTTCCCTCGCTGTCAGCAGCCGTATCCGCAGTCTTCCCCTGCAGGGAGACGGATACCGATGCGCCGGGATCGGCGGTTCCCCAGACCGGGATTTCTTTGTCCCACTGAAGTGTCATATGATCCTGAAATAATAATGCTGTCTTTAACATGGGCTTCCTCCTCTGTCATCATCTGTTCTTCGGTATGTTTTTCAGTTTGTCCGAAATTTCCTGCAGTTTATCTGTTGTAAAATTCATAAATCCGAGGATATCTTTCAGGAGCATGGTGTTTACCATATCCGGAATTTCTTCCACGTGCATGTGCTCCATCATAGGCTGAAAATAAGGCAGTAACAGATCCTTCACTTCTTTATCCTTCAGCAGATATCCCATTGTACAGTCCGGATTATAAAACGGATCGCGATTTCCGTTTATCCTCGCCTTACATTTCGGTTCTGTCATCTCCTGGTTTCCAAAATCGCCGAGAACATCTTTCAGCCATTCCAGGCTGTCCTCCACCCAACGCGGGACACGGCTGCAACAGTCAAATCCCGCCGCGACAGAAGTATCGCCGGTTGTAAATCCGTGAGGTGCGTAAGCATAAATATGGCTCTCGAATGAGATATCGTACTTTGTCAGAGCCTCCATCATTTTTATCGTATTCTTCACCGGTACCGTGGAATCGTTCCTGCTGGCAAACAGAAAACAGGGACAGGTATTGTCATCCACCGCCTCAGCGGCATCCGGTGCCGACGGCAGGTATGTGGATACCGTCTCCTTATCTATTACGGGATATCCAAGTATTGCGGCGTTGGGACGGTTTTTCGACATTACCGCGGCGCTTGCTGCGAGATGTCCGCCTGCCGAGAATCCGATGACCGCGATCTTGTCCGGGTACAGGCTCCATTTTTCCTCATTAGAACGGATCAGCTCCATCGCCTTTTCGTAATCCTCAAGCGGATTCGGCCATGTGGCATGTTCTCCCACAGAATAGCGAAGGATAAAAGTCTGATATCCCGCTTTTAAATAAGGGAACGCAACCGGATCAGTCTCCCGGTCGGAACACATGGTGTAACCGCCGCCTGGCAGGATCAGAACAGCGGGACGTCTGCTGATGTTTCTGAATTCTCCCCCTGCCGGCTGCAGATATGCTGTCAGTGTCACATTACGCTCTTCATTCAGGATCATGTTTTCTGTCTTCATTTTTAGTCCTCTTTTCTTTATGTAGTCCGTTATATTATAACTCTTTTCTGTTCCTTCCTGTCACTTTTATCCTTTTCTTTTTTATTTTCTATACAAACTGTTCGACCGTCCATTCATCATACCACTCGATTACCGCCTGTTCTCCTTCAAACTTTATCGGCAGCCAGATGTAGTCTGATCTCGAAGTATCCGCTCTCCCGAGCAGTGGCATTTTAGAAAGCCGGATCTTTTCAAGAAGTGTAGATTTATATCTTTTATCAAAATTAGATGCAACCACCCGCTCAAGCCATTCAGATTTTTCCTTTGTCAACAAAAAATCCGGAAGCCATCTGTCTGCAAGAGCAATATAGAGATCCTTTTTCTTCGGATGCTTAAATACCGCTGAAATCTGACTGTTGAAAGATGCTCCGCTTTTATCGTTGCGGTGAGGATTTCCCTGAATCGTCAATGGTCCTTTCCACTCTCGGAAAACCGCGATTTCACTTGGATTTGGAATGTATCCGATCATCCCGCTGGTCAGAAGGTAGTGCAGCCTGTTTCTTGTAAACAAAGTGACGCCCTCTCTTGTAAACGGCGGTTTCAGTCCAACGTACATCAGAGAAGCCTCTCCTTTTACATCTGTATAATCTTCAGATAACTCCATGGCCGCAATTCCGTTATGGTCATATTCAAAATAAATATATGCTTTTCCCGACTCATCCTCTACAGCAAGGTCAAAATCTCCTATTCCCTTTCCATAAGGGATCAGGTTATCCCTGACCATAGTATACGGTCCCATCAGATGCTCTGCAGTCATAACACCGAAGCATCCGATCTTTCCGCTGAATTTCAGCCAGCACACATATTTTCCGGTTTTTTCGTTTTTCAGGATATGAGGTCGGTCAAGATAGTTGTTTGGATGAAGATGACTCTTTTTATCATCCGTTACCGGTTTTATTATCAGCCCCTCATCTTTCCAGTTATACAAATCTTTTGAAGAATAACATCTGACTCCCCAGGTCCAGATTCTGCTCTTTCCGTCCGTCTTTTCTTTATTTTCCCCATACCAGTAATAAGTGTCGTTTTCATAAAAAATGGATCCTCCATGTGCCTGGATACGTTTTCCTTCCGTGTCCAGCCATACCTGTCCGGGTTTTATTGAATGATATTTCATTTTAATCACTCCTCGTATTAAAAAACTTTGCTTTTAATTCTCCTGCAGCTCATAAAATCTCTCCGTTCGATCGGATTACATCCGCATAATAATATGCCGAGTCTTTTATCGTACGTTGCTGCGTCTGATAATCCACATAGACCAGTCCGAACCGGATATCATAACCGTGAAACCACTCAAAATTATCTAATAAGGACCAGTACAGATAGCCAATGACAGGTATTCCCTCCTCCACTGCTCTCTTTACTTCCAGGAGATAACGGTGAATGTAGTCCTGCCGCTGAGGATCATGTACTTTTCCATCACTCATAATAAAATCCACGTTGGAGAACCCATTTTCTGTAAACAGCACCGGCAGATGATATCTGTGCCAGACAAATTTGGCAAAATAATACATGCATTTTGGTTTAAATGGCATACCAAGCTGTGATTTTGGCATTCCAGGTACAGCAAGAGGATTGACTCCTCCCGGTATATCCGCATAGTTTGCGGAGAAATAGACATTTCCTGCAAAAAGATCCAGCGGCTGACAGATTATTTTCATATCGTCTTCTGACAAAGTATTTTGTAAAGCAGATGGAATTTCCCCGAGTATGACGGGATCCATCCACCACTTCATTCCCATATACCGCATCTCTTCTGAGAAAGTTGCGGCTTCCGCTGTCAGTTCATCCATAACTCCCTCTACCGGCTCCATACACAATCCCATAATGACCAGGCCGATCTTTGCAGGCTGCTTTGCATATTTCCGGATTGCTCTGACCGCTTTTCCGTGAGCAAGCAGGATATTTCTTGTTACCTCTTCCATCCTTGCTTCCGGATCCAGCATGATATAATCTGACGCAAAGCATTGGGGCTCATTCATAGTAAACCAGTATTTCACTTTATCTGATAATGCCTCTGTGACAACTCTTGCATAGTCCTCAAAATCGTCAGAAGTCTTCTCCTTCTTCCATCCTCCTGCCTCAAAAACCCATACCGGCATATCAGAATGAAACAAAGTAACCATAGGTTCGATCCCCATCTCTGTAAGGCAATCTACCAGATTGCGGTAAAACTTCAGTCCTTTTTCATTAATCTCACCGCGTCTGGGAATCACCCGGGACCAGCTGACGGAAAACCGGTATGCTTTCATTCCCAGTTTTTTCATAATCTTAAGATCTTCTTTCCATCGATGATAATGGTCACACGCCACATGGCATGTCTCATTCCTTGCAATCTTTCCTTCAGGCATGGTATCCCAGATACTGGGGGTTCTTCCATCTTCATCCCATGCACCTTCAATCTGTGCCGCCGCAGTCGCTGTACCCCAAATAAAGTTTTTTGGAAATGACATTTTAACAACCTCCTGTCAACATCTGATCATAAAACATATTCTCTTTCCCAGATCCCGTTTCCCATTTCTTCTGTCTGCTCCCCGATCCTGAGGACCGCACTTGTGTTTGCCGGAATCTCGGCCTTTATCTTTATGTTTCCGTTATCTTTCTTCTCCCATTTCACACGGATCCTGCCGTGGACACTGTCATAATATCCTTCTGCCGAGGTGACCGGGCCGTCTGTCAGTGGAGCAATCTCGACCCTGCCATATCCCGGAGACTGACTTCGGATTCCCAGGATATTGCGGTACATCCAGTCTCCCACACAGCCGAACGCATAATGATTGAAAGAACATCCGTCCCTGTTTCCATCCTCATCAATGGCGTTCCATGACTCCCACATGGTCGTAGCACCCCGGTCTACTTCATAGAGCCAGGACGGGCATTTGTCCTGAAAGAGCAGCTTCCACGCCTCCTCTTTCTCCCCGTTCTCCGTCAGCACATCCATGATATGTGGGACGGACATGAACCCACAGTCCATACATCCGTCATTTTCCCGGATCTTTTCAAGAAGCCGCTTCATAATCTGCCCCCGGTGATTTTCTGATACCATATGCATCCTGAGAGTCAGGATATAAAGCCCCTGCAGGTCTCCTTCCAGCGTCCCGTCCGGTTTCAGATAAGTCCGCTCGAACGCCTGCCGTATCCTTTTCGCCAGCTTCCGGCACTCTTCCGCCTTTTCTTCGTCTCCCAGTATCTCTGCAATCCTGCCCAGCTTATCTGTGGTATCCGCATAGATTGCCGTCGCCACCTTGTGTCCCGTCAGGAAAGAGGATGCAGGGCCGTCCGCGAACCCCTGCTCATTTTTCACGCTGGGGACCAGCCAGTCTCCAAAATGAAACCCTGTATTTAAAAGATAATGCTGATCCTCCAGTTCCTCCCCCTCAAGCTTCGCCGCCTCCGGACTCATCTGGTTCTCTGCTTCGTTTCTCAGGAAGGCATGCCACTTTTTCATCGCGTCATAATTTTCTTCCAGCACGGAACGGTCGCCGTAAATCTGGTACAGCTGCCACGGAAGTTCTACGATCACATCTCCCCACCCGGTCGACGCGCCGCCGATCTGCTGTATGTAATTTCTGATCAGAGGCACTGTGTTCTGTATCCCGCCGTTTTCCATCTGTTCCGCGCGCACAGACTTCAGCCATTCTTCATAGAATGACAGAAGATCCTGATTAAAGCAGGATGTCCTGCCGTAAATATATACATCCCCGGTCCAGCCCGCCTTCTCTCTGGTAGGGCAGTCTGTAGGGATCCCGACCAGATTGGAACGCTGGCTCCACATGATATTTTGCTGAAGTCTGTTCAGTCGTCTGTCAGAGCAGGAAAATTCTCCGGACTTATCATTGTCACTTCCTATGACAATGCCTGTAAACTGTTCCGCTTTCCAGTCCATGTCCGGATCGGAAGTAATACGGACATATCGAAATCCATGATAGGTCATGGCAGGCTCAAAACTTTCATCACCTTTCCCGTTCAGGACATAGATATCTTTCTGCTTTTGCTCCCCGTCCGAGAAAGGATAGATAAAGTTCTCTGCTTTGTCCAGTTCCTCTGTATGCTCAAAGATAATCTCCTGTCCCCGTGTACCGTTGATCCCTGTCACCCTGATATGCCCGGCAAAATTCTGTCCAAAATCAAGGATCTTTTCTCCTCTGCCGTTTATAAACAGTCTTTTCGGCTTTAATTCCATCAGACTGCGGATGGGAGCATCCGTCTGTGCCTTCAGCACCGACAAATCCTCTTCTGTCTTATGGACCGGTTTCCATCCTTTCGTGTCCATCTCCGATGTTGCGAATCCGGAAATCTCATATCGCCCGTCAACAGTCTGGCCGTTATACAGATCCGCTCTCCGGATCGGTCCCTCATAACTGAACAGAAATTCTTCATCTGTACAGAGGCAATACTTTTCCCCGCCTTTCATTATCACATCAATTTCCATAAGAAGCCCCGGATTATCTCCGTATTCGCACCCGCATCCTGATGCGATCTTCCCTTTATACCATCCGTCCGCGATCACGGCCAATACAGCGTTCCCGCCCTTTTTAAGGAACTCTGTCACGTCATACACCTGATATTTCAGGATCTTGTCATACGTCGTAAACTCCGGCTCCAATTCGGCATCTGACGCTTTTCTTCCGTTAATATATAACTCATAGATCCCATGAGCCGTAATGTACGCCCTCGCCTTCTGAGGGGTATCCTCAAGCATAAATTTCCTGTACATCATAACTGCCGGATAATAAGGCTGGCTTGGCTGAGCTTTCAGATAAGCGTCCGTGTCGAAAAACTCCGCCTGCTGCCCGGTAAATAATTTCTGCAGAAAGGCATTCCACTTTTTCCTGCACTCTTCAAGCGGATCAAAATCCAGTCCGGGAAGTTTATCCGGTTCCACAAAACATGCCTTCCATTCCGAGGAATCCAGGATCACAGTCTCAAATATATTTTCTTCTGATACAAGTTTTTCTCCTGTGGTGAGTCCTGTCTCCACCTTCCAGGTGTAGTTCTCCCGGCTGGCGAGCGGTCTTCCGGCATACCGGACCCCGAAAGACTGTCTGCTCTGCACTTTCCCGCTGTCCCAGCAGATGCCCTTTTTGTCTCTTACGGTGATCCGGTACCACTCCTGATATACATTATCCAGTTCCGAACGGATCTGCCAGGAGAATCTCGGCTTTTTTGTATCTATATTGATGGGATTGATCTTATTTTCACATTTCGGGTACGTGATCTGCGACATGATGTTCCTCCTTCTTGTTCATATGGGCTGACCATCTTATAATTTTATTATTTCAATTTTCCTGTCTGTTCAAAGCCGCCACAACCGCCTCATACATCGGTCTCGCCTCCGGCGCGGCCCCCAGCATCTCGGAAAGGGTCATCTGTTTTGCAAACTGGATCATAGGATTATCCAGCATTCCCGGGACCATCTGGTTGAACATCTGTACTGCGAGAGGCTGCAGAAGGATCTCGCCGAATGTACTGTCCATGCTGAACCGTTCTGCTTTCAGACTTGTTGCAGTGTCATACTCATATTCATAGACTCCGGAGCCGGTCTCGATCTCTCCTTCCTTTTCCGGAAGGACGATAACCGCGGTTGTATTTGCCGGTATTTCCACATGGATCTGTATCTTTCCGTCTTTGCAGCTATATCTGCTGACGATCTTTCCGTAGGGTGATTCCAGCTCTGCCCCTGCTTCCTCGATCCCTTTTACGAACATCGGCCTGATCAGTATCTTCTTATATCCCGGCTCAAGCTGATTGATTCCTGCGATCTTCCGGTACATCCAGTCTCCGATGGAACCATATGCATAGTGATTCAGGGAATTCATGCCCGATTCATCAAAAGTGCCGTCCGGCCTGATTGAATTCCATCTCTCCCATATTGTTGTCGCCCCCATATTTACCGCATAAAGCCAGGACGGATAATCCTCCCTCATAAAGAGTGTTGAAGCCATATCGTGAGCACCGTTTTCCGAGAGCGCATGACAGATATACGGGGTTCCCACAAATCCTGTCGCCAAATGATTCTTATGGTTTTCAATGTTTGTAAGCAGCGTTTTCAGTATCCTTCCGCGGTCTTTCTCCCTTGCCAGATTAAAGTACAGGGAAAGTATACATCCTGTCTGCGTCTCGCTGACAATCCTTCCCGTCTCTGTATAGTATTCTTTCCGGAATGCCGCCAGTGTTTTCTCATACAGATGTGCATACTTCTCCGCTTCGTCTTCAAATCCGAGCACTTCTGCGGTCTGCTTTACCAGATCTGTCACATAGAGATAATAGGCATTGGCGATCATATATTTATCCGTAGCCCCGGTGCGGTCCGCGCTTTCCTCCTTGTCAAGGGCAAGCCAGTCGCCGTACTGGAAACCGCTCATCCAGAGACCGTTCTCTTCACAGTGGTTTGTGATATAATCCACCCACTCATGCATGCATTTCCAGTTTTCTTCCAGAATCCGTTTATCTCCGTAAGTCTGATACACTACCCACGGAATGATGACCGCAGCGTCGCTCCATGCGGAAGAGCTGTACTGTTCCAGGATATCGGGAACCACATGAGGGACCCCCTGTTCCAGTGAAGAATCCGCAGAAACATCCCGCATCCATTTCGTAAAGAACAGCGCCGTATTTCTCAGATAAGAGGCAGTCCAGGAAAATACCTGCGCGTCTCCCATCCATCCGAGACGCTCGTCCCTCTGCGGGCAGTCTGTCGGAATATCAAGAAAGTTGTCTCTCATTCCCCAGGAAATATTACTCTGCAGCTGATTTACCTTCTTGTTAGAGCAGGAGAAAGTACCGGTCTGCTCCATATCCGAGTGCATGACGCAGGCAGTGAACATCTCCGGCTTCATCTCTTCAATCCCATCCACCTTGATATAACGGAATCCATGAAATGTGAAATGAGGAAGAAATGTCTGTTCTTCTCCATTACAGATGTATGTGTCTTCTGACTTTGCAGCGCGGAGTGTCTCCGGATAGAAGTTACCGTCTTTGTCCAGTGTCTCTGCATGGTGTATTACGATTTTCTGGCCCTTTTCACCCCTGATCTTCACTTCCACCAGCCCGGTCAGGTTCTGTCCGAAATCAACAAGACGCTCCCCTTTTGGAGTCACGATCAGTTCTTTTGCCGGAATCCGCTCCGTAATCCGCACCAGCTCATTTTCCTGGGCAGTGAGAACGGATTTATCAAACTCCATGACAGAGACATTTCCTGTCCGATAATCTGTCGTTACTGTGTCGATCGTCTCTCCCATATAGATTTCGCTGTAACGGATCTCCCCGGTACGGACACCCCAGTCTCTGTCCGTAGCGATGACTTCTCTTGTCCCGTCTTCATATGTGATATGCAGTTCTGCAAACACGCCAACCCTGTCGCCATACCGGTCAGGCTTCAGGTCAAAGCCGAAAATTCCCTTATACCATCCGTTCCCCGCCGTGATCTCAATCCGGTTGTCCTGACGGATCTGGGAAGTAATATCATACTCCTGATACTGGAGCCTTTTATGATAGCTGGTCCATCCCGGCGTCATCCGGTCCTCTCCTATCCGCTCTCCGTTCAGAGACATCTCATACACACCCAGCGCAGTGGCATATACAACAGCCTTTTTTACCGGCTTCTCTGTATAGAACTCTCTGTAAAACACCGGGCAGGAAGTCTCTTCCGCCGGGAAGTCATGAGTGATCATCCGGGCATGAAATGTCCGGGGATCAAAAATCCCGGTCTCAAAGGAAGTCTCCGCGCTGTCTGCCCTTCCATAGTTATCCCACACCGTTGCCTTTACCCGGTAAAGGGTTTCATCTTTCAGAGGCATTCCTTCATACGGGATCAGGACAGAATCACTGCTCTCCCTCATTCCCGTGTCCCAGACGCAGTTCTCTCCGTCCATGACCCGGATCCGGCAGATCGTCTGCGTTACATTTTTCTCATCCGACCGTATTTTCCATGAAAATCTCGGTTGTCTAACAGACAGTCCGAACGGTGATTTCCTGTATTCTGTTCTGAGATCATATATTTTCATATTGCATTCCTCCTTGCGTTTTCCTGATTCAGATACAGCGGACCGCAGACTTCCCTGCGCTCCGCTGTATTTTCTTCTGGGGCGTTTCATTTAGTTTTTAGATTTTTTCTTTTCCAGCTCTGCCTGAATCTCCGGAAGTTTCTTTTCCAGATCAAATTTCATGGCAACAATGAACATGATCACAAACATCGCCAGCGGAGCATAGATGTTAAATGTAAAGATTGCCTGTTTCACCGCCGGAGTAAGTACCGTCGCCGTTGCGTCATACGCCGCGATCGCCAGGCACCATCCGATCATGGATGCTCCTACCCCGTTTCCTACTTTTGAGCCGAAGCTGGCAGCCGCCTGAGAAGAACCGACCATTCGTTTTCCAAACTTGAATTCATTATAGTCGATAGACATCGCCGTTACAGTTCCGAGGAGGCACATCATCGGAATATTCGCAAATGTGGAGAAGCATCCCAGAACCGCGTTGTAAACAAAGTTATATGGATTGATGATCCTCAGGATATTGCCAATGATACCGATCACAAAGGAAACCCGAAGTGATTTTGTAATACCCAAAGTCTTGATCAGGATCGGTGTCACAGCAAATCCGATCACGGTCGGAATCAGACCGACTCCGCCCAGGATTCCAACCAGGTTATCGTTTCCGTAGATCCATTTGCAGTAATATGTTCCTGACGAGTTTGACAGTCCGTAGAATATATTTGAGCATACTGCAAGGATCAGCGACATAACCCAGTATTTATTGTGGAAGAGACATTTCAGCGTCTCACCAAATGGAAGGCTCTCTTCTTCCTCTGCTGCAGGAGCCTCTGCCTCCTGTCCTTCGACCGCGACATACTCTTTGCTTGTCTTATAGGTTACGAACAGAAGGATAGCAGAAACTACAGCGAGTCCGGCACTGAACATGACCCATGCCTTCTGATCCCCGCCCAGCATATTTGTGATAGGGATGATCATGACTGCGATGATCATTCCGGACACATAACCGGCCGCCGCACGCCACGTTCCCATCTTCGCGCGTTCTTCCTGGCTGTTTGTGCGGACGACCTGAATCGCCTGATAAGGCACACAGATGATCGTATAGATCACTGCCGTAAACAGGAAGTTTGTAATGAACATATATGCAATCTGAAGCGGCGAACTCACATTCGCGGGAACCGTGAACATCAGTACCATCACGACTGCCATGGGGATGATCATCCGGAAGATCCAGGGTCTGTACTTCTCTTTTCCCGGTTTCGTGTGATCAACAACATATCCCATGATGATATCCGTAAAAGCATCCAGTATCTTGACGATCAGAAGCGCTGTGGCAATCGCTCCAGCCGCAACTCCTACTTTGTCTGTATAAAAATATGTAAGCTGTCCGACCAGTCCGCTGATCGCGTTCAGGGAAAACTGCCCTGCCGCATCTCCCAGGTAATCCGGCATCCGCATTACTTTCTGGATTCCCATCTTATCTTTGCCAAGTGGTTTCTTTGCCATTTTAATTCCCTCTCTTCCTTTCTTATCCTACTGTGCGTTCAGCGCATCCACCAGTTGCTGCAGCATCTCCCGTGTCACCCCGGGCACAAAACTTAAAAGCTGCCTGAGCGGCATATCCTCCATCATCGCCGCCATCATCTCACTGCTGACTGCTGCAGAGGGATCTTCCGTCTGTTTTTCCTGCTGCTTCTGCATTTCCACCGCATCCGTGTTCTGCGCCATACCGCCCATGAATGCTCCCATCACCGCCTGTGCCTTCGGATCTCTCAACAGCGGTCCGAGACACGTGTTGAGTGTATATACTGTCGGGATGACTTTTGTTCCCTGTACCTGCACCGGTGCGCTCAGGACCATCTCCCGGGAGTTCTTTCCGATCATCACCTGATATTCTCCGCTGTCCACATACCAGTCATGGATTTCTTCATTCCAATACGCAAAGGCTCTCTGATCCAGTGTGAAAGATACTTCTTTTTCTTCTCCCGGTTCCAGCTCGATCTTATCGAATCCCCTCAGCTCCACCGCCGGGCGGATCGTTTCACCTGCGGCGGGTGAGACATAGAGCTGTACTACTTCTTTGCCTTTTCTGGCGCCTGTATTCTTCACTTTCACCGTCACTGTCAGAGTATCCTGATCTGTCATCTGCTCTCTGTCGAGCTTCAGATCACTGTATGTAAACCTGGTATAGGAGAGTCCATACCCAAAGGGGAACAGCACTTCTCTGCCCACAGATGTATAATACCGGTATCCGACGAACACGCCTTCCTGATATACCGCATGATCGCCGCCTTTTCCATAGGTCAGATAACAGGGTGTATCCTCCAGTTTTGCCGGGAATGTCTCCGGCAGACGTCCACTGGGGTTTTTCCTTCCATACAAAATGTCTGCCACTGCTCTTCCCACTGCCTGGCCGCCCAGATATGCTTCAATGATTCCCTTTACTTTATCTTTCCAGGGCATCAGTACCGGTGAGCCGTTATGCAGGACGACAACCACATTTTCCTGTACTTCTGCGATCTTCTCGATCAGCCTGTTCTGACATTCCGGCATATTCAGGTGCTTCCTGTCATACCCTTCGGATTCGAAGCTGTCCGGAAGCCCGGCGAAGATCACAGCAACATCCGCTTCTTCCGCAGTCTTCACCGCCTCAGCCACCAGACTCTCATCACTCCGGTCTTCCGCGTCGTCATACCCCTTCGCATAGGTTACTTCTGCAATTCCTTTTACCGCTTCCAGGGCAGATTCTACTTTCCAACTGTTGATGTGGGAACTCCCTCCTCCCTGGTACCGGGGCGCCTCCGCATATTTCCCGATAAATACCACTTTCTTCTCCCCCGAAAGCGGAAGGATATCTTCTTCATTCTTCAACAGTACGATACATTCTTCTTCAATAGAGGCTGCCGTCTCATGGTCTTGTTCCAGATCCAGCTTTGCCGTCTTATCCCGGTTTTCAGAGTAGCGGAAAATGATATCTATGATCCTCTCACACGCCGTATCCACCACACTTTCATCCAGCGTGCCATCCTTTACCGCCTCAACGATCAGGGCATCGTTCATTCCGCCGCTCGAAGGCATTTCCAGATCCAGACCTGCCTTGAGACCTTCTATACGGTCGTTGACCGCCCCCCAGTCGGACATCACATAACCGTCAAATCCCCATTCCCCTCTCAGGATATCTGTAAGATATTTTTTTGACTCACCTACATAGTCCCCGTTGATCCGATTGTAGGAATTCATGACAGTCCACGGTTTTCCTTTCTTCACCGCGCCTTCAAAAGCTGCCAGATAAATTTCCCTGAGTGTTCTCTCATCGACGTCTGAAGAGCTGGTCATCCTGCGTTTTTCCTGGTTATTCGCCAGAAAATGCTTTACGCTTGTCCCCACATTTCTGCTCTGCACGCCCTGGATCATGGCCGCCGCCAGTTCCGATGCTACGAAGGGATCTTCGGAATAATACTCGAAGTTCCTGCCGCAGAGGGGCGAACGTTTAATGTTTATGGCCGGGCCAAGGATGGTGCTGACGCCCATTGCCTGACACTCCTGTCCAATGGTCTCCCCCAGCTTTCTCAGGACATCCCGGTCAAAGCTGGACGCAGTCGCGCATCCAGCAGGAAAGCAGACCGCCTTTTCACTCTCGTTGATCCCGAGATGATCTGCGGCTTCCGCCTGCTTTCTCAGCCCGTGAGGTCCGTCAGTCACCATGACAGAGGGGATCCCCAGCCTTTTCACACCTTTCAGATGCCAGAAGTCCGCCCCGGAACACATTCCCGCTTTTTCCTCCAGTGTCATCTGAGACACCAGGTCTTTGATCTTTTCTCTCGTCATTGTTGTTCCTCCTAGTATAATAATGGTGTAGTCAATAATGACTACGGATTAATAGTTACAAAGTCTAAATGAATAACTGAA
>CALWFV010000006.1 GCA_944377745.1 uncultured Mediterraneibacter sp. | reverse complement strand
GTGGAGCAGTCTGGAAGCTCGTCGGGCTCATAACCCGAAGGTCGCAGGTTCAAATCCTGCTCCCGCAACTTACACGTAAGCTTTACGTGTTGAATGCCCAGATAGCTCAGTTGGTAGAGCAGAGGACTGAAAATCCTCGTGTCACTGGTTCGATTCCGGTTCTGGGCATTTTTCTCTGCTAAAAAACAGTTTGCAGGGAATACTAACTGAATAAGGGCGTGTAGCTCAGGTGGTAGAGCACTTGACTTTTAATCAAGTTGTCCGGGGTTCGAATCCCCGCACGCTCATCTACAGAGCCGGAGAAGTTCTCCGGCTTTTTTCTTATATAAAAAAGAGCAAAGAAAAAGCCGGGACGCTTTGTCACCGGCTGAGAAAAGAGGAAAATATATATTGAAAAGCCCTTCAGCTTTGATATATTTAATATAGCGTGTAATTGTAAGTAAAGTGTGATGGAAATATAAAATATGTGTTAAGATTGGAAGCTGTGGAGAGTTTTATGGAATATTTATATGATAAACTTATGAAATATTCAAAATCGGATTTTTATCCCCTGCACATGCCCGGACATAAAAGGAACAGGGATATAACGGGAGGAATTCTGCCCTATGCTTTTGATATTACGGAGATAGAAGGGTTTGATGACCTCCACCATGCATCGGGGATTCTGCTGGAGGCGCAGAGCCGTGCTGCTTCTATTTATCATGCAGAAGAAACACATTTTCTGATAAATGGAAGCACTGCAGGACTTCTGAGTGCCGTACTGGGATCTGTGCCAAGACACGGAAGGATACTGATGGCAAGAAACTGTCACAAATCAGTTTATAATGCTGTATATATGGGGGAACTTCATCCGCTTTATGTTTATCCTAAGTTTGATCCGGAAACGGAACTGAATGGAGAAATCCTTCCGGAAGATGTGGAAAGCATACTGGAACAAAATCCGGAAATCCAGGCCGTAGTAATTACATCCCCTACTTATGATGGAGTTGTCTCCGACGTCGAGAGGATTGCACAGATCGTACACAGAAAGAATATTACTCTGATCGTAGATGAAGCACATGGAGCACATTTTGGTTTTCATCCTTATTTTCCGGAGAATTCCAATATGAAAGGTGCGGATATTGTAATTCACAGTCTTCATAAAACAATGCCTTCCCTGACACAGACGGCATTACTTCATATAAACGGACAGAAAGCGGACAGAGAGAATATCCGGCG
This sequence comes from uncultured Mediterraneibacter sp., assembly GCA_944377745.1. GTDB lineage: Bacteria > Bacillota > Clostridia > Lachnospirales > Lachnospiraceae > Mediterraneibacter. The sequence goes on along the minus strand of CALWFV010000006.1, from coordinate 121,896 downwards.
ATATCTTCATATGATACAGACCAGCAGCCCTTCCTATATCCTGATGACATCTATGGATGAATGCATTCGAATGGTAATGGAGAGAGGCGAGGAACTGTTTAAGAATTATGTCGGCCTTCTGAAAAAGACAAGAGCTGAACTGGCTGGCCTGAAGAAACTTAGACTCATAGAAAGCGGAGATCCGGAACAGGGACAATATGACAGGTCTAAGATCGTGATTTCCGGGAAAGACCTTATCAGAAGATGTAAGGAAAAGAATGAGGTAATAAAAGGACTTCCGGCATTCGGAGGAAGAGAACTTTATCAGGTACTGATCAGGGAATATCATATACAGCCTGAAATGGCAGCCGGGTCTTACATTGTAGCAATGACCGGCCCGGGAGATACAGAAGCCGGACTGAGACACTTTGTGAATGCCGTGATGGAGCTCGACGGAGAACTGGAGAAGAATGGCGGAGAAATTGGATCCGGTGACTCCATGGCTAAGAAGCAGGAAATAATATGTACGAGCTGGGAAGCTGAACTGCTCCGGTCTTCCGGAATGGAAACTGAGATAGTTCCCTGGGAGGATGCGGCGGGGCGAATTGCGATGGAATTCGTCTATCTTTATCCTCCGGGAATACCGCTTATCGTTCCGGGCGAGAAGATCGGACGCGATACAGTGGCACAGATCGAGGCATATGCAAAGAAGGGGTTTACCATAGAGGGGACCAGGATACAAGGAAAGACAGAGGTGATGAAAAATGAGGAAAATATTCTGCCTGATGGGGAAGAGCTCTTCGGGAAAAGATACCATATACAAAAAACTGAAGGAAAAATATCCTCAGATTCACACGGTTGTTCCATATACGACGAGACCTATTCGAGGGAATGAAAAAAATGGTGTGGAATATTTTTTCGTTGACAGAGAAACTTATGATGAAATGGAGAGAGAGGGCAGAATCATAGAAGCACGCTCCTACGACACAAAGTGCGGTGTGTGGACATACTTTACTGCGGATGACGGACAGATAGACCTTTCCTGCTATGATTATCTTGTGATCGGGACACTGGTATCCTGCCAGGCGCTGAAAGAATATTATGGGGAAAATAGTATTGTTCCGATTTATATTGAAACAGAAGATGGGCTTCGTCTCGCCAGGGCACTGAAGAGAGAAAAAGAGCAGAGTCAGCCGAAATATTCGGAGATGTGCAGACGGTTTCTTGCGGACGAGGAAGACTTTTCAGAGGAAAGCCTGAGAAAAGCTGGAATTACCAAACGTTTCGAGAACATAAATCTAGAGGAGTGTATGGAAGAGATTGGAGCGTATATTGAAGATTTAGGGGTATGACTCAGGTTCGGATTGTGTTATACTAAATAAACAGCATTATCAATAATATGCACGGCAGGTGAAAAGTATGAATAGGTTTAAAGATGTAGTAGGGCATAAAAATATAATCAAATATATCGAGAGCGCTGTGAGTGCGGATGCTGTTTCTCATGCATATATCCTGAACGGGGAAAGAGGATCTGGAAAGAAAATGCTGGCCAGCCTTTTTTCCATGAGCCTGCAGTGTCAGAACAGGCAGGAAGACGGCGATGCATGCGGGAAATGTCAGTCATGTAAGCAGGCTGTAAGTGGGAACCATCCGGATATTATCAGGGTAACCCATGAGAAACCGAATACGATCAGCGTAGATGATATCAGAGAGCAGGTAAATAATGATATTGTTATAAAACCTTACAGCAGCAAATATAAGATATATATTATCCCGGATGCGGATATGATGAGTGTTCAGGCCCAGAACGCCCTCCTTAAAACGATCGAGGAGCCTCCGGAGTACGCTGTGATCATGCTGCTCACAGAGAACGCGGAGACGCTGCTTCCAACGATACGCTCAAGATGCGTTATGATGAAGCTGAGAAATATCAAGGATCAGCTTGTGAAAAAGTATCTCATGGAGCAGATGGAGGTCCCGGACTACAAGGCGGATGTTTGTGTTGCGTTTGCTCAGGGAAATATGGGAAAAGCCATTTTGCTCGCCACCTCGGATTATTTTAATGAGATCAAGGAAGAGGCGGTTCATCTTCTCAGAAATATTGACGAGATGGATGTCTCTGAGCTGATGGAGGCGGTGAAGAAATGCATGACTTATAAGCTGGAGATCAATGATTATCTGGATATCATCGCAATCTGGTACAGGGACGTCCTGATCTATAAGGCAACAAAAAGTGTGGACAGAGTGGTATTCTCTGATCAGCTCAGATACATTAAGGAACGTGCGAGCAAGAGCTCTTACGAGGGGATAGAGAATATCCTGGATGGACTTGAGAAGGCAAAGGCCAGGATAAAAGCAAATGTAAATCTTGAACTTACTATGGAACTGCTTTTATTAACGATAAAGGAGAATTGACAGGATGACAAAAGTAATCGGTGTCAGATTCCGGACAGCGGGGAAGATCTACTTCTTCGCTCCGGGAAAATTCAGTATAAAACGCGGAGATCATGTCATTGTGGAGACCGCGCGGGGCGTCGAATACGGGCGTGTTGTAAGCGACCCTCGGGATGTTAAAGACGAAGAGGTTGTGCAGCCGCTGAAACCGGTGATCCGGATGGCCACAGAACAGGATAGGAAAACAGTGGAAAAGAACCATCAGAAGGAGAAAGAGGCATTTAAGATCTGTAAGGAAAAGATCATAAAGCACGGTCTTGAGATGAAACTGATCGATGCCGAATATACCTTTGATAACAACAAAGTCCTGTTTTACTTTACAGCAGACGGCAGGATCGATTTTCGTGAACTGGTCAAAGATCTGGCCGCAGTATTCCGAACCAGAATCGAACTGCGCCAGATCGGAGTACGTGATGAGACGAAGATAAAAGGAGGGATAGGTATATGCGGAAGACCTCTGTGCTGCAGCACGTATCTGACTGAGTTCGCAGCAGTGTCAATCAAGATGGCAAAGGAACAGAATCTTTCCCTGAATCCATCTAAGATCTCAGGGGTATGTGGACGGCTGATGTGCTGTCTGACCAATGAGGAAGAGACATACGAGGTGCTCAACAGTCAGCTTCCCTCGGTTGGTGATACAGTGACCACAAAAGATGGACTGACGGGCGTAGTCCACTCGCTGAGTGTTCTGCGCAGACAGGTCAAGGTTGTGGTGAATCTGGAGAATGACGAGAAGGAGATTCGCGAATACAAGGCGGACGAATTGAAGTTTAAGCCCAGGAAAAAGAAACAGAGGGTGACGAGGGAAGAGAAAAAGAAATTGTCTGCACTGGAACATAAAGAGGGAGCATCAAAATTAAATGACAAGTGAGATCAAATTGGGAGAACGGCTGGACGATCTTCTGCTTAATGGGCTTGAACTGATCCAGAATCCTGATAAATTCTGTTTTGGAGTCGATGCAGTACTGCTCTCAGATTTCGTAAAGGTAAGACCGGGAGAGCAGCTTTTAGATCTTGGGACCGGAAACGGTATTATACCAGTGCTGCTCTCTGCAAAAACAAAAGCAGGACACCTCACAGGGCTTGAGATACAAGATGATATCGCAGAGATGGCGCGGAGGAGCATCGCGCACAATCATCTGGAAGAGCGGATTGATATTGTGACAGGAGACATCAAAGAGGCGGCGGAGATCTTCAAGCCGGCCTTTTTTGATGTTATAACAACGAATCCTCCATATATGCTTGCAGATCATGGGTTGAGAAATCCGGATGACGCAAAGGCGATCGCGCGTCATGAGGTGATGTGTTCACTGGACGATATTCTTAGGGAGAGTATGAGACTTCTTCAGGACAAAGGAAGATTTTATATGGTGCATCGCCCATTCCGTCTCACGGAGATTCTGATAAAGATGAACTATTATAAAATTGAGCCGAAGAGGATTCAGTTTGTCCATCCCTATATAGACAGGGAACCAAATATGGTGCTCATAGAAGGGGTGAGAGGAGCAAAGTCTCATGTAAAGATAGAACCGCCGATCATAATGTTTACCCGGACAGAAGATGGTCAGCAGGAAAACGGATATGGACATACGGGATCTCATCGGTGACAGAAGATTCGGGAGGAAAAGATGACAGGAATTTTATATCTGTGCGCAACACCTATAGGGAATCTGGAGGACATGACTTTCCGTGCAATACGGATATTGAAGGAGGCTGATCTTATCGCAGCAGAGGATACACGGAACAGTATTCGTCTGCTCAACCATTTTGAGATACAGACGCCCATGACTTCCTATCATGAGTACAACAAATATGTTAAGGGAAAGAAGCTTGTAGAAAAGCTTCTGGAGGGAAAAAACATCGCGCTGATTACGGATGCCGGAACACCAGGGATCTCGGATCCTGGGGAAGAACTGGTACGTATGTGCCATGAAAACGGGATCCGCGTCATCGCTGTTCCCGGAGCGGCAGCGTGCATTACCGCGCTTACTATGTCAGGACTTCCGACACGAAGATTTGCTTTTGAGGCATTCCTGCCCCCCGAGAAGAAAGAACGGGAAAGGATACTTGTGGAATTGGAGAAGGAGACCAGGACGATCATCCTATATGAAGCGCCGCACCGGCTTGTGAAGACTTTGAAGCTCCTTGAAGAGCATCTGGGAGAGCGGAATACTGCTGTTTGCAGAGAGCTGACAAAAAAGCATGAGACTCTCTACAGGGGAACACTTTCCGAGGCAGCAGCCTATTATGCAAGTACGGAACCCAAAGGGGAATGTGTGCTGGTTATTGAAGGAAAAAGCCAGGAAGAGATTGACAGGGAAGAACAGCAGAAGTGGTGCCAGATGAGTATTGAAGATCATATGGCGTATTATATATCACAGGGAGCAGACCGCAAAGAAGCGATGAAAAAAACGGCTCAGGATAGAAGAGTACCAAAACGAGAAATATATAACTATCTTGAAAAACAAAAAAAAATCTAAAGAAATAAAAAGCAGAAAGAGTTTTCTCTTTTTCTGCTTTTTTCAGTTTCATGATTCTATTCAGTTGTAGATATCGCCAAAGCTGACGATCTTTCCATCTTTCATATAGACGATACGTTTCCCCAGGGAAACTGCTTCTTCGTAATCGTTCGTAACATATAGGATGGTTATCCCAAGCTCGCTGTTGATCTTTAGAATATCATGCAGCATTTCACTGCGTCTGTCGTCATTCTGTCGGGCAAAGTCCTCATCTACAAGAAGAACTTTGGGCTGACATACGATTGCACGTCCCAGTGCAACACGCTGCCGTTGTGAGTCTGAGATGGCGCGCAGTTTTGCGGTAAGGACATCTGAAATTCCGAAGAACTGCGCCGCAAATTTTACGCGGGAATCGATCACAGGGCGAGGAAGATCCCGCAGCCTGAGTCCCAATGCCATGTTGTCATATACATTCATATGCTTGTAAAGAGTATAATTCTGAAAAGCCATCGCAAGACGCCGGTCACGGGGAAGGATGTCGTTGAGGAGCTCTTTCCCCAGATAAATCTCACCGGAAGTGATATCCTCCAGTCCTCCGATCATCCGCAGGATCGTAGATTTTCCGCAGCCGCTGGGGCCGTGAAATACAACGAATTCTCCGTCCTCTATAAATAGATTTACATTATCTACGGAAACAAAACCATTGGGGTATGTCTTTGTTAAGTGTTCAAATGTCACGCTGGCCATAAGTACACCTCCATCTGTCAGTCTTTCATTATCATATTTTATCACAAAGAAAACCCACGTACAATCCTTAACATGACGCGAGCAAAACGCTGGCCACAAGCCCGGCGAATGTTGCAATCAGCGCGCCGGCAAGGGTGTAACGGGACCTTCTGACGCCTGCAGTCATGAAGTAAACACTCATCGTGTAGAAAATGGTTTCGGTACAGCACATGGAGATGGACGCGATCAGACCCAGCCGGGAGTCAGTCCCGTAATTCTCGTAAACGTCCAGTAGCAGTCCGGTGGCAGCGGAGGAGGAGAACATTTTTACGATCGTCAGAGGTAGCAGTTCTCCGGGGAATCCGATCTTTGAGGAGAAGGTCCCGACCACAGATGCCAGGAAATCCAGGAAGCTGGATGCGCGCAGGATCCCGACAGCCGCCATAAGCCCGATCAGCGTGGGCATAAGCCGGATCACGGTCAGAAAGCCGCTCCGCGCGCCCCTGATAAACGTGTCGTAAACATTGATCCCTTTCAGGATACCGTATACAACAATGGACAGTATTAGAAAAGGGACGATAAAATCAGATATATAAACGATAAGATCCACGGATACCTCTTTCTCTAATGTGTACGGTTTATAGATTTATATGCAGGACGAGGCCGGAGGATTCATCTCGGGGTACAGTAAGACGTGTGGCGACGGATCCCGTCTGAGGAATATCAATAAAATTACCACATATAATGATGTAAGAAAATTTCTGGAGACATTATGTCGTTTCTCTTTATCTCTTACATAATCCCCAATAAAAAGAAAATAAACAGGAAGAGCAGGAATTTATACAGAACGGACCGTCCCGGTCGAGGAAATCTGCTGAGCAAAAGTGCAGCGCTGGTGCTGATCCCGGTGATTCTTCTCTCCGGCTGCGGGAAGGAAAATGTCCAGGATGAGAATGAACGATTTCAGGATTATACGTCTGCGCTTTTTGCCGCGGAGGTGGCGTCAGATGCGGTCACGTTCCATTACACGCTGAAGGATCCGGAAGCTTTCGGAATCAGTACAGAAGCGGAAGGATTCGGAGAGCTCGACCAGGATCCTTCTCAGCTCAGAGCGGCGGCCGAGAATATGGGAAAGGCTCTGGAAAGTTTCGATTATGGGCAGCTGGATATCCGGAACCGGATCACATATGACATTCTGGACTACAGCAGAAAAACTGCCGAAGAGAGCGCGGATTATATCCTTTATGACGAACCCTTGGGACTGGTGAGCGGGATCCAGACGCAGCTTCCGGTGATCTTATCTGAATATCAGTTTTATGACAGAGAGGATGTGGAATCCTATCTGCGACTGATGAAAAGTACTTCTGAGTATTTTGACAGTCTGATCGAGTTTGAGAGGAAAAAATCGGAAGCAGGACTGTTTATGGCAAACTATGCGGCTGAGACTGTTCTGGAACAGTGCAGAGCATTTCTTGATATGGGGGATGGAAATTACCTGTATTCTACTTTTAAAGACAGAGTGAATGAAGTAAAAGAATTATCTGAGAAAGAAAAAAGTGACTATATACAGGAAAATGCACTTATGCTGGAAGACTATATTTACCCGTCATATCAGAAGCTGATCTCAGCGGTAGAGGAACTGTTGGGAACAGGGGAGAATGAAAAGGGCCTTTGCTTCCTGCCGGACGGAAAGGCATATTATGAATTTCTGGCAAGGCAGTCTACAGGAACGGACCTCACAGTGAGAGAACTTGAAGACCTGGCAAGACGACAGATCGTGGAGGATCTTGAGGCGATGGAAGCGGTAGTGGGAACGACCGCTGAGGAGGCAAAAGAGACGATGGCGCAGACCGGGCAGGAGGATGCAGAGTTCATTCTGAGCGAGCTGGAATCGGGGATCAGAAATGCATTCCCGCAGCCGCCCGAGACACAACTTCAGGTGAAATATGTTCCGGAGGAAATGGAAGATCATCTGAGTCCTGCATTTTATATGATCCCGGCGATTGACAATACCGGGGAAAATGTGATCTATCTCAACAGTTCAAAGATGGGGGATGATCTGACGCTGTTTACAACGCTGGCGCATGAAGGCTATCCGGGACATCTCTATCAGACAGTATATTACGAGGGAACAGATCCGGACCCGGTGAGAAGTCTGTTCAGTTTCGGCGGTTATGTGGAAGGATGGGCGACCTATGCGGAGATGTGCAGCTATTATCTCACACCTCTCTCAAAGGAACAGGCAGTGCTCCTGCAGAAAAACAGTTCTATCATACTTGCCCTGTATGCTCTGGCAGATATGGGGATCCACTATGAGGGCTGGAGCAGGCTGGATACGGTGGAGTTTTTCAGCAATTACGGCATAACAGATGCGGGGACCGTGGAGCAGATCTATGAACTGATCATCGGTTCGCCGGCAAATTATCTGAAATATTATATCGGGTATGTGGAATTTCTGGAGCTCAAGAAAGAGTGGTTCAGGAAACAGGAGGATCCTTCACAGAAGGAATTCCATGAGGCGGTCCTTACAGTAGGACCGGCGACTTTTGAGATCGTGGAGGAATATATGTGGGATATACTGGATGAAGAGCAGGAGTGAGAAGGAGAAGCAAGGAGGAGAAGATATGCTGAACTATCTGTGGGCGGGAATGATCCTTACGGGAATTATTTTCGGAGCGTTTAACGGGAAGATGCCGGACATCACAAACGCGGCTCTGGACTCGGCAAAAGACGCGGTGTCACTGTGTATCACCATGATCGGAGTGATGGCTTTCTGGACCGGAATCATGGAGATCGCCTCCAGGGCGGGTATCATAGAAGCAGCCTCCGGAAAACTGAGACCGGTCATCCGGTTCCTTTTTCCGGAGATACCGGAGGGGCATAAGGCAAATGAACATATAGCTGCCAATTTCATTGCGAATTTTCTGGGACTGGGATGGGCGGCAACGCCGGCGGGGCTGAAAGCTATGGAGGAACTTGGGAAACTGGAGGAGGGCAGAAGAAAGGGAACTGTTTCTGGACCGGTGAGAAAAAAGGGGATAGCCAGCAATGAGATGTGCACATTTCTGATCATCAATATCTCATCACTGCAGCTTATCCCTGTGAACGTGATCGCATATCGGAGTCAGTATGGGAGCCCGAATCCTGCGGCAATCGTAGGTGCAGGGATCGTGGCAACTGCGGTGAGCACGGGAGCAGCGGTGATATTCTGCAAGTTGATGGACCGGGGGCGGAGAGCGTAAGGTGTTCCGTTCTGTCAACAATAAGAGGAAAGTGAATTGGTCAGACACCTTCTGGCCAATTCAAGAATCTTACAGTGGGATTCAGAGATAAAACTACAAGTTGAAAAAGCTGTTGGAAAATAGCACTTGACCTTTTTAATGCCGAATGATAAGATATGTGTAAGTTTAAATATCGAGAGGACTAGGGATGATTGATGCAGATACGCTTCCATAGGTGCTGCATCGGCACACAGAAAAGGAGAGACGTAAATGCTGCTGAAGACCTATGACAAAATCATTGACCTCTTCCATGATAATCACGGTTATATGAGTTTTGACCAGTTGAAAGAAAAAGGGGTCACGATCGCCCAGATCCAGGAACTTGCGGACCGGGAGATCCTGGACAAGTTCGCGCGGGGATGGTACTGGTGCAACAAATGCGGTTATGAGAGACCGGTGGACCGCAAATACATCGAGATCGGGAAGGTGAACGAGAAGGCTGTGATCTGTATGGACAGTGCAGGATATCTTCAGAAACTCCTGAAAAAAGAACCGGAGACCATCTCTGTGGCAACAGAGAGGACGGACAGGAAAAAGATGGAGTTCGCGTTTCCGGTCAACCGGTATTATTTCCAGAATACGGGTATCGAGGACGAGATCGAGAGAGTGAGCACAGAGTTCGGATTCTACAGGGTATATTCTGTTGACCGGACGGTATGCGACTGTATCCGGATGAAGAACCGCCTTGGGGAAGGCGTGCTGGAAGAGATTGAGGAATCCTATAAAAAGCGGGATCCGGATATAAACCAGCTGCTTGCTTACGGCAGGGGGCTCAGGGCGCTGAAGTGCATTAAAGAGAGGAATCTGTAGGAAACCTGCAGAAAAAGGAAAAGGAGGAAGACAATGGAGAAAAGAATCAGAATTCCCGAAACAGATATAGAAATGTTTCCTTTTGGACTTGGGACCACAGGAGCGGGACTTGCCTGGGACGGTGCCGACGCAGACAGGATATTTGACGCGTTCTTGGACAACGGAGGTTCCCTGATCGACACAGCACATGTGTATTCAGACTGGGTGAAGCCGGAAAGGGCGAGGAGCGAGCGTGTTATCGGAGACTGGTTGGAGCGGAGCGGGAAAAGAAACAGAGTCGTACTCGTCACAAAGGGCGGACATCCGGATATGACTGTTGAGAATCCGGATACACATATAAGCAGGATGACAAAGGCTGATATGACGAAAGACCTGGAAGAGTCGCTGAAGAAGCTGAGGACAGACCACATTGATATTTATTTCTATCACAGAGACGATCTGAACCAGTCGGTGGAGGAACTGATCGAGACCATGGAAGGATTCCGCAGAGAAGGAAAGATCCGGTACTATGGATGTTCCAACTGGACGACCGCAAGGATGAAAGAGGCGGATGCATACTGTCGGGAGAAAGGGTACCGTGGATTTGCCGCGAACCAGTGCCTTTTGAATCTGGGCTATAAGTATATGAATCCTCTCGAGGACGATACTCTTGTCTATGTAGATGAAGAGATGCAGGAGTATCACCGCCAGGTAGAAACAAACCTTCTGATGCCCTATATGGGAGTGTGCAGCGGGTTCTTCCACAAGTATATATCCAAAGGTCCTGATACGGTGAAGGACAGCCCCTATTATACGGAAGGAAATATCAGAACCGCAGAGCGCGTGAAAAAACTGTGCGAAGATTATAACGCCACTGTCTCACAGGTTGTGCTGGGATTTTTCGGGCAGCAGGATTTTGACTGTGCGCCGCTGTATAGTCCGAAAAATGTGGATCAGCTTATTGAAGCGATGAAGACGTTTGAGATCCCGTTCAGGAAAGAAGATTATATCGTATAGCGGTCAGGGGAAAGCCCCGGGGATTTTCCGGCTGAAGGAGAACTTCCGGGGGTTTTCTGCAGGAATGGATAAAATCCTGCAAAATTGAGCGGGATCATGAAGATGGGAAGAAACTTTCGGAGGAAAGGACACTTCTAATAAATGTGAGAAAATTATAGAGAAATAAAGAAAATAATTAAAGGATAAAGAAATAAAAATATTTTCTTAATACTGTGCGAAATCGAAAATCTGAACGCGGGAAAGGCTTTTTTTGAGACCCGGATATGCTGGAAAATGCAGGATATTATTCATTTTTTCCGCGGCAGTTCCTTAAAAGAAAGACCAGGAAAAAAGAAAAATATGAAATGAGAAAATAAAAGAAATTATATAAGGGTATAAGAAATGAAAAAACATCGGAGGGATTAAAAATGAAACTCTTGATTGCGTCGGACATCCATGGCTCGGCGAAGTATTGTGCACAAATGCTGGATGCTTATAAAAGGGAGAAGGCAGGGCGCCTACTGCTTCTGGGCGATATCCTCTACCACGGACCGAGGAATGATCTGCCGGACGGATACGCGCCAAAGGAAGTGATCGCGATGCTGAACCCTGTGAAACAGGAACTGCTCTGTGTCAGAGGAAACTGTGATACAGAAGTGGATCAGATGGTACTGGACTTCCCGATCATGGCAGACTACTGTTATCTTGAACTGGGCGGGGCAACCATCTTTGCGACTCACGGACATGTGTTCCATCCGCGGCATCTTCCCCCGCTGAAGGATGGGGACATCCTGCTGAACGGACACACTCATGTGCCTGCATGTGAGGAGATCGCCGGAGCGGAAGGAGAGAAATACCGCTATCTGAATCCGGGATCTGTTTCTATTCCTAAGGAAAACTCCGAGCACAGCTATATGGTATTTGAGGATGGAACATTTATATGGAAGAATCTTGAGGGAGAGGAGTATATGACATGGAAGACCGATTCGCGCTGCTGATCGACGCAGATAATGTTTCTGCAAAATATATCAAACCGATCCTGGACGAGCTGTCAAAGTACGGCAATGTGACTTATAAAAGGATCTACGGAGACTGGACAAAGACAAACAATGCCAGCTGGAAAGAGGAACTGCTGCAGAATTCGATCACGCCGATCCAGCAGTTCAGCTATACTCACGGGAAGAACGCGACAGATTCCGCAATGATCATCGACGCCATGGACATGCTGTACACCAGTGAACTGGAGGGATTCTGTCTTGTCTCCAGTGACAGTGACTTTACAAAGCTTGCCAGCAGGCTCAGGGAGAGCGGGAAGACGGTCATAGGGATGGGAGAGGATAAGACGCCGTTTCCGTTCCGGAAGGCCTGTGATATCTTCACAGTGCTGGAACTTCTCCTGGAAGACAATACGATGGAGAAGGAGGAACAGACGACAGTATCCCACTCTCATGGAAAAGAGACGAAGAAAGAGACTGCCGCATCCAGGGATCAGATCGAGGAAGCTGTGGTCAAGATCATAACAGAGAATCAGAACGACGACAGGGAGACCGGTCTGGGCGAGGTCGGCAGCCGCCTGGTCAAACTGTATCCGGATTTTGACGTCAGGAGATACGGGTACAGCCTGCTGTCGAAATTCCTTGAGACGTTCCCGAAACTGAAGCTGATCCAGGAGGGAACCAAGGTTACGGTGACACTTTATGAGGACCGGAGCAAAAAGGAGATGCTGGAAGAATACATCATCCAGCAGATCAGGAGCAACGGAAGATACGGGATCTCTCTGGGCTCGCTGGGGAACCGGATCCGGATGAAGTTCGGGGACTTCAAGGTGCGGGATTACGGATTTTCCCAGTTCAAACAGTATATCCAGAGCTTTCCGAATGTAGAACTGGTGGATGACGGAGAGCGGACAAGAGCGGTTTATACCGGAGGAAAATAAATATAAAATATGATCAAAATGTCGGAAAAAGACGATTTTGATCATATTTTTTTGTAAATTCATCTGTCTTGTCATATATAAACAACAGTGATATACTAACCGGGAAAAAGACCTGTGCGGGAACTGGTGGGAAGAAAGGAGTCCAACGTCAGGCAGAAGACAGAACCATAACCGGGAGAAGAGGTATTACAATGACAGTGAAAGAAGAAATCGAACAGTTAAAAAAAGAGAGGAATGCGGTGATCCTCGCGCATTATTATGTGAGGCCGGAAGTCCAGGAGGTCGCGGACTACATAGGAGATTCATTCTATCTGAGCAGGATCGCGGTGGGATTAAAGGAGCAGACGATCGTATTCTGCGGCGTTTCCTTCATGGGTAAGAGCGCGAAGATCCTGAATCCGGAGAAAACGGTGCTGATGCCGGACGCTGCGGCGGACTGCGCAATGGCGCATATGGCTGACGTACAGACTATCGAGCGTATGAGGAAGGAATATGAAGATCTGGCGGTGGTTTGTTACATCAATTCCACAGCAGAACTGAAGAGACATTCCGATGTGTGTGTGACCTCGGCGAACGCGGTAAATATCGTGAGAGCTCTGCCGGAGCGGAACATCTTTTTTATCCCGGACAGGCACCTGGCGCATTTTGTGGCAGAACAGCTCCCGGAGAAAAACTTTATATACAATGACGGCTGCTGTCCGATCCATGCACGGATCAGCCGTGAGGAGATACATAAGGCGAAGGCGAAGCATCCCGGGGCGCTGGTCCTGGCTCATCCTGAATGCCCGGGGGAAGTGCTTGAAGCAGCGGACTATATCGGGAGTACTTCCGGGATCATAAGCTATGCTGAGAAGAGCAGCCGGGAGGAATTTATCATTTGTACAGAGGTCGGCGTGGAGTATGAACTTCAGAAACGGTGCCCCGGGAAGAAGTTCTATTTTACAGAGACCAGACCGGTCTGCCAGGACATGAAGAGCATCACTCTGGAGAAGATCCTGCATGTGCTCCGGACCGGGGAGAATGAGGTCCTTCTGGACGGATCGGTCATAACCGGATCCAGGAAACCGCTGGAGCGGATGCTGGATCTGGGACAGAAATAAGAATGGGATAAGGAAAGCGGTTGAAGAAAATGGACATGAAGACAGATGTAGTGATCGTAGGGACCGGAGCGGCAGGTCTGTTCAGTGCGCTGAACCTATCGAGGGACAGACAAATCATCATGATCACAAAGGCAGACGCTGAGAGCAGCGATTCGTTCCTTGCTCAGGGAGGGATCTGCGTCCTGAGGAATGAGGAGGATTATGACAGTTACTTTGAAGATACAATGAGAGCGGGACATTATGAGAACCGGAAAGAGTCCGTCGATATTATGATACGGAGTTCTCAGGATATCATTCGTGATCTGATCGGATACGGTGTGGAGTTCCAGAAAGCGGAGAGTAAGGACGGCGAGGATGACAGGGATTCCCTGCTCAGGGGGTACGCGTTCACCCGGGAAGGGGCACATTCCAGACCAAGGATCCTCTTCCACGAAGACGTTACGGGAAAGGAGATCACAGGCAAACTCCTGGCACGGGTAAAAGAGCTTGAAAATGTAACCATATATGAGTATACTACGATGAAAGATATCATAGAGGAAGACGGAAGGTGCGCCGGCGTCCTCGCAGAGGGACCGGATGGAGAACCGGTCAGGATCCGGGCGGACTACACGATCTTTGCATGCGGCGGCATCGGCGGGAGATACAGGCATTCGACCAATTTCCCTCATATTACGGGAGACGCCATCGAGATATCCAGAAAGCGCGGGATCAGACTGGAACATCTGGAGTATGTACAGATCCATCCGACCACGCTGTATTCGGACAAACCGGGGCGAAGATTCCTGATTTCTGAATCAGTAAGAGGAGAAGGAGCGGTACTTCTGAACAAGGACGGCAAGTGCTTCGTCAACGAACTGCTCCCCAGAGATGTGGTGACAAAGGAAATCCGGGAGCAGATGGAGAAGGATGGAACGGATCATGTGTGGCTGTCCATGAAGAATATAGACAAAGAGACCATTCTGAAGCATTTCCCCAATATCTATGAGCACTGCCTGGAAGAGGGATATGATGTGACGAAGGAGAGTATCCCCGTGGTTCCGGCACAGCACTATTTCATGGGCGGGATCTGGGTCGATTCCGACAGCAGGACCTCAATGGAAAACCTGTTTGCTGTGGGAGAGACGAGCTGCAACGGCGTCCACGGTGCAAACCGGCTTGCAAGCAATTCCCTTCTGGAAAGTATGGTCTTCGCAAAGCGGGCTGCAGGAAAGATCGAAGGGAATTACAGTCGGAGAAAATAGATGAAATCAGAAAGAAAGGCGTAAAGAAATGAATAAGATTACAATGACACTTCAGTGTGACCATCTGATCCTGGAGGCACTGAAGGAAGATATATCTAGTGAAGATGTAAGCACCAATTCGGTAATGAAGGAATACGTGAAAGGTGAAGTGGAACTGATCTGTAAGCAGGATGGAATCATCGCAGGGCTTGAGGTATACAGGAGAGTTTTCGAGCTTCTGGATGGCAGGACAGAGGCGGAGTTTTACTGTAAGGACGGAGACGAAGTAAAAGCGGGTCAGCTCATGGGGAAAGTGACGGGGGATATCCGGGTCCTTCTCTCCGGAGAGCGTGTGGCGCTGAACTATCTCCAGCGGATGAGCGGGATTGCTACATATACTCATTCTGTTGCGGAAATGCTCAGGGGGACAGGAATGAAACTTCTTGATACGAGAAAGACAACTCCGAATATGCGGATTTTTGAGAAATATGCTGTCCGTGTCGGGGGAGGATACAACCACAGATATAATCTTTCTGACGGTGTCCTCCTCAAGGACAATCATATCGGAGCTGCCGGGAGCGTCACGAAGGCGGTCCGGATGGCGAAGGAATACGCGCCCTTTGTCCGGAAGATCGAGATCGAGGTGGAGAACCTGGATATGGTCAGAGAGGCAGTGGAGGCGGGAGCCGACATCATCATGCTGGATAATATGTCGCCGGAGGAGATGAAAGAGGCGGTGCGCATCATCGACGGGAGAGCCGAGACGGAATGCTCCGGCAATGTGACAAAGGAAAATATCGGCCGTCTGACCGGGATCGGCGTAGATTATATTTCCAGCGGAGCGCTGACACACTCCGCGCCGATACTTGACATTTCTATGAAAAACCTTCATGCTATAGAGTAAGTAAGGCAAGAGAAAGGATGATACGGGATGACCGGATCAGAAAGAAGAGAAGCCATTGTCAGCAGGATAGAAAACAGCGGAACGCCGGTATCGGGAACTGCGCTTGCAGCATCATTCGGCGTCAGCCGCCAGGTGATCGTTCAGGATATCGCGCTGATCCGCGCGGCGGGATACGAGATACTGTCCACGAACCGGGGGTATATCCTGAACCGGTCCGCAGTTGTCAGCAGGACGTTTAAGGTACGGCATACGGATGAGCAGCTTGAAGAGGAACTTTATTCTATTGTGGATTTGGGAGGTTGCGTGAAAAATGTCATTGTAAACCATAAAGTTTACGGACATATGGAAGCGCCGCTGAATATTACTTCCCGCAGAAAGGCGGCGGAGTTTATCGAAGATATCAGGAGCGGAAAATCCAGTCCGCTGAAAAATATCACGTCCGGTTATCATTATCATGTGATCGAGGCGGACAGTGAAGAGACGCTGGATCTGATCGCGGATATGCTGGAGGAGAAAGGATTTCTGGTGAAAAAAGAGCAGAGCGGAAATATGGTATAAATGGAGCGGAGATTCGGAAAGGACCGGACAGGCAGCAGGAACCTGCGAGACAGGGGAAACTGTCTGTCCGGTCTTCTTCTTGTACGATAAGCAAGCGACTGCCTTCGTTCGTGCTTATGGCTTGCACTGCACTGAGTTTTGCTTTACAATGAAAACGAAAAAATTCAGTAAGAGGTGTTCTGTTATATGGAAGAAATCCAAAACGTGCTGAAGAGCATATTGGACATAGACTTTATACGCGGGACCATAAGCGGCCCGAGAAAAAAAGAGGGCATAATAAAAGTAAGAGTACGTCCGCTGGAGCGAAAGGGGACGCTGTATTTTCAGCTTGAATCCTTTACAAAGACCCAGGCATTTCATGAAAATCTGACTCCGGAGGAGGCAGCAGAGAAGATCACTTTCTATATGAAGGAGTTCCGCCAGATGCAGACTGAGACGGTAAACGAAGATGTTACGATGCTCGTGAGCAAAAAAGGAAAGGTAACGATACAGAGAAAGAAAAAGAAGGAGGCCGCGGAAAAGGCGAATCTGACTCATGACCGCAGAAAACGCCATATCCTGGAGGAGGGAATCCCGGTTCCGTTCCTGAAAGATCTGGGCGTGATGACAGAGGATGGGAAGGTCGTCCGGTCTAAAACCGACAAGTTCAGACAGATCAACCGTTTTCTGGAGTTTATCGAAGATATCCTGCCCCGTCTGGATAAAGGGCGGGAGCTGACAATACTGGATTTCGGGTGCGGAAAATCTTATCTGACATTTGCCATGTATTATTATCTGCATGAACTGAAAGAATATGACATACGTATTATCGGGCTGGATCTGAAGAAGGATGTGATCAGACACTGCAGCAGTCTTGCCATAAAATACGGATATGATAAGCTGACGTTTCTCGAAGGGGATATTGCAGATTATGACGGAGTGGATCAGGTGGATATGGTCGTGACACTCCATGCGTGTGATACAGCTACTGATTTTGCGTTGGCAAAAGCGGTGGGATGGAACGCAAAGGTCATACTGTCAGTTCCATGCTGTCAGCATGAGCTTAACGGCCAGATGAAAAATCAGATACTGGCGCCGGTCATGGACTACGGGCTTCTGAAGGAGCGGTTCGCGGCGCTGGCAACGGACGGGCTCAGGGCAAAATACCTGGAGCGGGAGGGATATGAGACTCAGGTCCTGGAATTTATTGACATGGAACATACGCCAAAGAATATTTTGTTAAGAGCAATTAAAAGTAATAATAGAAATGAAAAAAATGATATAGAAATTAAAAAGTTTGAAAGATTTCTGGATGTACATCCAACTTTGGGGGAGCTTCTTAAAGAGAAAGAGGAGAATGATAAATAATGAAAAGAAGGGTAATCAAGGGAGCTATACTGGGAGTTATCTTTATTGCGGCTTTGATCATCAGCAGCCTTGTTCTGAACAGAGGGGCTGAGGACGAGATCGTCGATATGGGAGCGGCATCGCTGCCGAGGATTTCTTTTGTCGTAGACGGCAGGGAGGTCAACACGCTGTTCGGATATGTAAATGATATGGACGTGACGGCAATGCGTGATACGATCACGCCTCTGGAAGCGGACGGCACACTTCCAATGAATCTGGAGGCGGACGGCAATGAGATCAGCCGGATACAGTATGAGGTCTATTCTCTGAACGGGGAAGAGACATATAAGACGGGTGAGGTGGAAGAGATCACCCCGGATGAACCGATGGTGATGGAACTGGGAGACGCTCTGTCGGATTCCGTACAGGAAGCGGTGCTCAAGGTGATCCTGACTTCAGGAGATGAAGCGATCAGCTATTATACGAGGATTGAGATGCCTGATGAGATCACGGCTTCGGAATGTCTCACGTTTGCTCAGGATTTCCACACAAAAGCTATTGAGAAAGGTGCTTCTGAGGAACTGAGCCCTTATCTGGAACCCGGGGAGGAAAGCGATAATACCACATATCAGACGGTGAATATCCATTCGGATATTACTCATATCCAGTGGGGAGAACTGAACCCTGAGGTGGTCGGGAATGTGAATTGGAGTATCAAGGAGAGCAACAGTGTATATACATCTCTTCTGGCAAAGTATCAGGTGAATTGTGAGGACGACAACGGCCAGCTCCAGACGTATAATATCAAGGAATTTTTCCGGGTCAGGATCAGCGGTGATACAATCTATCTTCTTGATTATAATCGGGATATGCAGCAGGTGTTCAATGCGGAACTCCGGCCGGTGGATGAAAACGGGATCAGGTTCGGAATCGCATCTGGGGATATCCGGTATGTGACAAACGGGGATGATACTGCTGTGGCGTTTGTTCAGGAACGGGATCTGTGGTTGTACGAGAAAGACACGAACGAGCTTCTGCAGGTTTTCAGCTTTGCGAACCAGGAAGGGAGCGACGAGCGGAGCAGAAATGACCAGCACGCGGTAAGGATCATCAGTCTTGAGGACGACGGCAGCATGGCTTTCGCGGTGTACGGATATATGAACCGGGGAACACATGAAGGAGAAGTAGGCGTCGGAATCTATTATTTTGACATCGACAGCAACGCGATCGAGGAAAAGGCATTTATCCCGAGCACAAAATCTTTTGCTATTGCAGAAGATGAGCTGGGAAAGATGGTGTACTATAATCACGGGCAGGAAATGCTCTACGTCCTTGCGGACGGAACGCTTTATCAGATCAACCTTGAGAATGATGAACAGAATGTCCTGGCAGAGGGGCTGGAGGAAGGACAGTATGCGGTATCGGACGACGGGCATCTTATGGCGTATCAGACGAACGGATCGCTCTATACGTCTACCGAGATCCGGGTCATGAACCTGACTACAGGCGATGAAAATACGATACAGGCTTCGGGAAGTGACGGCATCCGGCCATTGGGATTTGTAAACGGCGATTTTATCTATGGGAAGATCAACCCGGATGACGCGGGGGCGACAGCGTCCGGGGAGGAGATCACCCCGATGTATGAACTGGAGATCCGTAATGCGGATAATGAGACAGAGGCATCGTATTCCTTTACTGATAACAATATTTATACCACAGGTATCCTTGTGGAAGGGAATATGGTGACGCTGAACCGGGTGCGGAAGAACGGAAGTACGTATCAGTCCACGGAACAGGAGTTTATCACAAATAATGTAGAACGTTCGGACAGCACGATCTCCCTTGCGACTTATACTACAGAGCGGATGCAGACCCAGGAAAGACTCACCTTTGCAGAGGGAATAGAGAATACGGAACCGGAGATCCTCACGCCCAACGAGCTCGTCTCGGGCGAACCGCTGACGATTACTCTGAGCGGAGGAAGCGAGGGCGTAAAATATTATGTATACGGTATGGGTGAACTGCAGGGGATCTATGACAATGCGGGAAACGCGATCCAGGCAGCGGCGAATATTTCCGGAGTGGTCATATCCTCCGACCAGGCTTATATCTGGGAGAGCGGAAACAGGGACCTGGCTTACTCCATCGATGTGGAACCGTTCCGGACACAGAGAGGGGAGACGTCCCTTCAGGCATGTGAGAGTTATATGGAACAGTACAACGCACATCAGGTGGACCTGACAGGGTGTGCCCTGGATCAGGTCTTGTATGTGATCAATAAGGGGTGCCCGATGATCGCCATGACAGATTCCAGCCATGCGATCCTTCTGACCGGGTACACCAGGACAGATATCACCTATATCGATCCGGATACCGGAGAGGAAGAGACGGTGAGCGTGAACGAGATGGAAGATATGGTGAGCGGAAGCGGAAATACATTTATTGGATATATACAGTAAGCGGGAGGCAGTACAATGGCCGATGAGACCAAGAGTATAACGGAGCGGGAAGATCTGAGCAGATATTATGAGGAAGGATGGCAGATCGCGGCGTGGCTGAATGACCATCCGGAGGTTTCCGGACAGGAAAAAGAGAGCAGCCGCTACCTGATCGATCTCCTGAAAAAGAGAGGATACAGAGTAGAGAGTCCGTGCCAGGGGGTAAAATATTCCTTCCGGGCAGTAAGAAAGGGGCAGGGCAGGAAGAAAAAGCCGAAAGTCGCAGTACTCTGTGAGTATGATTCCATCGAGGGGCTGGGGCAGGCGTGCGGACACTCTCTTAGCTGCGCCGCCAGTATTATCTGCGCGAACGTGCTGAATGAACTCCGGGAGGATCTTCCGTTTCAGCTTGACCTCATCGGGACGCCTGGAGAGGAGGTTCACGGAGGAAAGATCTCACTGCTCCAGAAAGGCGTGTTCAATGAATATGAGTGCGCGGTCATTGCGCATATGAATAATGTGAATCAGCCCACATTTAAAAATCTTGCCTCCAGCGATCTTGTGATCAATTATTACGGAAAAGCAGCTCATGCGTCCATGGAACCGTGGAAAGGAGCCAATGCGTTAAACGGACTGCAGCTGTTTTTTCATGCGACAGACATGCTGCGCCAGGTGCTGGAGCCGGATGACCAGCTCCAGGGAATTATTCTGGAAGGCGGAGTGATTCCGAACAGGATCCCGGCAAAGGCTACCGGGTATATCTATCTCCGCGCGGCCACGATCGAAAAGCTGCGCCATCTTCAGACCAGAGTGATCAACTGCGCGAGAGGCGCTGCCATTGCCACGGAGACTACGTTTGATACAGCGCAGACAACGCCTACATACGCGGAATTGTTTCTCGGACAGAAGGCTCATGACCTGATCTGTGATATCATGTCAGAGGAAGGGATGGAATGGGAGGAGCAGCAGAAACCCGCAGGTTCCAGCGATATCGGTAATGTAGACCAGGTGATCCCTGTGTTCCATCCCATGATCTCTCTGGGGCAGAGAGACGTCGCTCTTTACTCAAAAGAGTTTGGCCGGCTTGTCGGGTCAGAAAACGGAAGAAAGGCAATGGAACAGGGGGCACGGGTGATCATCCGGATCATAGAGAGGCTTGCGGCGGAACCGGAACTGCTGAAAGAGATCAGGAGAGAACATGATGAATACCGCGACCCGGAGAAAGAATAGGGAAGTATAAAACAGCAGGATCAAAGAAAGGCAGAGGATTATGGACAGTACGGACAGAAAGATTCTGGCACTTCTCCAGAAAAATGCGAGGATGACGGTAAAAGAACTCGCGGAGCGGGTAAGCCTGTCGGCGCCGTCGGTCGCGGCAAGAATACAGAAAATGGAAGAATCCGGTGTGATCTCGGGTTACCATGCCGTTATCAATACCGAGATGGCAGGATATCCGATCCGCGCCTTTATTCAGGTTCAGGTAAAGGTAAAAAGAAGAGCGGATTTTTTCAAACATGTGAAACGGACAAAAGAAGTAGTGGCATGCCACTGCATAACCGGAGACTATGATATGCTCATTGAGGGTGTATTTCCCAGGACCCGGGATATCAGTTCATTTGTCGAAAGCCTGCAGGAATTCGGAGAGACAAAGACATATATCGTGTTTTCGGAGATCATTGAGCACAGAGGACTGCAGATTGAGACAGATGAAACAGATTGAACGCCTTAAAAAATAAGGATACAACCTAATAAAATAATGTGAAAGTGAAAAAAGCATAATATAACTAAAAAATAGCCGATTTTTATTGACTCATTTTCCTGTTTCTATTATGATACGTCTAACAACAAGGACGTTGCGTTTACCCAAGGGGTAAGTGCGGCGTCCTTTTTTGTTATAAAATATGGAAGGATGAAGAAAAATGGTAAAGGGAATCAGAAAACAGGCTTACGAATGTGAAAAGTATGTATCAGGGAAAAGTATGGACGAGGTCATGAGGGACTACGGACTGGAAAAGGTCATTAAGCTCGGATCCAACGAGAACCAGTACGGCCCCTATGAGAATGCGAAAAAAGCCATGGCAGAAGAAATCGGTCTTCTGAATATTTATCCGGAGAGAAATTATATTCACCTGAAGGAACTCCTGGCAGAAAAATTCGGCGTAGAGAGCGACTGGATCAGTCTGGGACACGGCGCGGGAAATGTTCTTGACAGTATTGCGAAGACTCTTCTTGAGGACGGAGACGAAGTGATCGTTCCGCAGCAGTCTTATCGTCTGTACAGAGAGATCTCAAAGATCATGGGAGCGAAAGTCGTTGAAGTGTCTCTTACCGATAAATATGAGATTGACATGAAAGATTTTGCAAAAGTACTTTCTGACAAGACCAAGATCGTCTGGCTGTGCAATCCGAACAATCCGACAGGTTCTGTTGTTCCGAAAGAAGATATCGACTGGTTTGTTGATCAGCTTCCGGAAAACTGCTGGCTTATCATTGACGAGGCATATGCGGAATTCGCGGATCAGGAACTGCTTCCGGATACAGTAAAATACATCAAGGAAGGAAAAAATGTGATCGGGATCAGGACGTTTTCCAAATATTATGGACTTGCCGGAGGAAGGATCGGATATCTGATCGCAAATCCGGAACTGGTCAACTGGTACGATACAGTAAGCGAACCGTTCAACGCGAACCGTATCGGACTTGCAGGAGCATGCGCTCTGCTGGAGAAGGATCAGGAGAACTGTGAGAAATACTGCGAGATCATGAAAGCGGACCGCGAGATGATGAATAAAAAGCTGACGGAAATGGGATGCGACTGCTATCCGTCTCAGGCAAACTTCGTATTCTTCTCCACGCCTTACAACGCTGACGATGTGGCAGAACTCCTTCTCAGAAAAGGGATCATCGTAAGGCCCTGCGGAGGATGGGGATACGACAAACATATCAGGATTTCCATCGGTACTACAGAGCAGAATAAAGAAGTCTTAAAGGAACTCGAGGCTACGTTTAAAGAACTGAGCGAAAAAGAGGGTGAATAATAATGAAAGGAAACTTTAAGAAATATCTGACGCTGATCGTCCTAGGCGCCGCCGGCGGTGCAATCTATACACTGCCTTATATCAAATATGTATTTTATGATGCGATAACCAATGCACTCGGGATCTCAAACGCCCAGTCAGGATTTCTGCTTTCCATGTACGCCATCGGATGTGTGGTCCTGTACATCCCGGGCGGAATCCTGTCAGATAAAGTGTCTCCGAAGAAAGCCGTTATCTTCTCGCTTCTCGGAACCGCGGTGTGCGGACTGCTGTTTGCTTTCTCCATGAGCTACGCGGTTGGACTTTTTGTATGGCTGATGTTTGCGTTCGGGACCGGATTCATCTTCTGGTCGGCAATCCTGAAGGCGGTCCGTATGGTCGGAACCGATGAAGAGCAGGGAAGGATGTACGGCGTGTATTATGCTGCAAACGGAACGGCCAGCGCTGTGATCAACGCACTGGCGCTGAGGGTTTACGGCGGATTTTCAAATGCGAGGACAGGATTTACCTGGGCGCTGGTAGTAATGTGCGCATCTGTGGTGATCTGTGCAGTCCTGCTGGTATTCCTTCTGAACGAAAAAGGCAAGAAGGTTGAGCAGACGGCAGAAGAGGATAAATTCCATTTCTCCGATCTGAAATCCGTGCTGACCAACCCGGCTGTGTGGCTGATCTCCATTGCTTTCTTCTGCATCTACGGAGTTTACAGCTGTTCCTCTTACTTCACGCCGTATCTGACGAACGTTATCGGCTTTTCAGAGACAACGGCAGGATATCTTCAGATCGTCAGATCTTATGTGGTCATGCTGATCGCTGCTCCGATCGGGGGAATTCTGGTCGATAAGATTTTCCGTTCGACATTGAAATGGTTCTCTGTGGGTTCCCTTGTGCTGGGCGTGTCCATCCTGCTTGTCATCCTGACCGGAACGGGAGCAAACGGGTGGCTTATCGCGATCCTGACGCTGATCCCGGGACTGTTCAGCATGTGCCTGTACGGCGTTATGTTCTCAGCGATGCATGAGATCAATATTCCTGTAAAGACTGCGGGAACTGCCATCGGAATCGCTTCCATCATAGGTTATCTTCCGGATATGTTCCTTCAGACATTTTTCGGACAGATCCTTGATTCAAACGGCGACGCGGGCTATATGACAATTTTCGCGATCCTGACAGCGCTCTGCTTCATCGTGACCGTGATCAGTATCTGTCTTTACAGAGTGTACCATAAAAAAGCGGCAGCAAAATAGAAAGGCGGCGCGGCAAATGTATACTGCAGATAAAAAACTTATCGACAATGTAAAAAGCCTGGAAGATGAAGTATTCCCTGTCTCCGAGTTTCTGACAGAACATCCTGAGACGGGCGGAAATGAAAAAGAGTCCTGCGCGTATATTACTGAGTTCCTGAAAAAACACGGGTATCAGGTTGAATCTCCTTACTGCGGCCTGGAATATTCTTTCCGGGCCTGGAAGGAGACGGGAAGAGAGAAGAAGATCGCGGTCATGTGTGAGTACGATGCCCTGCCGGAGATCGGCCACGCATGCGGACATTCCATCAGCTGCGGGATCAGTCTTCTGACCGCGCTTGCGCTGGAAAAGACGTTCCCCGATTTCCCCTACCAGATCGAGCTGGTGGGGACTCCGGGAGAGGAGACGATCGGCGGTAAGTGTGTACTGACAGAAAACGGCGGGTTTGACAGATATGAATTTGCCATTATGGGGCATATTGATAATGTGAACGCGCCCCAGATGAGAAACCTCGCCTGCAATGACATGTTTATCACTTTTCATGGAAAAAGTTCTCATGCATCCTCTGCGCCGTGGAAAGGGCGAAATGCCCTGAACGCAGCGGAACTTCTGATGCATGGGATCGCTCTCCTCAGAGGGCAGTTTAAACCTTTTATGCAGGTTCACGGCGTAGTGGCGGAAGGCGGGAGCGCTCCGAATGTGGTGCCGGACACAGCGTCGCTTGATTATTATACGAGAGCGGCTGACCTGACCGAGCTGGAAGAACTCAGGGGCTGGATCAAA
The DNA here is from genome assembly GCA_944377745.1 of uncultured Mediterraneibacter sp. GTDB lineage: Bacteria > Bacillota > Clostridia > Lachnospirales > Lachnospiraceae > Mediterraneibacter. Next base: position 96,664 of record CALWFV010000006.1, on the reverse strand, counting down.
AGACTCGCGGCGGGGATCGCAGATGGTATCGGTGTGACATGTGAGATTGAACAGAGATATCCTACCTTTGCGGAACTGTATTATAATCCGCCGGCAATCCGCGCTATCAAAGAAACGTTTGAAGCGTTGGGAGAAGACGTAGTTGAGTTTGAGCCCCCCGGCGGTTCTACCGACGCGGGAAATGTGGATATGGTGATCCCTGCGTTTCATCTGCAGATAAAGGGAGTAAACGCCGGGACAGAAATGCATACGAAGGAATTTGAAGCATGCATGCACGGCGAGACCGGAAAGGCTACGCTGCTGCGCGGCGCAAAAGTTATTGCAAGTTATATCGCGCGGCTTGCCTATGAGCCGGGACTGTTTGACGCTATTAAAAAATCTCACGACGAGTACAGAGAAAAGCAGAGACAGGCCGGAGAAAATAATTTCGAAGGAGAAGAGTGAAAAATGAAGATCGTGATCGCAGACTATAAAGAACCTCTTAACAGAGATCTTGAGATTGAAAAACATTTTTTCAGAAAAGGTCTCGGGGATGACATAGAGATAGAGACATATGAATATAACGGGGACGTAGAAGACCTGAAGCGGGCGATCAGCGGAGCGGACGGGATTCTGACGTCCTATCTGGAATTCCCGGCAGAGGTGATCGAGAGCAATCCGAACCTGAAAGGAATTTCCATTGAAGCTACAGGATATAATTTTGTAGACGCCGACGCAGCCCAGAAGCAGGGGACTGCTGTGGCGGTCATCGGAGAGTACTGTACCCAGGAAGTGGCTGACCACACGATGGCGCTCGCGCTGGCGGTGTCCAGAAAACTGAAACATTACGACAGAGAGATCGAATATAAACATAAATATGATTATAATTCCACTTCCGGGATGAAAAGGATGGAGGACTGTACTTTCGGTATCATGGGACTGGGAAAGATCGGAAAAGCTGTGGCAAAAAGAGCGAAAGGCTTTGGCTTCCACATTATCGCGTACAGTCCGTCCTGGCCGGAGAAAGCAGCTCAGGAACTGGGCGTGGAACTGGTCACAAAAGAAGAGCTGTATAAAAGGTCGGATATCATCACTCTCAATATGAGGCTTACGCCGGAGAATGAAAACATACTGAACCGGGATGCTTTTGAGATGATGGAAAAGAAAACGGTCATCGTCAACGTATCCAGAGGACAGCTGATCGATGAAGAGGCTCTTCTGGAAGCGCTGGATTCCGGAAAGGTGTTCGGCGCGGGTCTGGATGTTCTTGTGGAGGAAACGGATGAAAACACGAAGAAATCTCCGTTCGTGGGACGTGAGGATGTGATCCTGACCCCCCACAGTGCATTCTATTCCGACAAGGCGCTTTTTGAATGCCAGAGAATCGGAGCGGAGAATCTGGTCTACATCCTGAAAAGGGAAAAGGACAAGGTGTTCCGTATGGTAAACGACGTAGAGCTGTAAATTCAGGATCTGTCCGGGCGGGATGTGTGAACAATGATAAAGATAGAACATGTTTCAAAATCATATAAAGATAAGCTGGTGCTGAGGGACGTCTCCGTGACGGTGGAAGATAATGAATTTATAGTCATTATCGGATCAAGCGGATGCGGAAAAACGACTCTCCTGAAGCTTATAAATAAACTCCTGCCCATGGACAGGGGAAATATTATCATAAACGGCCACAGTATACGCGATGTACAGGGGACGGAGCTGCGGCGGAAGATCGGCTATGTCCTTCAGGACGGAGGGCTCTTCCCCCATCTCACCGTAAAAGAGAATCTGGAACTTGTACTGAAGATCGGGAATATGCCGACTGAAAAAAGGGTCGACCGCGTTTTTGAACTGCTGGACATGGTCAATATGGATCCGAAGGTCTACTGCAACAGTTATCCATGCCAGCTCTCCGGAGGTCAGAGGCAGAGAGTCGGCGTCGCCAGAGCCTTTGCGCTCGACCCGGATCTGATCCTGATGGACGAGCCGTTTTCGGCTCTGGACCCGCTGACCAGGGAGGAACTTCAGGATGAGATCGTGAAACTCCAGAAGGAATACAAAAAGACGGTTATTTTTGTCACCCATGATATGGATGAAGCGATCAAATGTGCGGATAAGATCTGTGTGATCGAAGAAGGGCGGGTGGCCCAGTTCGATCAGCCGGAGGAAATCCTGAAACATCCCGCTGATGACTATGTGGAGAAATTTGTGGGCAGAAACCGTCTCTGGGGAAATCCCAGCTATATCCACGCGTCTGATATCATGAGTACAAAACCGGTGCAGCTTTCCAAGGACAGAACGGCGCTCCAGGCGCTCCAGACTATGCGGAAGAACGGGATCAACAGCGTTCTGGTCACGGCGGCAGGACCGAGAAAGATACTGGAAGGCGTAGTGTGGCTGGAGGATCTTCAGAAACTGGACGACAGAAAAATGGCGCTCCGCCTCAGCGAAGTACTGTCGGTGGACTATCGTTTTGTGTTTGAAGATACAACACTTCAGGAGATCATCGACCGGATCGACTATGACCGCTCCGGGATCATACCGGTCCTGAACCGGCGCGGGGAGCTGAAAGGGTTCCTGACGAAGAGCATGCTGCTTTCTGCTCTGAGCAAACGCTACCGACATGAGGAGGAAGAGCTATGAACGGACTGCTGGAAGTATTCATGCAGAGAAGGGGAGAACTTCTTGAACTTTTTATCCAGCATATGGAGATGACATCGATCGCGGTGCTGCTTTCAATCTGCATTGGGATTCCGGCCGGGATCCTGATCACCAGGTGGAAGACGGCGGCGAATGTGGTGATCGGAGTCGCCAATCTTATGCAGTCGATCCCCAGCATCGGCCTCCTTGCGTTCCTTGTCCCTGTTGTGGGGATCGGGCAGCGCCCTGCGATCATCATGGTGATCATTTATGCTCTGCTCCCCATTATAAAGAACACATATATCGGGATCACGGGGATTGAGTCCAGTACCATGGAAGCTGCCAAGGCAGTGGGACTTTCCGGATTCCAGACTCTGTTAAAAGTGCAGATCCCCATTGCGATGCCCTATATCATGGCGGGAATCCGGATCTCCGCGGTCACGGCGGTGGGAACAGTTACCATTGCCGCGTTTGCCGGGGCAGGCGGCCTGGGTTGGTTCATCAACCTGGGGCTGAATGCAAATGATGCGGATCTGGTGCTCCTTGGCGCGATTCCGGCATGCGCCCTGGCGCTGCTCATCGATTTTATCCTGGGAAAGGTTGAAACTGCTCTGACGCCGGAAGGCCTGAAACCTGCGGACAAGATCTGTTACCGGACGGAGAAGGAACGGAAAAAAAGGATCTGCTGGTCGGTCACCGCATTTATACTTATTTTTTTTCTTCCCTGTCTGTATACGCTGTCTGCGTTCCTGAAACCGGATGAGAAAAAAGTGGTGGTGGGGAGCGAAAATTTTACTGAGGCGCTTATACTGGGAAATATTTACAGTATCCTGATACAGGATAACACAGATCTTGACGTGGAAGAGAAATTTAATCTGAACGGAACCATGATCACAATGTCCGCAATGGAGGGAGGGGACATAGATATGTTCACCGACTATACGGGGGTTCTGGCGCCTAATGTTCTGAAACTGGGGCTGTCAACGGATACGGATCAGGTCTATGAACAGGTCAGAGACGGAATGGAAGAGCAATATAATATGAAGGTTTCCGAGCCGATCGGGTTCAGCAATACCTATGTATTCGCGGTCTCTCAGGAAGTGTCGGACAAATACGGGATCACGAAGCTTTCCCAGCTCCTTGAGTATGCAGGAGAACTCCGCCTGGGATGTACAACAGTATTTACCCAGAGAGAGGATCTTCTCCCGAAACTGACAGACGAATACGGCGTATCCTTTGCTGAGGTTAACGGCCTGGAAGGAAATATCCGTTATCAGGCGATCCAGTCCGGAAAAGTGGATGTGATAGATGCGTATGAAACGGATGCGCTTCTTAAAGAATCAGGGCTGGTGGTAGTAGAAGATGATATCGGATTCTTTCCTCCCTATCAGGCGCTGTCGGTTGTTCGCGACGAGGTGCTGGATGAATATCCCGAACTGGAAGATGTACTTTCAGAGATGGATGGCGCGATCACCACGGAAGAAATGATGGAGATGAATTACCAGGTGGACGTGGAAGGGAAGACGCCGGCGGAAACGGCCCGGGAATTCCTTGAGGAAAAGGGCCTGATCGATTAAAAATCAAACAGAAAATAAGACAAGACGGCTGTCTCGGGAAAATCCTGAGGAGCCGTCTTGTTTTCTCTGAAGAATAAAAATCCTGTACGCAGAGCGCGAGGCTGTTACGCCTGCGCGTGGAAGATGATATTTTTATATCTGCTCAGCGCCGTATGCAGTATCATACCCAGCACGCCGCAGGAGATCACTTCCCCGATCCCTACTGTCAGCATCATGAACGGGATCGGAAGCGGAACCTGATATCCGTATCTGAGTACGAACGGCACCACGATCACATTCGCGATGATGGGAGGAAGCGGAGCAAGATACTTGCTCTTGTTCCGGAGCATCCAGGTGAAGATCGCGCCGATCAGGGTTGCCAGGCTTCCGAAGATAATGTCCGGAAGGATGCATCCGCCCAGTATGTTGCTGATCAGACAGCCGATAAATAATCCGGGGATCGCAGCGGGGGTGAATACCGGAAGAATGGTCAGAGCCTCGGAAATACGGACCTGAACCTCTCCGTAACTGAAAGACGCGCCGACGAGTGTCAGTACAACGTAGATTGCGGCAACCATGGCCGCCTGTGCTATGAAGAGCACTTTGCTTTGTTTGTTTTTCATTTTTCTGTTCTCCTTTAGTTTTGTTTTACGAGTGGAAGGTCTCGAACACTCGGCACATTTTACGGCGGTGACCGCCGGCAGACCTTGAAAGACCTTGGTTTTAGACGGGTCTGCAACGAAAGTCAGTATAGCATGATGGCAGCAGGAAATCAAGAAAAGTACCAAAAAAGTACCAAATGGGAAAAAAGCACTCTATCCCGTAATGGGCAGGGTGCCATATTATCATGTGAATTAAGGGCTATCTTTCTTTGTAATTTCTTCCTTTAGTTTAGCGCAGTTGTTTTGTATGCTCACAAGGAAGCTATTATTTAAATACTCCGAGTCAACATATCCATTCTTTCCTTTAATTACACTCTTGTAGCTTGTACCATGTTTCGCATTAAATTCCTTAGTCTTTTCTTTTTCTTCGTCACTTGGCTCGTATTCAAAATGGAGAAAGGCGTAAATGTTTTCCAGTATTGCTTTGCCGGTGGGAGATGATAAAAGCACATTGAGGGCGGAAAGAGTTCTGCTTTTTTCTTTCTTTTCTTTTACTAGTTCAGATAGATAGTGGTCAGGATCTTCTTCGTATCCGCTTATTAATTGGCCATGTTCTTTCCAGTATTTATGAAGCTCGGCTACCGATTGAACGGCATTTTTTCTATATTGCAATTCAGGCACTTCTTCACTTTTGTTCCACAAGGCTAATGTACGTTCATCTTTTGTCAGTGTTTTAAGCCACATTTCTTGTATATTTCTGATCGAGGTTTCTGTAAGCCCTGTTTCCTGTGAAATGTAACGCATATCGTGAGATGTTTCGTCTATATATCCCAGAAGAAAATCAGGGCTACAATCTAGCATATTGCAGATATTAATCAGAGTATTAAGTTCTGGAGCGTTTCGCCCCTGCTCCCAATTTCTAATAGTTTTCAAATTTACATCCAGCTTATCGGCAAAATCCTCTTGTGATTTAATGCCGACTTTTTTTCGGCGTTCTTGTAATCGCTTTCCAAAAAATTTAAGCTGTTCTTTCGGTATGGCAGAAAAAGTATGCAATTTTATTTCCTCCAAAAAGTTAAAATAATAAAATAAAGAAAATAAATGTACATCTTCACTATACACTATTTCTGACGTATAATCAAGGTGAAACAAGATAAATGATGGAAAGGAGATAAATCAATGATAAAAAGAAGTGTTATGAATCCTGATGGAGAAAAACGTCTTGTGGGTGTTGTAGATTTTGCTACCTATTTAGGGGTAGGGAGAAATACAGCGCTGAAACTGGGGGGTGAAATAGGATGTAAAGTAAAGATAGGGAAGAGGGTCCTGTATGATTTGAAAAAAGCAGACCAGTATTTCGATTCGCTTACGGGGGTAAAGTAATGCAGAAAGAAAACAGAAATAACCGAGTACATACAGGGGATCAGTCCGGCAAGACTGAATTTCCAATAATGAGCCTGCTGCCAGTAGGGAAAGAAAATGCAATCAGGACAGCGGATCTGGTGCGGTTGATGGGGTGTAAATCTGCCCGAAATCTTCAGGAGCGTATCGCTTATGAGAGAAATCATGGTGCGGTGATATGCTCCGGCTCCGGGCGGGGGTACTGGAAACCGAAGGACCGGCAGGAAATACAGGAGTTTGTCAGGACGATGGACGCAAGGGCGTTGAATACTCTGAGAGCAACCAAGAGTGCGAGAGCGGCTTTAAAAATTCCGGCCGGGCAGCAGGCCATAGAGGGGAGCGGAAAAGATGGCAGAAGTGAAGTGGATTAAGATAGCAACAGATATTTTCGATGATGAAAAAATCCTCCTTATCGAAAGCATGCCGGACTCCTATGCAATCATAACAGCATGGTTCAAATTATTGTGTCTTGCAGGAAAACAAAATAATGACGGGGTATTCATCATGAATGACCGGATCGCATACACAGACAAAATGCTGGCAACTATATTTCGGATGAAGGGGGCAACGGTAAAATTAGCACTGGACACATTTGAACAATTCGGGATGATTGAAAAGATAGATGGTGCTATTACTATTCCAAACTGGGGAAAGCACCAGACGTTAGATGCTTATGAGAAGAAAAAAGCTCGTGACAGAGAGTATCAGGCAGTAAGAAGAGCCCGCCAAAAGGCGTTAATTTCAAAATCGTCTGACGCATCGTCTGAAAGCTCGTCTGACGTCGCTGTTTCAGATAAAGAAGAAGATAAAGATATATATAATATATGTTCGCCGGAGCCGGACGAACGTGAACAAAACTTTGAAAAAATCTATGCAATCTATCCGAAAAAGCGCGGGCGAACAAAAGCATTTACAAATTATTGTTCGTGGCTGAAAGGTCGGACAGTAAACGGGAAACGTAGAAAGCTGACGAATCGGGAAATGTATCTTGCCGTGTACCGGTACGTAGAGCAGCAGAAAGCCGGAGGAACAGAATTAGAATATTACAAAAATTTTGATACCTTGATGGGAAGTCAGCTTCTTGATTATGTGGAGGACACAGAGAATGAGCAGCCTTGAAGAACGTTCCGTGATCGGCTGTCTGCTGATGGATAATGGACAGATACGTAAAATTTACGACATATTAAAGCCGGAAATGTTCAGTGATCCGCTTATGCGAGATATATACCGGGAGATTGTAAAGGCTTATGATATCGGGCAGCCGTCCAATCTCGTAACAATCACGCAGGCGGTAGAGTGCGACACATTCCCGCGAGAGCATATTGGCCAAGTGTTAAAGGAATGCGTCCTGCTGCCGATCACATCCGGAGAGATCAGTAGCTGTGCTGCCAGTCTTGTGAAAGAGTATAGGGCGAGAGAATTGAAGCGGCTTGTGTCTAATATGCAGATCACGGCAGCAGGCGTTAATACACAGATTGCAGATCTACTGAGGGGGCTTGAAGCGCTTAAGAAGAATGAAAAGGGCCGGACAAGGAAACTATCTGCAATCGTAGGAGAATATCAGGATCAGTATTTCAAAGAGCAGACCGAGGACAAGCTGTACACAGGATTCTCTAAACTGGATGATATCACAGGCGGCTTAGAGGGCGGTGACATGATTGTGATAGGTGCCCGGCCGGGAGTCGGGAAGTCTGCTTTTATCTCTCAGATTATTCTTGAAATGGCGAAAAAGGGAAAACGGATCGGTTTCTATAATCTGGAAATGTCAGATAAGCAGGTGTATGAGCGTTTCCTAAGCAATCGGAGCGGAATCAGGATGAATCGTATACGCAGAGCAAAGCGGTTTCTGGGAGATGAACAGGACCGTTTTCAGAAAGCCAATGAAGCACTAGGGAAGATGGATATTCTTATCAGTAGTGGCGCAAAGTCTGTATCTGAAATCCGTAACGAATGCCGACATCAGGAACTTGACTGTATCATTATCGACTATCTGCAGTTGGTAAAAGCAGATATTAGATATCAGAGTCGGGCGAGCGAAGTTGGAGCTATTTCTAAAGCGATAAAGGCGCTTGCTATGGAGCTGAATATACCGATTATCGCACTCTCTCAGTTGAACCGAGTCAGTGAGATAAGGGAGACAAAAGAGCCCACAATGGGAGAGCTTAGAGAAGCCGGAGACATTGAGCAGGATGCAAGTATTATTATCCTGTTGTGGAATCTGGATACAGAGGATATCAGTAGGAAGGGGCTGAAAGTCGATAAGAACCGGCAGGGAGAGCTTGGAAAGATTGTGTATAGGTTTGACGGCGGTGAAATGAAATTCATAGAAACTGATGAAGAAGCAAAAAGCAGCGGGGAATTTAAACGGGCCCCGGCAAAAACTCCGTTTGATTAAAGTATGAGCGCAATAAAACTACAAAAGGGAACTGAGGAATTTGAAATGTTCCGGGATTACTGGAAGATGCTCGAAGAAAATTGGGGCGTTGAAGACTCAGAGGCATACTGGAATAAAGTGATCGAGGATACAGACGCATTTTACAGGAAGTATGAGACGGAATTTTCAAAGGAACTGGCATTAGCACTAATAAACGAATTGGAAAGGAAAGCGAAGGATGAAAAGAAGCTGTAAAGCAATGGTCAGAAAAGATGATCCTGCTATAAGATTGGGAAAACGTTTATTTCCGGTGGCATGGACCGCGGCATTAATGGACGATAATAAGCATGAAGATTATGAATTTTATGAGGTCAGGGGTGATCTGATAGAGGTTTCTGGAGATAGAGGCACTATTTGTCTGGAAAATGGATTGCTGTTATCTGTGCCATTATGTTGCATTCGGTTGATAGATACGCAAAAAGAGCCTGCCGAAAATGGTCAAGCCCTTTCCTAAGTATTCGATAATCAAATTATAAAGGGGCAAGGTATAAGTGTCAATAAATCAAAATGACAGAACAAACGAATGTATCGTTGCAGCGGTTCAGGCCGGAGACAATGAGGCAGAGAATATGCTTCAGCTCTGGCAGCAGAACAAGGGCTTTATTGCAATGATAGCCCGGAGATATTCTGCAGGGGCAGAGATGGAGGATCTGGAGCAGGAGGGCTATATTGCCCTGTGTGAAGCGGTTCAGCATTATGGTCCGGCTCGCGGAATGTCATTCATAAGTTATGCGGCATTCTGGATCAAGCGCCGGATGCGGATCTGCGCGGACAACAGCCGGACGGTGCGGCTGTCATTCAACGCAGGAGATGAAGTCCGGCAGTACCAGAAGATCGTGAGGGAATACCGGCAGGAGTACGGCTGTGATCCCTCAGATAGGGAGCTGTGCGCCTTCCTGTACGTCAGCCGGAAGAAACTCGATCAGATCAGGAAAGCGGCTCAGATGGGCAATATCCGAAGCCTTGACGAGCCTGTGCAGGGCATGGAGGGCGATATCAGTATAGGTGATACTGTGCCATCTGGTGAGGACATGGAAGAGGATACCATCAGGGAGATCGACAAGGAGCAGATGAAGCGGGAACTGTGGATTGCTGTGGATCAGCTCCCCGGAGATCTGCCTGCTGCCGTCCGGTTGCGGTACAAAGACAGGCTGACACTGGAAAAGACAGGGCAGGCGCTGGGCGTGAACCGGGAGAGGGCGAGACAGCTTGAAAGCAAGGCAATGCGGATTCTGCGACAGCCTCATAGGTGCAAAGTGTTCCGGGGGTACTTTGAAGAATATCTCTCAGCCGCTCCGATCCATCACGTAGGAGTGCAGCGGTATCTTGAGACATGGGAGAGCGAGGTTGAAAGAGAGGCACTTCGATGGGCGGAGAAGGAGTTGGGGTATTCATGATGAAGAATCACGAAGGGTATCACGGTCCGACAGCAGGAAAGGCGATCAGGCGGGCTCATCGGGCGAAACGCCGGGGCAGGAGGGTCTGCACTTCACCGCCCCTCACCTTGATTTACAATATATTCCCGCATCAGATTTTAAATGCTATCCCCCCCTCCCATAATCGAGTGGGCTATCCCGGCTCTACTGGCTGTGGGTAACTTTTTCCAACTCTAGCTGAGAATTTATAAAAGGGGGAGAATTTCGCTTTTAAGTTTATAAAGAAATCGAACAAGTGGTTGCTGCCTGCTGCCCGATGTGGTAGGATATGGACAGGAACAACCGTGTTGCAGGGTGGCTGACCTCTATTCTACATAGAATGGGGGTGGTGCTGATGGACAAGAAACCGTTTGACTTTAAAGATCTGATGGCTTTTGGAATGTTCATTCTGGCATTGCTGACATTCGTTTTTGCGAACTTGAAGTAATGTTTTAAGGCATAGAAAAACCACCCCGGAAACTTTGGCGAGTTAGGGTGGTGATTCTATTACTCTTTAACGGGGCCAACCACTTTGTGGCGGTTGTTCCTTTTGCACTTTTAATATAGCATATTCGGAATAGTGGTGCAAGATATTACTTAGAATTTCCAGAGAATCCGGAAGATTCATGCTCTATGCGGTCATCTATGGCTTTCTTGATATATCCGTTCACAGACTCTCCAGAGCGCTCTGCTGCCAATTTTATTTCCTCATATTTTTCTTTTTGAACGTCCAGAGGGATACGCTTGAGGCTTTTTCGTGCGTAATTATATCGCGCTTGCTTTTGCGCATCAGTTAGTGCCATGTATTCACTTCCTTTCATGGGGTGAGTCCCAAAATGGATACACCTCTTCTAGTATGCCTTAAGTATAGCATATATTGAAATACATGTACATGTACAAAATAGACAGAAATACATGTACATGTTTGTGGATTCTGTCAATAGAAATATACATGTACATGTACTATAATAAGAACATAAGATAAAGGTAAGGCAAACGAACAGCCCGAAAAGCTGCAAAGCCGGAAACCATATCCCTGTGAGCGAAGTCGTGGACGAGGTGCAATAGTCAGGAAGATGATCCGGCCGGATGCATCCGATATCTTAGAAAAAACAATGGAAGGAGACAGGAACATGAAATACAATCTCAGGGCGATCATGTTAAGAGCATGGAAGAACTACCGTAAGATGCAGCTTTCATTCGCGGAGTGCTTACATAGAGCATGGCTCTCAGCGAAAGCCGAGGAAGTCAATTCTAAGCGGATTGAAAACGCGAAAGCGGCAGCAGGAATCAACGAGGATACGAACACATGGAGCGGATGGAAACAGCTCGGATATGAAGTGATACACGGCAGCAGGGCGTTGTTTGGTGCAGAGCTGATCTGGGGAAGTAAGGGTGATGGTGCTGTATACAAAGCGAGATTCTTCGGACGCTCTCAGGTACAGGAAATCGCGACAGCATAAAGAAAAAGCCCTTGCCAGTGCTGCAACACTGACAGGGGCAGCACAGCCGGAGCCATGCAGTAACATACCATTTACATAATAGCATGGATCCTATGGGGAAAGGAAGAGGAAAGATGAAAAACGTTTTCGGAAAAGAAATACCACAGAACCAGAATCCATATAGGAAAAACGACACAATGCGGCTATTAGGCCATCAATATGCCGCATCAATCATTTGGGATAACGACGTAGTGCGCCATGAGATTAAGGAGATCAGTGAAGCGAGACCGTATACATTTACGGTAGATGCCGCGAGTGATATTTTCATGTTGGGGTATATATACGGTAAACGCGCAGAGAGAGCCAGAAGGAAGAAAACGACGTAATAACGTATATTCCATCCCGGTGAAGGTGTTGGCGTGCCTGATCCGGGAGACAGAGCAGATAGGAGAAAATAAAAGTGTTAACTAGAGAGGAATACATAGAGTATATAAAAAAATACGTAAATCAGATTCAAGATATTGATCGTCTGAACAAGATTTTAAACTATGTAATGAAATATTTTGTGCGAGATATTCCGGATGAATAGTAATTTAACTTCCGTCCCTAAAAAGGAAAGATGAATTTATTTCTCCGAAATTTTTTCATAAAAAGAAACTAATCTGGACATTTTGTACACCTTAAAAAGAAAGAAGGTGAGAGAATGAGCAAATTGCAGGATATTTACCAGAGAGCTTATAATAATACGCCTGCTGCCACTGTAGATGATAATACAGTAGGCGAGGCAGTCCGAGAGCAGATTGAGCGCGAGAAGAGCCGGGCAGGTGGTCCGTTATCAGAGGATGAGTGGTCAGATCTGGTCTGTCTCGGCACAAGCTACGGACAGGCGCAAGGCTTCGAGAGTGGCTTTAGGTATGCTCTGTCGCTGATTTTTGAAAGCCTGAGCAATTAAAAGCCCCGCGGTGCGGCAACACCACGAGGCAAAACAGAAATAACCCAATACACACGATAAAGGGTCGACATGATTATATACTGTCATGTGGCCCTATTGCAATATGTGAACTGACGTTCAGCCGGCAGAGAAAGGAGCAGGCATGGCAGTTGATAAGCGAGGGAGAAAGCTCCCGAAAGGAATAAGGCAGCGCTATGAAGATTTTGAAGGGCGTTTCATGTATCAGGGGAAAAGATACCTTGTGCATGGGAAAACGGTCACAGAGACGCAGAAAGCCATGACAGAGCTTAAATATAAGCTGGAGCATGGGCTGTATGTGGCAAAAGAAAAGCTCACATTGGACGAATGGTATAAAACATGGCTGGAGGAATATAAAAAGAATCGGGTGAAGATCGGAACATATACCAGCTATGAAAAATATTATCAGAGTGTCATTAAGAGCAGACTCGGTAGCAGGAACTTAAATGATATACGAGGCGAGCATATTCAAAAATTATACAATGATCTGGTAAAAGAGGGGTATGCACTTTCAAGCATCAAAATTATATCTGCTGTGTTGAATGGCTGTTTTAAGCAGGCAGAACGGAACGGTCTGATTGAACGGAATCCGGTGAAATTAGCAGAATTACCACGTCAGACGGAGAAGAAAACACGGAAGGCTATGACAAGAGAGCAGCAGGCGTTGTTCATGGAATATGCGGAGGAAAGCTATTTATATCATTTCTTTGAGGTTATGCTCCGCACTGGCATGAGAAAAGGAGAGATGCAGGGGCTTAAATATCCGGATATAGACCGAAAAGCAAACGTTATACACGTCAGGCGCACGCTGAAATATATTGAGCATCACGGATATATAGAGGACACGCCAAAAACACGGACTTCTACAAGGGATATCCCGCTGACTGCTGCCGTATTGGAGCATATAGAGGCACAGCGGAATTACTGGGGCTTTAAGGTCGTTAATATGAATCAGTATATTTTCTGCAATGAAAGAGGGGAGGCGCTAAGCCGGGAAAGAATACAGGCAGAAATAGACCGGACTATAAAGCGGATCAGGGCAGCAGGCCATGACTTCCCGAGGATCACTTCCCATGTGTTCCGGCATACATTTGCCACCAGAGCAATAGAGGCGGGGATGCAACCGCAGGTATTAAAGACGATTCTCGGGCATAGTTCTCTTGCTATGACAATGGATCTGTACAGTCACGTTTTGCCGGATACAAAGGCGGAGGAAATGGAGAAAATAGCGAATGTATTTTAGAGGGACCTGCTGCCCTCTATTTTTATTCTGACAGTACCAAAAAAGTACCAAACTGCATATATCATGATAAATCATAATAAAAAGAAAGAGCCTGAAAACACGCTGTTTTCAAGGCTCAATAATCAACCATAAACCTATATAAATAGGTAAGAATCGAAGTTTTGTTTTACGAGTGGAAGGTCTCGAACACTCGATTCATTTAACGCCGGGAATCGGCGGCAAGCCCGATAGACCTTGGTTTTTGTGGGCTTTGCAACGTTGGATAGTATAACACGGAGAGGGCTGAAATTCAAGCCGTACCCACAATGAAATGAAAAAGCACTCTATCCCGTGGAGGACAGGGTGCTTTATATATTTATTAATAATCTCGTGTAAATTCGGCAGAGTCGACAGTGTCTCGAAATTTTTTCCAGTAGTGCATCTCTTTCTGATGATGTAAGTTGCTTTCTGTTGTTGATATTTAGATATCTATTGAGTTGAAATCAATTTCCAGATCATCATAGATCCCGACTTTGACAGCCTCAGAGAAAGTATATTCTGCGGTATCGTCGGACTCAAAGGAATAAACCATGATCCTGTTTTTCTCAGGATCAACAATCCAGTATTCACGAACTCCGGCAGTACGGTATTTGAACAATTTGGTATAGTAGTCTGTTCGCCTGCTGCCCGGAGAAACGATCTCAATGATCCAGTCCGGCGCGCCTGTGCAGCCTTTGTCTGTGAGCTTGTCGGGATTGCAAATAACGCTTATATCCGGTTCGACATAGTTTTTATCATCTGCATTCAGAAATACAGCAAATGGGGCGATATCGACCTCGCAGGAGCCGCCTTTCTTGTCAATGTAGTCCGCAACCTTACGATAGAGGGCACCAAGTATCTGCTGATGCTTCCGCGTAGGCGGCGCCATCATATACATCTGTCCATCGATCAGTTCTGCCCTCTGGCCGTCCGGCAGGGCATAGATATCATCAATGGTATATTCTTTGTTCTGCTGTGGTAATGGCATAGTAACACATCCTTTCTTGAAAATAAGATTGCTATTTGATAAATTCCCGGCTTATACTGCCAATGTCCATAATCCATGAGGCACCGCAGGAATGACAAAATATTGTGTGAAAAATAATCCCATGTTCAGGATCAAAATAAGCTTCTCCGTCCTCAGGATCAAAGCAAGTGTCTATTAATTCTTCTGTAAAATCAACCTTGTTTCCGCAATTCGGACAGCGCCACCATAGTTTCATAAAATGCACATCCTTTCGTGGTGCTTAAACCTCTAGGTTGCTTTGAAAATCGACTATTAGATTGTATCCCATAGCAGAAAGGATTCTTTCTGCATCTTCAAAACCGAAATTTTTCTTGTTTAATATTTTGGTTAGTCCTTGCGGTTTGATATTCATTTTATCAGCAATTTCACGTTGAGATATCTTGTTTTCGAGCATGAGCTTTTTTATTTCAATAACAATCTGTTCGTTATCTTTGTATATTATTGGCATAATGACACCTCGCTTTCTGTCTTGATTATAACAATAAACAGGTTATAAACCAACCTATTAAACATAAAAACAATAAAAAATATATTACAAAAAGGTTGGCATATAACTTGAAAAGGGTTATAACGTAATCAAGATAAAGGCAAGGCAAACGAACAGCCCGAAAAGCTGCGAAGCCGGAAACCATATACCTGTGAGCGAAGTAGTGGACGAGGTGCAATACAATTCTAAGCGGATTGAAAAGGCGAATGCTGTAGAAAAAGCCGCTCCGTCAGTGACGGTCTGGTGCGGCTACAGTTTTAATTCCCCTGTTGACGCCCGGAACTTCAGCGTGGTCCGGACATGTGTGATACGGTACGGCATATCCGGCTCATTGATCCGGGAGAGCAGCATGTCGGCGGCGATATATCCCATCTTTGAACTGGGGATATCGACGGTGGTAAGATGAGGATCGATGATCCTTGATTCGGCGGAGTTGTCGAATCCGGTGACCAGTACATCCTCCGGCACCCGGATCCCCTGTTTCTTCAGAGCCCGGATCAGGTCTATGGCAACAAAATCATTTGCGCAGATAAAAACGTCCGGGAGCTGGATCGTCCGCCGGATGGTTTCCGCAAGGTTCTGCGGGGTGTCAAAAACGGTCCGCCCCGTAAACTGAGAGATGGAAGGAGTGAGCCTGTTTACAGTAAGAGCGTGCATAAAACCTTCATACCGTTCGTTGAAAGAACGGCAGTGCTTCGGCTCCCCGGCAAAGGCAAAATTCCTGTATCCGTTCTGTATCAGTGTATCGGTCAGGTTGAAAATGCTCAGATGGTTCTCCATTAACAGGAAATCCGCCCGGATCTGAGTCATGTCCGCGTCGGCCGCCGTATCGATAAAAAGAAGCGGGATACCAAGAGTGTCCAGCATCTCGATATATTCCGGATCAAACATTTCCAGGCAGAGGATCCCGGCTGTCTTTTCCCTGTTAAAACCCATGGGAAGCTGGAGGGAGGAGATTTCCGCCTCTCTTACCGGGAACATGGAAAGCCGGTAATTGTTCCGGCTGATCTTTTCCTGAAAAGTATTCAGCGCGTAGGTCCCGAAATGAGAACCATACGGCATGTTCTGTGTGATCAGCGCCAGTTCTTTTATTTCGGTATTCTCATCAGAAGATGAGGACCGGGAAAGATAGATAAAACGGCGGTATCCCATCTCCGCGGCTTTTTCAAGAACCTTCTGACGTGTTTCTTCCGCCAGGACCCCCGTATTGTTCAGTGCTTTTGATACTGTATTTCTGGAAAGGCCCAACGCGTCTGCAATATCCTGGATCGTAACTTTCTTTTCCATAATAATAGTACCTCTTTCCGGTTAGTGGTGTTACATTTAATGTATATGATTTGTGCACATTTGTCAAATGTATAAATAAAGCTGCTATAAAAATGAGGTGAAATGCGTATAAGTATGTGAAAAATAAAGAAAATGATGCAAATGTAAAATGAAAAAGTGATGCAAATGTAAAAACAATATTGACATAATGCACAAGTAATGTTACTATTACCTCAACCTTTAAAACATCTATACATAAAAAGATCGATCGAAAAATGTAAATGGTGCAAATGTAAAACAGGAGGGGTAAGAAAATGAGAGCTTTCCGTAAAAAAAGTACGGCGCTGGCAAAACAGACGCCGCGGGAAAAACTGAAGTATGTAAAAAAGAACTGGCAGTTGTATGTATTCTTTCTTCTGCCGGGGCTGCTGCTCACCCTGATCTTCAAATACGGTCCCATGGGAGGGATCCTGATCGCATTTGAAGATTACAACGTCATAGAGGGGGTTCTGGGAAGTCCCTGGGTGGGGCTGGAGTATTTCCGGCGCTTCCTTTCATCGCCGGATTTCATGAGTTATCTGATGAACACATTGAAGCTGAGTGTGTTCGGTCTGCTGTGGGGATTCCCCATACCGATCATTCTGGCTCTTCTCCTGAACCAGATCCGCAGGACCGGGATCCGTAAGAAGATCCAGCTTCTGATCTACGCGCCGAACTTTATCTCGGTCATCGTACTCTGCGGTATGGTCCGTATGTTCCTGTCCCCGGTGGGACCGATCAATTCACTGCTGGGGATCGACACGAACTGGATGACCATGCCGGAGGCGTTCCGTACGATCTATATCGCCAGCGGGATCTGGCAGACGGCAGGATGGTCCTCCATCATGTACACGGCGGCCCTTTCCAATGCCAGCAAGGATCTGGAGGAAGCGGCGATCGTGGACGGAGCCAATATCCTTCAGCAGATACGGTATGTACAGCTGCCTGCCATCAAGAATATCATCGTGATACAGTTTATCCTGCAGGCGGGAAATATCATGAGCATCGGATTCGAGAAAGCCTACGCGCTGCAGACGGATATGAACCTTCCGGCTTCCGAGATCCTTTCTACTTATGTATACAGGCTCGGCCTTCTGAACGGCGACTATGGATATTCGACGGCGGTCGGTCTTTTCAACTCCGTGATCAATGTGATCCTTCTGATCTTTGTAAACTGGGTTGTGAAGAAGTTAAATGACGGCGAAGGATTATAAAAGGGGGATTAGATGATGGAAACGAGAAGAAAAATGAAACTCGGAACGTCCGACAAAGTTATTCTCGGCGTCGGATATACGCTGCTCGGTCTTTTTGTGCTGGCGGTATTTGTTCCCCTGGTATACGTGGTGCTGGCTTCTTTTATGGACCCAAATGTGCTGAACAATCAGGGAATCAGTTTTAACTTTAAGGACTGGACACTGGATGCCTACAGACGTGTCCTGGAAAACGACATGATCTGGCGGGGATTCGCAAACTCTTTATTCTATTCGGCTGCATTTACCGTGATCTCCGTGTTCGTCACGCTGCTGGCGGCGTATCCCATGTCAAAGAAGGAATTCGTAGGCAGAAACTTTTTCAATGTGATCTTTGTGATCACCATGTTTTTCGGCGGCGGCATGATCCCCACCTTTATCCTGATCAATAACCTGCACATGGTCAATACGATCTGGGCGATCCTTCTTCCGGGAGCATTCAATGTCTGGAATATGATCCTTGCAAGGACCTATTTCCAGTCTATACCGGGAGAACTCCGTGAGGCTTCCGCTCTCGACGGGGCGAACGAGATCCAGCATTTTTTCAAGATCATGATGCCGGTGTGCAAGCCGATCATCGCGGTGCTTGCTCTCTGGTCCTTTGTAGGAATGTGGAACAGCTACTTTGACGCCATGATCTATCTGAATGACGCAAACCTGCAGCCGCTGCAGCTTGTGCTTCGATCCATCCTTGTGCAGAACACTCCTCAGCCGGGAATGATCGCGGATATCCAGAGCACGGCGGAGATGGCAAAAGTGGCGGAACTTTTGAAATATGCTACGATCGTTGTATCGAGTATCCCGCTGCTGATCATGTATCCGTTCTTCCAGAAATATTTTGACAAGGGAATCATGGTAGGTTCCGTAAAAGGTTAGGAGGCCGATAGAGTATGAAAAAAAGAATCAAGAGACTGACCGGGCTTGGATTGTCCCTGATAATGGTATTGTCCCTGTTCGGATGCAGCAGCGGAACCGGACAGGTTGCGGATCTGGATCCGGATACACCTGTTGAAGATGTCACGTTTCCGTTAAAAGAAACAAAAGAACTTTCATTTATAACAAGCGCTCCGGCAACGACAACACAGGAGCCCAACGAAAAACTGATCTTTCAGAGACTGGAGGAGCAGACCAATGTACATATCGACTGGACCTGCTTTGTGGAAGATCAGTTCGCGGATAAGAAAAACCTTGCTCTGGCACAGTTCGGAAATCTTCCGGACGGACTGTTTACCGCGGGAATGAACGACTACGATCTGCTCCGCTATGCGAAACAGGGGATCATCATCCCGCTGGAGAATCTGATCGACAAATATATGCCCAACCTTCAGGCTGTGTTTGAAAAATATCCGGAGTATCGGACCATGGTGACGGCACCGGACGGACATATCTACTCTTTCCCATGGATCGAACAGCTGGGAGAAGGGAAAGAAGCGATCCAGGCCATCGGCGATATCCCGTATATTAACAAAAAGTGGCTGGATTTCCTGGGACTTGAGGTGCCGACCACAACGGATGAACTGGAGCAGGCGCTGATCGCATTCCGCGATAACGCGGATGCCCTTGAAAAGGAATTTGATATTGAGGGCGATGTGATCCCCATGTCGTTTATCATCAACAACGGCGACCAGGACCCGGCGATCCTGATCAACGGCTTCGGGGAGGGTTATGGAGATACCACGGATCATTTCGCGGTGACAGACGACGGAGAAGTGATCTATACAGCTGTGCAGGAAGGCTACAAGGAAGGGATCGAGTGGCTTCACTCTCTTGTGGAACAGGATCTTGTAGACCCGGAAGCATTTACCCAGGAGTGGTCTACTTATGTGGCAAAGGGCAAGAACCACAGATACGGTCTCTGCTTTACGTGGGACATCGCAAATATCGACAACTATGAGGATTACGTGATGATGCCGGCTCTTGCGGGTCCGGACGGTCTTGTCAATATTACAAGGCAGAACGGAAGCGAGACCAGTGGATTTGACCGCGGAAGATGCGTGCTTACGACAAGCTGCCGGGATACGGCGCTTGCGGCGGCATGGATCGACCAGATGTACGCTCCCCTCCAGTCTCCGCAGAATAACTGGGGAACCTACGGGGAAAAGGACGCGGACAACATTTTTGAGTTGAGCACGAACGCTGAGGGCGAACCGATGCTCAAACATCTCGACCTGGGGGATGCTTCCCCGGTGGAAGTGCGCCAGGCGCAGTCCGTCAACGGTCCGCTGGCTGTGCTGAATGATTACTATGACGTCTATGTGACACAGCCGGACGATGCCAAATGGCGCCTCGACAATATGCATGAAGTTTATCTGGACGATATGCACAGCAAGTATGTTTATCCGAATGTATTTATGAGCATCGACGACACCAACAGAGTGTCGCAGCTTGACACGGATATCAAGAAATACGCGGAGCAGAAGAAGGCGGACTGGATCTTAAACGGCGGCATCGAGGAAGAGTGGGACGAGTATCTGCAGAAGATGGAAGACTACGGTTTATCTGAATATCTGCAGATCAAGCAGAAATATTTCGACAGCTATCAGGAATCCCTTGCGGAAATGGAAGCGGGATCTTCTGAGGCTGCGGCAGGAAATTAAGCAGGAAAGGAATCGGATTGATATGACAAGTCAGACACTGCGTGAAGCAAGAAAATACGAAGAAGCTTCTGAAAAAATGATAAAAAAAGAGGAACGCCCGGATTTTCATCTGTCTGTGCGTACCGGCTGGATGAACGACCCCAACGGATTCTCATATTATAACGGACAGTACCATCTGTTTTACCAGTATAACCCGTATGAACCGCGATGGGATTCCATGCATTGGGGGCACGCGGTGACAAAAGATTTTCTGCATTGGGAGTACCTTCCGGCGGCTCTGGCGCCGGATGAGGCTTACGACCGGGACGGCTGCTTTTCCGGGAGCGCGGTAACGCTCCCGGACGGCAGGCAGCTCCTGATGTATACCGGAGTTGTCAGGGAAAGGCAGGAAAACGGCGAATACGGCGATGTGCAGACCCAGTGCCTTGCCGTGGGCGACGGCGTGGATTATGAAAAATATGAGAGGAATCCGGTGCTGGACAAAACTGATATCCCGGAAGGGAGCAGTGTCCACGACTTCCGGGACCCGAAGATGTGGCAGGCGGAAGACGGCACCTATTGCTGCGTAGTCGGAAGCCGTCCGGCGGACGGAAGCGGGCAGATCCTTTTGTATACCAGCCCGGACGGATTTCAGTGGAAATTTAAAAGCATACTTGCCGCAAATAAAAACCGGTTCGGCAAGATGTGGGAATGCCCGGACTTTTTTGAGCTGGACGGGAAATGGGTCCTCCTGACAAGCCCGCAGGATATGCTGCCGGAAGGGTTTGAGTACCATAACGGAAACGGCACCCTCTGCCTGACCGGAGAGTATGATGAGGAAACCGGGAAATTCACGGAACAGCATAACCAGGCGATCGATTACGGGATCGACTTCTATGCTCCCCAGACTGTCCTGACTCCGGACGGCAGGCGAGTGATGATCGGCTGGATGCAGAACTGGGACGCGTGCAGCCTGCGCTCCCCGGAGGAAAAGTGGTTCGGTCAGATGAGCCTTCCCAGAGAACTGTTCCTAAAAGACGGACGGCTTTATCAGAGACCGGTGAGAGAGCTGGATGAAATGAGGAGAGACAAAGTGGAATACCACAATGTGACATTCTCCGATGTGATCAGCCTGAACGGGATCAGAGGGCGGAAAGTGGACATGGAACTGACCCTGCGCCCGGCGGAAGGGGAAAAGCTCTACCAGAAGTTCGCCCTGCGTTTCGCCCAGGATGAGAAGTATCAGACAGCGGTCAGCTTCCGCCCCCGCGAGTCGGTCCTCAAAGTAGACCGGAAATTCTCCGGTTCCAGAAGGGCGATCATCCATCAGAGGAGAAGCCTTGTGAACAGTAGAAACGGAGAGCTGAAACTGCGGGTGATCCTGGACCGGTTCAGCGTGGAAGTCTTTGTAAACGATGGGGAGCAGGTCATGACAGCGACCATGTATACGGACCAGTCGGCGGACGGGATCTCGTTCTTCGCAGACGGAACGGTGAATATGGACGTGGTGAAATATGACCTGGTGTGATGCCGGGTTGATATGTGATCCGAATCCGGGAACTGAACCCGGGGACAGATCCGAATCCTGGCGTGAAATAAATAGGTGAATAATGGTGTAGAGAGACCGCAGCTGTTATCAGACGGATAACGGCTGCGGTCTCCTGCTGTTTGGGTTTAAAAAAGAATTATAGAGGACAATTCGTTGCAGCTAAAAAAATCCCCCTATAAAAACAGGAAATTCTCTCTTTGCTAAAATTTCAAAAGATAGTAATATATTTGTATCAAAAGCCGGCGAATTGAAACTATAAGTTCTATAACAAATTACAGATAAAGGAGACGGATTATGAAAAAGCAGATTGCATTAGCTACAGCACTGTGTCTGACGATTGGCCTGGCGGCAGGATGTTCATCTGGAAATACGGATACAGCAGGCGCAGAAGAGACAAACACAGAGAGCAACGGGGAAAAAACAAAACTTACAGTTCAATCGTGGCAGTATGCGCTTGGAAACTACAAAGGGTTTACTGAAGATGATGATATTGAGGCGGCAATCGAGGAAGAGTTTGAAGCATCCCATCCGGATATTGATCTGGAAGTAATCTTGACAAGACAGGAAGATCATTATAATCAGCTTCGGGTAGATCTTTCCGCAGGAACGGCTCCGGATGTGATCGGTATTGCAGCAGGTTCGACTCTGGAACAGTTTAAGACACAGCTTGAACCGCTGGCGCCATATGCAGAAGAAGAGTGGGGCGAAAACTGGAAGGAAAAATTTGTGGC
The DNA here is from genome assembly GCA_944377745.1 of uncultured Mediterraneibacter sp. GTDB lineage: Bacteria > Bacillota > Clostridia > Lachnospirales > Lachnospiraceae > Mediterraneibacter. The sequence goes on along the minus strand of CALWFV010000006.1, from coordinate 74,045 downwards.
GGACGCTTTTACTAATGTGGAAATGTCAGGAGAGGAGATTTATGCATTCCCGAGCGCAATGTCGGTTGCCGGAACAGTATGGTATGCGGACGAACAGCTTACGGCAGGAGGAGTCGATGCGATGCCGGCCACATGGGAGGAATTGATAGAAGCATCGTCAACTCTGCGTGAGAACGGCAGTATTCCTATGGTATTTGGCGGACAGGATGCATGGGAGAACTATGACATGTTCATTACGATAATGGGGAGCATTAATAAAGATCTCTGCAATCAGATATTCAATCTGGAAGCTGACTGGAATCAGGAGGATGTGGTCAAAGCGTTTGAATATTTCCAACAGCTCTATACGGAAGGAATTGTACAGGATGGAGCAGCTACGACAACAATTTATAATGAAGGCTATTCTGTCTGGAGAGACGATGACGGATACGGGGACGCGTCTATGATCTTCAATGGTTCCTGGGATCTGGGGTCATTGAACAGTTCTAATCCTTATTATGATGTTTTTTCAAAGAGAGGAATCGGGGTCTCTACGCTGCCATCAATTGAAGGAAAAGACAGCATAGCTATTGTGGCACCGGATGTTTCGTGGGCTATTACCGGATCCAGCGAAGTGAAAGATGCGGCGTGGGAGTTTATCAGATGGATGGTTGATGATATGCAGCAGGCAGTTGTGGATGGACTGGGCTTCTTCAGTGTATTGCAGGACGCTCCGGAAATGACGACTGAGACAACAGAGGAATATCAAAATGTATATGATACTGTTGCGGACATCATCGCCAGCGGAAACACGGTAGGATTTAGAGAAGCGCTCTACACAGAGATGAGTGATGCACTGTTTGATAATCTTCAGCTTCTGGCAACAGGAGGAACTACACCGGCTGAAGCGGCACAGGCTATGTCGGATGCATGCTCTTCTATCTCTGCTCAATAACAGGAGAGCATAACTGAATAAAGGATCGGCAGCATCACACTCTGTGCCGGTCGGAAAAACAAGTCAGGAGACCGGACAAAGCCCCGGAACAGGGATGAGAAAATCCGGTCTCCTTTTTTCTCAAAAATGAGAGGTGGTCTGACAAAATGGTAAATTATAAGAACAGTAAAATGCTGGGATATCTGTTTGTGATTCCGCTTTGTATATTTGTGACAGTATTTATGGTCTATCCGATCATTTTTAATGTACAGAACAGTTTCTATGACTGGAACGGGATTGCAGCTGATAAGATTTTCATAGGAATACAGAACTATATAGAATTGTTAAAAGATCCGGTATTTAAAACGGTATTGAAGAACTTTTTGCTTTTTGCAGTTTTGACGGTAGGCGTCCAGAGCATTCTGGGGATTCTGATCGCGAATCTTTTTCGGAAGAAATTTTTTGGCAGAGATATTTCAAAAGCAGTCATATTTATGCCAGCGGTGCTTTCTTCGGTCATCATCGGACAGATATTTTTCAGGATCATGGATCCCAATATAGGATATCTAAATGCTTTTTTCAACGCGGTAGGTCTGGATTTTCTTGCGGGATCATGGCTGTCTGATCCAAAGACGGCGTTTTTTGTGATCATTATCATCAACATCTGGCAGTGGACCGGATATTCCGTGACACTTTACTATGGAGCGATGATGGGGATATCGAATGATCTCTATGAAGCGGCTAAAATCGACGGAGCCAGTGGCTTTCAAATTCTGACGCGCATTACAGTTCCTCTCGTGAGAGGAACGACCTATAATCTGACGATCATCGGAGTGATCGGAGCACTGAAACAGTACGACCTTGTATCAGTCATGACCGGAGGCGGTCCGGCAAATTCAACACAGACGTTTGCGACTTATATGTACGAGGCTGCATTTACAAATTTCAGACAGGGATACGCCTGTACGATAGCTGTGGTCATGTTTGTCATCGCCATGATCATCACAGTCATCCAGCTTCGTCTATACAATTCAAAATCAATATATTGAAGGGATGGTGGTATCAGTGAAAAAAAAGAAGACGATAAAATCCTTCCTGACATATCTTGTCACGATATTCTTAGCGGCACTGATCATTATACCTATTGCGATTCTGGTCTATGGATCGCTGAAGGGCGGCGGATTACAGAACTATATTGATATTCTGACAAACTATCATATTGAAAACTATTTTAAAAACAGTATTATTATCACTCTGTTGGTTGTAGCGCTTGTGGTTATCATGGATATCCTGGCAGGCTTCGCTCTGTCGAAACTGAATTTTCCGGGGAAGAATTTTATCTATATCTTCCTTTTATCCGCACTGCTTCTTCCGGCTGCTGCGATCATGGTTCCGGTATTTCAGATTAGTTCAGGCATGGGAATCCTGAACACATATATATCATTGTTGGGGCCATACGTGGTCCTGATCGCACCGTTTAATCTTCTGACAGTTAAAAACGGGTTTGACGCGCTTCCCAATACGGTGCTTGAAGCTGCACTGATTGACGGCTGTACTACATTCAAAGCGCTTTGGAAGATTGCGGTTCCTATGTGTAAACCCTCTATTGTTATGGCTGTGATCTGGACTTTCCTTTCAAGCTGGAATGAATATCTTTTCGCTTCTATTATGCTTCGGAATGACAGTGTGTTGACGATCACGGTAATCCCGACAAAGTTTCAGCAGATGTATGGCGGGAACACAGGCAAACTGTTTGCATCACTATTCATTATTATCGTACCGGTCATGGCTGTATATTTTATCCTTCAGAAATTTGTGACCTCCGGTGCGACAGACGGTGCGGTGAAAGAATAGAATCAGAAAATTAAATATAACAAGGAGATCTATTTATGTTTATCAGTAAGGAGTTATACAAAAAGAAAGTATACGGATGCTGGGTAGGAAAGAATGTGGGAGGAACCCTGGGAATGCCTATGGAATGGGAACGGGCGGCAAATCAGGTGACTTATTATACTCATGAGAACAATGGGAAACCGCTGGCAAATGATGATCTTGATATTCAGATCCTCTGGCTGATCGCAATGGAAGAAAAAGGAGTAGATATCGACGCAAAGATACTGGGAGAATATTTCAATGAGTTCATGATATTTACCCATGCGGAATACGGCACAGCCAAGACTAATCTACGCTCCGGTCTGCAGCCACCGGTGACCGGTACATTCAATAATGATTTTAAGGACAGCTGCGGATCTTATATCCGCTCGGAAATCTGGGCATGCCTTTATCCCGGAGACCCGGAACGGGCGGCAAGATATGCTTTTGAAGATGCAATCGTGGATCATGGAAACGGGGAAGGGGTATATGCGGAGATTTTTATTACCGCAATGGAGAGTGCGGCTTTCTTTGAAAATGATATTCGGAAACTGATCGAAATTGGCCTGACATATATTCCGGAGGAATGTGCGGTTTACAGAGGTATAATGACTGCTCTGGATGCATACGACAGAGGAATTACATGGGAAGAGTCACGGGAACTGATCATGAAGGAATATATAGGACATCTGGAGTGGCATGAAATCGCAGTAGAAGATGCGGAAAAGGGATATGATCAGGGAAAGATGGGGTGGGATGTTCCGTCTAATATCATGATTATCGTATTTGCCCTGCTGTTCGGAAAAGGAGATTTTGACAGATCGATCTGCACAGCTGTACATTATGGAGAGGATACGGACTGTACGGCAGGTACGATCGCCGCTCTTTTTGGGATTATGTATGGGACCGACTGTATGGATGAAAAATGGCTTTCTCCCATAGGTGATTCTATTGTAACGATCAGTCTGGATCCGTTTCGTCTGGAAAAGAAAATACCGCGTACGATCGGAGAACTGACAGAGCGGGTATACAAACTTTATGAGACTGCTGCGGAAGAAAACGGAAGTATGGATGAACAGAAAACGGACTTCTGCGCACCGTCCTATTTTAGGAATATATATGATGATCTGAATGTTGTAAAGTATGAGTTCCCGTATCTCACCGTACGACTGGATTACTGTGGAGATCCGGTGCTAAAACAGGGTGAACAGAAGAAGATAAGATTTATCCTTTCAAACAATTCAAAATCTATTAATTCAGACAGAGTCAGAATCTATATCTATTCTAGAGACGGGTATGAGATCCGACCTTCCAGCGAACAGGCTGTATTTCTTACAATGGCGCATATGGGTTCGGGGATCAAGGCTGTGGAATTTGAGATTAGTTCTGAGAAACAGGAACGGAATATTCATTATTTTGTTGCGGAACTCCGATTTGAAGAAAACAAAAACAGTCATGTTATGACAATTCCCTTTGTACTTGTAAGCGAGACCGGAACAACGATGCCGGTCGTATGGGAGAGAACAATAAAAGGAGATAAAATACTGAGCAGTCCGAGAATATGATCGGAGGATATGGAAGATGAATGAAAGAATGATCCGCCTGTGCAGGGATGCAGGAACAGAAGGCATCATTATGCTGAAAAATGAAGGGGCGCTTCCGCTGCGGCGGGGAGAAAGAGTATCGGTTTTTGGAAGATGCCAGAAAGAATATTATCGCAGTGGAACAGGATCCGGAGGAGCAGTAAATGTAGAATATACTACGAATTTGATCGACGGGTTAAGGAAACAGCGGGAGATCAATGTAAATGAAGAATTAGCCCGGCTATATGAGGAGTGGATAACTGAGCATCCATTTGATGATGGCAATGGAGAGTGGGGAAAGGAACCGTGGCATCAGCAAGAAATGGAGATAGAAGATGATCTTGCCAGAAGTGCGGGAGCGCAGAGCGATAAAGCGATCATTGTGATAGGAAGGACTGCAGGAGAAGATCAGGACAACGCGCCAAAATCCGGCAGCTATTATCTTACGGAAACCGAAAAGGATATTCTTCGGAAAGTGACAGAATATTTTGATACTGTGATCGTGCTCCTCAATGTGTCTAATCTCATCGATATGCGGTGGACAGAAGATCCTGTTTACAGAGGGCATATCCGTGCTGTGTTATATGTATGGCAGGGTGGGATGGAAGGTGGAAACAGCCTTGTTGACATCCTGACTGGAGTAAGGAGCCCGAGCGGAAAACTGCCCGATACGATCGCCTGGCATCTGAAAGATTATCCGACCACATCCTGCTTCGGAGGAGCGGAGAGAAACATCTATGAAGAAGATATCTACGTGGGATACCGCTACTTTGAAACTTTCTGCAAAGATAAGGTAATGTATCCGTTTGGATTTGGAATGTCCTATACAGACTTTGAAATCTGCGTGAAGTCTGCTAAAGGGATATGCGAAGATGATAATGTATTTGTGGTATTCGAAGGCATTGTAAAAAATACGGGAACACAGTATTCGGGCAGAGAGGTTGTTCAGGTGTACTTTGAGGCGCCTCAGGGGAGAATGGGAAAGCCGAAGAGAGAACTGATCCGCTTCTGTAAGACCGGAGAACTTGCCCCTGGTCATGAGGAACACTTCTCCTTTCAAATCTCTGTGGAAGAACTGTCTTCTTATGATGATGAAGGAAAAACCGGTTACCTGTCTTCTTATATGCTGGAAAAGGGATTATATCGTTTCTATATAGGAAAAGATGTGAGAAGCGCTGAAATGGTGAGATGCTTTGAGGAAAAACAGGTTCTTGCAGGATTTGAGACGGTTGGTGACGGATTGAATACTGCAGAAGATATTTGCGTGAGATCTTGCAGAGAAGCAATGGCTCCGACAATACATTTCCAACGGATGAGACCGGGAAAAGATCGGGGCAAGGATGAGTTTGAGATCCTGTATGAATCTGTCCCCATCGGGAAAGAGTCTTTGGGAGAGAGAATCCTTGCAGATTTGCCGGAAGATATACCGTATACCGGAAACAAGGGCATCAACTTCCAGGATGTTATGTCTGGAAATGCATCCCTCAGAGAGTTTATTGCACAGTTTAATTCGAAAGAACTTGCGATTCTTGTAAGAGGAGAAGGAATGTGTAGTCCGAAAGTCACGGCAGGAACAGCTTCGGCATTTGGAGGAGTGGCGGAGAGTATTGAGAAATATGGAATTCCAGCGGTGTGCACGGCGGATGGACCATCTGGAATACGGATGGACAATGGGGCGAAAGCTTCGCAGCTTCCGATCGGAACCATGCTGGCATCCACATGGAATCCTGGATTGATAGAAGAGCTGTACGGAACTCTTGCAGATGAAATGAAAGAAAACCGGGTTGATGTACTTCTTGGCCCTGGTGTAAATATTCACCGAAATCCTCTGAATGGACGAAATTTTGAATATTTTTCTGAAGATCCGCGACTGACCGGAGCATTTGCCGCGGCGGCAGTACGCGGATTAGGGAAAAACGGTGTATATGGTACGGTAAAGCATTTTGCATGTAACAACCAGGAATATAACCGGAACAGAACAGACTCTATTGTGTCGGAGCGGGCTTTGAGGGAAATTTATTTGAAAGGATTTGAACTGGCAGTAAAAGAGGGAAAAGCAAAGTCGGTAATGACAGCTTATAATCCGCTCAACGGACACTGGTGTGCATCAAATTATGATCTCTGCACGACGATACTTCGTGGAGAGTGGGGGTTTGATGGGATTGTTATGACAGACTGGTGGGCAAAGATGAATGACCCCTGTACCGGCGGCGAACCGGACATGAAAAATACAGCCGCGATGATACGCGCTCAGAACGACCTTTATATGGTAGTGACGAACGGAGGAGCGGAGACAAACAATTTTGAAGATAATACATTGGAAGAACTGAATAATGGGCATCTTACTGTCGCGGAGCTTCAGAGGACGGCAATGAATATATGCCGGTTTATACTTGGTACGGAAGCTGCACGGCGCGGTCCAAAAGTCCGGGACGATGAAACAGAGAACGATCTGTTCTTCAAGCCGGTCCGTTTCAGCCCGGAGGATATTGAAGCAGAGCTTGAGATTCGGATGGATGGAAGATATAAATTCATTGTCAAATTGAGATCGGAATTATCTCCGCTTGCTCAGGCTTCAACAAATCTTCTGCTGAATGATTCTCCGGCAGCAACAATACAGTCGGGAGGGACTGACGGGAAGTGGAAGATTCTTAAGCTGGAAGATATTTTCCTCAAGGCAGGGAACTATACGATGAGCCTGGAGGAACGCAGAAAGGGTCTGGAGATCTGCTGGATTGATGTGACAAAATAAAGGAGAATAGCAGGCGATGAAATTTACAGAAGGCTACTGGCTTAGAAATGAACGGTCGAATGCGCTTTACGTGCAGAGTGTCTGGGAGATGCAGGAGATCAGAGGAGGAATGCGTCTTCTCGCTCCCATGAAGCGGGTAGACGGCAGAGGTGATACGGTGAATGTCCCCTGCCTTACTCTGGAGTTTACTGCGGTCACACCTTCCGCTGTCAGAGTTGCCATTACACATTTTCGAGGATATGATACGAAAAAACCGAAGTTCAGCCTGAAGGGGCAGGATGTCGAGACAGAGACGTGTCGTGAACAAAAGGTGATCACCAGATGTGGTTTTCACAATCTGGGATATATGCGCTGGAATCGGAAGCCGGTTTCCACGTCTTACGGAGAGGATTATATGGAATAGATCATTCCTTCTGCTTCAGAACAGAAGAAGGGGTAACCTGAAAATACTGACGGAATAACGTGCGAAAATATTTCAGATCATTGTAGCCGAGCAAAGAAGCGGTTTCTGAAACCTTATGGCCGCCTTTTAACAATTCATAGGCTTTTTTCATTTTTTCTCTTGAGACGTAGGAAATAAATGTTTCCTGCGTCTCTTTTTTAAACATGGTGCTGAAGTAAGATTGATTATACCCGAAAAAGCTGGCTGTATTTTCCAGGGTAAGGTGATCCATCAGATGATGTTCGATAAATTCTTTTATATCCTCGATGTTAAAACCCTGGCTTTTTTTAACCTGTACATTATTTAGCGTATAATTGATCCAGTCAAAAAACCATTCTCTTAGTTCGTCCACTGTCTGTATTTTAAAAATTTCATAGGCCTCCCAGCCGTTTTTGATACGGGTGCCGTGAAGCGCATACATATCGAATATGACATATTTTATGCTGCTGTACAGATTAAGAAGATCCATCTGGATATCTTCGAGGTCATGACCTTCGCGAAGGCTTTCTTCAAACCATTCCTGTACCAGGCGTATGACGGATTCGCCGTTCCTGTATTCGAGGTCGGAACGGATCTGACGTTCGATTAGAACAAGCCCCATTGGCTTCACAGCATGCTTTGTGATAGAGCTGATTTCATCAAAAGAATCTGCCTTGTGATAAAGCTTGTTTATATAAAAGGTCTCTTTGGCTTCAAGAAATGACTTATATATTCCAAACAAGCTGTTATGGATACATCCGAAAAAGATCTGCGGAATGTAGCGGTAAGAAGGAAGCATATGCATTTTGTGTATAAAATGTCCGCGAAAATTAGCAAAGTTTTCATAATCGTCTACATGCGCCCAGCAGATAAGAATATATGCACTGCCGCGGAAAGGAAGGAGGGTAAAGTCCTTGAAGTGATGAGTCAGCAGCGCGAGAAGCCTCAGACGATTTTTTTCTGACGGCACATCTGTGAGACAAGAAAAAAATTGATACATTGGAAGAATATTTTTGCAGGATCTGAAATCAAAGGAAGAAGAGAGCGGATCGCAGATCCGTGCGCTGAAATCTCTTATTTTCTCGAGGGGAAAAAGGTTTTCCGATGGAATGGGGACAGACTTTTTCCTCAAATCGGAAATAAGATCGGAAAGGTATTCTGTCTGAAGGATATCCTGTGATATATTCCTGCATAAGATAATTCGGCAGGGATACCTCAAAGGAAGTGTATTCTGGATCAATTTCGATTCTTCAGTGGGAATGCTGTCACAGTCTATTAGCGTAAGGCATGGGAAATTGCCTGGAAAGTACCAGGTAAAGTTCCGCAATCCGGAAACAGCATCGAAAACGAGATCCTGAGCTCCTATAGCATTACGGAGTGTCTCCTGAAAAGCAGGATCTTGCGTAAACATCAGTATAATATGCATTATAGGTCCTCCTGACAAATCTCATAGAAAGAAAAAATAAATTATCCCTTCAACAGCCCGTCGATCAGCCTTGATGCCTCACTCCGGCTGATTGTCTCCGGATCCCATTCAAGGACCGCGCCTTTCTTCCGGATCAGACTCTCCAGAAAGGCAATCTGCTTTTGCGTGGCGGGCTGTGGTTTTTTTACCTTATATGTAAGCTGCATCGGGTTAAAGAGTTTCGGTTCGTCTGCCTCAAAATAGTGTGCCAGAGTCTGGTATAGCTTTGCCGTGGCGAGGGCGTCGTGGTATGCCCGGTGAGCGGCTTTGTTTTCAATGTGATAGTAGGCACAGAGGCGCCCCAGGCTCTTGGAATCCAGATCCTTATGGACCTTCCGGGCGATCTTCAGCGTATCGATGCCCATTTTCTCAAAAGGCATACTGTCCATAGCGGCGCCGGCCTTCATAAAACTGTAGTCGAAAGAGATGTTATGCCCCACCAGGACGTCGTCCCCGCAGAAATCCAGGAAATCCGAGATCACGGCCTTTCTCGGGCGGGCGTCCGCGACCATCTCGTTGGTGATCCCGGTCAGGTCTGTGATCGCGGCGGAGACCGGTGTGAGAGGATGGATAAACTCCATGAAACGCTCCGCAACTTTTCCGTCCCGCACTTTCAGCGCTCCGATCTCAATAATCTCATTTTCCTGAGGATCCAGTCCTGTGGTCTCAAGGTCGAATGCAACGTATGATTTCAGCATTGCTGTATGTACTCCTTTGTAAAAAATCCTATGCGGACAGTATAGTACATTTTCGGGAAAAAGAAAAGCGGTCCCGCGCTGCGTTCGGAGCGCGAGACCAGCCGGAACATGATCAGAGATACTCCTGGAGTTTCTTCATCAGTTCTTCCTCTGTCCGAATGATCTTCTGCGTGAGAGTGGAAGCTTTTCTCTCTGCGCTTCCATACCGGTTCGCCTTCTCGCCCAGAGTCTTGATCCCCATATTGCACCCGTCCATGAGGAGTTTTGCCACCTGTGAATTGCTGCTGTCCATAGTCAGTTTGATCCCTGTGGTGAACCAGGATAGTGTGGTTGCCATGACTCCGGGTTCTTTCTCTTCGTTTCCCGCTTCCTGGAGAAGGGTGGCTGCTTCTTCCTCAAGCTGGCGGTGCTTCTCCGTGTAATCATCGATCAGGCGGAGAAGGTTCGTGTCCTGGACATACTCTCTTACCTGTCCGAAACTGTCCACCGCCATCCTGCATCCGGAACTGCATTCCTCCAGAAGCTTTCTTGTCTGTTCATCCATCTGTGATATCCTCCTTGAAATGATCAATTTTACATCTTTGGATCTATATGCGTTTCCGCCGGATATAGTTTTTGCCACAAGTGGAAATTTATACATGAAAACATTGTGAAACAACCTGCCGCAGAGTATAATGGAGCCCATGATGAGTTTCGGAGGAAGCAGAAATGCGGGAAAAGACCATGATAGCAAAAAAGATCAATGAAAACTATAATTATACGATATATGCGTGTTATGCAGGGTATGTGGTGCAGGCAGTCATCAACAATCTTGCACCCCTCCTCTTTCTGACATTTCAGAGGGAGTTCGGGATCTCGCTGGAGCGTATCGGGCTGCTTATCACCATTAATTTCGGAGTGCAGATCCTGACGGATATGGCTGCAGCGAAATATGCGGACCGGATCGGCTACAGGGCGTCTGTGATCCTGGCTCATGCGTGCAGCGCAGCAGGACTGATCTGTATGGGGACACTTCCGTTTGTACTTGAAAACGCGTATCTCGGACTTGTGGCGTCGATGGCACTGGGAGCCGTTGGAGGCGGACTGATCGAGGTGCTTGTAAGTCCCATCGTGGAGGCGGCGCCTTCCTCCCATGCAAAGGACGCGGCCATGAGTCTGCTCCACTCCTTCTACTGCTGGGGACATGTGGCGGTAGTCGTGCTTTCCACGGTCGGGTTTACCATACTCGGGATGGATCGATGGTACCTGCTCCCTGTCCTCTGGAGCCTTGTCCCGATCCTGAACCTGCTCCTCTTTACCAGAGTGCCGATCCGTCATCTGGTGGAGGAGGAAGACAGGACTCCGGCGAAGCAACTTGTGTCCTCCGGCATCTTCTGGGTTTTTATCGGACTTATGATCTGCGCGGGTGCGTCAGAGCAGGGAATGTCTCAGTGGGCGTCCATGTTTGCAGAGGATGGACTGAATCTTTCCAAGACTATGGGAGACCTTCTGGGCCCCTGTCTTTTCGCTGTTCTTATGGGCAGCTCCAGAGCGTTTTACGGAAAATTCGGTGAAAAGATGAATCTCCGGAAATTCATGGCTGGCAGCGGTGTACTGTGCGTGTGCAGTTATCTTCTTGCAGTCTTTATGAAAAATCCTCTTCTTGCCCTGGCGGGATGCGGTCTTTGCGGCCTTTCCGTAGGGATCATGTGGCCGGGGACCTTCAGCCTTGCCGTGAAGCACTGCCCTCAGGGCGGAACGCTGATGTTTGCCCTGTTTGCTCTTGCCGGAGATGTGGGATGCGCGGCAGGTCCGGGAGTGGTCAGCTTCGTGGCGGAGCATCTGCCCAAGTTCGGACTGAAAGCAGGACTTTTTGCGGCAATCCTCTTCCCGGCGGTGATGCTGGTTCTACTCCGTGCGCTCCGGAAAGACACGGCTTTGCGTTGATTTTTCCTGGAACTTGCAATATAATGAAGCAGAAAAAAAGAAAGGGGGAAGACTATGCTTAAAGGAAAGACGATCCTGCTCGGAGTATCGGGGAGCATTGCGGCGTATAAGACGGCAAATCTTGCCAGCGCGCTGAAAAAGCTGAATGCGGACGTTCATGTCCTGATGACGAAGAACGCCACGAATTTCATCAATCCGATCACGTTTGAGACGCTGACCGGCAACAAGTGCCTGGTAGACACGTTTGACCGGAATTTTGAATTCAGCGTGGAACATGTATCTCTGGCGAAGCAGGCGGACATGGTGATGATCGCTCCGGCCAGCGCCAATGTGATCGGAAAGATCGCTCACGGTATTGCCGACGATATGCTGACGACCACGGTCATGGCGTGCAAATGTCCGGTGTATATTGCTCCGGCGATGAACACCAACATGTTTGAAAATCCTATTGTTCAGGATAATCTTCAGATCCTGCGGGGATACGGCTACGGGGTCATTGCCCCGGCGGTGGGATACCTCGCGTGCGGAGATACCGGAGCAGGGAAGATGCCGGAACCGGCATTGCTGATGGAGTATATCCTGCGGGAGACCGCATATGAGAAAGATATGGCAGGCCTGAACGTCCTTGTGACGGCGGGACCGACCCAGGAGCCGGTGGATCCGGTGAGGTATATCACCAACCATTCTACCGGAAAGATGGGATATGCCATAGCGAAAGTCTGTATGCGGCGCGGTGCGAATGTCACATTAGTGAGCGGTCCGTCCATGCTGGGGCGCCCGGAGTTTATCAATTTCGTCCCGGTCACTACGGCGAAGGAGATGTTCGAGGAGGTCACAGAGCGTGCGCCGGAACAGGAGATCATCATCAAGGCGGCGGCAGTGGCGGATTACCGTCCAAGAAATGTGAGCAGTGAGAAGGTAAAGAAACAGGCCGGAGAGATGGCGTTGGAGCTGGAGCGCACAGACGATATCCTTGCATGGCTGGGAAGTCACAAGAGACCCGGACAGTTCCTGTGCGGATTCTCAATGGAAACAGAAAACGTTCTGGAGAACTCCAGAAACAAATTAAGAAAGAAAAATGTGGACATGATCGCCGCAAACAGCCTGAAGACAGAAGGCGCGGGCTTCGGCGGCGACACGAATGTGATTACGATCATCACGGAGGACGGGGAAGTTTCACTCGATAAGATGACGAAAGAGGAGACAGCCTCAAAACTCCTGGATCAGATCATGGAAAGGCGCACGGCAGTATAAAGATCCGTCGTCAGGATCCGGAGGACAGGAAAAGATCTGGATTAGAAAACTTTAAAATTGAACAGAGGAACTATCTTCTGTGCCAGTATTAGTATTGTATCTCAGAGAAAAGAGAATGATAACCAAGGAGGCAGTTATGAAGAATTTAGAAACAGGCAGACAGCCACAGAACAGGCAGCAGGCAGGCAGCAGGATCAGTACGACAGGGATGGTCCAGACGGCGATATTCGGCGCCATCGTGATCATTATGGCGTTTACCCCCTTTCTCGGATATATTCCGCTTGGATTTACCCGTGCTACGATCATACACGTACCGGTCATTGTCGTTTCCCTGCTTTTGGGACCGAAAAAAGGCGGGGTGCTCGGATTTTTGTTCGGGCTTACCAGCTTTATCAACAACACCATGAACCCGACGCCCACATCATTTGTGTTCACGCCGTTTTACAGCATCGGCGATGTGAGCGGGGGGATCGGAAGCGTGATCATTTGTTTTGTCCCGAGGATCCTGGTCGGCGTTCTGCCGTTTTATGTTTATAAACTGGTGATGCGCTTCAGGAAGAAGGAGGGCGTGTCGAATATCGGATTGATCCTTGCCGGAGTATCCGGTGCCCTCGTAAACACACTGCTGGTGATGAATCTGATCTTTGTGTTCTTCCGGGAAGGATACGCAGAGGCAAACGATGTTGCGGTGTCAGCGGTCTACACATTTATACTGACGGTCATCGGGATCAACGGAGTTCCGGAGGCGATCGTAGCAGGCGTGCTCACACTCTGTATTGGAAGAGTCCTTATGAAGAAAAATGTCAGGGAAAGACTGGGGTTCTGAAATGATTTTAGCGATTGATATCGGAAATACAAATATCGTGATTGGGTGCATGGACGGGAATCGCGCCATATTCGTTGAAAGACTTTCCACGGTGCGGACAAAGACGGAACTGGAATATGCCATAGATATCAAGAGTGTCCTTGATATTTATCACATCAGAAATCAGGAACTGGAGGGGGGGATCATCTCGTCCGTTGTTCCGCAGATCACCACTGTGGCGAAGATGGCGGTGGAGAAGATACTGAAAAAGGAAATTCTGGTCGTGGGCGCAGGCATCCGGACCGGCCTGAACATACGGATTGATAACCCGGCGCAGCTGGGAAGCGACCTGGTGGTGGATTCCGTTGCAGCCATCGCACAGTATCCGGTGCCCTTGCTGATCTTTGATATGGGTACGGCGAACACAGTCTGTGTGATCGACAAAAACAAAAATTATGTGGGCGGCATGATCTATCCGGGCATAGGTGTCTCTCTGGATTCACTGACCGCCAATGCATCCCAGCTCGGCGGCATCAGCCTGGAGACGCCGGAGCACATCATCGGGAAGAATACAGTGGAGTGCATGAAGAGTGGCGCAATCTACAGCAGCGCAGCGGCGATCGACGGACTGATCGACCGGCTGGAGGAAGAGCTGGATGGCGAGGTGACGGTGATCGCCACCGGCGGGCTGGCGAAGAAGATCGTGCCCTACTGCAGGAGGAAGATCATATTGGATGATGAACTGCTGCTGAAGGGTCTGGCAATCATATATCACAAGAACCGGAGATAAGCCCGGGGCTGGCGGGGGACTGGGCGAAGTGCGAGAAGTCCGAAAACTGCGGAGGCTGTCGCGGTGTATTCGCGGAGACGGCATGGACGGCTCAGGCTCCGTTCCGGAATCCATGAAATACTAAGAACTCTGTAAAACAGCTAAATACAGGTCCTGCAATGGTGCCGCCTTTGGCTCAGACAATCACCATTACAGGACCTGACGCTGTTTCACAGAGTTCTAACTATTTCTATGGATTCCTCCAAAGTCGCCTGCTCCGCCCACGCCGCCTCCGCGAAAGACTTTCACAGCCGCCTCCCGCAGCTTTCTGCTACACTCAGCCCGGCAGTCCTCCGGCAGCTCCAGAGCGTCTGGGATGACGCGCCCGAAGGGCGCTGCTCCCGAGAGAGTGGAAAAGGCAAGGGGAAAATTGTGATCTGAAAAGGGAGCGCTTCCGCTGGAACAATCTGTTTGTTCCAGCGAAAACGCTCCCCTTTTCATTTTACTTCTTGATTTCCGAATCTGCCGGTGTGAGGGATAAGCCCAGCCGGAGGTATATGTTGATGGAAGGCTGTAGAACGACGCCGGCACTTAGAGCGCGTCCTTTGCGCTCTTACGTGTCCGCTGCGTCGTTCTCCAAGCGAAAGCGTGCCTGAGATCAACATATATCTCCGGCGGACGGCTTCATCCCCCTCGCCCGCCAGCCCCAAAATCAGATTTCTACAGCGTGTCGCCGCGTCTGATATACCCCGGCTTTTCCGGGGACGCAATGATTCTTTTGCCCCGGATCAATCTTGCGTGTTTGTCCACTACGAGGTTTTCTGCATGTACGCCTTTTCCGATCGTGACATTAGCAGAGATCACGCAGTTTTTCACGACAGCGCCTTCTTTGATAACGCATCCTCTTCCGATAACGGAATTCTCAACAGAGCCTTCGATCAGGCAGCCGTTGGAGATGACGGATGATTTTACGGAGCTGCCATCGAAATACTGTGTCGGGCAGGAGTCATTTGTCCTTGTGTAGATCGGCCAGTCGTTGACGAACAGATTCGTCGCGTTCTTCAGGTCGATGAGAGACATATTTGCTTTATAGTAGCTGTTAAAATCAGAGATCGCTGCAAAGTAGCCGCGGTGAGCCACTGCGCGGATATCGAGCTCATGACACATCTCGTCAACGATGTCAACGAGTGAGTACATTCCGGACATCTTGTGTGCCTTGTTTACAAGATCCAGGAAAAGCTCTTTTTTCATTACATATGTATCCATGAAGATGTTTTTGTTCTTTGCGTTTCCGCGGTTCAGCGGGATCGCGTCTACACCTTTCTGCTTGTTGATATCAAGAGTATAGCAGTTTAAGAACTCCTCTTTTGCGGTATCAACAGAGTGATACATCAGTGTGATGTCAGCTCCGGAATCGATATGTGTCTGGAGCAGATTGCTGTAATCCTGTGTGTATACCATGTAACTCGGTGCGATCACAACATACGGGAACTGCACACGCTGGATCACATCAAGATTCTCGATGTATGCAGCAATGTCAGTATTATAAAGGTCACTCACCATATTGGACTCTGTGTATAAAATGTGAAGTTTGCCGCGCTTTGAATTAATGTTATAGTGGCGTCCTGTTCCAAGATGCTCGGTCAGGGAACGCGGTTTCCTCCGGATATATACCTGGATATTATCAATCCCGCTGTTGCTCATGTTGGAGATCGGGAAATCGATAACACGGTATCTGCCGAGGAATGAGAAAGCCCCGACGGGACGGAACTCCTGAAGCCCGTCCACAGAAATGTGATTGCCGGCAAAATTAACAATTCCAAATGCCTTACTCATATTACTCTTCCCCCTTTACACGTTTTGCAACAAGCTCGATGTTTTCGCTGTCGGCGCTTCCGACAACGGCGTTCTTTCCGATCCTGATCCCATCGGCTACAAGGGCGCGCTGTACGACAGCGCCTTCCTCTACCACGGCGCCGGGCATCAGGACGCTGTCAATGACTTTGGCATCGGCAGCGACTTTACTGTCTGTGAACAGGACAGAATTCTTTACGGTTCCGTCGATCACGCATCCCTGGGTGATGAATGCCCTGTCGATCACAGCATCCGGGCCGACATACTGGGGAAGTGAAACCACGTCTTCTGTATAGATCTTCCATGTGGGATCGTTGAGATCGAGCTCGTTGTTCTTGTCCAGAAGATCCATGTTCGCTTCCCAGAGGGAATCGATCGTTCCTACATCTTTCCAGTACCCCTTATATTTGTATGCGTAAAGGCTCTTTCCGTCATTCAGCAGAGTTGGGATGATATCCTTTCCGAAGTCATGGCTGGAATCCGGATCCTTCATATCTGCCATGAGCAGCTTGCGCAGCAGCTTCCAGTTGAAGATATAGATACCCATGGAAGCAAGATTGCTCTTCGGTTTCTCCGGCTTCTCTTCAAATTCAACGATACGGCCAGTAGTCTCGTCCGTATTCATGATACCGAAACGGCTTGCCTCCTTCATCGGAACCTCGATGACGGCGATCGTTGCATCTGCGTTGTTCTCCTTGTGATAAGCCAGCATCTTCGCGTAATTCATCTTGTAGATGTGGTCACCTGAAAGGATCAGGAGATACTCCGGGGAATATGTATCAATAAAGTCGATATTCTGTGAAATAGCATCCGCCGTGCCTCTGTACACATCCAGGTTCGCGTCCGCTTTCTCGCGGGGCGGCAGAACGTAAACTCCGCTGTCTTTTGCATCAAGACCCCAGCGTCTTCCGGCTGCAACGTAGCTGTTGAGAAGAACGGATTCGTACTGCGTCAGAACTCCGACAACATCAATTCCACTGTTTGCACAGTTGCTGAGCGGAAAATCGATAATGCGATATTTACCGCCATATGAAACGGCAGGTTTAGCTACCTTTTTTGTCAGTTCATGCAGACGGGTTCCTCGGCCACCAGCCAAAATCATAGCTAACATGTTATTTTGCTTCATAGTGAGCCCTCTCTTTCATTTTACTGAATTATATTATACAATTATTCGATTTATATTTCCACATTTTTGTGCGAAAAAACGGAGTTTTATGTGTGGATTTAAAGTGAAATTATCGTAAAGTACAGAAGTTGTTCAGACCATTTGGATAAGTTTTGGGTATATTACAAGAAAATTCAGATAGGGAAGATGAAAAGTGGGATGCAAGAATCGCAGAAAAACATAAGTTCTTTTGTGCATTTTGTGGATTGACAATAAAATTTATGTTTTATAGTATATTGTTAGTTACCGAACAAAACAAGGGAGCGTATGTGATATGGCTATAAAGGACGCCCATGATCCGGCACAGGATGATGTGGGGAGATTGATCAACATGATCTCTCATCAGCTGAAGAGACAGATGTGTTTTCACGAGGAGGAGAGCGAACTGACGAATATGCAGAAAAGAGTTCTGCACTATATTCTGTTCCAGAGCATGAATAAAGACGTCTATCAGAAAGATATCGAGAAGGAGTTCAAGATCCGGCGTTCCACTGCGAGCGGGATCCTGCAGCTTCTCGAGAAAAACGGCTTTGTGACCCGTGAGAATGTGGAATGGGATGCAAGGCTGAAGAAGCTTGTCCCCACGGAGAAGGCGGAAGGAGTCCGGGAGGAGATCCTTTCAAACATACGCTATGTGGAAAAGATCCTGAGACAGGGAATCTCGAAACGGGATATGGAGATCTGCCGGAGCGTCCTGGAGCAGATCTCAGCAAACTTGTCTGGTAATGAGAAAAGATGTAACGGAGAGGAGATAACAGACCATGAATAGGAAATTACTCCGTTCTGTACGGGAGTACAAACGGCAATCATTTCTGACTCCGGTGCTCGTTGCGCTGGAGGTACTGATGGAAGTGCTGATACCGCTTTTGATGGCGAACATCATTGACATCGGAATCATGCAGGGGGATATGGGCTACATTGTAAGGACTGGAGTCCTGCTTGTTGTAATGGCCATGCTGGCGCTGTTTTTCGGAGCGAAGGCAGGTCAGCTCGCCGCGATCGCTTCGGCAGGCTATGCGAAGAACCTCCGCCATGATATTTTTTATAAGATCCAGGAGTTTTCCTTCGGGAATATCGATCATTTCTCCACGTCAGGACTTGTTACAAGACTGACGACGGATATCACCAACGTACAGATGGCATACATGTTTACGATCCGTATGCTTGCCAGGGCGCCGATCATGATCGTTCTGTCACTGATCATGACACTGACGATCAATGTTCCCATCGCGATCATGATGCTGATCTCTATCCCGGTGCTGGGTGGGGTTCTTATCTTTATCGCAAAGAAAGCGCACCCGCATTTCATTAAGGTGTTTGATGAGTATGATATCCTGAACAATACCGTGCAGGAGAACGTGAACGCGGCGCGAGTGGTCAAGGCGTATGTGCGCGCTGACCATGAGAATGAGAAATTCGGAAAGATCTCAAAGATCGTGTTCGATCTCTTTACAAAGGCAGAGAAAATCGTGGCATGGAACTCACCTGTCATGCAGTTCACAGTATACACGGTCGTTATTGTCATGGTGCTTATCGGAGGCGAAGGCATTATTAACCAGACCATGCAGACCGGAGAACTGACCAGTGTGATTGTATACGCCCTTCAGATCCTTATGTCTCTGATGATGGTATCTTTCGTGTTCGTGATGATCATGATCGCCGAGGCTTCCACAGACCGTATCACAGAAGTTCTGGATGAGGTTCCTGAAATGGAAGATGCGGCTGACGCAGTGACAGAAGTGAAGAATGGGGATATCGATTTCGAGCATGTGAACTTCAGCTATTCCGGAAAAGGAGGGAATCTGTCTCTGAAGGACGTGAGCCTTCATATCAAGAGCGGACAGATCATCGGCATCATCGGCGGTACCGGAAGCGCAAAGTCTACTCTGGTGCAGCTCATTCCGAGACTCTATGACGTGACAGAGGGATGTGTAAAAGTCGGCGGAGTTGATGTCCGAAAATATAACCTGAAGGATCTCCGAGATCAGGTCTCCATGGTGCTTCAGAAGAATGTGCTCTTTACCGGAAGTATTTACGATAACATCAGGTGGGGTGACGAGAACGCCAGTGATGAGGAAGTTCAGAGAGTCTGTCGCCTGGCGCAGGCTGACGGGTTCATCAATGAATTTCCGAATAAATATGAGACGATGATAGTGGAAGGCGGTAACAACGTTTCCGGCGGTCAGAAACAGAGGCTCTGTATCGCAAGGGCTCTGCTCAAAAAGCCGAAGATCCTGATCCTCGATGATTCTACAAGCGCTGTGGATACAAGAACAGATGCCCTGATCCGTCAGGCGTTCCGCGAGGAGATCCCGGACACAACGAAGATCATCATCGCGCAGAGGATCTCTTCTGTGGAGGATGCGGATATGATCATTGTGATGGACAACGGGGAGATCAACGGTATCGGAACTTCGGAAGAGCTTCTCAGGACAAATGAGATCTACAGAGAAGTATACGAATCTCAGGTGAAGGGAGGCGACGACAATGAATAAACAGGAAAAGCCTACAGTCAACAAGGGGACGATCAAGACAGCGAAGAGACTGATGAAATATGTGACGGGTACATATAAACTGCAGTGTATTGTCGTCATCATCTGTATCCTGATCAGTTCTGTCGCGTCAATCTCGGTCTCGCTGTCCCTGAAATTTTTGCTGGATGACTATATTATCCCGCTCATTGGACAGCAGGATCCGAACTACAGTGAACTTTACATGGCGCTCACCGTGTTGGGAACGATCTTCCTGTGCGGTGTCATAGCGACATTTATTTACAGCCGGATGATGGTCGTGATCGGACAGGGCGTGCTCAAGCGTGTACGCGACGAGATGTTCGAACATATGCAGACGCTGCCGATCCGTTACTTTGACCAGAATACGACCGGTTCCATCATGAGTCTTTACACGAATGATACGGATACTCTGAGACAGATGATCAACCAGTCCATCCCTCAGGTGCTGATGTCTTCGTTTACCATCGTGGTCACATTTATCTCCATGCTGGTTTTAAGCCCGATCCTGACTGTGCTCGCGATTGTGATGATTGGTGTGATGATTCTGGTTTCCAGAATCGTTGCGGGCAACAGTGGAAAATATTTCATCCGCCAGCAGCTTGATCTTGCAAGCGTGACCGGTTTCGTGGAAGAGCGTATGAACGGCCAGAGAGTGGTCAAGGTGTTCAACCATGAGAAGATCTCCGAGGAGGAGTTTGACGAGCTCAATGAGAAACTGTTCGCAAGTGCGTCAAACGCACATACATTTGCCAGTATCATGGGACCGATCATCGGAAATCTTGGTAACCTTCAGTTCGTACTGACAGCAGTGCTGGGCGGCTTCCTCTCCGTTTTGGGCATCGGAAATATGACTCTTGGTGTCATCGCTTCCTATCTGCA
The DNA here is from genome assembly GCA_944377745.1 of uncultured Mediterraneibacter sp. GTDB lineage: Bacteria > Bacillota > Clostridia > Lachnospirales > Lachnospiraceae > Mediterraneibacter. The sequence goes on along the minus strand of CALWFV010000006.1, from coordinate 53,176 downwards.
GTTTACAAAGAGCTTCACACAGCCTTTCATGCAGATTGCGCAGCAGTTCAACTCCATCATCATGGCTCTTGCCGGAGCGGAGCGTATCTTCCGCATGATGGATGAGGAGCCGGAGGTTGACGACGGATATGTTACCCTTGTCAACGCGAAGAAGGATGCAGACGGAAACATAACTGAGTGTCCGGAGCGTACCGGTCTGTGGGCATGGAAGCATCCACATCAGGCGGACGGTTCGATTACATACCAGGAGCTCAAAGGGGATGTGCGCTTCTACGACATGACCTTTGGGTACACTCCGGATCATATGGTACTCCATGACCTGACACTGTATGCGAAGCCGGGACAGAAGATTGCTTTCGTGGGATCTACCGGAGCCGGAAAGACTACGATCACCAACCTGATCAACCGGTTCTACGATGTGGCGGACGGAAAGATCCGATATGATGACATTAACATCAACAAGATCAAGAAGGCGGATCTGAGACGTTCTCTCGGAATCGTGCTTCAGGATACCCACCTGTTTACCGGAACGATCAAGGAGAATATCCGTTACGGTAAGCTGGACGCTACGGATGAGGAAGTTGTAAAGGCAGCAAAACTCGCTCATGCGGACGGATTCATCCGGATGCTGCCGAATGGATACGATACACATCTGAGCGGGGACGGAGAAGAACTCTCCCAGGGACAGAGACAGCTGCTCGCCATCGCGAGGGCGGCGATCGCAGATCCGCCGGTGCTGATCCTGGATGAGGCGACCTCCTCCATCGATACCAGAACAGAGCAGATCGTACAGAAAGGTATGGATAACCTGATGAAAGGACGTACCGTATTCGTTATCGCCCACAGGCTTTCCACGATCCGCAACAGCGACGCGATCATGGTCCTCGAACACGGACGCATCATCGAAAGAGGAACCCACGAAGAACTCCTCAAACTCAAAGGAACATATTATCAATTATATACAGGGAAGCTGGAGCTTTCGTGATGGCAGTGAGCCGTGCAGAAAAGCGGAAACAAGTCCGGAGAAGAGTGCTTGCATTCTTCTCCGGACTTGTTTTTGATTTTCTATAGGGCGAAAGCCCGCGACCGAGATGGAGCACTGAAGGTGCGGAATCGAGGTCAGCACGGCGGAGTAGACCATTCGAAGAGTGCTTGCATTCTTCTCCGGACTTGTTTTTGATTTTCTATAGGGCGAAAGCCCGCGAGCGAGATGAAGCACCGAAGGTGCGGAATCGAGGTCAGCACGGCGGAGTCCACCATTCGAAAGGCGTCCTAATCAGTGCGTTTTTGGTCTACTGAAACAGTAATATATTTTTGATATTGGCTTCTGGGCTTATCCGGTAAAGTCATCTGTAATCGCCCTTCATCGAGTAGTGGTCTTAAATATTTTTTTGTGAAACTCTTTGTATTTTTATATCCACAATGTTCCGCAATTTCTGCTTTAGAATGTGGTTTCATGCAAAACGTCAGAATTTTTTCTGAAATTGTCACTTGGGTCTTCACTTGGGTCTTCACTTGGGTCTTCACTTGGGTCTTTGATGTTTCCTTCTCTTCTGGCCCGACTTTTTCAATAGCGATCGGTGTCAGAGGAATGATTGTGCGGAATACATCACCCTCAATAAATTCGGGAATTCCTCCGGAATAAAGTCTGGTATATTTATAAGTATTCCGCATACCGGACCCGAGTTCGTCTGCCAGTCCTATCTCACGGAATACCTTAGAAATAGGGGGATTTTTGGCATATGGCTCAAATGAGGACAGGTGCAGGATACCATGCCCGTGAGATCGATTAGCGTTTTCTGTATAGAGTTGATTCCGTTCGATCACGAATTTAGCTACATATCCATTTGAATAGTCACGGTGAGCCAGGCTGTTGGAACAAATTTCGCGCAGGATTCGATCCCTGGCGCTTATGCTGTGGATACCTTCCTGCACAAAAGGATCATTAAGATGCTTTTGCCCAAATGCGATCAGACGGTCATATGTTTCCAAAAGATTTGTAATTATAACATCTCGGTCATCATAGCGGTCTATATTTTCCACCCGGAAAATAGCATCGGTTTTATGCTGCGGAAGGACGGACAGAATAGTGGTATCTTTTCCAAATAAAAGTATGGCTGCAAGGGTGATCCCCTCAATTTGCCTTTCCGGATCTTTCAAAATCAGACCGGCACTGCGCAGCATTTCCTCGTCTGACATGGATTTCCATGGGTGATTGGCCGTGCGGCTGGCAGTCATTACTCTGGCTCGTTCAATCAGGTCAGGGCGCAGATCATCTATCGAAAATCGAGTCACCTTGTTGACGAAATAACTTCCACTTTTGCGCGCGTACAGTTGATATACCATGTCAGAATTATCCGTAATGTCAATATCGGATTCATGGCTGCGATCAAAGATACGACCGTGATGGCGACATACCTGGCTGCTGACCGGTACATGGATAACCATTAATGTATGATCGTTGATTGTATAGATCTCTGGCTGTAGATAAAGCGGCGGATTGATTTTTTGACTATTATTGATAGAAGTAACAAAGTCCTTTATCATACGATCTGCCGCTTTGGGGGCAATTCCCAAGATTTCCCCATCGTCCTTAACACCCAGAATGATAGTTCCGCCATCTCGATTAGAGAAAGAGCAGACCGTATCATAAACATCTTTTGTCATTTCGTTGGTAGACTTTTTAAACTCCACCTGGATATTTTCTCCACCATTAATTAGATTAAGAAGTTCGGTTTCTGTCATAGGAGTGACAGCCCCTTTCTGCTATAATTTGCATTTTATTATACGGGATTTTTAGAGTATTATCAAATTAATTGCTGTTCTCGGATTAATAAAGTGGAGTACTGAGGTCGGAGAATCAACATTATCTATGCGCTACCCCTTCCGATACATCGCCCGGTACGCCCCGGGCGTGACCCCGTAATACTTCCGGAAAGTCCGGATAAAATGCTCCTGGCTCTGGTACCCGATATTTTCCCCGATCATCTTTACTCTTATATCTGTATTGCTCAGAAGATCTGCGGCGATCTTCATCCGTTTTCGAAGCAGATACTCCGTGAACGACATTCCGGTGATCTGTTTAAGACGATGGGACATATGCTGCGCCGAGTAGTGGAAATATTCCGCCAGCTTCTGTAGGGTCAGACTCCGGTAATTCTGTTCAATATACTGCAGGATACTGAAGTTCTCACTGTCCTTTTTCCTGCGGATCCGGGGGACATCACAGGTCTTTTCATAGTTCCGCAGCAGCAGTCCCAGCAGTTTCAGGATGTCGGCGTTCATCATATATCGGTAATATTCATTCTGATTGATCTGCTCCAGGCACAGATCCAGGATCAGATCCTGGATCTGACGGTCTCCGTTTGTATGGAAGATAATGAAATCATTCACATTTTCCGAGTAGACATTGCCGATGAAGAAGGATGAGATCAGATTGTCCGCCTTTAATTCGTTGAAAATGATATTCTTAAATTTCACTTCTGTTATCAGGATATTCAGCACAATACTGTAATTACACACATCAAGAGAATGATGAACTCCGGGCGGGATCAGGCAGAGATCACCGGTATGCATCTGAAGCTTAGAGGACTCGATCTGCTGTGAGAATTCTCCTTCATATACGTAGACAAGTTCGAAGAAATCGTGTTTATGTATCAGCGGAGGCGTATACCTGTCGTGCTGCACGATCCGTATTTCCTGTTCAGAGACCCCGGAGAAAAAAAGAGGCTCGGAATACGTGCCGTCCAATCCGTCAGGAATATGCGGGAGATGAAGCCCTGTATTTTTTTCCGGAGCTTCTATAGGCGAACCCAGCGAGCGGTTCAGATTTTCGATATCCCGAAAACTTCCCAGATTTTCCTGATGCAGACGCTCCCAGGGCGTGTACTGATGAAGGCATATTACAAGTTCCTGCTGTGTCATGGAATCCTCCGTGTTCCGACAGGATGTCCCGGTTGGTGGGATGTCCTGCTGATTTTACTTGATCATAACAAAAAGAAGATAAAACATCAATAAAACTGATAAAATATTTCTGATTTATCAGTTTTATTAAAAATAGATTGCAAAATATGAAAATAAGTCAATTTAGATTCACGTTCTGAGTGATTGATGAAGAGATCTGTTTTCGCTAGTATAACTATAGTGGCAGAGCTGCCGGATGCAAAAATGCAATAGGATGCGCAGCCTGAAAATGTTAGAAAAGGAGAACTTACAGATGAGCGGATCAACGTGTTGGATATGGCTAAAAAACTGGAGCGCGGAGGACAGGAACGAGCCTGCCCTTGCCATGTTCCGGAAGGCGCTGAGGGTGTCCGGGGGCTTGAAGAAAGCAGACTTCTGTATCTCGGCGGATTCAAGATATAAACTGTACATCAACGGAGAACTGGCGGAGATCGGACCCAGCCGGGGCGACGGACAGGTATGGTTTTACGACGAGGTGGACGTTCTGCCTTATCTGAGGGAGGGAGAAAATGTCGTCGCAGTCCAGGTCCTGAGATATCCCAGGATACACAGTAAGGGGAACCATGGCATTTTCCGAACGGAATTCCCGGGGCTGTATCTGAAGGGAAAACTGGTCTTCTCGGACGAAAGCGGCGATGAGAGAGAAGAGGACTTTTGTGCGGATGCGTCATGGCGCGGAAGAAAAGACGGGGGATTTGCTATCGTCTCTGAGTCGGAGAACTTTGCCCCGCTGCAGATCTATGAGGAGAGACGCCCATCCGGGGAACTGAAGGGATGGATGAGAGCGGATTATGATGATTCCGGCTGGGAGGAGGCTTTCGTGTATCCGCATCTCAGTGAAGCGGTCAGCCCGGGAAACCTTTATCCCCGGACGATTCCCTTCCTCTACAGAAAGGAACGGAAATTTCAGGAGATCGTAACTCTCCGGGAAACCGTGACTTCCCGGGAGGCATGGGAAGGGCTGATCCGTCAGGGAGAGCACCTTGTGATCCCCGCATATTCCCGAGAGGTCGTGGAGATCAGCGCCGGAGAGGAAATGACAGGATATCTTCACCTGGCGCTACAGGGAGGAAAAGGAACGGATATAAGGATATTACAGTCCGAGTCCTATGTGACGGATGAACGAAAAGGAGACCTTCCGGTGAAAGGAAGACGGGATGACTGGGAAAACGGACATCTGGAAGGATTTAGTGATCTTTATCATGCAGCCGGATACGGGACGGAGGAGACGCCGGAGGAGTATGAGCCTTTCTGGTTCCGGACATTCCGGTTCATCCGGCTTGAGATCACAACAGCAGAGGAACCGGTGACTGTCGCGCGGTTCGACTACACAGAGACGGGTTATCCTCTGGAAGTGAGGACCAGTATTCAGACATCCGATCCGGAGCTGGAAGCGATCTGGGAGATGAGCGAACGGACGCTTCGCCGCTGCATGCATGAGACTTACGAGGACTGCCCCTTCTATGAGCAGCTCCAGTATGCTATGGATTCGCGGACCCAGATCCTCTATACATATGCAGTGTCGGCGGATGACCGGCTGGCGCGGAAGTGCATGGATGATTTCCGGCGGTCTCAGAGGTACGACGGGCTGATCAACTGCTCTTACCCCAATTACGGACCGAATGTGATCCCCGGATTTTCCATCTACTATATCCTGATGCTCCACGACCACATGATGTATTTCGGAGATAAGGAGATGCTGGAGAAATTCATGCCTTCTGTGGAAGGAATCCTGAACTTTTTCTACAGGCATCAGAAAAACGGGCTCATCCAGAAAGTGGGAGGGCTCAACGGAGAGCGGTTCTGGTCATTTATCGACTGGACGCCGGAGTGGGATGAGACCACCGGGGTGCCTCCGGCAACGCTTTCCGGCCCCATCACTATGGAAAGCCTTCTCTACATCATGGGGCTTCAGGCAGCGGCGGAGATCCTGGAATATCTTGGAGGCAAGGAGCAGGCGGCATTGTACCGGAAGCGCGCGGAAATCGTGAAGGAGGCAGTCAGGGAATCGTGTACCGGGGAGGAAGGGATGCTGCGGGATGGACCGGGCATTGATCAGTACAGCCAGCATCCCCAGGTGTTTGCCGTGCTGACAGATACGCTGGATAAAGAGACTGCAAGGAAAAACCTGGAGAGGACGCTGAAATTCCCCGGGAAATATGCACAGTGTTCTGTGGCGATGGCGTATTATCTGTTCCGCGCCCTGGAGAAGACCGGGCTCTATGAGTGGAGCAGACAGTACTGGAATATCTGGAAACGGATGCTGGCAAAGGGCGCGACCACCTGTGTGGAAGACGAGGTAGGGGAGCGCAGTGAGTGCCATGCCTGGGGCGCCCTGATCCTTTATGAACTTCCATCCGTCATCCTGGGCGTCCGTCCGGCAAAGCCGGGGTACGGGGCAGCGTCCGTCACCCCCCATGGAGAGATGCTGGAATGGTTCCGCGGCGATATCATCACGCCAAAGGGGAGGATCCATGTGGAAAAACACCCGGGCGGCTCAGAAGAAGAGGGACAGGACGCCGGAGCGCTTACAGTTGAGGCGCCGGAAGGACTGAATATCATTTAAAGGAGGCGGAGACAGTGAGAAGGCTGAGAGAGAGGATCTCACAGTATGGCATCGGAGTACGGATGGCAGCGTGCTTTATCGGGCTGGTCATCCTGCCCTTTATCCTTCTTGCCTTTATCATGTTTTACAGTTTCCAGAATTATACGGTAAACAATCTGAGCTCCACCACCCGGGATACTATGGCGGCGATCAAATCGGAGATCGATGTTCTGCTGGAACAGTATGAGAGCATGACCATGACTCTGTATTATGGGGGATATGTGGACCGGCTTGCTGAACTGGAAGAAGGCGGAAGGGCTGAAGAAATCTCAGGAGTATTGGACGGGATCTCATTTCCGGACACACATATCCATGCGCTCTATCTGAAGTCCAAAGGGCAGGTCTATCACAGCGGCGCTACCTATGACGAGATATTCGATGCGATGGAGCCTCATGAGCAGGAGATCCTGGACGCGGGAGGAAAGTGCATCTGGTATCCCACGGACGAGATGAGGGGAAGCGCGGACCAGAAAATGTATATCCTGGCACGCCGGCTCAACAGCAGGGATTTCGAGCCTGTTGGGATCATGTACATGGTGCTGGATGAGAAATTTATCTCTGAGGTCTATTCGCAGCTCACAGGCGGCTACGCGGAGAAATATCTGACAGACGGTGAGGGGAATATCCTTTATTCTGCAGGAGGGCAGAAGACGGGACAGATCGATCTCTCCGGCATCCCGGATTCAAAAAGATCCGGGGCGCAGGAAGTGGAGACAGAGGATGGGGGATCGGTCTACGCGTACAGCAAACTGCGGAGCGCAGACTGGTACTGTATCAGTACGGTCCCGGATTCTGAGATCAGAAAGGATATCCTGACTCTGGAGCTGCCGTTCATCGTGATCTCCGTGGTCTATCTCCTGTTCCTGGCAGTCATGCTGTATATGATGAAAAAGAGCGTATTCCGACCGCTCCACTCACTGAAGAAGGCGATGGATGATTATGCCCAGCTACGTCCGGTGGAACTGGAACCTATGGGCAGCGGCGAATTCCGGAGCCTGGCGGAACATTTTTCAGATATGACAGAGCGGATCAGCCAGCTTATGTTACAATATAGAGAAGAGGAAGAGGAGAAGAACCGGCAGAGGATGATGGCGCTCACCGCCCAGCTTACCCCGCATTTTATCTATAATGCTCTGAACACGATCAAATGGATGGCGGTGCTGAACAAACAGAAGAATATCCAGCATCTCATCGAATCCCTGATCTATATCTTCCGGAATGCGGCAAGGGTGGACGACGAGTCCTACACGGTGCAGGACGAACTGAAACTGGTTGAGAACTACGCGGTGATCCAGAAGGCAAGGTTTATGAACTTTGAGCTTAAGACCGAGGCGGATGAGGACTGTATGGAGTACCATATCCGGAAATTCCTGCTCCAGCCCGTGGTGGAGAACGCCATTGTTCACGGTCTGGGAAGAGGACAGGAGAAGGACGGGGAGATCCGCATCCGGATATGGAAGGAAGAGGACGGGCTCTATATCACGGTCAGCGACACCGGCGTGGGATTCGATGTGGAGGCGTGGAGGAAGCACCCGGATACCAGTGAGGACCATACAAACATCGGGCTCCACAACGTGGAGGAGATCATCCGTCTGGAATATGGTCCGCCATACTCTCTTGAGATACAAAGCAAACCGGGCAGCGGGACGACGATCACGTACCATCTGCCGTTAATATCAGGATAAGGTGAGGAATGACATGATTCGAACGATCGTAGTGGATGACGAGGTCCTCTCAAGGATCGGGATCCGCTCTTTTATAGACGATAAGGAGGACATAAAGGTGCTTGGCGTTTTCGGCGGAGCGGCTGAGGCGCTGGAGTTTCTCCGGGAAAATGTGACGGACGTGGTGATCACGGACATCGAGATGGCGGACATGAGCGGTCTGCATCTGATCTTTGCTGTCAGGGAAGAAAACCTGGCGCCCGGGATCATCATCGTGAGCTGCCATGACAACTTTGCTTACGCCCAGGAAGCAATCTCGAAAGGAACCAACAGCTATCTCCTGAAAATGGATCTTACGGAGGAAATGCTGATAAAAGAAGTAAAAAAAGTATATGCTGAGACCGCAGCGGGGGAAAGCCGGGAAAGAAAGTCCCATGCCCGCAGCGAGGAGGACATGGAGGAGGGAACTTACGTGATCGCCATCCCGCGGGTAAAGACAGAAGAAAGCGGGAGCGGTGAAGAAAGAGAAGAGACCGGCATGGAGGGACTGGACGGTTCCATGCTGGTGAGCCTTCTTGAGGAAGTAGTCTCCCGGTATCAGATGGGAACACTGTTTTCGCCTTATAACAGGGAGATGTTCATCATCTTCCGGTTTGACAGGAGGATCGGAAAACGGGAGCTGGAAGAGGAACTCTCCAAAAATCTTTCAGTCATCGGCGGCAATGCGAAACAGTATATCAACGGGAAACTCATTTTCGGAGTCAGTTCGTCCTTTACGGATCTGAAGGACTCCAGGGAGAGGTATGATGAGGCGAAGACAGCGGCGGATCTGGATTTCTATGATCTGGACAGAGAGGTGTATACCCTGCCGGAAGAATTGCCGGAACCGGAGCAGGTCAGCTTTTCTTCGGATCAGTTTACCGGACTGGAAGGAGCGGAGATCTTTACGGAGGAACTGCACAGGATCTGTGCGGATGCACGGCGCCGGAAAGCGGAGGCTGACCGGTTCCGGAACCGTCTGATCCAGGGGCTGAACGACATGACCTACCGGATCCTTCACGATAACCGTCTGAGCAGCGAGTTTACCGGGAAATGGAATATCAGTTCCCGGGTGCTTTCTCTCGTGACGAAGGCGAAGAGCCTGAGCCGGCTGGAGACGGAGCTTGAGGAGCTGTTTAAAGAGTTTCACGAAGATCTGTACTCTGAGCTGAACGCGGATGAATTTTCCGGGATCTTCCGCTATATCGAACAAAACCTGGATCAGAAGATCTCTCTGACGGACCTGGCGGAGATCGGATGCATGAGTATCCCTTCCCTGTCGAAGAAATTCAAGGAACGGACCGGTCTTACCATCACCCAGTACGTGAACCGGGAGCGGATCGGGAGGGCTCAGACCCTGATGAAGAATCCGGCAAACTCTCTCTGGCAGATCGCGGAGATCACCGGTTTTGCAAATGTGAACTATCTGATCCGGGTGTTCAAAAAAGTCACCGGGATGACAGTGGGAGAATACAGAAGACAGCTTGGGATCAGTGTGCAGGAAGAAGATTTTGAATAAGTTATAAAATATTGAATATCCGGGGCAGACCCGGATATTTTTTTGAAGTTTTCTGAGAAGTCCGTTCCTTGCCGGAGGTACTGCGAAATCCTTATAATAATCTCAGAAAATAAAACAACCGGTTACAGAAAGGAAGGTAAAAAGATATGAAAAAGAGAGTACTGGCAGCTTTGCTCGTCGGAGCGATGGTCACAGGACTTCTGGCAGGATGCGGGAGTTCCTCGGGGGATGAGGGATCTTCGGACGGCACATCGGGAAGCATTACAGTCTGGTATCATGATTACAGTTTTGAGGACAGCCTGGTAGAAGTAATCGATGCATTTAATGAGGAATATCCGGATATCGAAGTGAATTATGAGATCCGCGCGGACGGCGATTACTACAGCCTGCTCTCCACGGCGATCCAGTCCGGCGACGGACCGGACCTGTTCTGGACAAACGGAACCGCGACGGTCAACATGCCGGATTATGTTGAAAACGGCGCGCTTGTAGATCTGACGGATGATGTTGATTTCAGCCTGTTCGATGAAGACACGATGGCGCTGTCTGAGGTGGATGGAAGATATTACTCGGTACCGTGGCTGACACTTGATACAAGAACGGTTTATTACAATAAGGATATGTTTGAAGAACACGGATGGGAAGTTCCGAAGACATTCTCCGAATTCGAGGACCTTCTGGCGGAGATCAAGGGAGAAGGGATCACGCCGATCTCCATGGCTCTGGAATCCTGGTCTCTGCTGTTCGGATTTGAACCGCTCCTTGCCGGATATGATCCGGAGTACAGCGCGAAACTCCAGGATTATACAGACATCACTGCAACAGATCAGCCGGTGCGTGACTGCATGCAGCTCATGGTTGACTGGGCGGATGCGGGATACTTCGGAGACAACTGGCAGGGCGTGATCGACAATGCTTCTCAGATCCTTGCGTTTACATCAGGAAACGCTGCAATGAACATCGCAGGCTCCTGGGATGCGGCTACGATCAGCAGCAACAATCCGGACCTCAACTACGGTGCGTTCGCCATTCCGTCAGAGGATGGGACATGCGGGCTTGTAGGAACCGCATCAAACGGTCTTTCTGTAAGTTCTGCTTCTGACAATGTTGAGGCGGCAGTAACGTTTGCAAACTTCTGTGCAACTCAGGAAGCGCAGACGATCTGGGTACAGTCCCAGGGGGCTGTTCCGGCGACGGATACGATCGAGGCGTCCACAGAGATCGCTCAGGAGATCGCGGACAGCGGTCAGGGCAATCAGTACAGAAGCTGGCAGAATGTACTCAGCTCTTACTCATCCACAGGAAATGCATCTACAGTGTGGGGCGATGATTTCACAAAGATCTTCACCGGAGAGATGACAGTAGATGAGCTTTGCGATGAGATCCAGAATGAGATGTGATCCGCAGCTTCGGCTTTGAAACCTGCGCCGTACGGCGCATGAAAAGTGACACAGCGAATGCCGGTCCCTGACAGACCGGCATTCTTTACAGAGAGTGAGGCAAGAATATGAGGAAAAAAAGAAAAAACAGAAATCACCTGTTCTTTATTGCTCCCGGATTTATCTTCTATACGGTATTCGTTGTACTGCCGATCCTGTGCGTACTCGTGCTGGGATTTACCAACTGGTCCGGAATGGGTGAGATCAAGTTCATCGGTCTCGACAACTTTATCACGATCTTTACAGACGAAAGATTTACACCGACATTTTTCAATGCATTGAAAAACAACCTGAAATACCTTGTATGCGTATGGCTCATCATCACGCCGATCCAGTATCTGATCGCGTATGTGCTCTACATCAAGATCCCGGCGCACAAATACATCAAATTCATGGTATTTCTCCCATATGTCATCAGTACGACCATCGTCGGCTTCTTTGCGACGCTGATCTTCAACCCCAACATCGGCTTCATGAATGAGTTCCTGGAGGCGATCGGAATGGAGACGGGAGCATGGTTCGGAGATCCCGACTGGGCGTTCAAGCTGCTGATCCTCTTTGTCATCTGGCAGGGATCCGGTTCAGGTATCATGATCTTCTACTCCAACTTCATGGATATCTCACAGGATGTCATGGAGGCGTGCCGGGTGGACGGATGTACAGAGTGGCAGAGATTCTGGCATATCCTCCTTCCGCTGTCGCTGCCATCCTGCGCATCGATCATCACCATGAGTACGATCTGGGCGCTGGCAGTATTTGACCTTCCCTATATCCTGGGCGGATCAAACGGCGGCGTGAACGGTTCCCTTGATTTTGCGAACACCGTATTCTACCGTTACACATTCGGAAGCGGACTGAACGGAAGACAGGATTATGGCTTTGGCGCCGCGATCTGTCTGATCATGTTCATCATCATGCTGCTTGTGACATTTATCCAGAATAAAGTGCTGGCAAAATTCGAGTACGACAATTAATCGGGAGGTGCATAAGAAATGACGAAAAAAGCAAAAGCCAATGATTTTTCCATCACGTCCGGAAACGGAGTCATGTCCGGGAAGGCAAAAGCGATTCGGTGGCTGATCTCTATCATCCTGATCATCTATACCTGCTTTACGATCTTCGTGATCGGGGCGACCCTCCTGAACTCGCTGAAGACAAAGAGCGACCTGGTGACCAATTTTGTCGGGCTTCCGAAGTCTGTTACGCTGGCAAATTTTGCCACGATCCTGCTGGAGGATGATTTTCTCCTGTATTTCCGGAATTCACTGATCCTTACCGTGTGCGGGACAGTGGGGTGCATCCTTCTCTCCGCAATGGCTGCATACGGGATCGCAAGATATGAGTTTAAAGGCAAGTCGTTCCTGTCCAGCTATTTCCTGATCGGTATGATGGTTCCGATCCAGGTCAGCGTTCTGCCGCTGTTCCTGATCCTGAGACAGTTAGGGCTCCTGAACCATCTGCTGGGTCTGGTGCTGGTCTATATCTCGCAGATCTCCATATCCTGCCTGATCTTCCAGAAATTCTTCCGGACGATCCCGAAGGCGCTGGAGGAATCCGCAAGGCTGGACGGCTGCCATGATCTGAAGATCTTCTTCCGGATCGTGCTGCCGATCTGCAAACCGGTGATCTTCACCATGTCCCTGATCACAGCGATCGGTTACTGGAACGACTTCTATATGCCGATGGTCCTTCTCGGAAACAAGAACGTAAGGACGCTGACACTTGCCATCTACCAGTATATCGGACAGTTCACAAAGTACATGAGCGAATCCATGGCAGCGGTCATCGTGACCCTGATCCCGATCGTTATCATCTACTTCCTGTTCTCTTCTCAGATCGTGGAAGGTCTGACCGGCGGCGCAGTGAAAGGCTAATACTGTCTGAAATATGTTTAAGAAAGGAACTGCTATCATGAAACTGAATCTGACCGTAACGAAAGAAAATCCTGATGCGGAACTGCAGCACCGATATCACGATATCGGATTTGAAGAGGATCCGGGGGAGGAGAATTCGGTCGTCAATCTGTATCCAGATCTTCTCTTTGAAGAGTTTGAGGGCTTTGGAGGAGCCCTCACCGACTCGGCGGCTTACATTTATTCTCTCATGTATCCGGCACAGAAGCAGAAGATGCTGGAGACCTATTTCTCCCCGGAACAGATGAACTACGGCATTGTCCGTATCCACATGGACAGTTGCGACTTCTCCACGGAAATGTATGAGGCAGTGTCCGATGAGAAAGATACCGAACTGAAAAGCTTTGATTTTTCAAGGACGGAAAAATACATCATCCCTATGCTTAAAGACGCCGAGAAAGCGGCAGGACGGAAACTGAAGATCATGCTCTCATCCTGGTCCCCTCCGGAGTTTATGAAGACCAATGGATCCAGAAAGCATGGCGGATCCCTGAAGCCGGAATATTATGATCTGTGGGCGGAATACATCTGCAGATATATCCGGGAATTTCAGGAGAGAGGCTTCGAGGTGGAGCGGATCAGCCTGCAGAATGAGCCGAAGGCAGTTCAGACATGGGATTCCTGTATCTATACAGCTCAGGAGGAGAAGAAGTTCCTGAGGGACGCCATGTACCCGGCGCTGAAAAGGCACGGGATGGATCATATCGAAGTGTTCATCTGGGATCACAATAAGGAACGGATCTTTGAGCGGGTGTGCGAGATCTGCGACGATTCAACAAAAGGGATGGTGACAGGCGCTGCCTGCCACTGGTACAGCGGCGATCATTTTGAGAACCTTTCCCTTGTAAGACAGAAGTATCCGGAACTGAAGCTGATCGTGTCCGAGAGCTGCATCGAGTTCAGCAAATTCGATTCCGACGATTCGGAGGCGAACGCCATGAGGCTGTCCCATGAGATCATCGGAGATCTGAACAACGGCGTGTCCGCATTCTATGACTGGAATGTGGTGCTGGACGAGAAGGGCGGGCCAAACCATGTAGGAAATTACTGCCTGGCGCCGTTTTTGTATGACACGAAAGCGCATCTGTTGATGCCCCAGCTCATCCAGAAGCATTTCTTCCATTTCTCTCACTATATCCGTGAGGGGGCAAGACGGATCGGGTTCAGCAGATACACAGACGCTCTGGATGTGACGGCGTATAAGAATCCCGACGGTTCGATCGTACTTGTCCTCCTGAACCGGTCGGAGAAGACAATGCCGGTGAACATCCGGATAAGCGGGCAGATCGCTCGGACGGAGGTACCGGCGAGGGCGATCTGCACCGGGGTGATAGAGGGATAACCGATATCACAGGAGCGTAGTGGAACGAAGGGCGCAGGGATTCGGAGATGTGTTATGTCAGCTAAAGCTGACCCGAATCCCGCGTCAGGACTCGCAAGCGAGTCTTGAAAATTCAGAAAAAATGAAAGCAGAACGAGATCAGGAACGGCACCGCCGCCGAGCAGATCACTCCGTTGAACACGGACAGTACCACGGTCTCCCCGTTGGTGTACCTGATCATCATGGGGAGGGTGGTGTCCTCGCTGGTGGCTCCCGCCGGAGCGATACAGGTGAGGTAGTTCAGATTCTTTGAGATCCAAGGGATGCTGAAAAAAGAGAAGATCTCTCTCAGCAGATTGCTCAGGAATGCGATGCTGCCCGCCTGCGCTCCCGCCAGGTTCCCGATGGCGACCCCGGAAAGGCTGTACCAGCCCATCCCTGCGGCGGTCGCCGCGCTCTGGTTCAGCGGAAGCCCCGTGAGCAGTCCGCTCACGATCCCGCCTGCCAGGGATCCGGCGATGATCCCGGCGGGGATCACAAAGATCTTAATGTGATATTCTTTTATCTTGCTCACAATCCCTCTGTTCAGTCCGATGCTGATCCCAACCAGGAACATCAGGATATAGAGGATAAGGTCTTTATTCGAAACGATCATTTCTACAGGCAATACATTATCCAGCCCTGCCATTCCGCAGGCAATCCCACACAGAAGCGCGATCACAGCCAGGTAAACCATTAGTCCGCCTCCTTTTTCTTTTCTCTTTTTTTATCCAGAAATATCCTTGTAAGAGGATACACGACGATCACGGAAAAGACCGAGGGGATCAGGAAAAACAGAACACTCTGAAAACCCAGCGTGGTGATCTCCCGGAGAAAATTCTCCCGGCTTCCAAGCAGTACTCCCATGGAAAAGATCAGAAGCAGCGTGCAGACTGTCTGCAGGAACTCATTGACGCGTTTCCATTTGGCAGGAAAGAGAAATTTTCCCACAAGTATGCCTGCGCACATTATGATAATAACGTTCATTTGTAATACGATCTCCATTTTCAAAAAGTTAATTTACATTATATATTCGCGGGAAGGGAACTGCAAGAAAGTTTTCCGAAGGTGAGAGGACACTTTTGGCGGGATAAGTTCCGTTTCTGAGTATGGTATACACCGTGCCAGAAAGCCGCCGGAAATCCGGCAGATTTTAAAATTCAGTTTTACTGACCCGCGGAAATATGATATGATGTCATTAGTTCTGCCGTGCACAGATATTATAGGACAGAAAACGCAGGCTTGCCTGCGGTTGGCTGTCCTATGGTATCTGTATAGGGCGGATGCCCGCAGCGAGATGGAGCGAAGCGGAATCGAGCTGGCACGGCAGAGGCGGAAAGCGGGACGCCCGCAGGAAGATACAGTAAACAGTTTTATAAGGAGGTTTCCAAATGATCAAATTATATGACAACGGTGTCTATCTCTTAAACGGCACTGAGATCGTAGAAGATACAGGGAATGTACAGGTTCCGCTGTCAAAGGAAGAGGCGGCTCACAATACCATGGCGTACAATATCCTGAAGGATCACAACACTTCTGACAATATGCAGAATCTGCAGATCCGTTTTGACAAGCTGACATCCCACGACATTACATTTGTGGGGATCATCCAGACGGCGCGCGCGTCAGGTCTTGAGAAGTTCCCCATGCCTTATGTACTGACAAACTGTCACAACAGTCTCTGTGCGGTAGGCGGTACGATCAATGAGGATGACCATATGTTCGGACTGACCTGCGCGAAGAAGTACGGCGGCGTTTATGTTCCGCCTCATCAGGCAGTCATCCATCAGTTCGCGCGAGAGATGCTGGCAGGCGGCGGCAAGATGATCCTTGGTTCTGATAGTCATACCCGCTACGGCGCCCTGGGGACTATGGCCATGGGCGAGGGCGGACCGGAGCTTGTAAAACAGCTTCTCAACAAGACCTATGACATTAAGATGCCGGGCGTGATCGCAATCTATCTGGACGGCGAGCCGATGAAGGGCGTAGGTCCTCAGGACGTTGCGCTGGCGATCATTGGCGCTGTATTTAAAAATGGCTATGTAAACAATAAAGTGATGGAGTTCGTAGGACCGGGCGTGAAGAAGTTGAGCGCAGACTTCCGTATCGGCATTGACGTTATGACGACAGAGACGACCTGCCTGTCTTCTATCTGGACGACAGACGAGAAGATCCAGGAGTTCTATGAGATCCACGGAAGAAGCGGGGATTACAAAGAACTGAATCCTGGAGCAGTCACATACTACGACGGATGCGTTTACGTGAACCTGAGCGAGATCAAACCGATGATCGCGATGCCGTTCCATCCGAGCAACGTCTACACGATCGACGAGGTAAATGAAAACCTGGAGGATATCCTTCACGATGTGGAGAAGAAGGCTCTTGTCAGCCTGGACGGTGCTGTGGATTATTCTCTTCAGAACAAGATCAGAGACGGAAAACTCTATGTAGATCAGGGAATCATCGCAGGATGTGCCGGCGGCGGATTCGAGAACATCTGTGCGGCTGCGGACATCATTAAAGGCAGAAATATCGGAGCAGATGAATTTACATTCAGCGTATATCCCGCAAGTATGCCGGTTTACATGGAACTGGTGAAGAACGGGGCGGTAGCCGACCTTCTGGAAGCAGGAACTGTTGTGAAGACCGCATTCTGCGGACCGTGCTTCGGCGCAGGAGATACTCCGGCGAATAACGCTTTCTCCATCCGCCATACAACAAGAAACTTCCCAAACCGTGAAGGAAGCAAGCTGCAGAGCGGACAGATCTCATCCGTGGCACTGATGGACGCCCGTTCCATCGCGGCGACAGCAGCGAACAAGGGTTACCTGACACCGGCTACGGCACTGGATGTAGAGTACAAAGGACAGAAATATCATTTCGATAAAAATATTTACGCAAACCGGGTATTTGACAGTCATGGTGTGGCAGATCCGAGCGTGGAGATCCACTTCGGACCGAACATCAAAGACTGGCCGGCAATGTCTCCGCTTCCGGAGAACCTGATCGTGAAAGTTGTTTCCGAGATCCATGATCCGGTCACAACGACGGACGAGCTGATACCGTCAGGAGAGACGTCCTCTTACCGCTCCAACCCGCTGGGACTTGCAGAGTTCGCGCTCTCAAGAAAAGATCCGGCTTACGTGGGACGTGCAAAGGAAGTTCAGAAAGCGCAGAAAGCCATCGAGGCGGGCACATGTCCTCTGGATGCGCTCGAGGAGCTGAAACCGGTCATGGCGACGATCCAGAAGACCTATCCGGAAGTCGGAAAAGGAAACATCGGCGTCGGCAGCACAATCTTTGCTGTGAAACCGGGAGACGGTTCTGCGCGTGAGCAGGCGGCATCCTGCCAGAAGGTCCTGGGCGGATGGGCAAACATTGCCATCGAGTACGCGACGAAGCGTTACCGCTCCAACCTGATCAACTGGGGAATGCTTCCGTTCCTGACTGATGCAGATCATGAGCATCTTCCGTTTAAGAACGGGGATTATATCTTTGTGCCGGATGTAAGGAAGGCAGTGGAAGAAAAGAGCGATGTGATCAAGGCATATGTGGTAGGTGATGAACTTACAGAGATCGATCTGAGACTCGGGGATCTGACGGATGCAGAGAGACAGATCATCCTGGACGGATGCCTGATCAACTATTATAGAAATACGTTGTAAATCGAATCGAACGGCAGGTAAAAAAGGTCGCCGGACGGTATATATTGTTCTCAGGCACGCTTGCGCTTGTAGAACAGCGCAGCGGTACGTAGGCGCGCAAAGGACGCGCGCCAAGTGCCGGCGCTGTTCCACAGCCTTCGAACAACATATACCGTCCGGCTTGTTTTTTGGCTGCGGGAGGATGTGGATTTGCGGACGGGAGGTGCGCACCCGTTGGGCGCTGCTCCCTGGGGGACTGGAAGGGAGAGGAAAGAATTGGGGCAACGGAATATTGCTTGCGGTCGATTTGATGTAATGTTATGCTGTTTTTATTCCCGAAGGGCGGACATGCCGGATCTGTGGTGTGTCCGGAGGGATATCTCTGGCGGGGGACGTTCGGTCCTGTCTGACCGCCGAAGAACAGGTTTCATGCTCTGAGTTCAGAGCGGATTTCCAGTTTTTGTTTGAAACAGATTGAAAAAGTGAAGGAGTGATGCCGTTGGTCAAAATGTCGTAACAGTGCAGAACTGCCCAGATTTGAGAGACGGACTGTTGAAAAATTATCTGCTGCTGTGTTGCAACCGGAAAACGAATTGGCTATACTGAAAGGAGAAATCCACAGATGAGTGGAAGAAAGAAACAAGACAGCCAGAGGCTGCAATGGCATCCGGCATTCGGAGCTGCGCTCCGGATCACGTTCGCGGAAGAGATTGAAAGGAAAGAACTGGAACTGCAGGAGGAATACCTGTTGAGCAAGAAGACGCCCCAGATCGATGTGCTCATTATCAAGAAGCGAAAGGATGCAATGATACGCAAGACGATCGGAAGGAAATTCCGGCAGCACAATATTGTCGAATACAAGGCGCCGGATGACAATCTGAGCGTAAATGATTTCTATAAAGTGTATGGATATGCCTGTTTTTATCAGTCAAATACGAATCGGGTGAGGGAGATCGAACCGACGGAGATAACGATTACGTTTGTGTGCAACCGTTATCCCCGGGAAATGTTGAAACACCTGAAAGAAGTGAGAGGAATGAGAGTGGAACAGCATTACAAAGGGATTTATTACCTGAAAGGCGATGCGGTTCCCATGCAGCTTCTGATCACGCACGAACTGACCCATACCGGGATTCAAAGGACTACGCTGCGGTGATGGATCTGATCACCAGGGCGAACTGGAAAGAAATGGAGGTTGAAGAAGAAATGTGCGATGCGTTAAGAGAACTGTTTGCTGATGAGCTGGAGAGGGAAAAGGAGAAAGGAATACGCCTTGCAAAACTTGTTTTCCGCCTTTCAGCAGAAGGGAAAACCGAAGAGGAGATCGCGGGAGAATGCGGAATGTCAGAGGAACAGGTGAGAGAGATCCTGGAATGAGGGGGCGGCTTCTGCCATGATGAAAGAAAGACAAAACTGCGATTATATTGAATGATCAGACGACCGCTGCACGGGAAAAGTGGAGCGGTCGTTTTGGGGTCGTGAGGAGAAATTTATTGATTTTTATTGCAACAAAGTCCATTTCTGTTGACTCTAATATTATATATCAGATACAAAACTCAATAACATGAATTCACAGTATTGTACAGAGCATGAGAGGAGGGGTGCGGATGTACGATCATGAGAAAGGAACGGAAGCCGATTTGATCCGTCGGGCAAAACGGGGAGATGTGAAGGCTTTTTCGGGACTTTATTCGAAAATCTATGTGGATCTGTATAAATTTGCGCTGTATACGACGAAGCACAAACAGGACGCGGAGGACGCGGTCAGCGAGACTGTGATGACAGCGTGGGAAAAACTGGGGCAGCTTAAGAAGGAGGAGTCGTTCCGGAGTTGGATGTTTACGATCCTGAATAATCAGTGCCGGAAGATCCTGAAAAAGCGGAAACAGGAGGCAGTTCTGGAACTTGCGGACAGAGAGCGGATTGGAATCCGCGGGGAAAATGGAGACGAGCCGGATCATGCGGAGATACAGGATGTGAGGGCTGCTTTTGGAACATTGGATGAAGAGGAGCGGATGATTCTGGCGTTTTCTGTCTTTGCGGGATATCAGAGTGAGGAGATCGGACGCATGCTGGAGTGCAGTCCTGGTACTGTCCGCTCGAAGAAGAGCCGCGCTCTGGGAAAATTGCGCAGGATCCTGGAAAATGCGGGATAGAAGTCTGGAAGGAGGAAGGAAGATGGAAGAGAAAAAGAATCTCAACAGTGAAGCGGAAGAAAAGAAAGTGGAGGATTTCCTCAGTGAAAGCGCAAAAGATACGGAAATACCGGATTCCCTCCTTCCGGGAGAGATCGAAAAGAAGATCCTGGAGAAGGAGCGAATCAGAAAGAAGCGACGGAGGCGGCACATTTTGGCTGGAACAGCTGCGGCAGGGGTTTGTCTTGTGGCGGGAATATCGGGATATTTTCTTATTACAGATCATACCAGAGAAATGAGGAACGAAACGTCTGAACAGTCTGCTTCTGCATCATCGGAAGAAGCGAATCCGGAAGAGACCGGCCCGGGGGAGTCCTCCGTAACATCCAGGATATTGGGGGCAGACCTGCTCACAACGGCAGAAGACTATAATGAAATTTATGATTATATCCAGGCGGAAAAGGAATACTGGGAAAATGCCGCTTCTGCAGCGGAGGAAAGCGCAGCGGACGGCAGCAGCGCGGACAGCAGTACAGGCAACGCCGAAGCGAGAAGCTTTGATTCTTCCGGGGCGGATGCAGGAAGTGCGTCCGGGAATGCCTACGGGACAGAATATTCCGATACGAATGTGAGAGAGGAAGGTGTTGGCGAAGGAGATATCGCCAAAACGGATGGAAAGAATCTCTATATCGTAAACGGAGAAAAGATCGATATCGTGGGAACCGGACAGACAGAGATGGAACATCTGGCGCAGATTGAGACGGAAGAGGGCAGTTATCCGTCGGAGGTGTATGCGCAGGACGGATACCTTGCAGTGGTCTATACAAAATCAGAATACAGTGACGGGGAAAATGGATATGACGGCTATTACAGGGATTACACCTGTGCTGACGTCTACGATGTCAGCGATCCGGAAGAGCCGGAAAAGATCGGTGAGATTACCCAGAGCGGCTATTTCAATACAATGAGGATACGCGGCGGATATGTCTATCTTCTCAGCAGCTTTTATGCGGATACCGGTGCGGCGAGGGAAAATCAGTCCGCGTATATCCCGGAAGTACAGGGAAAACTCATTTCGACAGACTGTATTTACATGCCTCAGGGACGGATGGGAAACAGCTACACCGTGATCTCATCCTTTGATCTTGACGATCCGGACGGACGCACGGACAGTAAGGCGGTGTTCGGAAACACAGGCTTATGCTATGTGAGCACGGAGAATATTTATATTACTGAATCAATCTACGGTGAAAGTGATTCTGATGTGAACCAGACGTCCATACGCAAAGTGTCTTACGGGGACGGAAAACTGGAAGGCGTGGGACAGACAAAGGTCAGCGGTACCCTCAACGATTCGTTCAGCATTGACGAATATAACGGATATCTCCGGCTGGTGACCACGGTTACAAAAACAGCAGGACAGGCAAGAGGTGTTGTTCCTCTCTTTGCGCCGGAGCCGTCTGAGTCCAATTCACTTTATGTTCTGGATGAAAATCTGGAGATCGTCGGAGAAATTCGCAACCTGGCGGCAGGCGAGAGTGTCTACTCGGCAAGATTTCTGGGTGAGACAGGATACTTTGTCACATTCCGGCAGGTGGATCCTCTGTTTTCCGTGGATCTGTCCGATCCGGCTGCTCCGAAGATCCTGGGAGAACTGAAGATTCCCGGATTTTCTGAGTATCTGCATCCATATGGAGACGGACTTCTGCTGGGGATCGGGATGGATGTAGATGAGAGCGGCGTCACTACGGAAGGCGTGAAACTCTCCATGTTTGACATTTCGGATCCGTCTGATGTGCGTGAAGTGCAGAAATATGTGCTCGAGGATATGTATGGCACGGATGTCTATGACTACAGATCCGTGTTCGCAGATGTGGAGAAGAACCTGTTTGGGTTCACTGCGTACGGCAGCAGTCAGAAGTACTGCATTTTCTCATATGATGAAAACAGCGGGTTCCGGCAGGAATTTGAACGGACATTGGGGGGATATGGAAGTACAAGAGGACTGTATATCGGAGACCGGTTTTATCTGGTGTCGGGAAATACAATAGAGGAGTATGCGCTGGACGGGTTTGAAAAAGTAGATGACCTGGTGCTGTGATATGAGACATTTTGAATATTAACATATTTTTATCAAGGGTTTTGTAGACGAAACGCAGATAAAATGGTATTCTTTGGAGGTAATAAAAAACTAAGAGAAAAACAAAAGAGAGGGGGAATCAGAAATGGCACTTATAGGAGGCGTTCTGATGCTGGTGGCGGTATTTTTATTCTTTGCACTTGCTGTAGGGATTCTGGTGGTAATCGCACAGTGGAAGTTGTACAAAAAGGCAGGAGAGAGAGGATGGGCGGCGCTCATTCCGTTCTATAGTCTGTATGTTCTTGTAAAGATCACATGGGGGAACGGATGGCTGTTTTTGTTGTATCTCATCCCAATAGGAAATTTGATCTTTGCCATTGCAACGAATGTAAAGCTTGCAAGAGTGTTTGGCAAGAGCGGGGAATATGCGGTCGGTCTGATATTTCTGTCATTCGTTTTTCTGCCCATGCTGGCGTTCGGAAGTGCTCAGTACCAGGGGCCCGATGAAAAGAAGAGCCGGGGTGTGATCATCGCTACTGCCGTTACAGGAGTTGTGTACATCCTGCTCATGGTCATTCTGGCAGCGACAGGGGCTGTCGCCGGTTACTTCGATTACCTGAGCGGAGATAGCAGTTATATCTACGAAGATAACGGGTATAGTGACTATGGCGGCGCCGATGCAGTGGAGGAATGGGAAGAAGAGTTTTATGATCACGACGGATACGATGACTATGACAGCTACGATGATTATGATGATGGGGCATCTCCGGATGACTATGAACCGATGGAGGGGTATGATGACTTCATAAAAGTTCCACTGACAGATGGGGAAAGTACTGTGGAAGTGCCGGTGCTCCGAAGCGAGTATCTGACTGTCTCAGGTTCCAACGTCGTATCCATGGAAGACGGGATTATGACATCGTTGTATATGACATACGCATATGGCGATCCGGCATCTGTTATATCCGAACTGGTGGATATGCAGGTGGAATCAATGTCAGATATGCCGGAGTATTATGCCAATATTACGGAGGATGAACTGATCTCCGGAGATGGTTTTGCGCTGCAGCAGATAAACTATGATTCCATATCTTATGATGGAACATCTTACCCGTGTTTTGATATCATAAAATGCGATATGGTGGACGACGATTATGTTATCCTCATGCTAACCGTGGATAACTCGTCCTCCACGGAGGATACAGAAAATCTGCTGCGTGATGCGTGTGAAGTTTACGGGATTGATTTTGAATTTGATTAAAGAGAGTTACGATTTGCATCCTGAAGCGGGACTGTGAATCGTAACAAAAGAGACCGGGGCTTCTGGTCTTGACATCCCCGTTTACGTGTGCTAATCTTTCTAAAGACTGAAATAAATTACTTCAGGTGAAACGCGACGACGAAGAGAGTAGTCTGCCGGATATTTTACAGAGAAATCCCATAAGATCCTTTGAATGGCAGTCCTGATCATCAGGAAAACCGGAAGGGACGGATCTGATGCTGAGAGGGATGGATGGAAAGCAGATGAAAATGGCTTCTGAGCAGCGCACCGAACTGTGAGAAACACCTCGCCAAGTGTCTGGGTGTACGTTCGCACTAAGCTCGTGAAATACCTCGCTAAGTGCCAACAGGGAAACACCGCAGTCACTAGGCTCGAAAGGACCTCGCCAAGTGTCTGGGTGTACGTTCGCACTAAGCTCGTGAAATACCTCGCTAAGTGCTCACAGTAAGGCTGCGATGGGTCCGCCCATTATAGCGGAAGGGTGCTGACAGGCACCTGCTGAGGTGCTTTCTGCGAGGAAAGCGCGAAGAGAAGTGGTAACGCGGAATGCTCCGTCTTCTTGAACAGATTTCTGTTCGGGAAGGCGGTTTTTTGTGCGATAAGCCCGGAGGGCGGCCGCATGGATGAGCAAGCTTGCTTGAACAGACATGCGGACATCCGACGGGCAACGGACAGCGAACAGCTTCGCTGTGAGCTGCCCGAGATATCGCGCTGATCCGAAAGGAGGAAGGGACTTCCCTTATCCGATTTTAATCAAAGGAGGGTAATCATGTCAGAGAAACCAAAGTATTACATTTCAACAGCAATCGCTTACACGTCAGGAAAACCGCATATTGGAAATACCTATGAGATCGTTCTTGCTGACGCGATCGCGCGCTACAAGAGAAGTCAGGGATATGATGTTTATTTCCAGACCGGAACTGATGAACATGGACAGAAGATCGAACTCAAGGCTGAGGAGGCCGGCATTTCTCCGAAGGAGTTCGTGGACAATGTATCTAAAGAGATCAGACGGATCTGGGATCTGATGGATACATCCTATGACAAGTTCATCCGTACAACGGACGCTGATCACGAAAAACAGGTACAGAAGATCTTTAAGAAGCTGTACGATCAGGGCGACATTTACAAAGGATATTACGAGGGAATGTACTGTACTCCCTGTGAGTCATTTTTCACAGAGTCACAGCTTGTCGACGGAAAATGTCCGGACTGCGGACGCGAGGTGCAGCCGGCGAAAGAAGAGGCATATTTCTTTAAAATGAGCAAATATGCGGACCGCCTGATCGAGCACATCAATACACATCCCGAGTTTATCCAGCCGGTATCCCGCAAGAATGAGATGATGAACAACTTCCTTCTTCCGGGACTGCAGGATCTGTGTGTATCCAGGACTTCATTCAAATGGGGAATCCCGGTAGATTTTGACGATAAACATGTTGTCTATGTATGGCTTGACGCGCTGACCAACTACATCACCGGGATCGGGTATGACTGTGACGGAAACAGCTCTGAAAAATTTGAGAAATACTGGCCGGCGGACCTTCATCTGATCGGAAAGGATATCATCCGTTTCCATACAATTTACTGGCCGATCTTTCTGATGGCGCTGGGGCTTCCACTGCCGAAGCAGGTGTTCGGACATCCGTGGCTCCTCCAGGGAGACGGCAAGATGAGCAAGTCCAGGGGAAATGTACTCTATGCTGATGAACTGGTGGATTTCTTCGGAGTGGATGCGGTCCGCTATTTCGTGCTGCATGAGATGCCTTTTGAAAACGACGGCGTGATCACATGGGAGCTGATGGTGGAGAGACTGAATTCTGATCTTGCAAATACTCTCGGAAACCTTGTCAACCGTACAGTTTCTATGACAAATAAATACTTTGGCGGCACAGTTACAGACAAAGGTGTGGCAGAAGAAGTAGACGCTGACTTAAAGGCCGTGATCGAGAATACGCCGAAGGCAGTGGATGCGAAGATGGACGGACTGCGGGTGGCGGACGCCATCACGGAAATCTTCAATCTGTTCAAGCGCTGTAACAAATACATCGACGAGACAATGCCCTGGGCGCTTGCAAAAGACGAGGCAAAGAAAGATCGTCTGGAGACTGTACTGTGGAACCTGATCCAGGGAATCTCCGCAGGCGCAAGACTTCTCGAGTTTTTCATGCCTTCTACAAGCAAAAAGATCCTGGACCAGCTTGGAAATGGTCATGTCACAGACAAACCGGAGATTCTGTTCCAGAGACTTGATCTGGAGGAAGTGATGAAGAAAGTAGAAGAACTTCATCCCCACACAGAGGAAGCGGCAGAAGAGACGAAAGAAGAAAATGTGATCGATATCGAGGCGAAGCCGGAGATCACTTTCGAGCAGTTCGGAGCGATGCAGTTCCAGGTGGGAGAGATCATCGCATGTGAGGCAGTGAAAAAATCAAAGAAACTTCTCTGTTCTCAGGTTAAGATCGGAAGCCAGGTAAAACAGATCGTATCCGGCATTAAGTCACAATATACGCCGGAAGAGATGGTCGGAAAGAAAGTCATGGTGCTTGTGAACCTGAAACCGGCAAAACTTGCCGGAGTTCTCTCTGAGGGAATGCTTCTCTGCGCAGAGGACGCTGACGGCAATCTTTCCCTTGTCGTACCGGAGAAGGAGATGCCTGCGGGAGCAGAGATCTGCTGATTATCTTACCGGAGAAAGAGTTGAATAGGTTCTGGCCCGCAAAAGTACAGACAGAACGATAAACGGGGACCAAGCAAGAATCAATATCTTGCTCCGTCCCCGATTTTTTGCACAATAAGGCCGGAATCTGTCATTTCAGAAGAGATTCACAGGTGAACCGTTTCCGGCATCCCCGCATGAGGAACCAGGCAGCTGCGCCGCACGCCAGCGCCAGAATCAGGAGCAGCCATCCGCTCACCAGCAGGACGCCGGAGAACTGCCCCACGATGAGGAGCATCAGAGGAAGTATCAGCAAAACAGCTTTCTGCTGAGATTCTTCCATGGTCTGAGCCTTTGCGGATCCTCTTACGATGAGAGTGATGGCGATCAGGGAGACCGCAGGCGAGAGCAGGAACAGCATGATAAGCCAGTTCAGCGACGGAACCGTGAGGGCGCCGAACAGTATGAACAGCTCCGTTTCCATGAATGCGAGCATTACCGCAAAGGACAGGAGTGAGACCATCATGCTCATGAGAAAAGATGCCATGATCTTGGCGTAAAAGATCCGACCAAGCGGCAGAGGGCAGTAGAGCAGTGTTTCCAGTGTATGTTTTTCCTTTTCCCCGACAAATGAACCCGCCGCCATGACAGAGGAGGTCATGATCGGGATAATGAGAAAGAAGACGGGCAGGATATTGTTCAGGATGATCTGGATCAGAGCCTGTTCTGCGCCGCCGTCCAGTGCGGAGACGGGAAGCAGGGACAGCAGTGCGTCAAGATCGCCTGCCTCTTCCGGGACAAAGCGCACGGTCACGACAAACATGGTCGGCAGCACTACGATCATGATCAGCGGGATCAGCAGGATGGGAAGGAACAACTGTCGGTTGGAGGTTACGGATCGGATATCTTTTCGGATAATGGCATATATTGCAGATTTCACTTTAAACCCTCCTTTCCGGCTGTCAGTGAGAAATAGATGTCTTCCAGAGACGGAAGACAGGCGGAAACATGAAAGATTTTTCCACCTTCGGAAACGATTTGATGTACCAACCCGGGGATTTCTTCTTCTGATTCGACTTCCGTTTCCAGCCAGACTGTGCCGGTTTCTTTACTGGTCTCTTTGTCAGATCCCTCTCTGTACGATCCTCTGTTTTCCTCTTGTCTGTTATCCGGGATCTCAGCGCTGTCTTTCGCGTCAGAACCGGAACGTCTGAGACCCAGGCGCGAGATCATATCCGGAGAAATATGGCCGGCTCTGATCTTTACCGTGAATCGGGGCGAGACTGTCCGGCGAAGTTCATCAAGCGTTCCGGAAGCAAGCAGGGAGCCCTTCTCGATCAGCCCGTACCGGGTGCAGATCTCCTGGGCATACCGGAGCTGGTGAGTGCAGAGAAAGACGGTAACGCCTTCCTTTAAAGCAAGATCCCGGATCAGTCGGTTCACGTTCCGGGCGCTTTCCGGATCCAGGCCGGAAGTGGGCTCATCGAGGAAAAGGACTTTAGGCCGGTGGATCAGGGCACGGGCAAGGGAAAGTCTCTGCCGCATACCAGTGGAGTATGCGCTGAGTCTGCGGTCCGCAGCTTCCTCCAGATCGAGCTGACGGAGAAGGCCCAGTCCCCTGCTTTGGGCGCAGTTCCTATCCAGTCCGAAAAGAGATCCGTAGAAAAGAAGATTTTCCAATCCGGTGAGATTATCATACATCTGAGCGTGTTCGGTGATGACGCCTGAAATGGCGTGGATCTTTTCCGGTTCTGCTGAAGGATCGATACCCATCACTTCGCAGTTCCCTTCCGAGGGAGAGAGCATCCCGGTCAGAATTTTTACTGTGGTCGTCTTGCCGGCGCCGTTTGGCCCGAGAAAGCCGTACACTTCGCCCTGATTCAGAGAAAGAGAGAGACCACTGACCGCTCTGTTCCCGCCGGGATATATTTTTGTGATGCTGTTTGTGACAATGGATTTCATTTTGTACCGCCTCCTGCCCCTATTATATCGGTTGACAAAATCAACTGTAAAGGGAGTCGTGGTTGATTTCTCCGCGGAAAATCAACCGCCGGGAAACCTGCGTGTTTATATTGCCCGCGGTCTGAAAGAACAGATAAAAACAGGACCGTCAACTGACAGTCCTTGTTCTGCTTTTTCGGTATCTAAATATGTAATATGCGATAAACGCCAGCGCGCTGACGATCCATGTCACCGGGTAGCTGAAGATGATCGCCGGGATCGTGGGGGAGATCTTCATCACAACTGCAAGCCAGATGATGCGGAAGACGCAGACACCCGCCAGAGTGATGACCATGGGAACGATCACATCACCCATACCACGGAGCGCTCCCGCAAGGATCTCAATGAAGACATACACGATATACCAGGGGATGATCAATACCAGCATATCACATCCTATCCGGATAACGTCTCCATCTGAGGTAAACAGACGGAAGAGCGGGACTCTCGCCGCGATCAGGAAAAGGACCAGCACTCCGGATACAGCCAGATCCATCAGCAGACATACCCAGGTGCTGCGGCGCACCCGGTCCATCTTTCCCGCGCCGTAGTTCTGCCCTACAAAGGTGGTGATGGAGATTCCGAAGGCGGTGCTGACCATCCAGAAGATGGCGTCCAGCTTGCCGTAGGCTGACCACGCCGCAGTGGTGTCTGTTCCGAAGGTGTTGATGGAGGCCATGATGGCGATATTAGTGATAGAGAAGAGCACGGATTCCAGTCCGGTAGGGATTCCCAGCTTGAGTTGTGTCTTCAGGACAGCACCGTGGAAACGGATCTCTCTCAGCGAGAGTTTCAGGATATCCCGGGACCTCATCAGATCACGGGTGACCAGCACCGCGCTTACTGCCTGCGCGATGAGAGTGGCTGCTGCGGCGCCCATGACACCCATGTGGAATACGATGACAAACAGGGAATCAAGCACGATGTTGATGACGCAGCAGACGATCAGATAGTACAGCGGATGTCTGGAATCTCCGGTGGCACGCAGGATGGCGGAGCCCATATTATAGACCAGGACAAAGATGATCCCGGCAAAATAGATCCGCAGGTAAATAACGGAATCCTGCATGATATCCGACGGCGTCTGCATGAGAGTGAGAAGCGCCGGGGCAGTCAGGATGCCGATCAGAGTAAGCGCGATCCCTCCGGCGATCGCCAGGGCGTAGGCGTTGTGGAGCCCCTCATTTGCCGCTTTGACATTCTTCGCTCCGAAGAACTGGGCGACAGTGACCGAGGCGCCGGAGGAGAGTCCGGTAAAGAATCCCACGACCAGGGACACGATCTGGGCGGAGGAGCCTCCTACGCTGGCAAGCGCCTCCTTTCCCACAAACTGCCCCACGATCACACTGTCTATGGTATTGTAAAGCTGCTGGAAAAAGGTGCCCAGCAGGATTGGGAAGAAGAACAGCAGGAGCTGTTTCCAGATCGTTCCCTCTGTGATCTGATTTTTGATCTGTGCTGATGATTCCATGGAAAAAACTTCTTTCTGAAAATATATTTGCTGCCAGTAAATACATCTGTGCGAACATATTATATAGAAAAGGAATATGGGACGCAATAGGGAAAGGGGGAGAAAAGCCAAGAAACAAAAAGTCAGAAAAAAGAAAAGAAAACAGCGGGAACTGTTTACTGAGAAAAGGAGTTCCCGCTGTCTCTATAAAGGAAGAGTCAATGGAATCTGATATTGTCTATAAACACGATCATTTATACCATACAGCCGTTTCGTACGGTCTCAAGTTCATCACACCGTTCTCAACGGATACAGCATCTTTGTAATTGCCGATCACGCGCTCATATCCTGTCACATCCGGAGCGCCTTTCCATGTGCAGTCCCTTCCGTAGAAGTTCGCTGCTACGATGAGCTCATGACCTTCGTAAGCCCTGCGGTATGCGAACACACAGGGATCCTTTACTGCCAGAGGCTCGATGTCACCGTAAGCGATGACGTCCAGCTCTTTTCTCATGGCGATCAGCTTCTGGTAATAATGTAAGATCGAATCTTCATCCTTTAACTGCTCAGCCGCGTTGATCCGTGTATGGTTGCTGTTTACCGCGATCCACGGCTCGGCACTGTCCTCAGCGGAGAATCCGGCGTATTTCGTATCATCCCACTGCATTGGCGTACGTCCGTTGTCCCTGGAATGGATCTGTATGATCCGGAGCGCATCCGAAGCTGAGAGGCCCTTGTCCTGCAGAATCTGATAATGGTTCAGACTCTCTACGTCCTTGAACTGGGAGATATCGGTGAAGTCTGTGTTGGTCATACCAATCTCCTCGCCCTGGTACACATACGGCGTACCCCTCAGGCAGTGTATGATGGTTCCCAGCATCTTTGCAGATTCCTTCCAGTATTTCCCCTCGTCTCCGAAACGGGAAACGACGCGGGGCTGATCGTGATTACACCAGAACACTGCGTTCCATGCATTGTGCTCTGCCATCTTTGTCTGCCAGTCAAAGATGATGTCTTTCAACTTCTGAAAATCGGTGGGAACAAGGACCCATTTCTCATTGCCCATGAAGTCCACTTTCAGGTGGTGGAAGCTGAATACCATGGACAACTCCCCGGTGTCACGGCCTGCATATTTGAAGCAGTTCTCCATAGTCGTGCTGGACATCTCGCCGACAGTCACGATGCCTTCGTCCTTTCCGAATGTGGCGTCGTGCATCTCTTTCAGATACTGATGGATCTTCGGACCGTCTGTATAATATTTCCGTCCGTCGCCGGTCTCGTCATCCTCATAGCATGCCTTGCTGATCAGGTTGATCACATCGAAACGGAAACCGCGTACTCCTTTTTTCATCCAGAATTTCAGTATTTTTTGGATCTCTTTGCGGACGTTCTCGTTCTCCCAGTTGAGATCCGCCTGGGTCACATCGAAGAGGTGCAGATAGTATTCGTCAAATTTTTCTACATACTCCCATGCGTTCCCGCCGAATTTGCTTTCCCAGTTGGTGGGAGGAACACCGTCGCCTTTTCCCTTGCGGAAGATAAAAAAGTCTTTGTAGTAGGGATCGCCCTCCATCGCTTTCCGGAACCACTCGTGGCGGGTTGATACATGGTTGAACACCATATCGAACATAAGCCCGATCCCGCGTTTTTTCCCTTCCGCGATGAGTTCTTCCACATCCTCCATAGTCCCGTAACTCGGATCGATATTGTAATAGTCTTCTACATCGTACCCGTTGTCGTTCTGAGGAGATACAAAGAAGGGAGTGAGCCAGATGTAGTCCACGCCAAGCTCTTTGATGTAGTCCAGTTTTTCGATGACGCCGCGAAGGTCGCCCAGCCCGTCTTTGTCTGTATCACAGAATGATTTTGGATAAATCTGGTATACTGTGCTTTTTCTGAAATCGTTATTCATATCTTACAATCCGTCCTTTCCTGATCATCATAGAAACCATCCTCTGTTACTGCGAATTGAGCTGTCTGCTAGTCCCAGGAGATGACTGTTGTCTCGCCGGCCTTTGCGTCGATGCCGGAGTGCATTGTGATGTTTGCCGCACTTCCCTCTGCTGTAACGATCAGCATTGTCGTACACGGATGTCCTGCGGCTTTGATCTTCTCCGGATCAAATTCGATCAGTGACTGCCCGGCTTTGACATGGTCTCCCTCGTTTACAAGAAGCCTGAAGCCATCTCCGCCCATGTCCACTGTGTCGACTCCGACGTGGATCAGGAGTTCAACGCCGTTGGGAAGTGTCAGTCCGCATGCGTGTCCTGTGTCAGCCATGACAACACTCACATCGCAGTCTGCCGGTGCGGTCACGACAGTGTTGGAAGGTTCAATGGCAACGCCGTCACCCATGATCTTCTGTGAGAATACATCGTCCGGTGCTTCCTCGATCGGCATTACTTTACCGTCAAGGATGGATTTCAGTTCTTTTACGTCAGCCGCGTTCTCTGTTTTCGCATCAGCTGTTGAGGAAGCTGTATCTGCTGCGGATCTTGTTCCTTCTGCAGCGGATGTTTCATCTGTGGAAGCTGCCGTTGGAGCCGCCGCTTCTTTTCCGAATCTGTCTTCCTGTGAAAGTTTTACTCTTCCGACGATGAATGTCAGTGTGAACGGAATCACGATGGCAACAGCCATAGCCAGAAGGAAGATCAGGTAGTACTGCGGTTTGATGGAGAGGATTCCCGGGAGTCCGCCGACGCCGATGCTCAGCGCTTCTACTCCGAAGCCTACGGAGATCATGGCAGCGCAGCAGGAACCGATCATGCCGCATACCAGCGGGAATACATATTTCAGGTTGACACCGAAGAGTGCCGGCTCGGTTACGCCCAGGTAACAGGAGATACATGCCGGTACATTGACCTGCTGAGCGCGTTCGTTCTTTTTCTGGAGAACGCTCATTGCCAGTACACTGGAACCCTGTGCGATATTGGAAAGTGCGATCATAGGCCAGAGGATCGTGCTTCCGGCAGGTGAAGCCAGGAGCTGTGAATCGATGGCGTTTGTCATATGATGCAGACCTGTCATGACAAGCGGCGCATATAACAGACCGAATACCGCCGCGAACAGGAATCGGAAGTCGGATGTAAGTCCTGCGTATACTACATTTCCGATCCCGTTTCCGATCGCCCAGCCGATGGGACCGACGATCGTGTGCGCGATGATTACAGCCGGAACCAGTGAACAGAACGGAACAACGATCATACTGATGACTTCAGGGCAGATCTTCTTGAAGAATTTCTCAAGATATACAAGGACAAAACCAGCCATCATCGCTGCGATGACCTGTCCCTGGTAACCGATCATCTCCACCTTTGCGAAGCCGAAATCCCAATAAGGAATCTCATCTGCAGGTGTGGATGATACGCTGAAACCGTTCAGGAGCTGGGAAGATACCAGTGTCAGACCAAGGACGATACCGAGGATCTGAGTCGTTCCCATCTTCTTCGTGATAGACCATACGATGCCGACGGGCAGCAGATGGAATACGGCTTCACCGATCAGCCACAGGAAGTTGTAGGTTCCTGCCCAGAACTGGGAGATATCTGCAAGACTCTGCGTTCCGTTATTAAAGAAATTGATCTCGCCGATCACATTTCGAAAACCGAGCACAAGACCGCCGCAGATCAGGGCCGGGATCAGTGGTGCGAAGATTTCGCCCAGAGTTCCCATGATCTTCTGGAGCGGATTCTGATTTGTCTTTGCCGCGGCCTTTACCGCGTCCTTGCTCACGCCTTCGATTCCGGCATAAGCGGTGAATTCGTTGTAGAAAACAGAGACATCATTTCCGATGATGACCTGATACTGGCCTGCCTGTGTAAACGTTCCCTTTACACTCGGCAGATCCTCGATCGCCTTTTCATCCGCCTTCTTCGGATCCACAAGAACGAAACGCATTCTTGTCATGCAGTGAGAAACTGCCTGGATGTTTTCTTTTCCTCCGACGAGAGTTAATAACTGTTTTACGTCATTATCATACTTACCCATCGTTTCTCTTCCTTTCTCTGATAATTTGAATGTGTTGGATTATTAAACGCAAACTTGTTTGAACAACTAAAATATAACACACTTGTTTAAACGTGTCAACAAAAATTGTTTTATTAAATCAGAAATATGATGTGAAAGGAACTGTTCTGCTTCAGCAGACAGTTCCCTAATAGGATGGGCATATGACCGTAAAAAATACTATGGTGACAAAGAATGCCCGGAAAAGTGCAAATGGTTCCGGAAGACTTTCAGAGAGGATATTTCTTTGGCAGAATAGAAATTAAACTTCAAAAGAAAAAGGAGAGAGTATTGTATGAAGTCGACCAGACAGAGAATCATAGCAGGAATACTGACCTTGGTTCTTCTGACAGGACAGGCAGGAGGAACGATAATATATGCGGAGTCACAGGACGGAGACGGTACAGCCCCCTTAACAGAGACAGAGCCGACCCTGGAGGAAACGCAGACTATGGAGGAAGTCCAGGTCCCGGATAACCTTCAGGTGACAGAGATCGCAGGTTTTACAGAGCTTCCGGAGGAAGTCAGAAGCCGTCAGGCAGAGTATGGAACGCCGCAGGACGAGCTCATGCTGCCGGAGGAGCTGGAAGCATCTGTCCAGGGTGAAAATGTAATCATAGAAGGGATCACATGGATAAGCGACCCGGAATATAACGGAGAGATTCCGGGTGCGTATATATTTACTGCGGTTCTTCCCCAGGAGTCATCCTATGTGCCCGCAGAAGGGGTTGAGATGCCGAAGATAGACGTGACGGTGGAGCCGCAGACGGAAGGTTCAGAGGATCAGCCGGATCAGACAGAGCAGCCGGAACAGACAGAACAGGGAAAAAACAGCGAAGGGAACGGCGCTGACGAGGACGAAGGAACAGAAGAAGGACAGTCTGAGGAGGAAAACGGGGACGAAGGAACAGATCAGGACGTGACCCCGGAGGAAGAAGCGGCCATGCTTGCGGGGCTGGAGTTAGATCCGGAAATCCTGACGGAAGAAGACGTGCTGGCAGCAGCACCGGAACTGGCCATGGTGCAGACATATGGGCTGCGGTCGGCGTCAGAAACCCATCCGGCCACTTACTTCGTGGGAGAAGATAATGAAAATAATGCGGGGACGGGGGGCCCCGACGGCGACATAGATGCATATATACGAATGAATTTAAGCAGACACCCGATCGAAGTTGCCATTGATATTCCGGAGGGGCAGCTGCCTGCGGTCAGTGCATATCTGGCAGTACGCACCAATGACGTGGACTGGCAGGACGGAGAGTATGATCTCCTCTACATCAATGACCACAGAGTTGCACCGCTGACCGGTCTTTCAAGCCAGTGGAACACTTCCTTCTATCAGATACCGGTGTCCTATCTGAAGGAAGGCAAAAATATCGTGAAGGTGATGATCAACGATATTGATCCGGACGATTTCCGGTCCTTTCACTACAGAATATTCTATCACCGATGCAGAGGGATATATTCTCGGTAGCTATCAGGGGAGCGGAGTCAGCGGAGTCGAGTCTTTTTCCATATCCATGCCGAAAAATTCCGAGACCGGAGATTATAAGGTGCAGGGACTCCTGAAGGACAGCGAAGGTCAGATCCTGGCGTCAGACTTCGCCGAGTTCCATTTCGTGAAAGGGGAAGGTGTTTCTCTTGCCCCGGAGTTCACTCACACGCTGTCGCCGGAAACGCTGACAAACCAGGATGTCACGATCAGTGTGACGCTGAAAGACGACAGGGGATATACAGAGATCAGTCTGATGTCAGCTGAAAAAACAGTGCAGGAAAATGGAATTTATGAATTTGACTATACATATAAGGATAAACAGGGAGCAGACCGCAGCGGAACCTATAAGGTCACGGTCAGCAATATAGATAAACAAGGGCCGAAGATTGAGTATGACGCTGTCACAGTTATGTATGATGCTGTGAGTACGGATGTAGAATCTGCGGTGCGAGGAGCGCTTACTGTGACAGATAACGTCACGGCGGACTGTGAAGTGGAGATTACGGTCCCGGAGGATTTAAGACAGTATGAAGGCGGCACCGCCGATGTCAAAGTGAGCGCGGAAGACGCGGCGGGAAATGTGACGGAAAAACCAGTCCAGATCAATGTGGAGCCTATGCCGCTGACGATCGGACAGCTGACAGGGACCCGGCAGGGAACGACAGATACCTTTGATCTGTCCGCCGTGCTGACGGCCACCGGAGGCGAGACGATCAAAGAGACCGGATTCGTCTGGGGCGTGATGCAGAGGCCGACCCTCAGTCTGAATAACGGTTCTGCCGCAACCTCTTCTCCGGTGACGGTGGAAAACGGAACACTCACGGCAGAGGCGGAGGATATCGCAGAGGGCGTGACCTACTATCTGCGCGCATATGCAGAGACAGAAGATACAGTATATTATAGTGAGCAGACTACTTTTGGCATTGACGCAAAAAGCTACGGAACATTCAGTATAAAAAATAACGGGAACAATACATTTACAGTGACGAGAACCGGCGGCACAGACGGGATGCAGAATGTTTCTTTCCGTACGGTCAACGGATCTGCCGTGGGCAGCACGCATTTTGAACATCAGTCTGGGACTCTGACTTTCAATGAGGGTGAGACAGAAAAGACGATCAGCGTTACAGAATATGGTGTAAATGCAGAATATAACGGAGCGGTGAGCACCGGGTATTCCAATGCGAACCGCACCTACGAGGTGGAGCTCTATCGCGTGGAGGGCGGAGGCTCTCTGGGGACGGAGACAAGAGCGGCCCGAACGATGACCGGAAATACTTCAGTCGACGGGGGCATTTATGACTGGCAGACGATAAACGGACCGCAGGGGGAGACGCGGAGGGGGACTTTGACGTCGATGGATTGGGATGGACGAATGGCACAACAGCAGAGGCTGCAAAAGAGACAATCTCTGTGAAAGATGTGTTGCTGAGTGAGTCCCGAAGCTACTGGACGAATACGGCGCAGAATCTGTACTACTATCTTACTTTTGATGCAAAAGAGGAAAACAGCGGGTATCAGGCAGTCCAGATCACTCCTGGGAATGCGCTGGACACTGCCATGTATCCGTATACCGACGAGTTGGAGGGATCCCTGACAACATCCTACTACATGGCGCTGTTTGAACATGGAAAGAGCGGAGGTGCAAATGGGAGCTGGCTTCCTTATACTTTTCCGAAGATAGATTCATTTCCTTCAGGAAGCACCCTGACGCAGGAAGAAAAAATGCGGGGCAAATGGAAAAGAGTTATGTATTGTTCGATGTGGATCAGGAGGAAATTTCCATCGGCTATGGCGCGTGTGGCAGTGGCGGCGATAAATGGTATACCCAAAATGTCCAGCATCATTTCCAGCTGAAGGACGTAAAGGAACCTCAGATTCTCGGCATGGCTCCGTTTTCAGCATCGACCTATAAACCCGGGGACAGGATTACAGTTTCTCTTGTCTTTGACGAGATTGTGGACAGTCAGAACAGTTCTCTGACAAATAACAGTACGATCACGACTTCCTGGGGAACGATGACCTATGCGGGCGGAGCGGATACGAACGTTCTTTATTTTACAGGAACGGTCCCGGAGAACGCTTCATCTAATAATTTTACCCTTACAAATCTTGACTGCGCGGATCAGATCAAAGATATGTGTGAGATGTCAGGAACCGGTTCGGCCGGAACCGGAAGTGCGACAGTAGATGTAAATACCACCGTGCCGTCCATTAGTTTGACAGACCGTTCATTTGAGAACGGAACAGCATCCATGAAGGTGACGGCGTCCAACTGTGATATACTCCAGTATGCATGGACAGAAAGCACAGCCGTTCCTGTGACCGGCTGGGTAAACTGCGAATCCGGTGATACGCTCAGCACCCGTCAGACGTCGGGAAAATGGTATCTTCATGTACTGGGGACATACAACGCTACGGGAGCCAGTCTCCACGAGTGCAGCGAGGTGTTTGATTTTGGTACAGAGGAACAGCCGGCCTCTCCCCTTCCGGAGCTGACGCTGTCGGCGGACAATGACGACTGGGCGAAGACGCGGGAGATCATTATCACAAAAACTCCCTCCGATTCTGAGGTAAAACTGATAAAAGCGCCGGAAGGTATCCAGACAGGGGTGACGGTTGAAGGAAATTCTTATACGGCTGCGGCAAACGGCAGCTATACCTTTGCTCTGACATCAGGGGAGGAGACAGTGACCGAGTCCATACAGATAAGCAGGCTGGACAGGGAGGCCCCGGATATATCTCTGACGGAGGCGGGCGGCACGGAAGCCGTCTATGAGTCTCTTGTCATGTCGGCTATAGTGGAGGATACGCTGTCAGGGGTACAGAAGGTGGAGTACGTGTTCTCAGAGAGCGCGAATCCGCCGGAGAGTTCTTTCTCAGAATGGAAAGAAGCAGAGGAAAAAGACGGACTGTATGTTTTTACCTATGAACCGTTCGAAACAACGGAAAAGACCATGTATCTGCATGTGAGGGCGTCAGATCTGGCTGGAAACAGCGGCAGTAAGAGTTCAGAAGGATATAAGACAGTGAAGCTGTCTGAGGAGGAGAGTGCGTACCCGTCCATTACGCTGACTTGTACAGAACCGAACCCGGCAAAATGGACAAATCAGGACGTAACGCTCACCTGGACTCTGACCGGGACCGGCAGCGGAGATTGCAACATCTATGTGGACGGCGAGGCTGTGCTGGATGCAGACGAAAATCTTAAAGTTTATGATACTCAGGGAGAAACCGGAACGTTCCAGGCGGAACAGAACGGCGTCTATACAGTATCTGTCATAGATAAGAACGGCAGAGTCGGCTCTGCGTCCTGCGTTGTAAACCGGATCGACAAAGAGGCTCCCGTACTGGACGATACCCAGGTTCCCGATGGATGGGCAAAGGACAAGACAATAAGTATAACCGGGATTACAGATGAGCGGACGGCCAGGTTTGACGAATCGGGGAATCAGACCGGCCACACGGGCAGCGGGATCAAAACACAGCAATACCATCTTCAGGGAGAGGAAAGCTGGAGAACCTTTACCGGAAGCAGTTTCACAGTGACAGCCAACGGGACCTATGAGGTGCGGCTGACTGATCTTGCAGGAAACAGTGAAACATATACTGTGGCTGTGGATAAAATTGACGCGACAGCTCCGGAGGCAGAGCTTTCCGTCCCAACAGCGGATGGATCGGACGGCTGGTTTCAGTCTCAGACTGTAGATATCACCGTGGCCTATGAAGACGGGAGTAACGGTACGGAGAGCGGAGACCCCAGCGGAATAGACAGCGCGAAATACGCCTTTGTAACTGGGAATTCGGCCGCGCCGAAGGAAGAGGATCTGGTTGATCTGCCGGCAAGTGGGCAGAAGGTTACGCTGGGGCAGGAATCCAATGGAACCTATTACCTGTATTACAAGGTGACTGACAAGGCAGGAAATGTGACCAGCGGATTCTCCAATGCGATCAGAAAGGATCCGGCGTCTCCGACTATGAACGTCGCAGCGGCGTCCACCGGGGCGAACGCGGCAGACGGTGTGCAATTTACTGTATCAGCAAGTGGATTCGGTCCGTCCGGAGGGAAGCTGCTGGCGGGCTCAGGAGAGAGCATTGGCAGTGAGCAGATGGAAGTGATCGGAAGTTGTGATGGAAGCGGTACGAGTATATCGGATAAGACTTACACGGCCAAAAATCCCGGCACATACTATTTCCAGTATGTGGCCGGCTCGGGAATAACAGACTCTGAGACGAGATATGTCCGCAAAGTGACGTTTGACAGCCGCGGAGGAACGGAAGTATCTGCCCAGCTTGTATGGACGACCCGGATGGAAAATTCATCAGCGGCTGAGGCAGAGTGTAAGGTTGTTAGGCCGGTCAATCCGGTCCGCACCGGACATACGTTTAAAGGCTGGTTTACAGATCAAAACTTTACGAAAGAATTTGACTTCGACACACAAGTGAAGACGGACATGACTCTTTATGCAGAATGGGAGGCTGATTCGTACAGGGTATCGTATCAGATTGACGGAGGCAACTATTCCTATTCCCCGGAGAATGATTATTTATCCTATACTTACGGAGAAGGACTTACTCTGCCTAAGCCGGTAAGAGAAGGGTATGAGTTTGACGGCTGGTATAAGAGTGAAGATTACAGCGGCGAGAAGCAGACGGAGATCGGAAAGACAGAAATAGGAGAGCAGCAATTTTACGGACGCTGGAAGGATACAGCTGCCCCGTCTCTTACAGCGGAGCTCACCGACAGCGGAATTACAGCAGACGACGGCACCGTGTGGCACAACACAGAAAGCAGACCAAATATTCAGCTTACTTATTCGGACAATGAAGGCGTGACAGACCTTTATGTAAAGATCGACGACAAGGAATATGAAGAAATCGCCGGGGCTGCAGCAGAAGTGACATATACCTATACCGGCGTACAGGAAGGAAAACATACCTATACGTTC
This sequence comes from uncultured Mediterraneibacter sp., assembly GCA_944377745.1. Taxonomy (GTDB): domain Bacteria; phylum Bacillota; class Clostridia; order Lachnospirales; family Lachnospiraceae; genus Mediterraneibacter. Next base: position 12,974 of record CALWFV010000006.1, on the reverse strand, counting down.
AAAGCCAGGGATACGTTCGGAAACGAAAAAGAGACAGAAACTCTTACGGTCAACCTGGACACACAGAAACCGGAGATCGGAGAGATTACCTGTGAAAATAAGGCGGCGGATTTCCTTGACTGGATCATCGGAAAAGACAGTCTGATCGTAACGGTTCCGGTGACGGAGACGGGCAGCGGAACCGACACGGTTGCCTTCAAGGTACAAAGAGAAGGGGAAAACGAGACGACGGTGAGAGCCCCTGTCATCGGAGAGCCCGGAGAACAGAAAGCAGTGCTCACTATCGACGCGGACTGGAAAGGAGTGATCAGTGAAATCACATGCGAAGATGCGGCGGGAAACGTATCAGATACAAAAATGATCAGTATTTCAGGCGGCGTGATCGTAGAGAACAACGTCCCTGTGATCACTTTTGAGGCAGTATCCGGAGCAGGGCTGGACGGATGGATCGCTGACAGAGAAAGCGTGAAAGTGACGATCGATGACAGTGAGAAAGAACACAGCAGCATATCCGCAGGGATTGCGGGAGCAGGGTATTCTCTGGACGGCGGGGAATATCAGGAGGCCGGTGAAACAGATTTCGCATCGAACCTGGAGTCAGTCTGCAGTTTTACAGTGGAGATTTCCGGAAGAGGAGAGCATGAACTGACAGTGACAACGGCGGACCATGCCGGGAATACGAGCAAAGAGATGATCATGATCAGGATCAGCGCGCAGCATGAGACTCCGGAGGCTGAAGTCAGCTATGTCGGGGAGACTCTGGGCAACCTTACGCCGGGTGAAACATACGATATTGACGGCAGGTCAGTCATAGCTCTGGCGGACGGGACAGTAAATATTCCGGAGGAATGGCTGGGGAAAGAGATCTCTGTCATCCGAAAAGGAAATGATGCCGACTACAGAGACAGTGAGGCGCAGAAGATATCTCTTCCGCAGCGGCCGGATGCGCCCGGGGGACTTACCGGTGAAGCAGCGTCCTGGCAGAAGGAAGACGGCGCTGTCGGTATAGTGACTGCGGAGATGGAATACCGGAAAGCCGGGGACGATACCTGGACGAAGATTGCGGATGATATGCTGACGGACGGGAAACTTACCGGACTGGCTGCAGGAGAATACGAAGTGCGCTATCAGGCTTCAGATGATCGCTTTGCATCGCAGGCGGCATCTGTTCTCGTGGCGGAGAGCGCACCGGAAGAAGAGGAAGAAAATGCAGAGGAACCGACTGCCCCGGATGACGGCGAGCAGGGTCAGCAGGAAGAACAGGGCCAGCAGGGCGAGCAGGGCCAGCAGGAAGAGCAAAGTCAGCAGAACGGACAGAGCCAGCAGGAAGAACAGGGCCAGCATAGCGGACCGGGCTGGCAGGAACAACAGGAACAAAATACGGAAACGGTACAGAGAAATGCCGGACAGGAAGATGCCAGTTCAACAGACAGCAGCCGTGCGGATGGAGATTGGAGTCAAAATGCCAGAGCGAATGGGGACAGAGACCGGGCGGGAAACGGCAGCCGGAACAGTGTCACAGAACAGACGGCAGCCGACAATCCATCACTTCAGGATCTGGATACTGTGCCATATGAGGAGGTAATCGGAAAGTCTGTAGATCGGCCGATCAGCGCATCTTATGGGCGGGGCAGAGTAAATGTCACGGTAGAAACGCGGGATGAGAGCGGAGGAACGGCCGGAGATGTGATCACGGGAGTTGTTGTGAATACCTTTGATACAGTTGTGCAGGCAGCTCTCAGCGAGTAAGAAATGCAGCTTGTCAGAAATGGAGAAAATGTAGATATTCAGCTGATCGTGACAAAGCTTTCCACAAATGTTCCTGATCAGGACAAAAGGGAAATGCAGTCGGAGACAGCGAGTCTTGAAAAACAGATCGACGGGCTGCGGATTGGCTCCTGTCTTGACATCCGGATGGAGAAAAAAATAGGCGGCGGAGAATGGCAGAGACTGAAAGTGCTGAACGAAGAAATTGAGATCGCTCTGGATATACCGGAAGGACTGCGGTTTGAACACGCCATGTACTGGAGCCTCAGAAATCATGAGGGAACCTGTGACCTCTTGGAAGATCTGGATGACCGGACAGAGACGCTCACAATACGGACCGATCGGTTCTCCACATATGCGATTCTTTATACGACGACTGAGTATGAGCAGGAGACAGCGGAGACGTGTTTTATGCACTGGCTCATACTTGCGGTAAATGCTGCGGGAGCAGCCGTACTGTTTATAAGCTGCAGGCGTACGAAGAGAGCTGTATGGATCATTCCGGGAATAACGGCAGTCTTGCCTGTGCTGCTCGCGGTATTGGGGGCTGCGTACTGGACTGGCTGTTAGTGGCTGCCGGGTGTGCTGTTATGGGAATAGAGATCGTGGTTTTCGGAAAAACTGACAGGATAAAAGAGGAACATAATAGTTGAAATTGTCATAAATATACAAGAATGTTATGATGAGCAGTACAGTAAGACAGGAAAACGTGAGAGGCAGGAAATATGTATCTGATAGCACTTTGTGATGACGAGACAAGAGAACTGAATAAAACAGAGGTAATGCTGAAAAATTACAGCAGAAGAAACCCGGCATATGATATAGAGACGGAGCGCTTCGAACAAGCTGAGGCGCTCCTTGAAAAAATTGAAGTGAATGATTATCGTCCGGATCTGATCCTGATGGATATTTATATGCCGGACAAAATGGGGATCGAAGCGGCGAAGGAACTCAGGAGTATGGGGCATGAGACTAGGATCGTTTTTCTTACTACATCCCGGGAACATGCCCTGGAAGCATATCAGGTTGACGCTGTGCAGTATCTGGTAAAGCCTGTTGAAGAAACGGCGCTGTTTTCGGTTTTGGACAAATTCCTGAAAGGTACTGAAAAAGAAAAAATATCTGCTGTTCAGGAATGAGGGGAAGATCAGCAGAATAGCTGCTGAGGATATTGTGTGCTGTGAAGCACGGAGAAAATACCAGTGCGTGTATCTGGCGGATGGATCGGAGCTTCTTCTACACGCGACTATGACCGCGGTGCGGGAGAAAATGAGGGATTTCCCGGAGTTTGTCAGTGTGGGGGTCTCATATATTGTCAATCTCCGTTATCTTGTGAGTCTGAACTCGGACAAGATAGCGATGGAGGGCGGAAGGACGATCTATCTGCCGAGAGGTTCGTACAAGAAGCTGAGGGAGCAGTATTTCCGCTATTACTGTGAGGAGTGAAAATATCAGGGCAGAAAGGCAGGGATTAATATGTATATAGGACTCAGTATATTATATATGCTTCATTCACTGGCTGCATTTTTGCTCTGCCGTTCCCGGTATAGTAAGAAAAAAACAGCGCTTATCTGCGCTGGAGTGGCGGCCTTTCAGATTGTTATTCTGTTCTGCCTTCCGTCTCCGGACAGAAGCGCAAAGTGGTCGTATCCTATGTTTGTCCTGGCGTTTGTCGTTTCTTTGACCCAGTTTCTTTTCCTGTCTGATGAAAATATTTCCCAGACACTGTTTGTATTCCTGACCTATTCTCAGGTGTTTCTGATCCTTTTGTTTTTGTCAAGACCGATTTCGACAGCTTTTTTTTCTTCGGATGATGATGCAGCAATGTGGATAAGGACAGTGATGCATTTGATCGTTCTTCTGGTCTATGCCGCCTTTTTTAAGGAGAAGGTGGATGATTTCAGAAAAGAGTTCACTCAGGGATGGAAACCTATGGTCTTCATGTCTGCTTTGTACAGCATTTATATTGCTTATATCAGTATGGTGGCACAGGTGAATCTTAAAAAGACGGAACTGCTGATCTTCGTTCTTCTGCTGGCAGTGATGGTGACAGGATACGGAGTAATCTTCCAGACTATATATTATATGAAAAAATCCACTCTGAATGTTCAGATTGAGCGTCAGCAGAAAATGTTGGAACAGAAGCTGGAAATCATGCAGAAAGCGGAAGAAGAAACGAAGCGATTGCTTCATGATATCAGACATCATATGGCGAATATAGCGGAATATGCCAGGAACAGGCAATATGAACCGCTTCTGGCTTACCTCGAACAATATGGAGAAGAAATAGAAAAAACGAGACTCACGCATGTCTGTGCCAATCCTGTCATTGACAATATACTGATGGTGTTCGCGCGGCAGGCTGAACAAAACAGTATTGCCCTGGCCTGCGATATAGACGTTGAATATGACACGGGAATTCGCGATGTAGATATGGTGGCTATCCTGGCCAATCTTATGGAAAATGCCATACATGGATGTCTGAATTCGGGGAAAAGCAGGATGCAGATCGAAGTGCGGATAAGATCAAAGGAAGGAAAACTCACCATTCTGGTGAGAAATACCTGCAAGGACGAGATTCCGGGCGAGGGGGAACAGTCTGACACACTGGAAAAGGAAGGAATTGGTATGTCAAGTATACGAAGAAGCGCGGGGAGATATAGAGGGGACGCAGATTTTAAGAGTCAGGGAGGAGTCTTTACCAGCAGGATCATTTTAATCCGGGCAGAGGAAGAAAAACAGTAAGAAAAAACCTTTTTTATCTTGATTTTGGAGACGGTCATTTCTATAATAAAAAGAGGATGTTTAAACAAGAGTGGGCGAGAAAAGGGATGAACAATGCCTAAAGCTAAGTATGACCGTATCTATAAGGACTTAAAAGAAAAAATAGAGACAGAATTTTATGGGTATCAGCAGATGCTTCCATCGGAGAATACTCTCGTGAAAGAATACGGATGTTCTCGTAATACTGTACGCCGTGCAATAGCCGAGCTTACATCTGACGGGTATGTACAGCCGATGCACGGAAAGGGGGTCAGGAACATTTTTCAGCCGATTGAGCAGACCGCCTTTACAGTGGGTGGAATTGAATCTTTCAAAGAATCGGCGGCGAGAAACAGGAAGGTTCCTTTTACTCGTGTGCTTCAGTTTGCCGAAATTACTGCAGATATCAAGATAGAGAGACGTACAGGATTTGTCAGGGGGACACCACTGTATTATATCCAGCGCCTCCGGTCCCTGGACGGGATGCCTCTCATCCTGGATCACAACTATTTTCTAAAAGAGCTCACAGAAGGGATCACCCTGGAAATTGCCGAGAGTTCGGTCTATGATTATCTGGAAAATATAAAGGGGCTTACGATCTCAACCAGTAAGAGAACACTTACGGTTGAGAAGGTCACTCAGGTGGATGAGAAATACATTGACCTGAAGGACTATAACTGTATGGCGGTCATTACAAGCCAGACGTTCGATGATAACGGGATACAGTTCGAGTATACTCAGTCGCGTCACCGCCCTGACTGTTTTATGTTCCAGGACGTGGCGACAAGGCGGAAAATATCTGCGCAGGATAAAAGAAAATTATGATCAGAGTGGAAAGAGGGATGTCAGATGCGCAGGATGATTGATTTCATAAAAACGGAGTTCGCGAAGCGTACAAAATATTTTGAAGAGGGGGCAGCGGAAAACGCAGAGGGGAACATCAGGCTGCTTCTCGTGGCTAATATTGCGTCATTACTGCTCCTTGTTCTTCTTATACTTATCACCCCTTTTATTATAAAGGGCTGGACTCCCAGCATTTACCATATCGGATTTATTCCGGCTTCAGCTTTCTGCTGTGTGGTGACTTATCTGTATAACAGTTTCAGGACGGTGAAAAAGAGCGGAGAGGTCACAGCCATGTGCGTATTGTTTGAGGTAATATTATTCTCCTTTGTGATATTGATCGATACGGCAGGGACTCCGTCCGCTCCGGGATCATTTATGCCGATTATGTGTATGGTTATCCCGTCGCTTTTTATCGTACTTTTCTATGTTTCCTACGGAATTATAGGGGCAGCGGAGATTGGATATATTGCCGCTGAGATCAGCTTCAAGGATCCTGAGATAGGGCAGTATGATATATTCGCATCGATTGCGGCTCTTGCCTGCTCGGTTATTGGCATTAATATGATCATGTTCCTGAGAGTCAGGGACTTTGAAGCCCGCATGAAATACAAACAGCTTAGCACAAGAGATTCCCTGACTGATATTTTGAACAAGAAAACTGTTCTTGAAGCGTTTCAGGAGTATTTTAAGATACATAACCCTGATGTCAGATGTACCGTTATCATAATAGACCTGGATAATTTTAAGAAGATCAATGATACGAAAGGGCATGCGGCAGGCGATGAGGTTCTTCAGAATACGGGGTGGATCCTTCTTGAAACGTTCAGATCCACAGACATTATAGGCCGTTTCGGAGGAGATGAGTTTATGGTACTTATGAAGGATGTTGCATCATCAAAACTCATGAAAAAGAAGTTTGCGATGATTCAGCGCAGGTTGAAGGATTTGGCATGGAACAGAGAGGGGGTTAAAGTAACGGGAAGTGCGGGAGCGGTACTGGTCGAGGATCAGGAGGTTGACTTCAACATCATTTTCCGTCAGGTCGATGCTGCGTTGTATGAAGCAAAGAAAAACGGAAAGGCTGACTGTATTATAAGGAAGTATGATTCGGAGAACTGAACAAGATCATGCTCAGGCTTTTCTGTCACTGATATCGAAAGAGTGGGGATGATTTCATATTTTCTGAATATTCTGAAAAAATAAGAAAAAATATAAAATTATAAAAATAACTATTGAAATATAGAAAAAATGTGTTGACAAAAATAGGGCTGGGTGATATTATTAAGTCAATCCAAAAGAGATATAAAAATATTTAAATTCTCAGAGGATATTTATCTAAGAGAACAAAATGGAAGAGTTGTTCGATTAGGTTAGAAATACAAGGCAGGAGGTAAGTCCCATGGACAGTATAGTTTCAGTTAATTATCAATATGTCAGTGGTACGGCAAATGCAAGTTCCTGTGAAGAAAGAGACCTTTGCTGAAGAAAAGACTAATGATCCGAAAATAATCAGAATGGAAGAGACAGATCGGAGAGTTCAGATTTCGGATAAAATCAAGAGATCCAACATTTGCAGACGTATTGAATATAGATACCACATATAACAGAATTTCCAAAGATGTGTAAAGAAACATTGAGTAGAATATTATTTTTATAAATTAAGGGACAGATGGTTATAGAAGGAATAATTAAGTAAGCCGTTGGAATATTGAGTGACAGTACTGCTTCTGCTGAAAGATTATAGGAAGAATAACCAGGAAGATTTCTTAGCGAATATAAAAATGGTACCTGATCTGAAACGAAAGTGAAGAAAAAAGGATTTTGTTATGAACCTCAAATTGTTATCGGAAGAGAGAAGATTTAATTTAAGGAGGACTTAAAAATCGGGCAATGAATTCGGATAACAGACGGCAGAGGTCTTACAGGAACAGGAATCAAGATACATTCCTCCGATAAAATATAAAATAAAAATAATGGAAAAATTAAATAAAAAATAAAATGCATCGCCAATGTCAATTGGGGATGCATTTTTTTGACATTACGGTTTTCATATGATAAACTATTGAAAGAATATCGGCTTGTGTAAGCATGGCACAAATATAAAGAAATGTGACCGATGAAATATTATTTTCGATGAGGTGAGTGCGGTGGATAAGTATGATTATAAGTTAAAGACAGAACAGATGCTTGAACTTATGGAAGACGGCTCGTACGGTAAGGCGGCAGCAATAGCCGATGAAATTGACTGGAAAAGAGTGAGAAATGTTACCATGCTGACAAATGTCAGTGACATATATGAGAAGAACAAAGAGTTTCAGAAAAGTTATGATGTTCTGCGGACTGCTTATCACCGTGCAGATGGCAGCAGAAAAGTTATCTTTAAACTATGTACGCTGGCTATCAAGACAGGAAATGTGGATGAAGCGATAGATTATTATGATGATTTCATGCAGACCGCTCCCAAGGATCCGAATCAGCATATACTGCGTTATCAGATCCTCCGCGCTCAGCGGGCTCCAATAGAGCAGCAGATTGAGGCACTGGAGGAGTTTAAGAAAGCGGAATACATTGAAGAGTGGGCATATGAACTTGCGAAACTTTATCAGGAAGCGGGCATGACGGCAGAATGTCTGGAGGAATGTGATGATCTGATCCTGTGGTTCAGCGAAGGACAGTATGTCTACAAGGCAATGGAACTGAAGATGCAGTATAAGCCGTTGACTCCATCCCAGCAGGAAAAATATGATCACAGATTTGAGAAGGTGACTGCCGAGACAGAAGAGATGCCGGATCTGGAGTCATTTTACGGGAATGGAGATGAGGAGGAAACAAAAACTTCTGAAGAACGTGAAGTTGACAGAGGTATATCAGACTCAGTTGATGCTTTGGAGCAGAAAGAGACTGATTATATAGAGGGCGGTCAGTCGGAGGAAGCTGAGGAGATGAATATCCCAGAGCCGAGAACAGGAGGAAAGACAGGGAAAATTGGAGATACAATGCGCCTGGACGAGGCGCTGCAGAAACTCCTACATCCTGGCGAAGAGTCTGCTCTAAGTGGAGAAAACGCATCGATTATCGAGGGAGAATCGGAACCTGATATGACCGATCTCGCCAGTGAGATTGATGAAATTGAATCGGTAGCGGATCTGGATATGGTACATCAGGTCTCAGAGAATAGGGAGAGGAACAGAAACGAACTAAGGGAACCTATGGCGGCTTCAAGCGGATTTACGGAATTGATCCCGGAAGAAAGTGAGGAGCTGGAAGAGGAAATTTTAAGTGAAACTCTGGATGTGTCAGAGGCAGAGGAATTCCTCGTTGAAGGAGAAAATGAAGGGGAAGTGGCTGCTGAACCCCGGAAAACTGATGACGATCAGATTACCGGACAGATGAGCCTTGCAGATATCCTTTCCGGATGGGAAACACAGGATGAGGAGCTCGCAGAGGAGAGAACTGAATCCGAGGATATTCCGGAGGAGATCATAGAGGAGCCAGAATCTGAGGAGGTTCCGGAGGAGATCATAGAGGAGCTAGAATCTGAGGAGGTTCCGGAGGAGATCATAGAGGAGCCAGAATCTGAGGATATTCCGGAAGAGATCATAGAGGAGCCAGAATCTGAGGATATTCCGAAGGAGATCATAGAAGAGCCAGAATCTGAGGAGATTTCAGAGGAGATCATAGAGGAAGCTGAAATTGAAGAGACGGAGGAGAATGAGGCAGAAACAGTTGATGAAGATGGGGAGAGACTTCAGAAGCAGAATGAAGAAGATATAATTCGGGACACAATAACAGAAACTGAAGAAGGGGAAAAAACTGGGGAGATTATGGAAGAAAAGAAGAAAACAGAACCGATACTTCCGCCGGATATCCAGAGAATGATCGATGAGATTGAAGGCGTGATCCCGCCGGAAGAACCGGTAAAAGAGAAGGGGCGTGTTGAGGATTCCCGTGAGAATATGGGGAAACTGGCTGATGAACTCCGGATAGACGATGACCTGGCTCTGGATGATCCAGATGATTATGAGGACTATGAAGAGTCAGAGGATTTCTTTGAGGAAGAGGATCTTGATCCGGATGGCGGGGAGGAATATGAAGACGAGTATTCCGAAGTGGAAGAATTTGAGGATGAGGAATATGAAGAGGAATATTCTGAAGCAGAAGAGTACGAGGAAGGGGACTCTCAAGAAGATTACGAAGAGGAGTATCTTGAAGAGGACGAATATTTCTCTGAGGACGATGCAGAGAGTCTGACAGACGATGAAGAGATTATTGCAGATGACGGTGAGGATTATTTTTCCGAGGGTGATGCGGAGGAATATGACGATGTGGTTCCGGATTTTGAGGAAGAGTTCCGGGTGAACCCTGATCACAGTCAGGAGGCGGATGACAGAGAAATCCCGGATGATGATGACGACAATCTGGATATTCTTTCGGCTACGACGCCTCTGAGCAGGAAAGAGACGGCGAAGATGATCGCGACAGGAAAGACGGCTCCGCTGCCGCTGGATGAGATCTCGGACGCGCTTTCTATCTCTGATACGGGATTTATTGTGCATGGGCGTTATGATCTGCAGATGCAGAGTGGAGTCGGCACGCGAGCCGGTCTGACGGAGGAACAGAAGAAACTGTTTTCCTACTTTGTACCTGTCAGGGGAATGAGCGAACAGCTGGTGGATGTACTTGAACAGGATAAGAACTGTACAAACAGAAACGGTACTTCGAGGACAGGAAACCTCCTCATTATTGGAAATAAGGGGAACGGAAAGACTGTTCTCGCGGTAGATGTGGTCAAGGCGATCCAGAAGCAGAGGAACATCAGGCAGGGGAAGGTTGCTATCGTGACCGGAGAATCTCTTAATAAGAAAAAGATAGGAGATATTTTCAATAAGCTGTACGGCGGCGCATTGATCATTGAAAAAGCCGGAAAGCTGAATGAAAAGACAGTTACGCGTCTGAACAAGGCAATGGAGAAAGATACGGGCGAACTGCTGATTGTCCTTGAGGAGCAGAGAAAACCGCTTGACCGTCTGCTTTCATCCAACCGGGAATTCAGAAGAAAGTTTACCTCACGGCTGGAAGTACCGATCTTCATTAATGATGAGCTCGTTACATTTGGACAGACATATGCGCAGGAAAATGGGTACCGCATCGATGAGATGGGAATCCTGGCCCTCTACAGCAGGATCGATTCGCTCCAGAGAGAGGACCATGCAGTTACGGTCGCCGAGGTAAAAGAGGTGATGGATGAGGCGATCCAGCATTCCCAGAAGGCTTCGGCGAAGAAACTGGTGAAGCGGGTATTCGGGAAAAATACGGATGACGCGGATCGGATCCTGCTCTCCGAGAAGGATTTCAATATTTGAAAGTTAAACAAAAATAGACAGTCCTAAAAAAGACTGTCTATTTTTTATTACAAAACAGCTTTTGACTTTCTTTTTCTGAACCTTTAAAGTATAATGATATTATTAAGTGGCAACGGTTAAACTGTGAGCATGCAGAGTGGCTTTTCAGTATTTTTTATAAGAGAAATGTTGCTAAAATTTGAGCGGCGAGGTGGGCTTTATGGTAAAGGAAAAGAGCGCAAAGAAGACAGTGCAGCCTTATGAGATCGGAGAACTTGATCAGTATCTTTTCGGGCAGGGCAACCATTATGAGATCTATCAGAAAATGGGTGCCCATAAGGTGGCGGCAGATGGGGAACAGGGGGTGTATTTTGCGGTATGGGCGCCGAATGCACGAAGAGTTGCGGTCGTCGGGGATTTCAATGAATGGGATTTTGAGGCGAACTATATGGAACGTCAGGATCCGATGGGGATCTATACCTGTTTTGTACCTGGTGTGAAAGAAGGAGATCTCTATAAGTTCTGTATCGAGACTCAGCAGGGAAAACGGATCTTTAAAGCGGATCCATACGCGAATTACGCGGAACTGCGTCCGGGAACTGCGTCGATCGTAACAGATATCTCACATCTCAAATGGACGGATGACGCATGGATGCAGACCAGAAAGACATGGGACCATAAAGAGAATCCTATGTCAATCTACGAGGTGCATCTCGGATCCTGGATGAGACACCCCGGAAGAGAGGATGAGGGATTTTATACCTATAGAGAATTTGCGGAAGCCATTACGAAATATGTGAAGGATATGGGATATACCCATGTAGAGCTGATGGGAATGGCGGAGCATCCTTTTGACGGTTCCTGGGGATATCAGGTTACAGGTTATTATGCTCCTACTTCAAGGTATGGAACGCCGGAAGACTTTGCATATATGATCAACTATCTGCACCGCAATAAGATCGGAGTCATCCTCGACTGGGTACCGGCGCATTTCCCGAGAGATGCTCATGGACTTGCGGATTTCGACGGAACGCCTACTTACGAATATGCGGATCCCAGGAAAGGAGAGCACCCGGACTGGGGGACGAAGATATTTGATTACGGTAAACCAGAAGTGAAGAACTTTCTGATTGCAAACGCACTGTTCTGGATCGAGCATTATCACGTGGACGGGCTCCGCGTGGATGCGGTTGCTTCTATGTTGTATTTGGACTATGGAAAACAGGACGGACAGTGGGTGGCGAACAAATACGGCGGAAACGAGAATCTCGAGGCGATCGAATTTTTCAAACATCTGAACTCTGTCGTCCTTGGGAGGAATCCGGGCGCCGTGATGATTGCGGAGGAATCAACTGCATGGCCGAAGGTCACAGGGGCGCCGGAGGATGGCGGTCTTGGATTCAGCCTGAAATGGAATATGGGATGGATGCATGATTTTACGGAATATATGAAGCTGGATCCTTATTTTAGAAAGAATGCTCATAATATGATGACGTTTGCCAGCTCCTATGCATACAGTGAGAATTATATCCTTGTACTTTCCCATGACGAGGTGGTGCATCTGAAGTGTTCCATGATTAATAAGATGCCGGGGCTTGGATTTGACAAGTATGCGAACCTGAAAGCCGGATATGCCTTTATGACAGGGCATCCGGGCAAGAAACTTCTCTTCATGGGACAGGAATTCGCTCAGCTTCGTGAGTGGAGCGAGGAGAGGGAGCTCGATTGGTATCTTCTGGAAGAGCCGGAACACCAGGCAATACAGAACTGGTATCGGGATCTGCTCCATCTGTATAAGAAAAACAAAGCGATGTATGAGCTTGATTCGGATCCGGCGGGATTTGAGTGGATTAATGCGGACGACTGCTTCCGAAGCATCTACAGTTTCTTAAGACACTCCAAAGATAATAAGAAAAATCTGCTCTTTGTGTGCAACTTTACTCCGATGGAGAGAAGAGACTACCGTGTGGGAGTTCCGAGGAGAAAACAGTGCAGGCTGATACTGAACAGCGATGATATTCGGTATGGCGGAAAAGGCGAGCCGAGACCGCTTCTGTATAAGCCGGTGAAACAGGAATGCGACGGACAGAAATATTCGTTTGCATATCCGCTTCCACCATATGGGGTTGCTGTGTTTGAATTTTAGAGACTGTACCTGAAAATATAAAATGGATGATGAAAAGGGGCTGTCGGGAAATAGATAGTCCTACACAGGGGCAGATGTGATTTCATACGAAGTCACATCTGCCCCTGAAA
>CALWFV010000005.1 GCA_944377745.1 uncultured Mediterraneibacter sp. | reverse complement strand
AAATTTCAGGGGCAGATGTGACTTCGTATGAAATCACATCTGCCCCTGTGTAGGACTATCTATTTCCCGACAGCCCCCTTTCTTTTTTGTTTTAGATGTATTCGCATTTCTCGAAATAATGCATCAGGATGTCGGCGCAGTTTTCAACGCCCAGCTCGGAAGTATCCAGGATCATGTGATAATCGTTCACATCACCCCATGTCTTTCCGGTATGTTCATAATAGTAGGAAGCTCTCTCTTCATCAGTTTTCTCAACTTTTTCCTTTGCGTCATCATAGCTCAGATCATCTTTTTCCATGATCCTGTGGATCCGGTCCTCTTTGTCTGCGCAGACGAAGATGTTAAGGACATTCAGCCTGTCCTTGAGGATGTCGGAAGCACAGCGGCCGAGGATGATACAGGGTTTCTCCGCGAGCCTGCGGATTGCCTCCGCCTCACTCTCATACATATGGTCGTTAATCTTCTGCTCGATATACGCCTTGTCGTAGACCGGGATATCAAGACGCTCGGAAAGTTCTCTGGCTATAATGCTTGCCCCTGTTCCGAACCGGCGGCTCATGGTGATAACTAATTTCATAAGAACTCCTCCTTTGTAGATATAAAATCAGGGTAACTACAATTATAACACTTCTTCAGCGATTTGTCTGCTAAGAGATTTTAATTCTTCCATCTGCGCTTCTTTCAGGGAAGACTTGATCGTGACGCTGCCCTCCAGCAGAGTCATGTTCTTCATCTCTGAGATCTTTGCAGTCATCAGCTTTGTGGACTGAGGAGCCCAGGAGCCGTTTCCGAGAAGTGCGATGGTACGGTTCTGCAGTGCCAGCGCCTTCATGTCCTCCAGGTAATTGTCCATCAGCGGATAGATGCCGTTATTGTAAGTCGGTGCCGCCAGAACGATATGGCTGTATTTGAAGCTGTCTGCGATCAGTTCAGAAACATGAGTCTTGGAAATGTTGTGGATATGAATATCTTTCACACCTTCCTCCGCCAGCATCATTGCAAAAGTATCCACCATGTTTTCCGTATTTCCATACATAGAAGCATAGGCGATCAGGACGCCCTTTTCCTCCGGCTCGTATCTGCTCCATATGTCGTATTTTCCAATGATGTAGTCGAGATCTGTTCTCCAGATGGGGCCGTGGAGAGGGCAGATCACCTGGATGTCGAGGGAAGCGGCTTTTTTCAGCACGTTCTGTACCTGCGTGCCGTATTTTCCGACGATGTTTGTGTAGTAGCGGCGGGCCTCATCCAGCCAGTCTCTGTCAAAATTGACTTCATCATTGAAGATGTTTCCGTTCAGAGCCTTGAATGTCCCGAAGGCATCGGCGGAGAAGAGGACTTTGTCAGTCTCGTCGTATGTCATCATGGCCTCCGGCCAGTGGACCATGGGCGCCATCACAAAGTGAAGAATATGCTTTCCGGCTGAGAAGGTATCTCCCTCTTTTACGATGACCTTCTTTCCCTCAAGGTCAAGATCAAAGAACTGATCGATCATGGGGAAGGTCTTGGGGTTTCCGATCAGCTGCATATCAGGATAGCGCAGGATCAGTTCCTCAATCATAGCACAGTGGTCCGGCTCCATGTGGTTTACAACGAGATAGTCAAGTGTCCGTCCCTTAAGGACTGCATGGATATTCTCAAGAAACTGGCGGCCTGCCGAATAGTCTGCGGAATCGAACAGGACTGTTTTCTCATCCATCAGAAGATAGGAGTTGTAGGAGACTCCGTCTGAGAGCGGGAAAATATTCTCGAATAATTCCAGCCTGCGGTCGCTTGCTCCGACCCAGTAAAGATCCTCGGTTACTTTTCTGAAACAATGCATAGTAAATCCTCCTTTATCTCTATAGCTGTACGCATATGTAAATCTGTCAGATCGTTTGACCGATTCTATTCTATCATAAAAGTCAGATTTGGCAAGACGGGGATTGATTTTCCTGCCGGGATTGAGTATGCTTTTGGAAATGAAATAATTATAAAAGGACAGGAGGAACATCATGTTATTAGTTTGCTATCCAAAATGCAGTACGTGCAAAAAAGCGGAGAAATGGCTTGAAGCAAAAGGAATCGATTTTGAAAAAAGAGATATCAAAACGGAGAATCCGTCTGCCGAAGAGCTGAAAGAGTGGCATCAGAAAAGCGGACTTCCTCTGAAGCGGTTTTTTAACACCAGTGGAAATCTCTATAAAGAAATGAAGTTAAAGGACCGGCTCCCGGAGATGTCCGAGGAGGAGCAGATCCAACTGCTCTCCACGGACGGGATGATGGTAAAGCGCCCCATCCTTGTGGACGGGGACGCAGTCCTGGTCGGGTTTAAAGAAAAAGAGTGGGAAGAAAAGTTCTAAGGTTATCTTTCTTCGATCTCGATCTCTCCGGCGGATGCGGTGAAGGTGATCTGCCGATCCCCGGAGCCTTCTGAAGTATAGGAACCTTCTCCGAACCCATCGGAGACATGGCCCCCGGAAATATTGGCAGGAAGGATGATATCACCGAAGTCTGTGGACAGGTTACAGGAATAGGAGGAGAGTGGATCGGACAGACAGATCCGGGTGTCACCGAAGTCGTTCGAGCCCTCCAGCGTCTGAAGCCCCTCTGCATCCAGCAGGATCTCTCCGGCAGATGCAATGATCCGGGCGGATGTTACGGCAGTGCTGCGAAAAACAGTGCTGCCGAAATCATTTTCAGAGACCAGGGAGCCGGTTCTTATGTTGGATCCCTCGATGGAGCCGGAGTCGGTGACGGTCTCCAGTGAATCAAAGGTACAACTGTCGACTGTCAGGTTGCCGAAGCTGGCGGCAAAAGATGCCTTCCCGGCGGAGAGAGCTCTCACTTCGATCTCCCCGGCATCACTGTATGCGGATATGTCGGACAGGCTTCTGTCTGACGGAACGTACAGTCTGACATAGGGAGAAACATCTTTTATTCCGAATCCGGAGCCAAAGGTCAGTCCGGAGCCAGAGAGGAATATTCCGCCCGGGGCGGTTCCCTCAGCCTGTGCAAGGGTCAGGCGGCCGGAGAAAATCTCAAACTGTGGACTGTCATAAGCGCCGTCCAGGAGATATTCCAGATAAAACTTTTCGTCGTCAGAGGGAAGAATGGAGATGTCCGCAGCGGAGCCGATGTTTATCTCCACAGATGTAAGTTCGTCTACCGGAGTCTTTTCCATAGAATAGGGATCTCTGGAAGAGGAGGCGGTGACGATACCGTCCCGGGTATATGCGAATCCGGGATACCCGCCCCAGAGCCTGCCGGCAGCAGTCAGCAGCGCTCCCGCCGCGATACAGGACACGGAAAAGATAAGGATTATTTTTGTTCTTCGTTTCATTTCTTTCTTCCTCCTTTCGTGATCCGTCCGAGAAATACGGACAGTTTCCTTACTGTCCATCCGAACAGCAGGATTGAGCCGTAGGTAAAGAGAAGTCCGGCTCCAAAGCAGCTCAGCCCAAATCCCAGATTACAGAGTCCGTCTGCAAAGGAGCGAAACAGCACTGCCGCGCCTGCAATGACACTGATGATCCCGCCTGCCGCAACAGATACTCCCGCTATAAGGATGGAGAGCAGGAAGCAGAAGACGACGAGAAAGGCACATGCGATCAATATGACAAGTACAAGCGCGAGAGGAAGGGCGATCGGCGCCGCGCAAACCCCCAGGATGCCGACCCAGACGGCGGACATCCCGCGCCTTACTGTTTGAGGCGGTTCGTCTGCGTTCTGTTCTGCAAGATTCATTATGAGTTCCTTTGCGGCCTCCTCGGGAGTGCCCAGATTCGTGATTGCTTTCTGTTCATTTTCCGGTCCGGCGTCCGCAAAATATTCTTCGAAATATTCAATCGCCCTTTCATAATCCTCCTTTGGCAGACGTCGGAGCTTTTTTGAAAGCAGCTTCATGTACTCGGTTTTAGTCATCTGAAATCCCTCCTTTTATAATGTCATCGATGATAAATTTGAATTCATTCCACTCGTTCAGCAGTTCTGCCTGACGGCTTCTGCCGGCAGCGGTGATCTGGTAGTATTTCCTGTTGCGTCCCTGATACTGCCTGTCATAGGTGTTTACAAAGCCGTGCTCCTGCAGCCGTTTCAGGACGGGGTAGAGCGCAGAGTCCTTCATCGGCGCTGCCCGCTTGATGATCTGGCTGATCTGATAACCGTAGGCATCCCCTTCTGTGATAACAGAAAGCACAAGGAAATCCAGTAGTGGAGCAGTCAGTGGAAAAGCCATGTAACCAGTCCTTTCTTTTATGTGTTTTATCTTTATATATATTTATTATAGATATATTATATTTTATATAATATAAATTGTCAATATATATTTGAAATAATTACAGGAACAACCGAGAGAAGAATTTTCTGAAATTTGCAAAAGTTTGGAGACGGAGGCTGTCCCATATACGGGAATCATGGTAGAATGAGAGAAAATCAAAGAGGAGGACAGGAGATGGCAGGAGAAGAGC
Organism: uncultured Mediterraneibacter sp.; assembly: GCA_944377745.1. Classification (GTDB taxonomy): domain Bacteria; phylum Bacillota; class Clostridia; order Lachnospirales; family Lachnospiraceae; genus Mediterraneibacter. Next base: position 122,033 of record CALWFV010000005.1, on the reverse strand, counting down.
AGCTTGCATGGCAGGTGATCGGAGAAGTGGAGAAGGCTGTGGTGGGAAAAAGAGAGATCCTGACAAAGATTATGACCGCGATCCTTGCGGGAGGACATATCCTGATCGAGGATATTCCGGGAACAGGAAAGACGACTATGGCTATTGCTTTTTCCCAGGCGATGGGACTGGAGGTGAAAAGGGTGCAGTTTACACCGGATGTGCTCCCCTCGGATCTGACAGGATTTACGGTATACCGGAAAGAAACAGGCGAGTTTGTCTATCAGGCGGGCGCCGTGATGTGTAATATCCTGCTGGCGGATGAGATCAACCGGACCTCTCCGAAGACTCAGTCGGCACTCCTGGAGGTAATGGAGGAGCGGCAGGTGACAGTGGACGGTGTTACAAGAAGGACCGGGGAGCCTTTCATTGTGATCGCTACAGAGAATCCGGCAGGATCGGCGGGAACGCAGCTTCTTCCTGAGTCTCAGCTGGATCGCTTCATGATCTGTGTCAGCATGGGGTATCCTACGGTCGAAGAGGAGATGGAGATCTTGCGCAGAAGCCAGGAAGGAGACGGCGGAGAGCGCATGACGCGGAGGAGTGTGCATCCGATCCTGGACGCGTCCTCACTTCTCGCTATGCGAAAGGACGTGAGCGAAGTCTTTGTGCATGAAAGAATATACCGGTATATTGCTGAACTGGGGAAGGCGACCAGGGACAATGAATGGACAGAACTGGGAGTCAGCCCGCGGGGGACTGTGGCGCTGAGCGCGATGGCAAAAGCACGGGCCTGGCTTAAAGGAAGAGCGTATGTGGTTCCGGCGGACGTGACAGATGTATTTGAATGCACAGTGTCGCACCGCATTTTCTTAAATATGAAAGCGAGGGTGGGACATATCCGTACAGAGGAAGTGATCCGGCGGGTGATCGAAGAAGTTCCACAGCCGTCGGTGAGAAAGAGGCGGTAAGTGAGATGGCGAAAAGGACTGTTATTTATCTGATTGTTCTTCTTTTTACCCTGTATCTCTTTTTTGTGTACAATGACACTGTGCTCTCCGGAATCCTGGTCATGGTCCTGATCTGTCCTTTTTTTTCCGCCTTGTATCTTGCGGGAGCAGGAAAACGGATCCGTCCGGATATGGAAAGGATTCCTGCGATGGGGGAACAGGGAAAGCGGATCCGGACTGCAGTGATATTGGAGAACCGGTCCGGACTGTTGGCACTGCATTATGAGAGCAGAGTGTCTGTGAAAAATGAATTCGGTGGAAAGAAGAGGGGGATCAGATTTTCGGGAATGATCTCTCCAGGAAAAAAGGCTGTCTGCTGGTGCGAGTTTGAGACGGAACTGTGCGGAAATATGGAACTGGAACTGGAGTCTGTCCGGGTTTATGATCCGATGGGGTTCTTCTATAGAAAAGCTTCCTTTCGGATGAAAGCCAGGATCAAAGTGATGCCGACTTTCCGGCCCATGCCCCTGGAGATCACGAAGAAAACGAGAGAGTTCCAGGCAGATTCGGAAGAGTACTCAGGGGAGAGGCGGGGCGACGACCCGTCGGAAGTCTATCAGATCAGAGAATACCGGGTGCAGGATCATCTCAGGGATATCCACTGGAAACTGAGCGCCAGGGAGGGGAGACTGATGGTCAGAGAGAGGGGGTTCCCCCTGGGATGCGCGGTCCTTGTCTGGATCGATTTTCGTGAGAAAGACCGCTCTCCGGAAGGTTTTTCACGACTCCTGAATACTGCGGCGTCCCTTTCAGTCACCCTGTCGGAGCAGAAATGTATCCACATGGCGGCCTGGTATGAAGAGAAAAGTGAAAAGATCGTAAGGATGAGGATCCGGGATGAAGAGAGCGCCTGTGAGTTCATATGGCGCCTGATGGAGATTGTTCCATACAGAGAGGAAGAAAAAAAGAAGGCCTGTTTTGAAGAGACCTTCCGGGGGCAGGAGTTCAGCAGCACTGTGACGATAGACGGAAAGGGAGTTCTGAGAAAAGACGGTGAGATTCCCGCTTTGCTGCGTTTGTGAGAAGGACTCTGTAAGACGAAAGTGAAAAGAGCGGGGGACGCTCCGGAAATAAAGGAAACAGAAAGGAGAAGAGAATGAGGAAGGGCAGTTCCACAATCAGGATATATGAGCATAAGTCTCCGGCTGACTGCCGGCGGAAGAATCTGTCTGCCCTGGAGGCGCTCCGGTCCTTCAGTGTATGGCTGTTGGCCGGAGCATGGTGGAATGCGTTCCTTTCTGTTTTTCCGGCAGGATTCGGGACAATCTGGCTCTATGGCGGACTTGCGGTTCTCTCCGTGCTGCTGACCGTGCTCTATCGGAAAACAGGGGGAAAGGGCCTGCTTATTTTCCTTATGGCGGCAGTTGCTGCGACCCTGGTATGTTACCCGGTATTTCAGTATCTTTTTCTGCGGATCGCAGAGAGCTGGAATGTGATGATATATCCGGAGACGGCCGGCGCTTTAAGTGTACCGCCGGATCTGATCCTCCATACGGGCAGAGGACTTCGGATCAGCGGAGAGAGCCTGCTTGGGATGGAAGCCGCTGCGATCACGATCCCGGTACTGGAAGCGTGGATCCTTGTATCAGGGAGCGGGAAAGGCAGGATTCTGGCGGGGATCATTATTCCGGTTCCTGTCCTTGCTGCTGCGGCAGCAGGGTATTTTCAGGCAGAACGTCCGGTCTGGTTTCTGCTTCTGGCGGCAGGCGGGTATTTCGCGGTGTGCGGGCAGAATGCAGAAAAAGAAGGAGAGACTGGCGTGCTCCGGCCGTGGGGCAGGTATTTTGCGGCTGCTGGCATACTGTGCCTTATGGCGGCTGTTTCGCTGAATCTGGGGCGAGTGCTGGATTCGGGCCGGGATATCCAGGGCGGTATTTACCAGACGGCGAGAGAAGAGATTCAAAACGGTATCATCGCGCCCATAGAAAATTTTGTCACCAGTGCAGCAGGGGAAAGGGGATTCGGAGGTCAGTCTGAAGGGGCCGGAAGCGGGATGGAGGATCTCAACGCGCTGGCTTATTTCAGCCCATCCGGGGAGACAGAGCAGACGGTGCGTTTGTCATACCGCCCTGAGGCGACTGTTTATGTGGCGGAGCGCTACGGGATCACCTATACAGGAGATTCCTGGACTGATATGGAAGAGGAAAATCTGAGCGGGGAAGCACTGCTCCGGGGATGCGCTGCCTGGCCGGGCGGGCTTGACCGGCTGGAGTCGGTCTGTAGTGAATGGGATTTCAGCTCGCTTCAGGAGCTCAGAGACCGGATCAGTGAGGAGTTGTCACAGCGGGCTGTCTATGACACCAGCCCGGGCAGGACACCAATAGGGCAGGACTTTGTAGAATATTTCCTCTTTGAGAGAGGGAGAGGGTTCTGTGTGCATTTTGCCTCAGCGGCGGTACTGCTCTACCGAATGAATGGATTTCCCGCAAGATATGCAGAAGGATATGCGGTTCCGGCATCCGCCTTTTCTCTGGACGAGAACGGAGAATATGTGGCCCGGATCGACGGGACGATGGGACACGCATGGTGTCAGGTATATGATGGAGACTCAGGAGAGTGGATCAATATGGAACACACACCGGGAAATGGGTCGGCGGCCGGACTGCCTGATGATTCAGGAGAAGCGGGAGCACCAGGGGAGCAGGCAGACAGCGGTTCAGAGGAGAATGGGGAAGAGACAGGTGAGGAAGCATCGGCGGAAGAGGGGGGAGAAGACGGAGAAATTTCAGATGGAACCCACCGGGACAGAGGGGAGAACAGGCAGGGAACGGCTGCAGCGGCAGACTGGCTTGTGTTTATCGCAGCAGGCGCAGGCTCTGCAGCGGCCCTGTTTCTGCTGATCATTGTTCAGGCGGCAGTGAGACGTGCCGGAAACCGGAAACGGTTCCGCGCGATAAAGGAGGGCACCGGGATTACCGCCATGTATGAGAGTGCGCAGAAGACAGCCGGTTTTCTGGAAAAGAAAAGATTTATGCTGACAGAGGAGAGCTGTGTGGAGCAGATGAGCGGATGTGTAGAAACGGTTGGAAAAGAAGAGTGGTCATGGATGTATGAGACTGTGATGAAAAGTCTGTTCTATCATCTGGATGACGAGAGAGCAGACTGGATCAGAGCGGACGAGATCTATAACAGATTTTCTGAGGAAGCGTTTCGAAAAATGAGTTCGGGCCAGCGGATTTTATACAGATATATATACTGTTATGGGGCATGAAGGCAGAGGCCTGGCAAAAAGAAAGAAAAGTATGCGTGTATACAATGTGGAAATAAATTCTTCTATTCTCCCATTGCCAGATACAGTTCAATGATGCTATAATTCATAGTAGCGTTCCTTTGCCTTCCGGCAGGGAAAAGTATTATGAGTAGGTGACCGATTTGAAAAATAAGATCAAACGTTTTGCAAAAGGAGATTTCCATATCCCCCAGCCGGAGATTATTTTTCCGGAGACCCATATCATCATGAGAGTGGGCGAGGGGGAAGAATATAAAGGGAGCTTCTCACTCCAGAACCAGGGGGAGGGTACGATAAGAGGTCTTGTCTATCCGTCCTCCTATCGTGTTCAGTGCCAGGAGGAGGGGTTCGACGGCAATCCTGTAAACATCTATTATACATATGACGGGAGAGGGCTGGTGCCCGGGCATGTGGAACACGGCAAATTTACCATTGTATGCAACGGCGGAGAGTTCGACATCGCCTTTACCGCGGTGATAGAGAAACCCTTTGTCCTGACCCAATACGGGAAGGTGCAGAGTCTGGATGACTTTAAAAAGCTTGCGTTCCGGGACGCTGCGGAAGCGGAGAAACTGTTCCGCTCCCGGGATTTTTACGAGATATTAAAATATGAAGATATCAGGATTCAGGCTCTTTATGATAATATGCGCAAGTGGGAACTGGATCAGCACGGCCTTGAGGAGTTCCTTGTGGGATGCAAACAGAAGGAAAAGATCTTTCTGACACTGGAGGAGGAGAGCCGTGCGTTCATGTCTCTTACCGAAGCCCGCAAAGAGACTTTTACCATCAAGAAAAACACATGGGGATATCTCGAGATTGATGTGAGGATTGAGGGGGATTTCCTCTATGTAGAGCACACACATATCACGACAGAAGAATTTATCGGTAATTCCTACCGTCTGGAATATTTTATCACAACGGAAAATCTTCATTCAGGGAGTAATTTCGGACGAGTCATCCTCGATACTCCCTATGAGACGCTCACCTACGAGATCGTCGTGGAAAAAAATGTAAAAAGAGATGAGGACCGCAGGGATCATGAACGGGAGTTTGCAGGTATTGTGAAGGGGTATCTCAATTACGAGAGCGGACGGCAGGAGCTTTCTGCATGGACGGAAGATGCGGTTAGAAGGATTAACCGCCTGAGAGATTCGGATCCCAAAAATGAGATCTATCTTCTGGTCAACGCCCATATCTGTCTGATCGGGGGGAAGACGGAGGATGCAAAATGGATCCTGGAATCCTATAACTATAACCGCTTTGCCATCGGAAAGGATGTGGAGCTCAGCTCGTATTACCTGTATCTCACGACTCTTCTGAGCAATGATACGATCGGACAGAGGAGGGTGGCAGAGGAACTGTCAAGATCTTTCATGAAACATCCTGACAGCTGGCTGATCCTCTGTATGCTGGTGGAAGTGGATTCGGAGTATAAGATCTACAGTGAACGTCTCCGTGCCCTGGAACAGCAGTTTTATGAGGAACGTTCCCACAGCATCTGGTTCTATATGCAGGCGTTCCGCTGTTTCAGAGAGAGAAGCTCATCCCTGAAAAAGCTGGGGAAATTCGAAGTAAGAGTGCTTCTCTTTGCTGTAAAATACAAACTGATGACAAAAGAGCTGGCGCTGTATACCGCAAATCTTGCAAGCCAGATGAAGGTATTTGACCGTCATCTCTATAAAGTACTTGAAATGGCGTATGCTATGTATGAAGAGTCCATGATCCTCAATGCGGTCTGCACGCTCCTGATCAAGGGGAGCTGCATGGACAGCTGCTATTTCAAGTGGTATGAAAAGGCGGTGGAGTCAGAACTGAAGATTGCCCAGCTCTACGAATACTATATGGCGGCGGCCCGGCCGGAGCGGTTCCACAAGGCGCTGCCACGCTCGGTATACCTGTATTTTATGCACGGAAATACACTGGATTACCATAAGTGCGCGTTTCTCTATTCCAATCTGATCACTTATGAGGACGAGTCCAGTGAGATCTACACTCATTACCGTGATGAGATGGAGGCATTTGCCTGGAATCAGCTGGAGCGCAGGAACATTGACGAACAGCTCCGGATCATCTACAAAAGGTTTATCGTGGAATCGTCCATGAATACGGAACGGGTGAAGGCGCTTTATGATATCTGCCATGCTTACTGGATTACGACAAAAGTATCAAACATGAAGTATGTCCATGTCATTTCCGAGAATGGCAGGATCACCCAGAAGGCGCCGTATCTTGAGAATGGAACAAGGGTATTTCTGTATTCAAAGACTGACCGGCTTGTGTGGGAGGCGAAGGACGGAAGACATTATACGGATTCCATTCCTTATGAGAGCAAGCGGCTTTTCTATGAGCTCAGATATATGGACATGTGCAGAAAGTATCTGAACGGACTCCTGCGAAATCGCCGTGAGGATGAGACAGAGGAGCTGACGCTGGAGGTCGTCAGAGAGAAAGGGCTGGAAAACTTTACGGAGGACGAGATCTTCAGCCTGTGCAGTAAGAATATCAGGGAGAACAATTATGAAAATGACGACTTCCTTACCTATGTCTGCTTTGATCTCTTTAAAAAACGACAGTATGATAAAGTGATTCTGACATATCTTGCTAATTATTACTGCGGTGCCACGCTGGATATGAAGCAGCTCTGGAGAGAAGCACGGGATTATGAGGTTCATACCCATAAACTGGCAGAGAGGATTCTGACGCAGATGCTTTTTTCTGAGGAGTTGTTCCAGGAGGCTCCGATCTTTGAGGAATACTATGAAGAAGGGGCGTATTTCCGGCTCCAACAGGCTTATCTTGCATATATCTCAAGAGAATATGTGGTAGAAGAGCGACGGATCGGAAAGAGTGTGATCGATATCATATGCAGGGAGTACGAGAAGGGGGAAACCACCATCGATATCTGCAAACTCGCGGTGCTGAAATACTATTCAACCAGGGAGTATAACTCTCAGACTCGCAGGACGCTGAAGAAGTTTTTGCAGGAACTGTGCGGAAAACAGATATATTTCCCGTTCTTTCTTGCGTACGAGAAGGAATGGCTGATCGAACTGCAGCTCTGGGATAAGGTTCTGATCGAATATAAGGGGCAGAAGGGAAGCCGGGTTATGCTCTACTATCAGCTTCAGAAAGGCGGGAGAGAGCCTGCGGATTATTCTACAGAGGTGCTAACTCCTATGTATGAGAATCTGTATGTGAAAAAGTTTGTGCTGTTTGCAAACGAAAAGCTGAAATATTATTTCAAGGAAACCATAGACGGTAATTCCTACCGCAGCGACAAGGAGACCTGCGTGCGGGAAGTAATGCCGGGGGAACAGGGCAGATACGGAAGACTCAATGATATCCTTTTGGAGACGGATGAGAAGGAGAGGGAGAGAAAGATGAGATCATACGCGCTGGAGGACACGGTTGCCGCGCATATGTTTGAACAGTATTAAGGAGGGTGCCTTTCCATGGGACAGGGCAATATAATAGGATATGAGATAAATGAAAAGACGTGCCAGATCAGTTACTACAATGATCAGCAGATGGAGCCGGAAACGCTGGAGGTGGATTCCGACAATTATCAGATCCCTCTGGTTATCGGGAAACTGAGGGATACATGGGCTTACGGCAAGGAGGCAAAAAGGCTGGTCTCCATAAAAGAGGGATTTACAGTCACAAGACTTCTGAGCAGGAGCCTTGCCGGTGATAAGATCGAGTTTGGTGAAGAAACCTATGACGCAGTATGGCTTCTCTCACAATTTATCCAGATGTCGCTCCAGACGTTTCCGCGGATCGACGGGATCGTGTTCAGTGTCCCGGCTCTGACGGAGGAACTGGCGCAGATGCTCCGGGGGATCGCGGTGCGGATGAATATTGATAAGAGGCATATCTTCATACAGGATTATAAGGAAAGCTTCTGCAACTATCTGTTTTATCAGCCCAAAGAGCTGTGGCAGTATGACGCGGCGCTGTTCTGCTGTGACAGAAATGAGATCAAGGCGTATATGCTGCGCCGGCTCAAACCGGGGCTGGGCGGAGGAAAGACTACTTTTGTGACAGTGGACGAGGTGGCGAGTGCACATATGAAAGAACTTGCCATGGTTTATCCGGTGCTGAATGAGGACAAGGCGAAAGAAGCCGACACCATGTTCTGCAGGTTTATAGAAAGCGTGTTCGACAAACGGATCGTCTCCTCTGTTTTTCTGACAGGGGAGGGGTTTGAGAACAACTGGTACCCGAAAGCGCTCCGGGTGCTCTGCAACGGGCGCCGGGCGTTCATTGGAAACAATCTGTACAGTAAGGGAGCATGCTATACGGCGTATCGGAAACTTTATATGCATATCGAAAATCCGGTATATCTCTCAGAGGATAAACTGACAGATCAGATTACGGTCAATATGCGTGTGGACGGGCAGGAGATGTGGTATCCTATTGTTTCCTGGGGAGCGCACTGGTATGAATCCAACAATCAGTGGGAAGTGATCATGGAGGATGTGGAGGATATCGAGTTCCACATTGAATCCCTGACCCAGGGTACACTGAAGACAGAGAAGATTTCTCTTGATAAATTCCCAAAACGGGCGGAGTATTCCATGCGGCTTCAGATCGAGACTCTTTTTTTGGATGAGAAAACGTGCAAGATCACGGTAAAAGACGTAGGATTCGGAGATTTTTTCCTCCCCACGGATTTCCAGGCGGAGAAGACCATACATTTAGGAGGCAATGATGGGAAATTTAATTCTTTGTCATGATAAACATGCGACGCATCCCTATGAGATAACCAGGATCCACTGCCGGATCTTTACGATCGAGGAGCTGTGTTATTATCTGTGCAATAATCTCTATCTGATCGACTATACGATCATGAACGAGCAGCTCTGCAACTGGATCGAGGAGGAGATCGGGATGCCGGCTCTTGCGGACAGCCTGCGGGACGTGCTGCGCCTGAGGGGGTCAGTCGAGAAATTTGTGCTGACAATCCTGAAAGCCTCCAGGATCTACCGGGAGCCACAGATGATACATATCCAGAACGTGCTGGAGCATCTGAAGAATCAGCGTGACATCGAACGGCAGAAATATAAGGGAGACAACCTCCTTGAGAGCGGCGAGATTGAGGAGGCGATCCTTGTGTATCAGGCGATCCTGAACGAGGAGAAGGATGAGAGCGTGGACGAGAAGTTCTACGGAAAGATCTACGCCGGGCTGGGAGCGGCCTACGGGCGTCTTTTCCTGTATCAGGAGTCAGCAAAAATGTATGACCGGGCCTATCAGATCTGTGAGGACAAAGCACTTCTCAAGCCGTATCTCTATGCTTCGTATAAGTACATGTCGATGGAGGAATATCATATTCTTATCACAAAGCATGAAGACTATATGGAGGTCAATGCCCAGATGAGACAGGAAATCGATGAGATTAAGAAGAATCTGCAGATTGAGCCTACTCCGGTTCTTCTGGAAAAGTGGAAGAGACAGCATCGGAGGAGCCACACCTGACGGGAAGATGACTCTTACATGCAGGCATGACGATTCATCTTCCTGTCCCCGGGGCGGTGTGAACAGTAACTTTCAGAAATAAATTGACATAAGAATGCCCCTGTGGTAGAATACAACGTGACTTTATCGTGGTGCAGTGACTCATTGATAGAGAAAAAAAGTGCTGTTTTCAGAATGGCAGCAGGAGGGTATTATTTATGAAAAGAAAAGTTTTAAGCGTTTTATTGTGTGCTGTTTTTGCAGTTTCTATGCTGCCGGGATGCGGATCAGGAAGTTCAGACGCAGACACAACAGCGGCGTCTGATGACGGAGCTTCTGATGCGGCGGAAGAAAGCGATATGCAGTATGTCAAGGACAAAGGGACTCTTGTGGTGGGTATCACAAACTTTGAGCCTATGGATTACAAAGACGACAACGGCGACTGGATCGGATTCGATGCGGATATGGCGAAAGCATTCGCAGAGAGCCTTGGGGTCGAGGCAGAGTTCGTGGAGATCGACTGGGACAACAAGGTTCTTGAACTGGACGGAAAGTCCATCGACTGCGTGTGGAACGGCATGACGCTCACAGACGAGGTGACAAGCGCGATGGAGTGTACGAACGCGTATCTGAACAACGCTCAGGTCGTAGTCGTTCCGGCTGACGCTGCAGATCAGTATCAGGATACAGACAGCCTTGCAGACCTCAGCTTCGCCGTAGAGGCGGGAAGCGCCGGAGAGGAACAGGTCAGCGCTCTCGGACTGGACTACACTCCTGTGACAGCACAGGCGGATGCCCTTATGGAAGTTGAGGGCGGCACATGTGACGCGGCAGTGATCGATTCCCTTATGGCGTCTGCAATGGTAGGCGAGGGAACAAGCTATGCTGACTTGACCTATACGATCGGACTCAACAGCGAGGAATACGGCGTTGGCTTCCGCAAAGGTTCTGATCTGGCGGAAGAGCTGAACGACTTCTTCGCAGAGAGCTACGCGGACGGATCCATGCAGCAGTGCGCGGAGACTTATAAAGTGCAGGCTGCCCTGATCGAGCAGTAAGAGAAAAACAGGTGGAACTTTGAGATGGAACTGATACTTGAACAATTTCCGGTTGTCATACAATCGCTGAACATTGGCTTTATACAGACACTGAAACTGTTTTTTGTCACGCTTCTGGGGGCTGTGCCGCTGGGACTCATCATCTCTTTCGGATCGATGTCCCGGTTCCGCCCGCTGAGTTATCTGACAAAGATCATCGTCTGGATCGTCAGGGGAACCCCTCTGATGATCCAGCTTCTGATCATTTATTATTTCCCCGGACTTGTGCTGGATAACCCTATCTGGGGCGGCGGAGAGTCGGGGCGTTTTCTTGCCGCCTCTGTGGCCTTTATCTTTAACTACGCATGCTACTTCTCTGAGATCTACAGAGGAGGGATCCAGGGAGTTCCGAAAGGGCAGGAAGAAGCGGGACTTGTTCTTGGCATGACGAGGAGCCAGATCTTCTTCAGGATCACACTGCTCCAGATGATCAAGCGGATCGTGCCGCCGATGTCCAACGAGATCATCACACTTGTGAAAGATACGTCGTTGGCGAGGATCATTGCGCTTCAGGAGATTATCTGGGCAGGCCAGGCTTTCCTGAAGGGATCCCAGGGTATATCCGGCGCGATCTGGCCCCTGTTTTTCACCGCTGTCTACTATCTGATCTTCAACGGGATCCTGACTGTTCTTCTGGGACAGCTGGAGAAGAAGCTGGATTATTTCAGATAGGAGGTGGATGACATGGCGATTTTAGAAGTAGAACATCTGAATAAAAATTTTGAGCGCACGGAAGTTCTTAAAGATATCAGTTTTTCCCTGGAAAAGGGACAGGTGTTATCCATTATCGGCTCCTCGGGAAGCGGAAAGACGACGCTGCTGAGATGTCTTAACTTTCTGGAACGTCCGGGCGGAGGAAAGATCCGTGTAAATGGGGAGACTCTGTTCGACGCGGAAGATCCATCCACGATGCAGGAGTCGGAGATCCGGAAGAAACGGCTTCATTTCGGACTGGTGTTCCAGTCCTTCAATCTGTTCCCTCAGTATACGGCGCTGGGAAATGTCATGCTCGCCAAAGAGCTTCTGGCAAAGGCGCAGCCGGATTATAAGGCGCGCAGAAAAGAGATTCATTCAGAGATCGAGAAAGAAGCGAAGTCTCTTCTGACTCAGATGGGACTGGAGGACAGGATGGAGAACTATCCTCACCAGCTCTCCGGCGGACAGTGCCAGCGTGTGGCGATCGCCCGTGCTCTCGCGCTGAAACCGGATATCCTCTGCTTTGACGAGCCCACTTCGGCTCTGGATCCGGAACTGACAGGAGAGGTCCTGAAGGTGATTAAAGGTCTTGCGGACCAGGAGACGACGATGATCATCGTGACCCATGAGATGGCATTCGCAAGGGATGTGTCCAGCCAGGTGATCTTTATGGATGACGGGAGGATCCTGGAGCAGGGAATGCCGGAACAGGTGTTTGAGAATCCCACGGAGGAACGTACAAAACAGTTCCTTTCCCGCTATACGCAGGGATAGAGAAAGCATATCTTCATCAGAGATGAAAAGTATAAGCAGTATGCATAACTGATGCAAAGATATAAGTGATGCTTATAAATATATGATGGATAAAATAATAAAGCCGGATGGCATACAGGGCAGGGGGAATGTTGATTTTCCACCTGCCTTATATTATAATCGAATCTGACAGCAGAAGAAATCTTCAGATGTATCGGCATCAAAAGGATAAGGAGTTAATTCTATATGAATGAATTTGACAGAGTTTCGACCGGACTCGGAGAAGAGTGCGGTGTTTTCGGGGCTTATGACATGGACGGGCACAATGTGGCTACGTCCATCTACTATGGGCTTTTTGCTCTGCAGCACAGAGGGCAGGAGAGCTGCGGCATCGCGGTGACGGATACGTTCGGGAAGAGAAAGGTCATTTCCAGAAAGGGACTGGGACATGTCAATGACGTCTTCAATGAGGAGACACTTTCTGAACTGAAAGGAAATCTGGGCGTGGGACATGTCCGCTACTCTACTGCGGGCGGGACGCGCGTGGAGAATGCGCAGCCTCTGGTCATCAATTATGTGAAAGGGACCCTGGCCATTGCCCACAACGGGAATCTGGTCAATGCCCTTGAACTGAGAAAGGAGCTGGAGTATACAGGAGCAATCTTTCAGACGACAATAGACTCGGAAGTGATCGCGTACCACATCGCGAGAGAGCGGCTTAACACATCCAACGCAGAGTCAGCGGTAAGGAACGCCATGAGGAAGATAAAAGGAGCCTACGCTCTGGTTGTCAGCAGTCCGAGAAAGATGATCGGAGCCAGGGATCCGCTGGGCTTAAGGCCTCTCTGTATCGGAAAGAGAGATAATACATATTTTCTTGCTTCCGAGAGCTGCGCGATCGCGGCGGTGGATGGAGAGTTTATCCGCGACGTCCGCCCGGGAGAGATCGTTACGATCACGAAGGATGGCATCAGTTCGGATACGAGCATGACTCTGCCGGTGGAGCAGGAGGCGAGGTGCATCTTCGAATATATTTATTTCGCGAGAACGGACAGTACGATCGACGGGGTCAATGTATATCACTCAAGGATCCTTGCAGGAAAGGCGCTTGCCCAGTCCTATCCGGTGGAAGCGGACCTGGTAGTCGGCGTGCCGGATTCCGGTCTTGTGGCCGCAAAAGGATACTCGGAGGAGTCGGGGATCCCCTACGGGATGGCCTTCCACAAGAACAGCTATGTTGGGAGGACATTTATCAAGCCCAAGCAGAGTGACAGGGAGTCCAGTGTAAAGGTGAAGCTGAATGTGATACCGGAGGTCGTAAAAGGGAAGCGGATCGTTATGGTAGACGATTCCATTGTCCGGGGAACGACCTGTGCGAATATTATCAAAATGCTGAAAAAGGCAGGCGCGACAGAGGTTCATGTGCGCATCAGTTCACCGCCCTTTCTGTACCCCTGTTATTTTGGAGTGGATGTGCCCTCCAATGAACAGCTTATCGCGCACTCTCATACAACGGAGCAGATCCGGGAACTGATCGGCGCGGATTCTCTGGGATATATGAAGATCGGGAAGCTGAAGGAAATGGTGGGAGACCTGCACTACTGTGACGCCTGCTTTACAGGAAAGTACCCGATGGAGGTCCCGGGAAGGGATATCAGTTTTGCATTAGAAGAAGGAGATTATTAAAATGAGCAACGATCGTTATGTAAGCCCGCTCTCAGAGCGGTATGCCAGCAAAGAAATGCAGTACATTTTTTCACCGGATAAGAAGTTCCGTACATGGAGACGTCTGTGGATCGCTCTCGCCGAGACAGAGAAGGAACTGGGACTCAATATCACAGACGAACAGATCGAGGAACTGAAGAGCCATGCTGACGACATCAACTATGACGTGGCGAAAGAACGGGAAAAGGTGGTCCGCCACGATGTAATGTCCCATGTCTATGCCTACGGTGTACAGTGTCCCAAAGCAAAGGGGATCATCCATCTGGGAGCTACCTCCTGCTATGTGGGGGACAACACGGATATCATCATTATGGCAGAGGCGCTGAAGCTGGTCAGGAAGAAACTGATCAATGTGATCGCGGAACTGGCAAAATTCGCAGACGCGCAGAAGGCTCAGCCCACGCTGGCGTTCACCCATTTCCAGCCTGCTCAGCCTACTACGGTGGGAAAAAGAGCAACACTGTGGATGCAGGAATTTGAGATGGATCTGGAGGATCTGGAATATGTACTGGGAAGCCTGAAGCTTCTGGGGTCCAAAGGAACGACAGGGACACAGGCAAGCTTTCTGGAACTGTTTGACGGGGACCAGGAGAAGATCGACCGGATCGACCCGATGATCGCGGAAAAGATGGGATTCAAGGCATGCTATCCGGTGTCGGGACAGACCTACTCCAGAAAAGTAGATACAAGAGTGCTCAATGTTCTGGCGGGGATCGCTGCCAGCGCCCATAAATTTTCCAATGATATCCGTCTTCTGCAGCATCTGAAAGAGGTGGAGGAGCCGTTTGAGAAGACACAGATCGGATCTTCAGCCATGGCATACAAGAGAAACCCGATGCGGAGCGAGAGGATCGCGTCTCTGTCCAGATATGTGATGATCGATGCGCTGAATCCGGCGGTCACCTCTGCAACACAGTGGTTTGAGCGTACGCTGGATGACTCCGCGAACAAACGTCTGAGCGTGCCCGAGGGCTTCCTTGCCATCGACGGCATCCTTGACCTCTGTCTGAACGTGGTGGACGGACTTGTGGTTTATCCGAAGGTGATCGAGAAACATCTGATGGCGGAACTGCCGTTCATGGCGACAGAGAATATCATGATGGACGCAGTGAAGGCAGGCGGAGACAGGCAGGAGCTTCATGAGAGGATCCGCGAACTTTCTATGGAGGCGGGAAAGAACGTCAAGGAAAAAGGTCAGGACAACAACCTTCTGGAACTCATCGCGGCAGATCCGGCGTTCAACCTGAGCCTGGAAGATCTGCAGAAGACGATGGAGCCGGCAAGATATGTGGGACGGGCAAAAGAGCAGGTGGAGTCATATCTGAAAAATGTTATCAACCCGCTGCTTGAAAAGAACCGGGAACTTCTCGGGATGACAGCTGAGATAAACGTATAGATTTCAAAAGAAAGTGCAAAGGAATGTTGCAGAGGATTGCGGCATTCCTTTTTCTCTGGTAATTTATCTTCATAGGTATTGGTACATTCTGCTGATACAGAAAACTTGGGGAAGTTTGTGGTGAAAGGAAAGGTGTTCGAAGTGGAATTGTGTGAAGAACTTTACAGAGAAATGAGTGTGGAAGAGTTTATCCGGAGGGGTATGAGGATGCTGCTGGTCATGATCCTCTTTCTGTCCATGGTGCTGGGAGTGAGTCTGATGACGCCGGGAAAAGGGCTGACGGTGATTGATATGAAATATGCCGGAACCCTGTCTCTGCAGGATGGAATATTGCCGGATGTTTTCGGAAACTATGAAGCGGAAGTGGTACTGCCAATGGAGGAGAAAACAGCAGATCTGCCGGCCGCAGTGCCGGATGAGATGATCGTTTTTACTCCTTATGTGATGATCTATGAAGAGGTTCTTATACCGGATCATGGGGAGACAGATAAGGGAGATCCGGCAGACTTCTTTCAAGTGATACCGGAACAGATCACGGAGGAAGAAGTGCTGACACGCCAGGATACGGGTGTTGTCCTTTCCGCGGAAGAAAGTCCCATGTCTATTCCTGCGGCGGAGACACCGACGCTGTCGATCCCGGAAGCTTCTGTTCCGGAAAATGATATCCCTGTACCGGATCTTGCCGGACCAGATTCTTCTGAGCCGGATGTACCGGCAGTGGAAAACGGTCTGACTGATGCTCCTGCTGCGGATATTCCCGAATTGGGAGACGGAACCAGTGATTTGTCAGGAGAAGATATACCGGTATCCGATGTTCCGGCAGCGGATATTCCTGTATCGGATGAGGCAGAAGGCGGAACTGTTACAGATGACCAGGCGGAGGAAGAGGCCGCGGATCCGGGGCTGGAGGAGGATACCGGAACAGAAGGTGGAACAGATGCGGGAGTATCCGGTTTTATTGTGGATGAATCCGGGATGATACGCGGGATCTCAGATATGAGCCTGGCAGCGTCTGATCTGTGTCTTTATCTTCCGGCTGAGGGATGTACCGGGATCGCGTATGGCGCGTTCGCTGGTGTGGCGGAAGAGATCGTTGACGTGTATATTCCTTCCAATATCACGAATATTGAGGAGGGAGCTTTCCTTGGACTGCCTTATGTGTGCAAATATGAAGTGGAATCTGGAAACAGTATGTACTACACGGAAAACGGTGTACTGTTCTCTGAGGGAGGATCCTGTCTCCTGGCATTTCCGTCGGGAAGAACGGGAACCTATTTTGTCCCTGCAGGTGTGACCCGGTTTGCGAATGACGCCTTTGCCGGTTCCATGCTCTCAAAACTGGATACGAGATCCTGCACTCTGGAAGATATGGGGAATCTGCCGGAGAGCATATCAATACAATAAGTATCTGCTTATCGATCCAGAGTGTATTTTGTTTGTTGAAGATTCCACAGAGTTGTTCTATAATAATACAAAGGCAGGTCTGTGAATGGTCTGATGCCGGAAGGAGGAAGACGTATGAAAGAAAAGAACATACTCCGGATTTTGATAGAGAGCAGATATACAGTGGTACTCAGCGGGATCGAGATGCTCAGCGAGAGCGGCTATCCGCTCCTCAGAGACGGGGATGAATCCTACGATATTGAGAGCAGATACGGCTACTCGTTTGAGGAAATGTTCAGCAGCGGTTTTTATTCGGCGCGAAAGGAACTTTTTTTCCGCTTTTATAAAGAAGTGATCCTGAAAGCGGCGGAGATCCCGCCGGGACAGGGTTTTTTCAGTCTGAAAAAACTTCAGGACAGGGGGCTGGTCGATTCGATCATCACGCGGAGGATCGCTGGTCTGGAGGAACGGGCCGGATGCATCAATGTAGTGAACCTGAAAGGGACTGTTTTTCAGAATACATGTCCTTCCTGCGGAAAAAGCTATTCTATGGAATATATAAGGGACGCGGAAGGCGTGCCTCTCTGTGAGAAATGTCTTGTGGCGATCCGTCCGGGAGTGTGTCTCTTTGGAGAGATGATCGACAACGGACTGATGACACGGGCGGCTGAGGAAGTGGGGAAGGCGGATGTTCTGATCGTCCTCGGGACAAACCTGAATTCTCCATTGTGCGGTCAGATGCTCCAGTACTATACAGGGAGCAGTCTGATCCTGGTGTCGGAGACTGAACATTATTCTGATCAGAGAGCGGATATCATCATCCATGGAAGAAGCGATGAATTCGTGAACAAACTTGCCGAAGAATTAGAAAAGGAAGAGAAAGGCTTGAAAACATGAACAGGAAAATCAGAACAAGATTTGCACCCAGCCCGACAGGCAGGATGCATGTGGGAAATCTGCGTACCGCGCTGTATGCATACCTGATCGCAAAGCATGAGGGCGGAGATTTTATCCTCCGTGTGGAAGATACGGATCAGGAGCGCTATGTGGAGGGAGCCCTTGACATCATATACAGAACACTGGAAAAGACAGGTCTTATACACGATGAAGGGCCGGACAAGGACGGAGGATACGGACCATATGTACAGAGTGAGAGAAATGCTTCCGGTTTGTATCTGAAATATGCGAAACAGCTTGTGGAACAGGGGGATGCCTATTACTGCTTCTGCGATAAGGAGAGGCTGGAATCCCTGAAGACGTCCGTGTCGGACAACGGGACGGACATCGTGGTCTATGACAAGCACTGTCTGGGCTTGAGCAAAGAAGAGGTGGAAGCGAATCTGGCGGCAGGCAAACCCTGGGTGATCCGGCTCAATGTGCCCAATGAGGGAGAGACAACGTTTCACGATGAGATCTACGGTGATATTACCGTTCCGAATAACGAGCTGGATGACATGATCCTGATCAAATCAGACGGGTTTCCCACGTATAATTTTGCCAATGTGGTGGATGACCATCTGATGGGGATCACTCACGTGGTGAGAGGAAACGAGTATCTTTCCTCCGCACCGAAATATAACCGGCTCTATGAGGCGTTCGGCTGGGAGATCCCGGTATATGTACACTGCCCGCTGATCACGGATGAGAACCACAAGAAACTGAGCAAACGCTGCGGACATTCCTCCTACGAGGATCTGATCGAGCAGGGATATGTTTCTGAGGCGGTGGTCAATTTTGTGGCGCTGCTGGGATGGTGCCCCACAGATAACAGAGAGATCTTCTCCCTGGAAGAGCTTGTTGAGGCGTTTGACTATCGTCATATGAGCAAGTCTCCGGCGGTATTTGATACGACAAAGCTGAAATGGATGAACGGGGAATACTTAAAGGCCATGGACTTCGATAAGTTCTATGAGCTGGCGGAACCCTATATCCGCAAAGCAGTGACGAAGGACTACGATCTGAAGAAGATCGCGGCTCTGGTAAAGACAAGGATCGAGATCTTTCCGGATATCCTGGATCAGATTGATTTCTTCGAGGAACTTCCGGAGTACGATACAGCGCTGTACAATCACAAGAAGATGAAGACTGACCCGGAGAAATCTCTTGAACTGCTTCAGGAAGTGCTTCCGATTCTGAATACTCAGGCGGATTACAGCAATGATGCGCTTTTTGAGACTCTCAAAGCTTTCGCGGGGGAGAAGGGATATAAGATCGGATATGTGATGTGGCCGATCCGCACTGCGGTCTCCGGAAAGCAGAATACTCCGGGAGGCGCCACAGAACTTATGGAAGTGCTGGGAAAAGAGGAATCCTTAAGGAGGATCCGGCTTGGAATCGAGAAACTCAGCTAGAAAGGAACGACATGGGATTTAACCAGGCACAGAAAGACGCGGTCATGCACAGGAACGGTCCCTGCCTTGTACTGGCGGGACCTGGTTCCGGAAAGACGCTGACGATCGTGAACAGAATTAAATACCTGATCGAAGAATACAGAGTAAGACCAGAAGAAATTCTGGTCGTTACTTTTACCAGATATGCGGCATCGGAGATGAAGAGCAGGCTGTGTTCCCTTATGGGACAGGTACAGGTTCCGGTGACGATGGGAACATTTCACGGGATCTATTACGGGATCCTGAAGTGGGCGTACCGGTTCGGCAGCCAGAATATCCTGTCGGAACCGGAGAAGTACCAGATCCTGCGGGGCGTGATCTCACAGCGGAAGATGGAAGTGTTTGACGAGGAGGATTTTATCCGTGACATTGCCTCGGAGATCGGCAGGATAAAAAACAACCGGATCGATATCGACGAGTTTGTATCCGGAAAGTGCAGCGCGGACGCATTCCGGGAGATTTACAGGGAGTACGAAATACAGAGGAAGAAGCTGCGGAAGATAGATTTTGACGATATGCTGGTCCTCTGTTACGATCTGTTCTCTTCCCGGCCGGACGTCCTGGCGCAGTGGCAGAAGAAATTCCGGTATATCCTGATCGATGAGTTTCAGGATATCAACCGGATCCAGTATGATGTGATCCGCATGCTTGCCCTTCCCGAGAACAATCTTTTTGTTGTGGGAGACGACGATCAGGCAATCTACGGCTTCCGGGGCGCGGATCCTTCTCTGATGCTGCGCTTCCGTGAAGATTATCCGGGATCAAAGCAGTTTGTCCTGGGTATCAATTACCGTTCCACATCCAATATTGTGAAAAATTCCCTCAAAGTGATTGAAAACAATGTACACCGTTACGAGAAAGATCTGAGCGCGGTAAAGGAAAAAGGTGCTTCCCTGCATGTACAGGAAGTGAAGGATCCCAACGAGGAGGCCGAGTATATCGCGGGAGAGATCGAAAAGCGGCGCGGGGAAGGAATCCCGGCGGAGGAGATCGCGGTGCTTTTCAGGACGCATACGGACGCCAGACCCGTGGCGGAGCTTCTGATGGAAAGGAGAGTCCCGTTCCAGATGCGGGAGCATCTTCCGAATATATACAATCATTTCATCGCGAAAGACATACAGGCTTATTTCCATCTCGCTCTTGGAGAGCGGAGACGTCAGGATTTCCTCCAGGTCATGAACCGGCCGAAGCGATATATCGGAAGAGACAGTCTGCCAGGGAAATTGCCGTCCTTTGAAGATATCAGGAAATTCTATGCAGACAGGGAATGGATGATGGACCGGATCGACCAGTTTGAGTGGGATGTGAAGATGCTCGTCAAAATGGCTCCCTACGCCGCGATCCAGTATATCAGGAAACGGATCGGATACGATGATTTTCTGAAAGAGTATGCCCTGACCCATAAGGTGGACAGGGGGGATCTGAACGATATCCTGGCCGAACTGTCAGAGGCGGCAAAGCCGTTTTCCACCATCGAAGAGTGGTTCGGACATGTGGAAGAGTATACGGAGATGCTGCGGGAAAAGGAAAAGCAGAAGAGTCTGGACCAGGAAGGGGTCAGGCTGATGACGATTCATGCGGCAAAAGGGCTGGAGTTTGACTCGGTATTCCTCATTGAAGCCAACGAGGGGAGTATCCCTTATAAAAAGGCGCAGAAGGAGGAAGAGACCGAGGAAGAACGTCGGTTGTTTTATGTGGCGATGACAAGGGCGAAGGAGCTGCTTAAGATCTGCTATGTGAAGACAAAAAACGGAAAGGAGACATCTCCTTCCCGCTTCGTTGAAGAACTGTTTGAAGGTTAATCCAGATCATCCAGATTGATGGCGGCGAAGTCCTGCTCTTCCATCCATGCGTTGAACGCATCGGAGGCAAGGTCAAATTCGGCATCCTCGGTGATGTTTTCCAGATCCGGTTCCTCGTCACCGTGCTCAATGAGTCGGTACAGATAGACCTGTCCGTCTTCGCTTCCCGGACCTGAAGTGGGGAAGAGGGCAATGTATTTGCGGCCTCCGGCTTCCAGGATGGTGAGCACTTCACATTCCAGTTCATCTCCGCTGTCCAGAGTCAGCGTTACGGTTATTGTTTCGTCTTCATTCATATGCATAGTACAGTTTCTCCTTGGAGTTAGATTGTTTGATCCACAGGGATTTTCATTAAGATGTTATCAAAAAGTGTGGAAAAAAGCAAGATTGTCCTGGAGAACCGGTTATTGACATTCCACCGAAACCGGGTAGAATGGAAGTGTGAGCGCGAAAAGGATATCGCAGCAGAAGGAGTAGACAGATGGAAAAAAGAGTGTTGTTACTGTTCCTTACAGCAGCCTTTGCAGGTCTCCTGCTGTCAGGATGCAAGAAAAATGTAGGGACGCCGGAGGATAATGCGGTCGTGGAAACAGATGAAGAGGAGAGCGGTCCGGAGGAGGAACAGGAGTCGGGGCTGCTTTTTGGATACAGCTCTGCAGATATGTCCGACACGTTTTACGAGACGCTCAAAGAGTCTATCAAGACTTCGCTTGAGGAGCAGGGGAACCGGATCATGGTAAAAGATGCTGAAGGCAGCGTGGACACGCAGATCACCCAGATCAGTGAGCTGATCGAGGCAGGGGTAGACGCTGTGTTTTTGTGTCCTGCGGACGCGGAGGCAATCGCCCCGGCGCTGGAGGAACTGCAGGAGGCGGATATCCCGGTCATCAATCTTGATACACGGGTGGCGGATACAGCGTATGTGGATGCATATATCGGGTCGGATAACCAGAACGCAGGTTATGTGTGCGGTTCGGACCTGGTAGAACAGAGAGCTGACGGAGGCAGGATCGTGATCGTGGAAAAACCTTCTGTGAGTTCGATCAACGACAGGATCACCGGATTTGAGGAGGCGATCTACAACGATGGATTTGAAGTCGCTGCAAGGATCAATGCCGGCATGGGAGAGGAATCCCTGGAGTCTGAGTTGAGAGAACTTTTCGCGGAGGACTCCCAGATTGATGCGGTGATGTGCGGGAATGACCCGATGGCAGTACAGGTTCTTTCCGTGCTTGAGGAGACAGAGTATGAGGATATTCTCGTATACAGCGTGGACGGATCACCCCGGATCAAGACAGCGCTGGCTGATCTGAGCAGCCCTATGCAGGCCGTGGGAGCACAGTCTCCGATCAATATTGGAAAGAAGGCTGTGGAAACTGCAATGGCGATACTTGACGGAGGAGCTTACGAGGAAGAGATATATGAGGAGACATTCCTGATCGACCGGGGGAATGTGGGGATGTACGGAACAGACGGCTGGCAGTAGGAAAGGACTGAAATGATGATAAAAAAAGAAGGTAGCCCGCAGCCTTTCGGGGCATATGCAGAGAAAGACAGAGTTAATTTTGCGGTACAGGTCCCAAAAGGACAGAAATGCGAACTGCTTTTGTACAGGGCTGGCAGGACCACCCCGGAACATACGTTTGAGATGCCGGAGGAAGAGGGCGTAGGCGAGGTAAGATATCTCTCTGTTGAGGGAAAGAACATTGGCAGATATGAATATAATTACAGGATCGATAAAAAAGTGTGCATGGATCCTTATGTGAAGGAGATTGCCGGGAAAAAAGCGTTTGGAATACGGGAAAATCTCCAGGAACATGAGATCCGGGGCAGGATCGTCACCTCAGATTATGACTGGAATGGGGATAAGAGAATGCACATCCCGTGGAGTGACGTGATTGCTTACAGTCTTCACGTCAGGGGATTTACAAAGCACAGCTCGTCGAAAGTCCGCCACAAGGGGACATTCCTCGGGGTCGTGGAGAAGATCCCTTATCTGAAGGCGCTGGGAATCAATCAGATCCAGTGTATGCCGGTCTATGAGTTCGAGGAGTGTGTAAACGGACATATCAACTACTGGGGATACGGAGAAGGGTACTATTTTGCGCCGAAGCATTCCTACGCGGCGGGAAAGAGCGCATCCGTGGAACTCAAAGATATGGTGCGGGCATGCCATGAGGCGGGGATCGAAGTGGTGCTGGAGATGCCTTTTGGAGAAAAAACTTCGGTTCAGACTGTTCTGGAATGTCTGAAATTCTATATGTTCGAATACCACATAGACGGTTTTGTAGTAAATCCATATAATGTTCCGTGGGATATACTGAGCAGAGATCCATTCCTCAAGGATGTCAAACTGATGCAGAAAGACGACGGCTATCAGAATGTCATGCGCCGTTTCCTCAAAGGAGACGAGAATATGGTCGGCGATGTGATGTGGGCGCTGGGGAGAAATTCTGCCTGCGACGGGAAGTGCGACTATATCACCGGGCATACCGGATTCACGCTCTGGGATCTGGTATCCTATGACGGAAAGCACAATGAGGCGAACGGGGAGAGAAATCAGGACGGGCCTGATTTCAATTACAGCTGGAACTGCGGCGCGGAAGGCCCCAGCAGGAAAAAGGCAGTCATGGCGCTTCGGAAAAATCAGGTGAGGAATGCGTTCACGCTCCTGTTTACATCCCAGGGGACTCCGTGTATCCTCGCCGGCGACGAGTTTTATAATTCTCAGAAGGGAAATAATAACGTCTACTGCCAGGACAACGAGACTGCCTGGGTGAACTGGAACCGCCTGAAGACGGATGATTCCCTGTTCTGTCGTGTGAAGGAACTGATCCGCTTCCGAAAGGAACACAAGTGTCTGCACAGGGAAGAGAAACTCAAAGGAATGGACCGCAGCGGCTGCGGTATGCCGGACGTCTCCTACCATGGGGAGTATGCGTGGAGGGCGATGACGGATGTGGCGAGCCGCCAGCTGGGGGTTCTTTATGCTGCTGCGGACGAGAAAGACGAGGCGTGCTTTATCGCCTACAACATGCACTGGATCCCGCACCGGTTCGCGCTTCCGTCTCCGGGAAAAGGGAAAAAGTGGTACCTTGCCGGGACGACGGCAGAAGGGCTCCTCAAAGAACCGGAACTTCTGGAGGAGCAGAAAAGTATTGAATTGAAGGAGAGAAGTATTTCACTGCTCGTGAGCAGATAGAGATCAGAGAGAAAAATGAAGGCAGTCAGACATTTCTGTACGATTACGAAACATAAAATACTGGTCATGAAAGAGTGCTTCCGTGTCGGACTGTACAGACAGGGGATCTGTCATGATCTGTCCAAGTACAGTTGGACAGAATTCCGGGTGGGATGCAGATATTACCAGGGGACGAGAAGCCCGAACAATGCGGAGCGGGAGGAAAGAGGTTACTCCACTGCCTGGCTCCATCACAAGGGGAGGAATCGTCACCATTATGAATACTGGATCGACTACAGCATGGACGGGAGCGGAAGGCTGATCGGGATGAAGATGCCTGTAAAATATGTGGTTGAGATGTTCCTGGACCGCATTGCCGCGAGCAAGGTCTACCGCAGGGGTCAGTATACGGACAGGGATCCTCTTGAGTATTATGACAGGGGAAAGGCGGGAGACCTGATGCATCCGGAGACCAGAGAACTGCTGGAGAAACTTCTGCACATGCTCGCCCAGGAAGGGGAGGAGACGACTTACCGCTATATCAGAAAAGAAGTGTTGAAAAAAAGGAGCAGATGAGGCGCTGTGAAATAAGGACCGGGAGAGGCACCGGCTGACAGAAACCGCACAAAGGCGGAGACTGTCGGCACAGGATGACCTCTCCCGGTCTCTTCTTGTTTCACCTCTGTTCCGGCAGGGGCATGTTATTCCGGATAGTAGAGCTGGCTGTCCTGGATGTCAGTCAGCACGTCCTTCAGGTAACGCTTTGCCATGTATCTTGCCATGGGAAGGTTCATATCCAGATAGTTGCCGCAGTCCTTTGCCGCAGCTCCCGGGATCTCCCCGTCATAACCGGCGATAAATGTGAACATCTCCTTCATAAGAGGGACGATGTCGACGGAGGAATAGTCTCCCGCCAGAAGAAGGTAGAATCCGGTGCGGCATCCCATCGGTCCGAAATACAGCACAGAATCCGCGTATTTCTCGTGGTTCCTCAGGAAGGTGGCACCCAGATGCTCGATGGTGTGCACCTCCGCCGTATTCATGACCGGTTCGTCGTTGGGGCTGGTCACACGGATGTCAAAAGTTGTGATGACGGCATCCCCTGCCCGGTCTTTTCTGGACACATACAGTCCCGGGACCAGACGGATGTGGTCCACCGTGAAGCTGGTGATCTTTTTCATTTCCATGATTATATCATTCCTTTCTTTTCCCTGACAAAAGGGGTCTGGCAGATCTGTTTCAGATCCCGCCGTATCTATTATATCGCCTGAGATGCCGGCTGGCAAGCACGGCAGTTGACGCTGCCGGAGGAAATGAATATACTTGTTACTGCGTAAAGTGCAAGATCGGTCATGATTTATCAGCCGGAAAGGAGATCAAAGACATGAAGCTGTATATTGTAAGACACGGGGAGACGGACTGGAACCGGCAGAAAAAGGTCCAGGGACATACGGACATTCCCTTAAATGAATATGGGCGCCATCTGACGGAAGAGACGGCGGAAGGGATGAAAGACATACCGTTGGACATGGGATATACAAGTCCGCTGAAGCGGGCGAGGGAGACGGCGGAGATCATCCTGAAGGGGAGAAAAATCCCGCTTTTGGACGAGCCCAGAATCCAGGAGATCGGATTTGGAATCTATGAAGGAATCCACAGCGGAGGGGAACAGAAGGAGCCAGGAAGCGATGAGTTCAATCTTTTTTTTACGGATACAGCGTCCTATGTCCCGCCGGAAGGAGCAGAGAGCGTGGAGGAACTCTATGAAAGGACCGGGCGGTTCTTGGAGGAGCTGTGCAGCTGCAGAGATCTGGCGGACAAAAACATCCTTATCTCCACCCACGGCGCCGCGATGACGGCTATGCTCAACCGGATCAGGGGGAATGTGAATGTTGCGGGATTCTGGGAGGATGAAGTTCCGCCGAACTGCTCCGTGACCATGGTCGAGGTACATGACGGCTGCGCGTCCATAGTAAAGGAGGGCGTGATCTATTACCGGGAAAAAGTAAGAAAATGGAAGACGGTGTGAGAAGGATACGGGGAATGCTTGCATTCCCCGCTGTTCTGTGGTACTCTTTAACTGTTGATACCGGCGGTGTTCTTACCGCTGCTTTCATTTGCGCCGCAAAGGCGTCCTGATTTATTCAGTGCTCCAGGATCGGAGCTGGATCCACAGTAAAAAGTGTATGAAGAGCATGTGACAGTGCATGAGAGAACAGGGGGGATGCCTATGAAAAGAGGCTGAAAATGAATGGAAAATTTAGTTGACATTTCAGGATAAGTATAATAGTATAATAGAGTACACGAACAACTGTTCGGTATACAAGAAGGAGAACATATATTATGGCAAATAATAACGAAGAGAAGAAAAAAGCTCTTGATGCGGCGATCGCGAAACTCGAAAAGGATTTTGGAAAAGGAACAGTCATGAGACTGGGGGAGTCCGGCGCGCATGTCGTGGTGGAGACGGTGCCCACCGGATGTCTGAGCCTGGATCTGGCGCTGGGACTGGGAGGCGTGCCCAAGGGACGTGTGATAGAAGTGTATGGCCCGGAGTCCAGTGGTAAGACGACGGTGGCTCTCCATATGATCGCGGAGGTGCAGAAGCGGGGCGGTATCGCGGGGTTCATCGATGCGGAGCATGCGCTGGATCCGGTGTACGCGAAGAACATCGGTGTGGATATAGACGAACTTTATATTTCTCAGCCCGACAGCGGAGATCAGGCTCTGGAAATTGCGGAGACGATGGTCCGCTCCGGAGCGATCGATATCATCGTCATTGATTCTGTTGCGGCTCTGGTCCCGAGACAGGAGATCGAGGGGGATATGGGAGACAGTCATGTGGGACTTCAGGCAAGGCTCATGTCGCAGGCACTCAGGAAGCTGACCCCGGTGATCAGCAAGTCCAACTGTATCGTGATCTTTATCAACCAGCTCCGAGAGAAGGTGGGCGTTATGTTTGGAAATCCGGAGACGACGACCGGAGGACGCGCCCTGAAGTTCTATGCTTCGGTCCGTATGGATGTGAGAAGAATCGAGACGCTTAAACAGAGTGGAGAGATGGTGGGAAACAGGACGAGAATCAAGATCGTCAAGAACAAGATCGCCCCGCCGTTTAAAGAGGCGGAGTTTGATATTATGTTCGGAAAAGGGATTTCAAGAGCAGGTGATATCCTGGATCTGGCAGCAGGAATCGATCTGGTCAAGAAGAGCGGTGCCTGGTACGCGTATGAGGGGGAGAAGATCGGACAGGGCCGTGAGAACGCAAAGGCGTATCTGGAATCCCATCCGGAAGTGATGGAGGAACTGGACAAAAAAGTAAGAGCCCATTACAGCCTTTCCGATGGGGAGGACACAAAGGAACCTGTACCGGCCGGGAAGAAAGAAGAAGCGGGAAGTGACCTGAAACTGAAGCCGGAGAAGGCGCCGAAGAAAGAAGCGTGATCCGGATGAGAGACATACGGATAGAGGAGGAGCACAGAGGATGATCGTCACGAAAACAGAGGCCTGTACCAGGACAAAATACAGAGTCTGGCTTGACGGTGAGTTCGCTTTTGTGCTCTATAAAGGAGAACTTTCCAGATACGGGGTCAGGGAGGGAGAGGAACTCACCGGCGATACTGTGGAAAAGATAGAGAGGGAGGTTGTCCTGAAAAGGGCTAAGCTTTATGCGATGCACCTTTTAGAAGATATGGACCGGACAGAGGCCGGGCTGCGTGAAAAGCTGCGCAGAGCCATGTATCCGGAAAAGGCTGTTGAAGGAGCGGTGGAGTATGTCCGCTCCTTCGGATATCTGGACGACGGACGTTTCGCGGAGAATTTTGTCAGGAGCCGGAAGAACTTAAAGAGCAGAAAGGAGATCCGCGCTCTGCTGGCGCAGAAGGGGGTTCCTTCAGAGCAGATCGAGGCAGCGTTTGAGATCTGTTACGGGGAGGAAGATGAGCAGGCTGCCGCCGCGGCTCTCCTGAGGAAAAAAAAGTTCGATCCGGACAGCGCCGATGAGGACAAACTGCGGAAAATCTGCGCTTATCTGGGGCGAAAAGGATTCGGGTACGAGACCGTCCGTCAAGTAATACAAAATTATAGTGAGGATGCTTGACATTGTTGTGAAAACAGTATAAAATTTAACTGTTGTATTTAAATAATATGTACAATGAAAATTAAATAAGGAGGTGCTCCTGTGCAATTAAGTCTAGGTGTATGTATAGGCATTGCTGTAGCCCTCGCGTTGATAGTCGGGATTATTACCCACTTTGCGACGATTTCCAATCTGAAGAAAAATGCCCAGAGCAAGATTGGAAATGCGGAGAGCAGAGCGCGGGAAATTATCGACGATGCTGTGAAAACTGCGGAGACAACGAAGAAAGAAGCTCTTCTCGAAGTAAAAGAGGAGTCCATCAAGACAAAGAACGATCTTGAGAAAGAGACGAAGGAAAGAAGAGCAGAGCTGCAGCGCTACGAAAAAAGAGTGCTTGCAAAAGAAGAAGCGGTTGAAAAGCGATCGGATGTTCTTGAACACAGAGAGAATAAGATGACGTCCAAGGAAGAACAGCTGCGTCAGCGCGAAGCGAAGGTAGAAGAACTTAGTCGGAAACGTGTACAGGAACTTGAACGAATCTCAAGACTTACCTCCGAACAGGCAAAAGAATATCTGTTGAAAACTGTTGAAGAAGATGTTAAGCATGACACTGCGAGGATGATCAGAGAACTGGAGACGCAGGCAAAGGAAGAGGCTGACAAAAAGGCAAAAGAATATGTTGTCAATGCGATCCAGCGCTGTGCTGCAGACCATGTGGCTGAGACCACGATCTCTGTTGTACAGCTTCCCAGTGATGAGATGAAGGGAAGGATCATCGGAAGAGAAGGCCGGAATATCCGGACTCTCGAGACGCTGACCGGTGTCGAACTCATTATTGACGATACTCCGGAAGCGGTAGTATTGTCTGGATTTGATCCGATCCGCCGGGAAGTGGCGAGGATCGCCCTTGAGCGGCTGATCGTGGATGGAAGGATCCATCCGGCAAGGATCGAAGAGATGGTGGAGAAGGCACAAAAGGAGGTCGACTCCATGATCCGCGAGGAAGGAGAAGCCGCAGCCCTTGAAGTGGGTGTAACAGGCGTCCATCCTGAACTGATCCGTCTTCTGGGGCGGATGAAGTTCAGAACAAGCTACGGACAGAATGCCCTGAAACATTCCGTCGAAGTGGCCCAGCTCGCCGGACTCCTTGCAGGCGAGATCGGGCTGGATGTGAGAGTCGCAAAGCGGGCAGGGCTTCTGCATGATATAGGAAAATCCATAGATCATGATGTGGAAGGTTCACATATTCAGATCGGTGCGGATCTCTGTAGAAAATATAAAGAATCTGCAACGGTGATCAATGCTGTGGAATCACATCACGGTGATGTCGAGCCCCAGAGCCTGATCGCCTGTGTGGTCCAGGCGGCCGATACGATCTCGGCGGCAAGACCGGGCGCGAGAAGGGAAACGATCGAAACATATACAAACAGATTAAAACAGTTAGAAGAGATAACCAACCAGTTTAAAGGTGTGGAGAAGTCTTTTGCCATTCAGGCGGGAAGAGAGATTCGTGTTATGGTAGTTCCAGACCAGGTATCTGATGATGATATGGTGCTTCTGGCCAGGGATATTGCAAAGCAGATCGAGTTTGAGCTGGAATATCCGGGACAGATCAAGGTAAATGTGATCCGTGAATCACGGGCGACAGACTATGCGAAATAAATCATAACAAAAAGAAGATACAGCCCTTGTCGTAAGACGAGGGCTTTCTTAAATGGAAAAAGAGATGTAGGAGAGGAGAGAAAAAAATGAGCGATAAGATCAGACGACTGGACCGCGAATTAAAATTTAAAGGCAAGATCATAGATTTCTATCAGGATACGATGGAGATCAACGGAGATCATACGGTGATCTGGGATTTTATAAAGCATAAAGGAGCGGCGGCGGTGGTGCCGGTCCTGCCGGACGGAAAGATCCTGATGGTCAGGCAGTACCGGAATGCCCTGGAGAGATATACTCTCGAAATCCCCGCAGGAGCGCTTGATAAAGCGGACGAGCCGGGGATCCGGTGCGCTTCCCGTGAACTGGAGGAAGAGACAGGATACCGATGCGAAAATCTTGAGTGGCTTATTAATCTGCACACAACAGTCGCCTTCTGCAACGAGCGGATCGAGGTGTATGTGGCACGGGATCTGATTCCTTCGAAGCAGCATCTGGATGAAGATGAATTTATCGAACTTCAGGCGTATACGATTGATGAACTGAAAGAGAAGATCTTTTCAGGGGAGATCGAGGATGCGAAGACTATTTCTTCTCTCCTGGCTTATGACACAAAATATAACAGGAAATGACGAATAAATAGAAAGTCCCGGCATATAATGAACTATCTTAACTGAGGGAGGAACCGTCTTGAAGATACTTCATTCCAGAAAGCAGCTTTTTGCCTTGTTTATGCCGGGATTTCTGCTTGGAGTGCTCTGTGTGAACCTGCTGGCAAAGAAATATTCAGCTGAGCCGGGAATATTCAGCGATTATTTTCTGAATCAGTTTCAGACTGTAAAGATCGTCGCAAGAGACTATCTCTGGTATCTGCTTAGGATCAGGATTCTGCCGTTTCTCACTGTGCTTGCCCTCTCCATGACAAAAATGAGAAGAGCTGCGGCAGCCCTGTTTTTGATTTGGACGGGCATTTCGGCAGGAATTCTGATCTCCACAGCTGTTCTGAGTATGGGGATCAGAGGGAGTTTTCTCTGTATAGCAGGCATCTTTCCCCAGTTTGTTTTTTATATTCCCGCATATCTGATCTTGTTGTGGTACTGCTGGTCTTATCCGGGAAGCCGGTGGAACAGGCAGAAGACGCTGTTTGTCGTGATGGCGCTTGCTATGGGAATACTGATGGAAATTTATGTAAACCCTTCGATTGTAAGGGCGTTCCTCTCTACTCTGTAGGTCGGATCGTACTGCCTTATTACGGCTGTCTCCGAGTCAGCCAGTATAGTCAGTGTGCAAAAAAGCGTATGGAGGTATTACCCCGCAGTGATCTGCGGGGCTTTTTCTGTTTTTTTTGAATCGGCTGTGGTGATCCACAGAGCGAAGCATGAGAGGAGAGTT
Source organism: uncultured Mediterraneibacter sp. (assembly GCA_944377745.1). Taxonomy (GTDB): domain Bacteria; phylum Bacillota; class Clostridia; order Lachnospirales; family Lachnospiraceae; genus Mediterraneibacter. The sequence continues at coordinate 90,806 of CALWFV010000005.1, read as the reverse complement.
ACGACAAACTGGCTGGCGAGAAGTCCCCAGAGGTAGCCCTGCATCCCGAATACAGGAATGGCGAAGAATACACTGGTGATGCGTACTGTGAGACCCAGGACGTTGATCAGAAACGTCCAGAATGTCTTTCCCAGCCCGTTGATCGTGCTTATGAGGGCAGAGTTGGTATAGAGAAAGGGACAGATCCAGGCAAGGGTGACGATGAACTTCCCGGAAGTCTCACTGTGGAACAGAAATATCCCGATAAAAGGACCAAAGATCAGGAAAAAAAGGCAGCATGCAAGCCCGAGTATAAAGCAGCTTCCGGCGGCTTTCATGATCAGGGCGGCCATGCCGGTCCTGCTCCCCGAAGCCTGCTTTTCCGCCACAGCAGGCATCAGCATGACGCCTACTGAATTGGTGATGGCAGAAGGGAAAAGGATGCATGGAAGCGCCATGCCAGTGAGGACTCCGTAGAGGACGAGGGCTTCGCTTGTATTTTGACTGCACAGCTTCAGTTTCGCGGGGATCGAGGCGGCTTCTACGCTCTGGAGCAGTGTGACACAGGCCCGGTTTGCCGTGAGAGGAAGGGAAAGCGCAAACAGTTCCCGGCCTGTATTTCCGGCAATATGTATGAGAGAGCGCGGACGGTGCTCTTTCCGCCGTGGAAAAAAACGTACAGAGAAGAGTGCGGAGGCAAGTTCCCCGATTACAATGCCTGCTGCGGCAAGGGTGATGGAAGGAGTGTCCCCTCCTCTGCTGAACAGAGAAAAGAGCAGGATAACCGAAAAGATACGGGCTGTCTGCTCGATCAGCTGAGAGAGAGCCGGGAGCCGGGTCTTCTGTATCCCGTAGCTGTATCCGCAGATACAGCTGTGGATGGACGCACAGGGAAGTGCATAGGAGATGATAAGGAGCAGTTCTTCGCAGCGCGGGTCCCCAAGAAAACGAGAAGCGATTATGCCGGCATAGCGCTGGATAAAGAGTAATTCGGCGACAGAGAATGTTATAGTAAGCGCCAGAGCGATGCAGAGAGCGGTCCTGGCTTCACCGGATTTTCCGAGAGAGATCTTTCTGGCCACAGTTCTGGAAAGGGCGGTCTGTATGCCGGAAGTTCCCAGGGCGAGACAGAGACTGTAAACGGGAAAAATAAGCTGGTAGAGTCCCACATTTTCTTCGCCGAAAGCATGGCTGAGAAAGATCCGAAAGAAAAAGCCCATAAGACGGCTTAAAAGGCCAGCGGCTGTGAGGACAAGGGTTCCGCGGAGTAATTTGTGTTTTACAGACATATAATACCTCTCGCAAAGTATAGTTTACCTGATTATTGATAATTATGCCGGAAAATGGGTTGACAGAACCGGGAGAGAGTGATATCCTACAAAAGTAAAACCTAGTAAAGTACTAGGAAATAAAAATGGGAAGGTGAGAAAGTGAAGCTCTCAACCAAAGGAAGATATGGCCTGCGCGCGCTGATCGATCTGGCTGTGCACAGCAGCGGCGGCACCCCGGTGTCGATCACAAATATTTCGGACAGGCAGGATCTGTCGGAACGCTATCTGGAACAGCTTATGGCCATGCTGAAAAAGGCCGGAATTGTCAGGAGTATCCGCGGGGCAGGCGGCGGCTATGTGCTGGCGCGGGATGCGAAAGAGATCTCCGTGGGAGACGTGCTCAGGGCACTGGAGGGGAAGCTGGATCCGGTGGACTGTGCCGGACTTGACCCTGATGGGGCCTGCAGAGCGGCGGACAGCTGTGTGACAAAATATGTCTGGAAACGGATCAATGAGAGCATCAACCGGACAGTAGACGAGATCCGGCTTGACCAGCTCGTTGAGGAGAGCCGGAAGAAAAATCCGGAGTAAACGGAATAGCCGGAGTTTGGAAACAGAAGAGAAAAATTATTTCAGGATAAATGCAGAGGAGGTATGAAAAGATGGACAGACTGATCTATCTTGACAATGCGGCGACAACGAGGACAGCGCCGGAAGTGGTGGAAGCCATGCTGCCGTACTTTACAGAAAATTACGGGAATCCATCCAGTGTGTATGGATTTGCATCTGGGAATAAAGAAGTACTCACAAAGCAGAGAGAGATCATAGCGGGAGTGCTTGGCGCTAAGGCGAACGAGATCTATTTTACCGCGGGAGGGACAGAATCCGATAACTGGGCGCTGACAGCGACGGCGGAAGCGTATGGGTCAAAAGGGAAACATATCGTCACCAGCAGGATCGAGCATCACGCGATCCTTCACACCTGTGAGTATCTGGAAAAGAGAGGATATGAGGTGACTTATCTGGATGTGGATGAAAACGGACTGGTGGACCCGGCTGCTGTTGAGGCGGCGATCCGTCCGGATACGATCCTGGTCAGCATCATGTTTGCCAACAATGAGATCGGGACGATCCAGCCAATCCGTGAGATTGGAGAGGTCGTACACAGGCACGGTGTCCTGTTCCATACAGATGCGGTTCAGGCGTTTGCGCAGGTGCCGATCAACGTGGATGAGTGTCATATCGATATGCTCAGCGCCAGCGGACATAAACTGAATGGACCAAAAGGGATCGGGTTCCTCTATATCAGAAAAGGAGTGAAGATCCGTTCCTTCATACACGGAGGAGCTCAGGAGAGAAAGCGTCGTGCCGGTACGGAGAATGTTCCCGGGATTGTTGGACTGGGAAAAGCCGTGGAACTTGCGGCGACGACGATGCAGGAGCGGACTGCGAAGGAGAAAGAGCTCAGAGATCATATGATCCGCAGGATCGAGGAGGAAATCCCATACTGCAGGCTGAACGGCGACCGGGTAAAGAGACTTCCGAATAACGTGAACTTCAGTTTCCAGTACATTGAGGGAGAATCCCTTCTGATCATGCTGGATATGAAAGGAATCTGTGCGTCCAGCGGTTCAGCCTGCACCTCCGGGTCATTAGATCCGTCCCACGTGCTTCTTGCGATCGGACTGCCCCATGAGATTGCGCATGGTTCTTTGAGACTGACACTGGGAGCGGAGACGACGAAAGAGGACCTGGATTATACTGTGGACTGCCTTAAGGAAATCGTGGCTCAGCTCAGGAGCATGTCTCCTTTGTATGAGGATTTTTTAAAAAAACAGAAAAATAAATAAACAGTACTGAAAAGAGATGGAGGAACAGAAATTATGTATACAGAGAAAGTAATGGATCATTTCCAGCATCCGAGAAATGTGGGGGAGATCGACAACGCCAGTGGAGTTGGAACTGTGGGAAATGCAAAATGCGGTGATATCATGAGGATCTATCTTGATATTGATGAGAACCAGATCATCCGGGATGTAAAATTCAAGACTTTCGGATGCGGTGCGGCAATAGCTACATCCAGTATGGCAACAGAACTGGTGAAAGGGAAAAATATCCAGGAAGCGATGCAGGTGACGAACAGAGCGGTTATGGAAGCTCTGGACGGACTCCCGCCGGTGAAAGTACACTGCTCACTCCTTGCGGAAGAAGCGATTCACGCAGCTCTCTGGGATTATGCGGAAAAGAACGGAATCAAGATCGAGGGACTGGAGAAACCGAAGTCTGATATTCATGAAGATGAGGAAGAGGAAGAAGAGGAGTACTGATGAGCAGAGTCGTGGTCGGCATGTCGGGCGGAGTGGATTCTTCTGTGGCGGCATGGCTTTTGAAAAAGCAGGGATATGATGTGATCGGCGTCACCATGCAGATCTGGCAGGATGAGGACGCCTGTTCCGTGGAGGAGAACGGGGGGTGCTGCGGGCTGAGCGCCGTGGAGGACGCGAGAAGAGTGGCGGCTGCGCTGGATATTCCGTATTATGTGATGAACTTTAAGGAAGAGTTCAAAAAGCAGGTGATCGATTATTTCACCGAAGAATATCTGAACGGCCGCACACCCAACCCCTGTATCGCGTGCAACCGGTATGTTAAGTGGGAAGCGCTCCTGAACAGGAGTATTTCTATTGGAGCAGACTATATCGCTACGGGGCATTATGCCAGGATCGAGCAGCTTGAAAACGGCAGATATGCGCTCCGTCGTGCCTCCGTACCGGGAAAGGATCAGACATACGCGCTCTACAATCTGACCCAGGACCAGCTGAGCAGGACTCTGATGCCGGACGGGGAATATTCCAAAGAACAGATCCGCCGGTTTGCAGCGGATCTGGGGCTTCAGGTGGCAGACAAGCCGGACAGCCAGGATATCTGTTTCGTCCCCGACGGAGATTACGCCTCTTTTATCGAGGAGGCGACGGAAAAGGAAATCCGGGAGGGAAACTTTGTGACGCCTCAGGGGAAAGTACTGGGCCGTCATAAGGGGATCATCCACTATACGGTGGGACAGAGAAAAGGTCTGGGGCTTGCGCTGGGATCCCCGGCATTTGTCCTTGAGATCCGTCCGGAGACCAACGAGGTAGTCGTCGGAACCTATGAGGAATCCCTGACCCGGATACTGAAAGCGGATCAGCTGAATTTTATGTCGGTGCCGGATCTTCCGGAGTCCAGGAGAGTGTTTGCGAAGATACGGTATAATCACAAAGGAGCCTGGTGCATCGTGGAGAAAACGGGAACAGATGAGATTACCTGCACCTTTGAGGAACCCATCCGTGCGGTGACCCCGGGACAGGCGGTGGTACTCTATGACGGAGAATATGTTCTCGGAGGCGGAACAATAAGATAAGATCAGCAGGAATGAAATGTAATATCTGTATAAAAATACATTTTAGACTTGAATTTTTGTTTCCGGTTTAGTACAATTATTCTAGTTGATGAATCCTTAACAATCATGGGGTGCTAAGGATTCATTGCCATGACTGGCTTACAGTCAAATATTTTTTAAACTTTTAGGAGGAATTAATCATGGCAGTAAAAGTAGCGATTAATGGATTTGGACGTATCGGACGTCTCGCTTTCAGACAGATGTTTGGAGCAGAGGGATTTGAGATCGTGGCAATCAACGACCTTACATCTCCGAAGATGCTGGCTCACTTACTGAAATATGACTCAACACAGGGCAAATACGCACTGGCAGACAAAGTTGAGGCTGGAGAGGATTCCATCACAGTCGACGGAAAAGAGATCAAAATTTATGCAAAGGCTGACGCAAAGGAACTCCCCTGGGGAGAGATTGGCGTTGACGTAGTTCTGGAGTGTACAGGATTCTACACATCCAAAGCAAAAGCGCAGGCTCATATCGATGCGGGCGCTAAGAAAGTCATCATCTCCGCTCCGGCAGGAAATGACCTTCCGACAATCGTTTACAATGTAAACCACGAGACTCTTACAAAGAGTGACGATATCATCTCCGCTGCGTCTTGTACAACAAACTGCCTGGCTCCGATGGCGAAGGCTCTGAACGATCTTGCTCCGGTTAAGTCCGGTATCATGTGCACGATCCACGCTTACACAGGTGATCAGATGACACTTGACGGACCGCAGAGAAAAGGTGACCTGAGAAGATCACGTGCAGCAGCTGTAAATATCGTTCCGAACAGCACAGGTGCGGCTAAGGCTATCGGCCTTGTTATCCCGGAACTGAACGGCAAACTGATCGGATCTGCTCAGCGAGTTCCGACCCCGACAGGATCTACAACAATCCTGACAGCAGTTGTTGAGGGAGAAGTAACAGTTGATCAGATCAATGCAGCTATGAAAGCAGCGGCAAATGAATCCTATGGATACAACGAGGATGAGATCGTTTCCAGCGATATCGTTGGTATGACATATGGTTCTCTGTTCGATGCTACACAGACAATGGCTCTTCCGGTTGGCGACGGCACAACAGAGGTTCAGGTTGTTTCATGGTATGACAACGAGAACTCTTACACAAGCCAGATGGTAAGAACAATCAAATACTTCGGAAAACTGCTTGAGGCTTAATTCATTCGTTGGAATGAGGACAGGCACTCGGAAGATAATTCTGAATAATTGACTCACAATGGGGTCCGGTCTTGTTGTAGGACCGGACCTTATTTAGTGAAAATGTGTCTGGCGGAGAACCCGGCAGGACACAGACAAATGGTATATCAAGTATCAGGAGGCTATTAAAATGGCAGCACTTAACAAAAAAACAGTAGACGACATCAATGTAAAGGGCAAAAGGGTCCTTGTAAGATGTGACTTCAACGTACCGCTTCAGGATGGGAAGATCACAGATGAGACACGTATCGTTGCAGCTCTTCCGACGATCAAGAAGCTGATCGGCGACGGCGGCAAAGTGATCCTCTGCTCACACCTTGGGAAACCGAAGGGAGAGCCGAAGCCGGAACTCTCACTTGCACCGGTTGCAGTCAGACTTTCCGAGCTCCTTGGCCAGGAAGTAAAATTTGCGGCTGATCCGGAGGTTGTCGGACCGAACGCGAAAGCAGCAGTTGAAGAGATGAAGGACGGAGAAGTTGTTCTCCTTGAGAATACACGTTACAGAGCAGAAGAGACAAAGAACGGCGAAGCGTTCTCCAAAGAGCTTGCTTCTCTGTGCGATGTGTTCGTAAACGATGCATTTGGTACAGCTCACAGAGCTCACTGCTCAAATGTAGGCGTTACAGAATACGTCGACACAGCAGTTGTGGGATACCTGATGGAGAAAGAGATCAAATTCCTCGGAAACGCAGTAGAGAATCCGGAGAGACCGTTCGTTGCGATTCTTGGAGGATCCAAAGTATCCAGCAAGATTTCTGTTATCAATAACCTGCTCGACAAGGTAGACACACTGATCATCGGAGGCGGAATGTGCTATACATTTACAAAAGCACAGGCCGGAAGCGTAGGAACCTCACTTCTTGAGGAAGATTATCTCCAGTATGCTCTTGACATGATCAAGAAGGCAGAGGAGAAAGGCGTAAAACTTCTTCTTCCTGTTGACTCTGTTGCGGCAGACGCATTCTCAAACGATGCAAATACAAAGGTTGTTCCGCAGAACGAGATCCCGGACGGATGGATGGGACTTGATATCGGACCGGAGACAGCAAAAATGTATGCTGATGCTGTGAAATCAGCAAAAACAGTTGTATGGAACGGACCGATGGGATGCTTCGAGATGCCGAAGTTCGCAGATGGAACAAAAGCAGTTGCTGAGGCCCTTGCAAACACAGACGCTGTTACGATCATCGGAGGCGGTGATTCCGCTGCAGCCGTAAACCAGCTCGGATACGGCGACAAGATGACACACATCTCGACAGGCGGCGGCGCTTCCCTTGAGTTCCTGGAAGGAAAGGAACTGCCGGGCGTAGCAGCAGCAAACGATAAGTAGGCCGAAAGCAACTTAGTGAAGCCAAGCCGAAGGCGCAGGCTGAACTTAGTGCGAGGTCCTTCCCGAACCTTAGCGAGCGCTATAAGCGCGAGGTTAGTTGAGGGAAGATACCTTAAATTACCTTAAACTATTTATTCAGGAGAAAAGAAAATGGCAAGAAAGAAGATCATTGCAGGCAACTGGAAAATGAACAAAACTCCCAGCGAGGCAGTTGCCCTTGTTGAAGAACTAAAACCGCTCGTAGCAAACGAGGAAGTTGACGTAGTATTCTGCGTACCGGCGATCGATATCGTACCGGTTGTTGAGGCGGCAAAAGGGACAAACATCCAGGTCGGCGCTGAGAACATGTATTTTGAGGAGAGCGGAGCTTACACGGGAGAGATCTCTCCGGCAATGCTCGTAGATGCAGGGGTGAAGTATGTTGTTCTCGGACACTCCGAGAGAAGAGACTACTTCGGAGAGACAAACGAGGATGTAAACAAGAAAGTCCTCAAAGCTTTCGAGCACGGCATCACACCGATCATGTGCTGCGGTGAGACTCTGGAGCAGAGAGAGCAGGGCGTGACAATGGACTTCATCCGTCAGCAGGTAAAGGTTGGCCTTCAGAACGTAACGGCTGACCAGGCTAAGACGATGGTCATCGCTTACGAGCCGATCTGGGCGATCGGAACAGGCAAGACTGCTACAACAGAGCAGGCTGAGGAAGTATGCAAAGGCATCCGTGAGTGCGTAGCTGAAGTCTATGATGAGGCTACAGCAGATGCAATCCGTATCCAGTATGGCGGATCTGTGAATGCAGGAAATGCTGCAGAGCTTTTTGCACAGGCTGACATCGATGGAGGACTTGTAGGAGGAGCTTCCCTGAAGGCTGACTTCGGAAAGATCGTAAACTACAAATAATTCTTGAAAAAGAAGTAAAATGAGGAGAACAGGCGGCACACCAGAGTGTCTGTCTGTTCTCCTTTTTTTGTTTCTTATGTAATCGATAAAATATGTGGACTGCCTGTCTTGAAAAATCCCTGGAAAACGGGTACAATAAGCAGTGGAGTAAAAACCAGAAATGTACAGATAAAGGAGATATGGATATGAGTAAGAGACCAACCGTATTGATGATATTAGACGGCTACGGCTTAAGAGACGACAAACACGGTAATGCAGTGGCAGAGGCTGCTACACCGGTGATGGACAAGCTGATGGCGGAGTATCCGTTTGTGAGAGGGAATGCCAGTGGAATGGCAGTTGGCCTTCCGGAAGGACAGATGGGAAACTCTGAGGTAGGACATCTGAATATGGGCGCCGGACGTATCGTATATCAGGATCTTACAAAGATCACAAAAGCGATCCAGGACGGTGATTTCTTTGAAAATAAAGCACTTCTTGCAGCGTGTGAGAACGTGAAGAAAAATGATTCTGCACTGCATCTGATGGGACTTGTTTCCGACGGCGGCGTGCACAGCCATAATACACATATCTATGGACTGCTTGAACTCGCAAAGAGGCAGGGAATTGAAAAAGTATACGTACACTGCTTCCTTGACGGACGTGATACACCTCCGGCATCAGGAAAAGAGTATGTGGAAGAACTGGAAGCGAAGATGAAAGAGATCGGTGTAGGCGAGGTCGCTACAGTAGCAGGACGCTATTATGCGATGGACCGTGACAACCGCTGGGACCGTGTAGAAAAGGCGTACAGAGCGCTCGTAAACGGTGAGGGTGATACAGCGGATTCTGCACCGGCAGGGATCCAGGCTTCCTATGATAAAGAAGTGACAGATGAGTTCGTTGTTCCGACTGTGATCATGAAGAACGGGGCACCGACAGCTACAGTAAAAGACGGTGATTCCATTATCTTCTTTAACTTCCGTCCGGACCGTGCAAGAGAGATCACGAGAACATTCTGTGATGACGAGTTTACCGGATTCGACAGAGGCGAGAGAGTGAAGACCACATATGTATGCTTCACAGAGTATGATGTGACGATCCCGAACAAGCTGGTTGCATTTGTGAAAGAAGAGATCACGAATACATTCGGTGAATTCCTTGCTGCAAACGGGCTGAAGCAGGCACGTATCGCAGAGACAGAGAAGTACGCTCACGTAACGTTCTTCTTCAACGGCGGTGTGGAAGAGCCGAACGAAGGCGAGGACAGAATCCTCGTAAAATCACCGAAGGTTGCCACATACGACCTGAAACCGGAGATGAGCGCGTATGAAGTGTGCGATAAGCTGTGCGAAGCAATCCGTTCCGGAAAGTACGATGTGATCATCATCAACTTTGCAAATCCGGATATGGTAGGACATACAGGAGTTGAGAGCGCAGCGATCAAGGCTATCGAGGCAGTAGACGAGTGTGTAGGAAAAGCAGTCGACGCGATCAAAGAGGTTGATGGACAGATGTTCATCTGCGCTGACCACGGAAACGCAGAGCAGTTGATTGACGAGGAGACAGGAGAGCCGTTTACAGCACATACTACCAATCAGGTGCCGTTTATCCTTGTAAATGCGGATCCTTCCTATAAACTCAGAGAGGGCGGCTGCCTGGCAGACATCGCTCCGACTCTGATCGAGATGATGGGAATGGAGCAGCCGAAAGAGATGACTGGAAAATCTCTGATCGTGAAATAAGATCTTATAAGTAAATGTTTTTTGGAAATATGCTCTCAGGAGACAGTAATCTCCTGAGAGTTTTCCATCTGTAAGCCTTTGTTTTCAAATGGGAATTGTTTCGTTTGGGCAGAGGCGCCTTAAATAAGCGGAAGAGGTTGAAATGATGCGGGAAAAACTGACAAAAAGTGATGTGGAGAAGATAAAGGCTGAGATCGAACATCGGAAACTGGTGGAGCGAAAAGAACTGATCGAGGCGGTCAAGGAGGCACGTTCTCACGGAGATCTGAGCGAGAATTTTGAATACCACGCGGCAAAGAAGGAGAAGAACCGGAATGAGAGCCGGATCCGATATCTGGAGAGGATGTTGAAGACCGCGGTGATCGTGGAGGATCGTTCGGCGGCCGATGAGGTAGGGCTTAACAATACGGTTGAGATCTACTGCGAGGACGACGGTGAGGTGGAGACCTACCGGATCGTGACTTCTGTCAGGGGAAGTTCCCTGAACGGTCTTGTCAGCATTGAGTCTCCCATCGGAAAAGCTCTGCTCGGGCACAAGGAAGGAGACAGGGTTTACGTGAAGGTAAATGATGATTACGGATATTATGTGGTGATCCGGAAGGTGATCAAGACCGAGAGTGAAGAGGGGGATCATATCCGAAGCTATTAAGCGCAGAAAGAGCCAGAGAGAGTAACGGTTTAGGCTGAGGGATTATATTCAATGGAGGAAGCAGAAAATGAGATATCAGACAGTCCTTTTGGATCTTGACGGCACGATCACGGACTCCGGACCGGGGATCATGGGCGGCGTGCGCTATGCGCTGGAGAAACACGGGATGGATGTGCCCGGGGATGAGCGGCTGCGGGCTTTTATTGGTCCGCCCCTGAAGGAACAGTTCCGTGATTTCTGCGGGATTGCAGATGAAGAGGCGGCTGAGATGGTAAGTTCTTACCGCGAGTATTACAGTGAAAGGGGAATCTTTGAGAACCGGGTCTATGACGGAGTAGTTCCGCTTCTGAAGCGGCTGAAGGATGCCGGGATCACGGTGGCGATGGCAACTTCAAAGCCGGAGGAATATGCGGTACAGATCGCGGAGCATTTTGGGATTGCAGGCTATTTTGACTTTATCGGCGGAGCGCTGATGGACGGGAGGCGGACGGAGAAGAGTGAAGTGATCGAATATGTGCTTGCATCTTGCAGAGCGAAAGACAGGAGCACTGTTATCATGGTGGGAGACCGACGGTATGATATCGAAGGCGCAAAGAAGGCAGGACTTCATTCTCTGGGAGTGCTCTACGGGTATGGGAGCCGGGAAGAACTTGAGAGTGCCGGACCGGATTATATTGCTGCCACACCTGAGGAAATAGGAGAGCTTCTGTGCCGGATTGATCAATAGAAAAAAATGGGATTAAATTTTACAGAAAATTAGCAGTCTCCGAAGTATAGCTTTTACATTCAGAACCTATAATAAACCTATCCTGAAAGATAAGATGACAGTCCGGATGTTTCGGGCAGATATGAAATGGGGGATCAGAATGTACAGAGGATTATGGGATTTTATCAATCGTTTTATGGACAGGAGCCATGCGGTATCGGTCTTCCTTCCGGTAATGATCATCGGATGGACTCTGGCAGGTGTGCTGGCAGGAATCATGGTATGCTCATTTGCGGGAGCAGATCTTATGGGATCACTGGCGGAGATCATCTGCGCCGGAGGATATGCGGGTATCATCCTGGGGCTGTTTGGAGGCGCGTTCTTCCTTTACAGAGCGGATATGTAAGAGAAACAAAAATACCGGATACAGAGATCCGGGTCGGACGACCCTTTCCCTGTATCCGGCATTTTTTTGCGTAATAAACCCTCAAAGCGCCTGCCATGCCTGCATAGGCGGCATGGACAGACATTTTTCGGGTATGTGATTTTCATCCGGTCTGCACCGGCTCAGATCATGCGCTTTCTTCTTCAGACTCGCCTTCTGATCCTCCCTCTTCCTTCTCCAGGTTCTTAAATGCGGTCGAGAGCATCAGTTTTATCCTGTTGAGCTGGTTGACCTCGCTGGCACCGGGATCGAAGTCGATAGCCACGATGTTGGAATTCGGGTGGCGGCGGCGCAGCTCTTTAATAACGCCTTTTCCGACAACATGGTTCGGGAGGCAGGCAAAGGGCTGAGTGCAGACGATATTGCCGGCGCCGCTGTGGATCAGTTCAAGCATCTCTCCGGTGAGGAACCAGCCCTCGCCGGTCTGATTGCCGATGGAGACGATCTCAGACGCCATCTTTGCAAGATCCTCAATGTGAGCCGGAGGAGTAAAGTGTTTACTCTCGGCAAATGCTTTGGAAGCCGGAGCGCGGAGCCATTCTACGGCTTTGATGCCCAGATTTCCGATCAGTGCCTTTGATTTTGCAAATCCAAGATGGGACACCTTGAAGTTCTGATTGTAGAAGCAGTACTGCATGAAGTCGATCAGGTCCGGAACGACTGCCTCGGCCCCTTCTGCTTCCAGGAGATCTACCAGGTGGTTGTTGGCAGCCGGAAGGAATTTAACCAGGATCTCACCTACTACTCCAACCCTCGGCTTCTTGATGTTCAGGATCTCGATATTGTCAAAATCATTGATGATGTCACGGCATAGCTTTTTGAACTTCCTGCGCGACGGATACCCCTCGGATACAAACTTCTGGCATACACTCACCCATTTACGGTGGATCCCATTGGTCGTTCCCGGAACCGCCTCGTAGGGACGCATCCGATACACACATTTCATGAAAATATCTCCGAACACTGCCGCGTAGGCAATACGCACAGCCAGCGGGAGCGTGATCTTGAATCCCGGGTTTGCCTCCAGACCGCTTAAGTTGATGGAGATGACAGGAATATGTTCGTATCCTGCCTTTTTCAGCGCACGACGGATAAACCCGATATAGTTGGATGCGCGGCAGCCGCCTCCGGTCTGGCTGATGATGACCGCAAGATGGTCTGTGTCATACTGACCGGACAGGATGGCGTCCATGATCTGGCCGACCACGATCAGTGACGGATAGCAGGCGTCGTTGTTTACATATTTCAGTCCCATGTCCACTGCCTGTCTGTTGTCGTTCGGAAGGACCTCGATCTTATAGCCCGCCGCCCGGAACGCAGGCTCCAGAAGCTCGAAATGGATCGGAGACATCTGGGGGCAGAGGATTGTGTAGGTTTCCCGCATTTCTTTTGTAAACGGCACTTTCTCGATGGACGCCGGTTTGATCTCCCGTGCGGCTTTGTGCTGATCTCTGACGCGGATGGCTGCCAGAAGAGAGCGGACACGGATCCTTGCCGCGCCCAGATTGTTGACCTCGTCGATCTTCAGGGTGGTGTAGATCTTGCCGGAGTTTGTCAGAATCTCAGACACCTGATCCGTGGTGACAGCGTCCAGCCCGCATCCGAAGGAGTTAAGCTGGATCAGTTCCAGGTTCTCCGTGGTTTTTACATAGTTTGCCGCAGCGTACAGACGGGAGTGATACATCCACTGGTCCATGACATTTATCGGACGCTCTACCTGGTGCAGATGAGAGACGGAGTCCTCAGTCAGCACTGCGATATTGTAGGAGGTGATCATCTCTGGCAGTCCGTGGTTGACCTCAGGGTCAATATGATACGGACGTCCTGCGAGAACGATCCCCCTGTTTCCTGTGTCGTTTAAGAACTTGATGGTTTCCTCGCCCTTGCGGCGGATGTCCTCCCGGCATGCTTCCAGCTCGTTCCATGCGTCATGGACAGCGGAACGGATCTCCTCATCAGAGAGGGAGAACTTCTTGCCCAGTTCCTCAATCAGACGGTAGGAGATGTGCTCCTCGCTGTCAAAGGAGAGGAAGGGATGGATGAAGTCGACTTCACCGTCCACGATGGGATCCATATTGTTCTTGATGTTCTCCGGGTAGGAGGTGACGATGGGGCAGTTGTAGTGGTTGTTTGCATCCTTAAATTCGTTTCTCTCGTAAGGAATGGAAGGATAGAAGATGTGTTTGACACCTTCGTTGATCAGCCACTGTACATGTCCGTGTGCCAGCTTTGCAGGATAACATTCCGATTCACTCGGGATGGACTCAATGCCCAGCTCGTAGATCTTCCTTGTGGAAGCAGGAGAGAGTACGACCCGGAATCCCAGCTTCGTGAAGAAGGTAAACCAGAATGGATAATTTTCGTATATATTGAGTACCCGGGGAATACCGATCACACCCCGCTTTGCCTCTGTCTCTGCAAGGGGAGTGTAGTCAAAGTAGCGATGGAACTTGTAATCGAACAGGTTCGGCATGGTATTCTTTGACTTTTCTTTCCCGAGACCGCGCTCGCAGCGGTTTCCTGTGATAAACTTCCTTCCGCCGCTGAAATGATTAATGGTAAGACGACAGGTGTTGGTGCATCTGCGGCATTTTGTCATCGTGGTAGAATACTTCAGTGAAAGGATGTCGTCGATGGGGAGCATGGTTGTTCCCTCACACTCCACATAGCGCTCTCTTGCGATAAGAGCTGCGCCGAAAGCCCCCATGATCCCGGCGATATCCGGACGGATCGCCTGACAGTCGGCGATCTTTTCAAAACTCCTCAGAACCGCGTTATTATAGAAAGTTCCACCTTGTACCACGATGTGGTTTCCGAGCTCGGATGCATCGGATACTTTGATCACCTTGAACAGAGCGTTCTTGATGACAGAGTAAGCGAGACCGGCGGAGATATCCGCGACGGAAGCCCCCTCTTTCTGAGCCTGTTTTACCTTTGAGTTCATGAACACAGTACAGCGGGTCCCCAGATCAATGGGATTCTGCGCATAGAGAGCCTCGTGGGCAAAGTCCTCCACAGAATAGTTCAGCGATTTCGCGAAGGTCTCAATGAAAGAACCGCATCCGGAGGAGCATGCCTCGTTGAGCTGTACGCTGTCCACGGTCTGGTTCTTGATCTTGATACACTTCATGTCCTGTCCGCCGATGTCCAGGATACAGTCTACATCCGGTTCAAAGAAAGCAGCTGCGTAGTAGTGGGCAACGGTCTCCACTTCGCCTTCGTCCAGCATAAGGGCAGCTTTGATCAGAGCCTCGCCGTATCCGGTGGAGCAGGAGTGTACGATCTCCACGCTCTCCGGGAGCTGGCTATAGATGTCTTTGATGGCTGAGATCGTAGTTCCCAGCGGATCGCCGTCATTGTTGTGGTAGAAGGAGTACAGAAGAGTACCGTCTTCGCCTACCAGAGCGGCCTTCGTCGTAGTGGAACCCGCGTCGATCCCGAGGAAGGCTTTCCCTTTGTATGTTGCAAGGTCTTTCACCGGAACCTGATGCTTTGCGTGACGTGCGGTGAACTCTTCGTATTCCGCAGTTGAGGCGAAGAGAGGTTCAAGACGCTCTACCTCGAATTCCATCTGGATCTTTCCGGCAAGACGATTCTGGAGTTCGCGCAGCGCGACTACAGTGTCTCTCCTGGAGTTCAGCGCGCTTCCGATCGCCGCAAACAGATGAGAATGATTCGGCGCGATCGTGTGTTCGTCGTCCAGCTTCAGTGTGCGTACAAAAGCCGCGCGCAGCTCGGACAGGAAATGCAGAGGTCCGCCCAGGAAGGCCACATGTCCGCGGATTGGCTTTCCGCAGGCAAGACCGCTGATCGTCTGGTTTACAACAGCCTGGAAGATGGAAGCCGCAAGGTCCTCCCTGGAGGCGCCGTCGTTGATCAGCGGCTGGATATCTGACTTCGCGAACACACCGCAGCGTGCCGCGATCGAGTAGAGCGCTTTGTAGTTTTTCGCATATTCATTGAGTCCGGCAGCGTCCGTCTGCAGCAGAGAGGCCATCTGGTCGATAAAAGATCCTGTACCTCCGGCACAGACACCGTTCATCCTCTGTTCGATATTGCCGCCCTCAAAGTAGATGATTTTTGCGTCCTCGCCGCCCAGCTCGATCGCTACATCAGTCTGAGGCGCATAATCCTGCAGCGCGGTGGATACTGCGATGACCTCCTGCACAAAGGGCACTCCCAGGTGCTTTGCAAGAGAGAGACCGCCGCTTCCGGTGATGACCGGAGATACCTGGATCGGCCCCAGTTTGTAGATCGCGCGGCCGAGAAGATCTGACAGCGTTTCCTGGATATTGGCAAAATGCCTTTCATAGTCAGAGAAGAGAACTTCATTCTCACTGTCCAGCACTGCAATCTTGACTGTGGTGGAACCGATATCGATCCCGAGAGTATGTAATTCGTTCAAATTCATAGTTCAATCCCCAATCTTTTGTAGTTATCTTTTTCCATTTATATGAGTTACTTCTTATTATATATGTTTTCGTTTTCGCAACAATTTACATTATACGACAGGAAACTGAAAAAGACAATTGTTATTATTATGCGGGATTTGAAAATAATTCCTCGGGATATGGGTAATTTATATAAAGATACTGCTAAACTCCAGAAAAGAGCCAACATATGTTTGACAAACAGTTTACGGGAATATACAATTATATAGGCAACAGCTCAGTCATCATGGATGGGCTGAGCTGATATTTATAAAGTAAGGAGTAATTATTTTTGAACTGGCTGGACAAATTAGAAAGAAAATTAGGACGTTACGCGATACCGAATCTGACCGTATATCTGCTTGCCGGATATGTGATCGGGTGCGGTATCATCTATCTTATGCCGAGTCTGATCGGCTGGCTGACACTGGAGCCGGCGCTTATTTTAAGAGGGCAGGTCTGGAGGCTCATCTCCTGGGTGCTGATCCCTCCTACTACAAATCCGATCTCTCTCTTTTTTCTGGTCCTTTTGTATTATTCTCTGGGAACAGCGCTGGAGAGAACGTGGGGAACATTCCGTTATAATGTGTATATTTTTTCGGGGATCCTGTTTACTGTGATCGCGGTATTCATCCTCTATGGCGTATTTTTTGTCCTGTATAGCGCTGAAGTATCGTTGTCGTCCATTGGTCTGGTGAGCACTAATTATATCACCATGTCTATCTTCCTGGCGTTTGCCGCGATCTATCCGGATTTGGAAGTGATGCTCTATTTTGTCCTGCCGATCAAGATGAAATGGATGGCGATCGTTTACGCGGTGATGGCTCTTTACTATTTTATCACGGGAGGAATCGTCAGCCGCGTGGCTATTGCTGCGTCGCTGCTCAACTTCGTTATTTTCTTCCTGTCCGGCAGGAATATGCGCCGGTTCGGGCCGAGAGAACAGGCGCGGAAAGCAAAATTTAGAAAGCAGTCAAGACCGCATATGACTTATGCCGGCGGGGCAAGACACCGCTGCGCGGTCTGCGGGCGCACGGAACTGGACGATCCTGACCTGGAGTTCCGCTTTTGCTCAAAATGCAGAGGAAATTATGAGTACTGCCAGGATCATCTGTTTACGCATGAGCATGTGAAGTGAACAGAACTGTAAAAGACTTGAAAAGGAGAGGACAAACAGAATGAAGAAAACAAAAGTAGTCTGCACAATGGGACCAAATACAAATAACAGGGATCTTATGAGAAAGCTGATCCAGAACGGGATGGATGTGGCACGCTTTAATTTTTCGCACGGAGATCATGAGGAACATAAGGGCAGGATGGATCTGCTCAAACAGCTCAGAGAAGAAGAGCACGCCAACACGGCGATCCTTCTGGACACAAAGGGACCGGAGATCCGCACAGGCGTACTTAAAGGCGGAAAAAAAGTAATGCTGGAGACAGGAGCAACCTTTGTCCTGACTACAGAGCAGATTGAAGGGGATGAGAAGAAGGTATCTATCTCTTACGAAGGACTTGTCCAGGATGTGGACAGAGAGTCCACGATCCTGATCGACGACGGTCTGATCGGTCTGAAGGTTGTCGGGAAAAAAGAGACAGAGATCGTCTGTGAGGTTGTAAACGGAGGAGAACTGGGAGAGAAAAAGGGAGTTAATGTGCCCAATGTTCCGGTCCGTCTTCCGGCGATCACGGAGAAGGATAAGGATGACATCAGGTTCGGTGTGGAACAGGGGATCGATTTTATCGCAGCGTCCTTCGTGAGAAACGCGGAGTGTGTCCTTGAGATCAAGTCGTACCTGAAAGAGCTGAACGCGCCCTATATCCCGATCATCGCGAAGATCGAGAATGCGGAGGGAATCCGTAATATCGATGAGATCATTCGTGCGGCGGACGGTATCATGGTGGCGAGAGGAGACCTGGGGGTTGAGATCCCGGCGGAGGAAGTGCCTTATCTTCAGAAAATGATGATCCAGAAGTGCAACGCCAACTTCAAGACGGTCATCACTGCGACGCAGATGCTGGATTCCATGATCCGCAATCCCCGTCCCACAAGAGCAGAAGTGACGGACGTTGCCAATGCGGTGTATGACGGAACTGATGCGGTAATGCTCTCCGGTGAGACTGCACAGGGAAAATATCCTCTCGAAGCTCTCCAGATGATGGTCCATATCATTGAGAACACAGAGCAGCATCTCGACTATGATGCCATGCTGGAAAAGAACGGCGGACACATCAAGAGCGGGCTGTCCAGCGCGATTGGATATTCTTCCGTTCTTGCGGCGGCAAACCTGGATGCAAAATGTATCATCACGCCTTCTGTTTCCGGCGCCACCACAAGAGTCGTTTCCAAGCTGAGACCGAAACAGGATATTCTGGGCATAACTCCGAATGAGAGGACGCTGAGAAGAATGTCCATCTACTGGGGGGTGAGACCGCTGAAGACCATGAGATACAGTACAACGGACGATATGTGCAATGGAGCTATCGAACTGGCAACGGTAAAACAGTATATCGAGCCGGGAGATGTGGTCGTCCTTACAGCTGGTATCCCCTCTCAGAATATTTCTCAGGAGCACACGACGACAAGCAATATGATGCGGATTGCAACAGTAGAATAAAATAATTTCCGGGCACAGTCGTTTCTATCACCGATTCGAAGGAAAGACAGATCGAGCTGATTAAATACTAAAGGAGATAAAGCGAAAGATGATGAAAAAAACATTTGTTACAAAAGAGCAGATCGAAGGGATTGTAAAAGAGTATCCAACCCCGTTTCATCTCTACGATGAAAAAGGCATCCGCGCGAATGCAAAAGCACTGAAAGAAGCATTTTCCTGGAACCCGGGTTATAAAGAATATTTTGCGGTGAAAGCGACGCCTAATCCGTTCCTGATGGAGATCCTGAAGGAGTACGGCTGCGGAAGCGACTGCTCCTCCTATACGGAACTGATGCTTTCTGATGCAGTGGGGATCACAGGACATGACATCATGTTCTCATCCAACGATACACCGGAGCAGGATTTCGTGCTGGCAGACAAGCTGGGAGCGATCATTAATCTGGATGATATCACTCACATCGATTTTCTGGAGAAGGCCATCGGCCATATTCCGGAGACGATCAGCTGCCGTTACAATCCCGGCGGACTGTTCAAGATCAGCAACGATATCATGGATAATCCGGGGGATGCAAAATATGGCATGACCACAGAACAGATCACGGAAGCTTTCAAGATCCTGAAAGAAAAAGGAGCGAAGGAATTTGGTATACATGCATTCCTTGCCAGCAATACAGTGACAAATGACTACTATCCGATGCTGGCAAAGGTGCTCTTTGAGCAGGCGGTGAGACTGGCAGAAGAAACAGGGGTCCATATCGGATTTATCAATCTTTCCGGCGGGATCGGCATCCCCTACAGACCGGATCAGGAGCCAAACGATATCTACGCGATCGGTGAAGGCGTGCGCAAGGTCTATGAGGAAGTCCTTGTTCCGGCCGGGATGGGCGACGTTGCAATCTACACAGAACTTGGACGTTATATGATGGGACCCTACGGCTGTCTTGTCACAAAAGCGATCCATGAGAAACACACTTACAAAGAGTACATTGGTGTGGACGCCTGCGCGGTCAACCTGATGCGTCCTGCAATGTACGGAGCATATCACCATATCACGGTTGCGGGAAAGGAAGATGCGCCCTGCGATCACAAATATGACGTGACAGGATCACTCTGTGAGAACAATGATAAGTTCGCCGTCGACCGGATGCTTCCGAAAATTGATATGGGAGATTACCTGATTATCCACGACACCGGAGCACATGGATTCTCTATGGGATACAATTATAACGGAAAGCTCAAATCAGCAGAACTGCTCCTGAAGGAAGACGGAAGCGTGCAGATGATCCGCCGGGCTGAGACACCGGCAGATTACTTTGCCACATTTGACTGTTTTGAAATTGGAAAGAAACTGATTAATAAGTAAAAAGTGTTGAAAATAATCGAAAAATATGGTAATATATTATCCGTTCTGAGGAGAAGGAGAATTCTTCCTCTTCAGTATTTTTCAGCCGCTGTGGCGGAATTGGCAGACGCACTTGACTCAAAATCAAGCGGTTCACCCCGTGCCGGTTCGAGTCCGGCCAGCGGCATAAAAAATCCTTTGGGATTCAGAAAGATTCCAAAGGATTTTTTAGTATCAGGCCGAACTCTGTTTCTGCCTGAAAATTAAGAGCTGTAAGCATGAATACTTGTGCATTAGACGTAAAACTATTCTTTTGATCCATTATTTTCGTCTAAAGAATTAAAGAGGACTTTTATTACGTTAACAGCCATCTTTTTTTCTTGATCTGTACGCCCATCCATTAACTGGAGCCAGAGCTTCAAGGCAATATTTCCGTCAGGGTTTACAGAATCTTTGAGAAGATAATCCACTGTAACGCTGAGACGATTGGAAATTGCTACGATGTTCTCAAGTGTCGGACTTCTTTCACCTCGTTCGATCTGTCCGATATATGCAGTTGAAAGATTAACATCTTCTGCCAGCTTTTCCTGTGTCAGGCCCAGTTTTTTTCTCTCCTCGCGGATCCTCCTTCCAAAGTCTGCATATCTCATTTATAGTCCTCCATTTTTATAAATTTACAATGAATGCAGAAGAATAGAAAGATGCTATAAGTATTGTTTTATTATGCTTTTAGTTGTAATTTCATATACAGGTATGTATAATATAGAATGTGAAAAAATATGTTACGGATAAATAAGTGAGGAAAATGCGAAAGAGGAGGCCCTATGTCTTTAGTTGATTATTTGGCGTATAGCTTGGGTATAATGTATGTTTCGGATCTGCGGTATGGAGAAAAGGTTTCGAAAGAAAAGCTCAGTCACATCCTGAAGAGGAAGATATCTTTGGATGATTTTCCTGAGAGGGAGTGGCAGGATGTCTGCGAATACCTTACGGGAGAAAAGAAGACGACAAAAGAAGAAGCCCGGCAGAAGCTTCTCGAATATCTGCGGGACAGTTGATCAAAACCATGTGAGAGTTTCTGATAAGAGGGACTAAGAGGGGGATGCGGATGAAAAGCAGGCAGAGGAGGATTCCTCTGCCTGAACTTCTGGAAAAAACTTTTCCAGGCGGAAATCTTATTACAGATACATCCCGCACAGGTCGGATATCCTGCTGATCTTCGTTTCCGCATCCGGAACATCCCCGAATCCGTATTCCGCAAATACAAAAGGCACCCCTGCGTCTCTGCACGCGTCCGCGTCGCCCTGGGTATCTCCCACATAGACCACGTCTTTCAGACCGTTCCGCTTCATCAGGGTGCGGATGGTCTCGCCCTTTGGGGTACCGGTCTCGCCGAAACAGAGATGATCTCGGATACAGGAACCGATGCCGGATGTTTTTATCATCACTTCAATGTACCCCCGCTGGCAGTTGCTCACGATGAAGAGCGGGTATTTTTCCGCCAGTTTCCGGATCGTCTCCACGACGCCTTCATACAGGTCGCCGGGATGCACCTCCAGGTGGCGGTTTTCATAATCGTAGCAGATATCGAGAAACTCCAGCCGCTCCTTTTCGGGAAGAGAGGGGAAGAGCGAGTCGGCGATCTCGGTCATTGTCTTTCCAAACAGTCCTTTCAGGATATCAGCGGTTATGGTCAGATCCATGTCTGAATTTTCCCGGATCGCCAGGTTCCAGGACTCTGTCACCGAGTCAGTAGAATCCCAGAGGGTCCCGTCAACATCAAAAATAATTCCATCCATATTCAGTGTCTCCTTTTTGAAAATATATTTCTGAAGATAATTCATGTTCAGATAAATCTCTACGCATACTAATATATCAAAAACCATGGGCAGACTCAATAAAAAACAAAACCGGGCTCCGAAACGAAAACAGGCGTCGAAAAACAGCCTTTCAAAAACAGGACTTTTAGTGTATACTTTAGTAATGGCGGCGCGGGGGATGCCGCACCGGAAAAAGGAGATTATTATTATGAGAGAAAAGATCGTACTGATTGACGGACACAGTATCTTAAACCGTGCGTTTTACGGAGTGCCCGACCTGACAAACTCAGAGGGGCTCCACACCAACGCGGTGTACGGATTTTTAAATATCATGTTCAAGATCCTGGACGAGGAGAAACCGGAGTATCTGACCGTGACTTTCGACGTTCATGCGCCTACGTTCCGGCACAAAATGTTTGCCGATTACAAGGGGACGAGAAAGCCCATGGCGGAGGAACTCCGGCAGCAGGTCCCGGTCATCAAGGACGTACTCAAAGCTATGAACATTGAGATCATAGAGAAGGAAGGTCTTGAGGCGGACGATCTTCTGGGGACGATCTCCTGTCTGTGCGAGGAGAAAGGGATGGACGTGTCCATCATCTCCGGAGACAGAGATACGCTCCAGCTTGCCACAGAGCATGTGAAGATCCGGATCCCAAAGACAAAGCAGGGAAAGACCGAGGTGGAGGATTACAACGCCAGGGAGGTCCGGGAAAAGTACGGAGTGACTCCAGAAGAATTTATCGACGTGAAGGCGCTTATGGGAGATACGGCGGATAATATCCCCGGAGTGCCCGGGATCGGGGAGAAGACGGCGACGAAGATCATCCAGGATTACAAGACCATTGAAAATGCATATGAGCATGCGGATGAACTGAAACCGCCGAGAGCAAGCAAAAATTTAAAGGAGTACTGGGAACAGGCGAAGATGAGCAAGACGCTTGCCACCATCGAGACCCATGCCGATATTGAATTTAATATAGAAGAAGCACGAATGGGAGATCTTTATACTGAGGAAGCCCATGAGATGTTTAAACGGCTTCAGTTTAAAAATATGCTGAGCCGGTTTGACACAGGGATCTCTGCCAATGATATCGAGAAGAACTTTATGGAGGTCACGGACCGGGAGCAGATCGACAGGATCTTCGCCGAGGCGGAAAAGGCACCGTGTGTCGGTGCAGCAGTGTCGAAGGATCCTGGAAATGTCCTTCCGCTGTTTGCACATCCGTCGGGATTCGGGCGGATCGCCATCGCGTACGGACAGGACAAGATCTTTACCATTCCCTGTGACATGGATACGGATATGGATTATCTGTTCGGAAAACTCTCTGTTCTGGCGACGAAGGTGAAAACATTTTCCATGTGCGGACTCAAGGAGTATCTTCCCTGTCTCATAAAAAAGGGAGACGGGAAAGAAGAGAAGGAAAACGGGGTCACGGGAGCGGGTCCGGATCCGGAAAACGCTTTCGACGTGATCGTGGCGGCCTATCTGCTGAACCCGCTGAAGAGCGACTACGACTATGAGGACGTGGCGAGAGAATATCTGGGATTTCTGATCGATGAAAAACTGGATGAGAGCGCGAAGGCATGCTATGAGGCATATACCGCTTTTGCTGCTGTGCCTGTTCTGGAAAAGAAACTGGAGGAGACGGAGATGGACCGTCTGTTCCGGGAGATCGAGATGCCTCTTGTATTTACTCTGTACCATATGGAACAGGCCGGAGTAAAGGTAGAGGGAGATGCACTGAAAGCATATGGGGATCAGTTGGGCGGACGGATCGTGGAACTGGAAAAGGAAATCTATGAACTGGCGGGGGAGGAGTTTAACATCAACTCTCCGAAGCAGCTTGGAGTGATCCTCTTTGAGAAGCTTCAGATGCCCCATGCCAAGAAGACGAAGACCGGATATTCCACGGCGGCGGATGTGCTGGAGAAGCTGGCGCCGGATCACCCCATCGTGGCGAAGATCCTGGAGTACCGTCAGCTTGCAAAGCTGAAATCCACTTACGCGGACGGACTTGCCGTGTTCATCGGCGACGACGGCCGGATACACGGAAAATTCAATCAGACGATCACAGCCACAGGACGTATCAGCAGCACGGAGCCAAACCTCCAGAATATCCCGGTGCGGATGGAACTGGGAAGACTGATCCGGAAAGTATTTGTTCCGGCGGAAGGATGCGTGTTCGTGGATGCAGATTATTCTCAGATCGAACTGCGTATCCTTGCCCACTGTTCCGGGGACGAACAGTTGATCCAGGCGTACCGGGAGGCGAGGGATATCCACCGGATGACAGCGTCCCAGGTATTCCATACGCCCTTTGACGAGGTCACGGACCTGCAGCGGAGGAACGCCAAGGCGGTCAATTTCGGGATTGTTTACGGCATCAGTTCTTTCGGACTGAGCCAGGATCTGAGTATTACCCGTAAGGAGGCGGCAGAGTATATCGAGCATTATTTTGAGACTTATCCGGGGATCAAGAAGTTCCTGGATGATTCCGTGGCGCATGCAAAGGAGAAGGGGTACGCCGTCACTTTATATGGAAGGCGCAGACCGGTTCCTGAGCTGAAGTCCGGCAATTTCATGCAGCGGAATTTCGGTGAGCGGGTTGCCATGAACGCGCCGATCCAGGGAAGCGCGGCGGATATCATCAAGATCGCCATGATCGGCGTGGACAGAGAACTGAAGAAGAGAGGTCTGAAGTCCCGGCTGATCCTGCAGGTACACGACGAGCTGCTGATCGAGGCTCCGGAAGAAGAAGTGGAGGAGGTCAGAGAACTTCTCAAAGATCAGATGGAGAACGCAGCGCATCTGTCTGTTCCACTGATCGTGGACATGCATACAGGAAAGAACTGGTATGAGGCGAAGTGAGAAGATGAGAGTGATAGGGATCACCGGAGGAGTAGGCTCCGGGAAAAGTGAAGTACTGAAATTTCTAAAGGAAAGGTACGGCGCCGCTGTCTGCCAGATGGATGAGACGGCGCGGGAACTGCAGAGGAGCGGAACGGAATGCTTTTCACGGATCGTAGATGCATTCGGCAGGGAGATGGTAGGTTCAGACGGAGAACTGGACCGGGGAAGGCTCGGCGCCTGTGTTTTCTCGGATCCGGAGAAACTGAAAATGCTGAACCGGATCGTCCATCCGGCGGTACTCGATGCGGTGCGCGAAGATATTAAGGCAAAAGCGGCAGCAGGCGTTCCGGTGTATGTTGTGGAGGCGGCGATTCTTCCCGATGTAGGAGCGGAGCTGTGTGATGAACTCTGGTATATCTATGCCCGGGAGGATGTGCGCAGCGAAAGGCTGAAGGCGTCCAGACATTATACAGATGAGAAAATCCGGTCCATGATCGTGTCCCAGCCCTCGGAGGAAGCGTTCCGCAGGGCGTGCAACGTGGTCATTGACAACAGCGGACCGTTTGAAAATACAATGAGACAAATAGGAGACAGATTATGAGATTGTGCAGCATTGCCAGCGGAAGCAGCGGCAACTGTATCTATGTTGGGAGCGACCACACGCATCTCCTGGTGGATACAGGTATCAGTAAAAAAAGGATCGAGGAGGGCTTGAAAGAGCTGGAGATCAAGGGCGATGAAGTGGACGGGATCCTGATCACCCATGAACACTCCGACCATATCCAGGGCCTTGGGGTGTTCAGCAGAAAATACGAGGTTCCCATTTATGCCACGCCGGGTACCATCGACGGGATCTTAAGCTATTCGGGGCTGGGGAAAATGCCGGACGGACTGTTCCATCCCATACATACAGATGAGCCGTTTACTCTGGGGGACATTACGGTGAATCCTTTTATGATCTCCCACGATGCCAACGAGCCGTCCGGATACCGGCTGGAGTGCGATGGAAAATCGGTGGCAGTGGCAACGGATCTGGGAAAATACGATGAGTATACAGTGGAACATTTAAAGAACCTGGATGCAGTCCTTCTGGAGGCGAACCATGATATCCATATGCTGGAAGTCGGCGGATATCCCTATTACCTGAAACAGCGTATCCTGGGAGAAAAAGGGCATCTGTCAAATGAATTGTCAGGTCAGCTTCTTTGTGATATACTACATGATAATTTGAAACACATCGTCCTCGGGCATCTGAGCAAGGACAACAATTATGCAAGGCTAGCCTACGAGACGGTGAAGCTGGAGGTCACTCTGGCGGATAATGACTATAAAGGGGACGATCTGGACATGTTCGTGGCGAAGCGGGACACAGTCTCGCAGATCGTCACGGTTTGATAAGGATCGGAACCGCATAGTAACAGAATCAGATGAATTGTAAAAAGTGAAACAGCCGCACCGCATAAGAAGGGCCGGCTCCACAGGAGGAAATGAAAATGAAAAAATGTATTGTCACGGTACTTGGAAAAGATACAGTAGGGATCATTGCAAAAGTCTGCACGTATCTGGCTGAAAATGAGATCAATATCCTGGATATCTCCCAGACGATCGTCCAGGGATATTTCAATATGATGATGATCGTGGATGTGACGGACCTGAAGAAAGACTTCACCACAGTCTGCGACGAGATGGAGGCACTGGGGAAAGAGATCGGCGTGAACATCCGCTGCCAGCGAGAAGAAATCTTTGAGAAAATGCACAGACTGTAGATTGTGAATGTTAGAAGAACGCGAGGAAAAAGACTATGATCAATATGTATGAAGTATCAGAGACGAATAAGATGATCGAGCATGAGAACCTGGACGTGAGGACCATCACGCTGGGGATCAGCCTTCTTGACTGCATCGATTCTGATCTGAACGAACTGAACCGGAAAATCTATGAGAAGATCACGACTCTGGCAAAGGATCTTGTCTCCACGGGACAGGATATCGAGAAAGAGTTCGGGATCCCAATCGTGAACAAGAGGATCTCTGTGACGCCTATCGCCCTGGTGGGAGGGGCTGCATGTAAAACTCCGGAGGATTTTGTGACGATCGCGAAGACCCTTGACAGGGCGGCGGACAAAGTGGGCGTGAACTTTATCGGCGGTTATTCCGCTCTTGTTTCCAAGGCAATGACAAAGAGCGATGAGAACCTGATCCGTTCGATCCCCCAGGCGCTGGCCCAGACTGAACGGATCTGCAGTTCCGTGAATGTAGGTTCCACAAAGACCGGCATCAATATGGATGCGGTAAGGCTTTGTGGAGAGATCGTGAAGGCTACGGCGGAGGCAACGAAGGAGAGAGATTCTCTGGGATGCGCCAAGCTGGTGGTATTCTGCAACGCCCCGGATGACAATCCGTTCATGGCGGGAGCGTTCCTGGGAGTGACTGAGGCGGATGCTGTGATCAACGTGGGCGTCAGCGGTCCGGGCGTTGTCAAAAAAGCTCTGGAGAAGGTCAGAGGAAAAGGCTTTGAAGAACTCTGTGAGACGATTAAGAAGACTGCATTCAAGGTGACCCGTGTGGGACAGCTTGTGGCAGGGGAGGCTTCTGCCCGTCTGGGTGTTCCTTTCGGGATCGTGGATCTTTCTCTCGCCCCCACGCCGGATGTGGGAGACAGTGTGGCGGAGATCCTGGAAGAAATCGGACTGGAGAAAGTGGGCGCGCCGGGAACGACGGCGGCTCTCGCACTTTTGAACGATCAGGTAAAAAAAGGAGGGGTGATGGCGTCCTCCTATGTGGGAGGCTTAAGCGGTGCGTTCATCCCGGTCAGCGAGGATCAGGGGATGATCGACGCGGTAAATGCAGGCTCTCTGACTCTGGAGAAGCTGGAAGCCATGACCTGTGTCTGCTCAGTAGGGCTTGACATGATCGCCATACCCGGAAAAACGTCGGCGGCAACCATCTCCGGCATCATTGCGGATGAGATGGCGATCGGTATGGTGAACCAGAAGACGACGGCAGTCCGTCTGATCCCGGTGATCGGGAAAGATGTGGGAGACACGGCGGAGTTCGGCGGTCTTCTCGGATATGCCCCGATCATGCCCGTGAATGAGTTCGGATGCGAGACGTTTATCAGCAGACAGGGGAGAATCCCTGCACCGATACACAGTTTTAAAAACTGATGCTTTTTGACACGTGTTGTTTTGAAAAATAAGGCGCCGTTAAGCACGGCGGAATGGAGAAGAATATGAGCAAACTGGCGATCATAACTGACAGCAACAGCGGGATTACCCAGAGCAGAGGGAAAGAACTGGGAATCTTTGTATTCCCTATGCCGTTTTTTATTGACGGCCAGATTTTCCTTGAAGACATCACGCTGACTCAGGAACAGTTTTATGAAAGGCTGGGGGCGGATTCTGATATCTCTACCTCTCAGCCTTCCCCGGGGGATGTGATGGAACTCTGGGAGAAGGTGCTCCGGGATTATGATGAGATCGTTCATATCCCGATGTCCAGCGGACTTAGCAGCAGCTGTGCCACGGCTATGTCTATCGCAGATGAATACGACGGAAGAGTCCAGGTTGTAAACAACCAGCGTATCTCTGTTACCCAGGAGCAGTCCGTCTATGACGCGATGAAACTGCGGGATGAGGGAAAATCTGCAAAAGAGATCAAAGAAATACTGGAGAAGGAAAAATTCCTTTCCAGCATCTACATCACAGTGGATACTCTGAAATATCTGAAAAAGGGCGGGCGAGTCACTCCTGCGGCGGCAGCTGTCGGCGCGGTGCTGAATTTGAAGCCTGTCCTCCAGATCCAGGGAGAGAAGCTGGACGCTTTTGCGAAAGTGCGTGGCTGGAAAGCGGCGAAGAAGACCATGCTGAACGCTGTGGAGAAAGATCTGAACGAACGTTTTGCGGATATAAAAGGCCAGATGGTGCTGGGAATGGCATACACCTGCAGCAGAGAAGAGGCTCAGGAGTGGAAAGGTGAGATCCTGGAGCGGTTTCCGGGATATGAGCTGCTGGAGGGACCGCTTTCCCTGAGCGTGGCTTGCCATATCGGGCCGGGGGCCATGGCAGTGACGTGTATGAAGAAAGTGTGACCTTTCGGAGCTGGCGGGGAGATGGGGGCGCCGGAACAATGTATCATACTGCCTGCGGACCCGCTTCCGCCTGGAAAACAACGCAGCGGTACGCAGGCGCGCCCCTTGATAAGGCAATTAGGAGGGCAAGTCTCGCTTGCAGTGCTTCCCCAACCAGAGTATTATGGTAAAAAACTACTATGTGAGGTAAGAGGAAAACACCAATGTTTCATTTTGGATTTTCATATGTAGGGCTAATATATTTGTTAATGCTCTTTTTGCCAAACATCTTATGGACACGGAATAAACCCGATGACTATGAGAACTACGCAAAGAATGAGCCCAAACTTCTTTTGGTATTTGAACGAATAGGGGAAGCATTAGTATGTATCATAGTCCTTATATTTTCAGATTTTAATGTTAGAAAGACCTACTGGATCATCTGGCTTGCACTTTCTTTTCTGTTCATGCTTCTGTATGAAGTGTATTGGATAAGATATTTTAAGAGCAGGCATAGAATGGATGATTTTTACAGCGGTCTTTTTGGTATCCCCGTGGCAGGGGCAACACTGCCCATATGCGCTTTTTTCTTTCTGGGAATATATGGATGCAATTCTTTTCTCCTTTTGTCAGTGATTATTCTTGGAATTGGTCATATTGGCATTCATCTTAAACACAGGGGGGAAATTTGTGGAGAACAGAAAAAGAAGAACCTTGCGATTCGCATATTGAAATGGATTATTGCGGTAATTGCTTCGGCTGTTGTTGCGGTAATTCTCTTTGTGACAGGTGTCCGAAATGTCAATTACATAACTCACCGTCAGATGGTTTCAAGCGGCGTAGACGAGGGGACATACGTGATGCTCGGAGGGCAAAAGCAATATGTGCTGATGCGGGGAATGGATACAGATAATCCTGTTATTATATATCTCCATGGAGGCCCTTCATCTCCAGATACTTACGTTACGTACGCTTTTACTGATTATCTGGTGGATGACTATACCATTATTGCATGGGATCAAAGGGGATGTGGAAGAACCTATTTCAGCAATGAACCCACAGACCCAAATAATGAAACTGCAAGCTTTGAACAGGCACAGAAGGATTTAGATGAGTTGGTTGATTATGCTTTAGAACGGTTTGGACAGGAAAAGGTAATTCTTCTCGGTCATTCCTACGGAACAATTCTTGGAAGTGTGTATGTTGGAAACCACCCGGATAAGGTGTCTGCATATATAGGAACGGCGCAGGTTGTATCTCTCGAAGAGATGGATATTGCAAGCTATGAGGATGCCCTTGCCAGAGCAGAGGCTGCAGGAGAAGATACGACCGGGATGAAATCCGCTTTTAAGCAGTTTCAAAGTGACCGCAGTATTTCTAACATGATGAATTTAAGACATCTGACATCAAAATACCACCCGGCGGCGGTATCTGATAAAGCAACAATGATGGCAGTCGTCTCTCCGTATTTTGGGGTTGATGATTTTAGATGGTTTTTGAAACAGTTGGGTGATCTCGAAGCATATTATGAATTAAATTCACAGTTGTTTGATTACACCTTTGACTTTGACGCCTATGAACGCAGCCTGGAGTATGAGATGCCGGTTTACTTTATTTCGGGGGCCTGTGACTGGATTTGTCCGATTGATTCTATAAGCGATTACGCAAATCATATTACCGCTGAAAATGTTCAGTTTGAAATTATTGAAGGCTGTGGGCATAATGTGCAGTTCTCATCACCGAAAGTATTTGCAGATACAGTGAAGGATCTGCTCAGGCAATCAATTTTATAATTTGAGAACTTCCCATTTATCGGGGAGACAGCAAAGCCGGTTGAGCCAGTCAACAGTAAGACGAACGGCACATTTCATGTGCTGCTGTTGACTGGCTCAACCGGCTCTGTCGATGGGTAATCATGGCGGGAAAGCATTAAAATGGCTTTCCCGTCATATCAATTAATACGAAGCTATTAGTATTTCTTAGATTCGGGAACGGAACCTGAGCCGTTCACGACCTCTCCCGGAATACGATCAATCACAGCAGGCCATATTCCGGAACCTATTCGTTGTCAGACGAGAAAACTTCCACAGTTTCTCAGTCCTCGTCCTCCGTCTGCACGGAGTAGGTCTGGCGCTTCCTTGCCATCTCATCGCTCTCCAGATACTCATCGTAGGTGGTGATCTTGTCGATGAGATGTCCGCCTGGTACGATCTCCATGATCCGGTTTGCAGTAGTCTGTACGATCTGATGGTCTCTGGAAGTGAAGAGCAGCACGCCCTTGAACTTGATCAGTCCGGTGTTGAGGGCGGTGATGGCTTCCATATCCAGATGGTTGGTGGGCTCGTCGAGAAGGAGCACGTTTGCGCCGGAGATCATCATCTTGGAGAGCAGGCAGCGTACTTTTTCACCTCCGGAGAGCACGGTCAGTCTCTTGACTCCGTCTTCGCCCGAGAAGAGCATTCTTCCCAGGAAACCGCGGACGTAGGTCACGTCCTTGTTCTCAGAGTACTGGGTCAGCCACTCTGTGATAGTGTAGTCTTTGTCAAACTCTCCGCCGAAATCCTTGGGGAAGTACGCCTGGGATGTGGTTACGCCCCATTTGTATGTTCCCTCGTCGGGCTCCATCTCCCCGATCAGGATCTTGAAGAGGACGGTCTTTGCAAGCTCATTGCTTCCCACGAAAGCGACTTTGTCGTCGTGCCCGAGGGTGAAGCTGATATTGTCCAGGATCTTTTCCCCGTCAATGGTCTTGGACAGTCCTTCCACGGTGAGGACCTCATTTCCGATCTCGCGGTTGGGGCGGAAGTCGATGTAGGGGTACTTCCTGCTGGAAGGCTTGATCTCATCGAGCTGGATCTTTTCCAGAGCCCGCTTTCTGGATGTAGCCTGCTTGGATTTGGAAGCGTTGGCGCTGAACCGGGAGATGAACTCCTGCAGCTCTTTGATCTTTTCTTCCTTTTTCTTATTTGCCTCCTTCATCTGGCGGATGAGGAGCTGGCTTGACTCATACCAGAAATCATAGTTTCCGGCATAGAGCTGGATCTTTCCGTAATCGATATCTGCGATCTGTGTGCAGACTTTGTTCAGGAAGTAACGGTCATGGGATACCACGATGACCGTGTTGTCAAAGTTGATCAGGAATTCCTCCAGCCATGCGATGGCGTCCAGATCCAGATGGTTGGTGGGCTCGTCAAGGAGCAGGATGTCCGGATTCCCGAACAGTGCCTGTGCCAGAAGGACTTTGACCTTTTCCGGACCGGTGAGATCCTTCAGGTATTTATAGTGAAGATCCGTTTCGATGCCGAGTCCGTTTAACAGGGATGCGGCGTCGGATTCCGCCTCCCAGCCGTTCATGGTGGCGAATTCTCCTTCCAGCTCGCTGGCTTTGATCCCGTCTTCGTCGGTAAAGTCTTCCTTGGCGTAGATCGCCTCCTTCTCTTTCATGATCTCATAGAGACGGGCGTTTCCCATGATGACTGTGTCGAGGACCGGGTATTCGTCATATTTGAAATGGTCCTGCTGCAGAAAGGAGAGACGCTCTCCCGGTGTGATGCTCACTTCGCCCTTTGTGGGCTCGAGCTGACCGGACAGGATCTTTAAAAAAGTAGATTTTCCTGCCCCGTTGGCACCGATCAGGCCGTAGCAGTTGCCCTCGATAAATTTGATGTTGACGTCCTCGAACAGCGCCTTCTTACCGACGCGGAGTGTCACATTGTTTGCACTAATCATTCTGAAATCTCCTTATTATGAATCAATCCACTAAATGTTTCGGATGTAAACTGCCTCTCCGAAAGGGAGAGGAGTGCCAACGCTTATATTAACACGGCGGAAGGCGCATGGCAAGGCTTAACTGTTACGAATAAACTTTAAAAATCCGGTTTGCTAATGAGGGAAAACGTTATATAATGATGTAGGGGTCAAAAAGTATTTTGCCCCCTATGCTGCTACGGATTGCTCCGCATTTCATGCTCCCGCAATTCACAACGGCAATGAAGTGATAAAAAGCGAGGTTTGGGAAATATGGATATGATAAAAGCGACAATGGTGCTGGAGGGCGGCGCCACCCGGGGAGTATTTACCTCAGGGGTGCTGGACCTGCTGATGGAAAAAGGAATTTATGTGTCTCATGTGATCGGTGTTTCGGCGGGCACCTGCAATGCGGTGGATTATGTATCGAAGCAGCCGGGGAGGACCAGGGACTGCATGATCCCCGCGGACAAGAGCGGAAATTATTATTATGGAATGAGGGATTTCGTGAAGGAGAAGAGCGTGATGAACATGGATCTGATCTTTGATAAGTTTCCCAACGAGATCCTGCCCTTTGATTATGACACGTATTTTTCCTCTGAGATGGAGTGTGAGATCGTGACAACGAACTGCCTGACGGGAAAGGCGGAGTATATGACAGAGAGAAAAGACCGGGAGAGGCTTATGAAGATCTGCAGGGCTTCCTGCAGCATGCCGCTTCTGACTCCCATCGTCAATGTGGACGACGTACCCTATCTGGACGGAGGACTGGCAGATTCTGTGCCCATCGGACGTGCAAAAGAGATTGGAAATGAAAAGATCATCGTGGTCCTGACAAAGAACCGGGGATACCGAAAGAAGGTGCCGTCCAAAGGACTTCAGAAAGTCTACCGGAGGGCGTACCGTTCCTATCCGAATCTGGTGAGAACGATCCTCCGCAGGAGTTTTGAGTACAATAAGACAATGAACCGCCTGGATCAGATGGAGAAGAGCGGCGAGATCTATATCCTTCGTCCGCAGGTAAAGCCGGTGTCCAGGCTGGAGCGTAACAAGGAGTCTCTGATGTCATTCTATGAACACGGATATAAACTGGCAGAGCGGAAACTGGATGACATGATGAAATATCTGGGAGG
This sequence comes from uncultured Mediterraneibacter sp., assembly GCA_944377745.1. Taxonomy (GTDB): domain Bacteria; phylum Bacillota; class Clostridia; order Lachnospirales; family Lachnospiraceae; genus Mediterraneibacter. The sequence goes on along the minus strand of CALWFV010000005.1, from coordinate 57,158 downwards.
TTAGGCGTCCGGGGCCATGTCTGCATGAAAAGACGTGGATTCAGGATCCAACGAATCAGAGAAAAGAGAAGAGGAGGGAAAAGATGGGGATAAAGGAGATATCAAACTACACGCAGAACAGGGAACTGTCCTGGCTGCGATTTAACGAGCGGGTGCTGGAAGAGGCGCGGGATGAAAGCGTTCCGCTGATGGAACGGATGAAGTTTGTCGCCATATTTACAAGCAACCTGGATGAATTTTTTATGATCCGCGTGGGCAGCCTGTGCGATATGGCGGCTGTGGACGACAGCAAACGGGATTCCAAGTCCGGCATGACCCCCACACAGCAGCTCGCGGCGATCTACAGCGCAGTGGCGCCTCTGTATAAAGAGAGGGACGGGACTTATGCGGATCTGAAGAAACAGCTCACTCCCTATGGGGTATGCGGGCTCGGGTTCAAGGAACTGGAGCAGTCGGAGAAGAAGTATGTGAAGAAATATTTCAAGGAGCAGATCCTGCCTGTACTCTCTCCGCAGATCGTGGATTCAAATCATCCGTTCCCCCATCTTCTGAACAAGGAGATCTACGTGGTGGCAAACCTGAAGAAGGGGAATAAGGTTATGATGGGCATCGTGCCTGTGCCGCAGTATATTTCCGATATCCTCTATCTGCCGGGATACGACATCCGTTATATCCGCATCGAGAAGGTGATCATGGAATATCTGGAGCTGGTGTTCGACCAGTACCAGGTGTCGGATAAGAATTATATCTGCGTGACCAGGAACGCGGACGTTTCGCCGGACGACGAAGCATTTGCGGATAACGAGGACTTCCGGAACATCATGCAGGAGACGCTGAACAAGCGCCGGAGAATGGCGGTGGTGCGACTTGAGACAGCTTACGTCCTGAGTAAGGAGATGGAGAAATATTTCTGCGACCGGTTCCACATCACGCCGGAATGCATCTTCCGGACAAAGATGCCCATGAAGCTGGGGTTCATCTTTGCCATTGCAGACAAACTTCCGGATTCCATGAAGCGGGCACTGATCAACGAGCCGTTTACGCCTCAGCCCTCGGCTATGCTGGCAGAAGGAAACGTGATGGAGCAGGTGAAAAAACGGGATATCCTTCTGTCCTATCCCTATGAGAGTATGGATCCCTTCCTTCAGATGATCCGGGAGGCGTCCCGGGATCCTGACGTCCTGACCATCAAGATCACGATCTACCGCCTGGCTAAGAAATCCAGGCTGGTGGAGTATCTGTGCGCCGCGGCGGAGAACGGGAAGGAAGTGACCGCTCTGATCGAGCTGCGGGCGCGGTTTGACGAGCAGAACAATATCGAGTGGTCGGAGCGGATGGAGGAAGCGGGATGCCGTGTTATCTACGGATTTGAAGGATATAAAGTCCATTCCAAGATCTGCCTGATCACCTATAGAAGTAAAAACGCCATCCGATATATCACTCAGATCGGAACCGGAAACTATAATGAGAAGACGGCGAAAATGTACACCGATTTTTCTCTTCTGACCGGGGACCAGGCGATCGGGGAAGATGCGGCGGTATTTTTTAAAAACATGTCTATCGCCAATCTGAACGGAGAATACAGGCACCTCATCGTATCTCCATCCAGCCTGAAACAGAAAGTCCTGCAGCTGATGGACGAGGAGATCACCAAAGGAAGCAATGGACGTATCCTGATGAAGATGAATTCCGTGACGGATATCGATTTTATATATAAGGTAGCGGAGGCGTCCCGTGCGGGAGTGAAGATCGATCTGATCGTCCGGGGGATCTGCTGTATCCTTCCGGGGATCCCGGGTGAAACCGAGAACCTGAGAGTGACCAGCATTGTGGGAAGATATCTGGAACATCCGAGAGTATTTGTGTTCGGGAACGGACCGGATGCGAAGATTTACATCGGCTCGGCGGATATGATGACGCGGAATACGGAGAAGCGGGTGGAAGTGGCATGCCCGGTCTATGACACGGAGATCAAAAAGCGTCTCCTGCACTGCCTGAAAGTCATGCTCTCGGATAATCTGAAGGCGCGGGAGATGGCGCCGGATGGAACTTACCGGAAAAAGAAGGCGGGAGAAAGGCAGATCGACGCCCAGGCCGTGTTCATGAAGGAGGCCCTGAATGCGAGAAGACCTTCCGCGCATCCGGCACAGAAGGAAAAGAGCGGACTGCTCGGCAGAGTGATGAGATGGTTAGGAAAGAAGAAATAGAAAGAGGAAAAGAATAAGGGAAAAGGAGAGGAAACATGCAGAAACTGACAGTGAGAGACTTTGGTACAACGAAAAAAGGGGAGACAGCTCATCTGTACGAGATGAAGAACGAGGTGGGGACCACGGCGGCAGTGTGTGATTACGGCGCAGCCCTGGTCAGTGTCTTTGTGAAAGGAAAAGACGGGGAACCGGTGGATGTGGTGCTGGGGTTCGACGATGTCTCCGGATATGAGGAAGGCGGAGATTCTATCGGAGCCACGGTGGGGAGAAACGCCAACCGGATCGGAGGGGCGTCTGTCGTGATCGACGGCGTGACCTATGAACTGGATAAGAACGATAACGGGAACAATCTGCACAGCGGTTTTTCCTATTATAATAAAAGAATATGGGAAGTCACAGACAGCGGAGACGACCATGTCACATTCTGCCTGCACAGTCCGGACGGCGACCAGGGATACCCCGGTGCCCTGGATATGCATGTGACCTACAGCCTGGATGAGGACAACACTCTGGCGATCCATTATGAGGCAGTCCCGGATAAGGATACGGTCATTAATATGACCAATCACAGCTATTTCAACCTGAACGGGCATGAGAGCGGGACCGCGCTGGGACATACCGTTGTTCTGGATGCAGATTCCTTTACCCCCGCGGATGCGGAATCCATTCCAACCGGAGAGATCCGCTCTGTAGAAGGCACGCCCATGGATTTCCGCAGAGGCAAAACACTGGGAGAGGAGATCGACGAGGATTACGAACCTCTCCGGTTCGGCGGCGGTTACGACCACAACTGGGTATTGAAAAACGGAGGAAGGTTTGATAAAGTAGCAGAAGTGACGGCGGACAGAAGCGGGATCCGGATGGAAGTCTATACAGACCTGCCGGGCGTTCAGATGTACACGGCAAACTTCCTTGACGGCGTGAAAGGAAAGGATGGAGCAGTATATGAGAAGCGCAGCGCAGTGTGCCTGGAGACACAGTATTATCCGGATGCGGTCCATCATGACAATTTCCCCGGACCGTTCTGCCGCGCCGGAGAAAAATATGATACCCGGACAGCATACCGTTTCGCTCCGGGAGAATGATCTTCGGAGTCAGCCGCAGTACCGGGGACAGCTTCTGGCCCCGGTATTATAGAAGGAAAACAGACAGGACAGCAGTGACAACGACATATGGGAAAATCAGTATATATTGCGGAGAAGCCGAGTGTGGCGCAGGAATTCGCAAAAGCGTTAAAACTAAATACAAGACGGGGAGATGGTTACCTGGAATCGGAGGAGGCGATCGTCACCTGGTGCGTAGGACATCTGGTGACCATGAGCTATCCGGAGGAGTATGATCCGGCGCTGAAGAGATGGAGCCTGGAGACTCTTCCGTTTATCCCGTCTGAATTCAAATATGAGGTCATCCCTTCTGTGAAAAAGCAGTTCGGCATCGTAAGCGGAATCCTCAACCGGGATGATGTGGATACGATCTACGTCTGCACCGACTCCGGGCGGGAGGGAGAGTATATCTACCGCCTGGTGGAGCAGGAGGCGCATGTGACAGGAAAGAAGAGGCGCAGAGTGTGGATCGACTCTCAGACGGAGGAGGAGATCCTTCGGGGGATCCGTGAGGCAAAGGATCTCTCGGAATATGACAACCTGAGCGCTTCCGCGTATCTCAGGGCAAAGGAAGACTACCTGATGGGGATCAATTTCTCCCGCCTTCTGACATTAAAATACGGGAACAGCATCTCAAACTATCTGCACACAAAATATTCGGTGATCTCGGTGGGCAGGGTTATGACCTGCGTGCTGGGGATGGTGGTGCGCAGAGAGCGGGAGATCCGGAATTTTGTCAAGACGCCCTTTTACCGTGTGATCAGCACGGTGGACGCCTCGGGGCACAGTTTCGAGGGGGAATGGCGGGCGGTCCAGGGCTCCCGGTATTTTGAATCTTTTGACCTGTACAAAGAAAACGGATTTAAGGAGAGGGAGAAGGCAGAGGAGCTGATCCGTTATCTGTCGGAGGAGCAGCCCCTGACCTGTCAGATCCAGTCCATAGAGAAGAAGAAAGAGAAGAAGAATCCTCCCCTTCTCTACAACCTGGCGGAGCTCCAGAATGACTGTTCGAAGCGGTTTAAAATCAGCCCGGACGAGACGCTGAGGATTGTACAGGAACTCTACGAGAAGAAACTGGTGACTTATCCGAGAACCGACGCCAGAGTCCTCTCCACAGCGGTGGCGAAAGAGATCAGCCGGAATCTGAACGGCCTTTCCAAATATGAGCCGGCGGCTCCTTATCTGAAAGATATCCTCGCCTTTGGCAGCCATAAAACTTTGGCGAAGACCAGATACGTCAACGATAAGCAGATCACGGATCACTATGCGATCATTCCTACGGGACAGGGACTGGGGGCGCTTCGGAGCGTATCCCAGGTGTCTCAGAGAGTGTACGACCTGATCATGAGACGGTTCCTTAGCATTTTCTATCCGCCGGCTGTGTATCAGAAGGTCTCTATCACCACCCGGATCCGGACAGAGAGTTTCTTCTCCAGTTTCAAAGTGCTGGCGGAGGAAGGATATCTGAAAGTGACGGGAGTTCCACGGCAGAAGAAGGAGATGAAGGGGACAGGAGATGCACAGGAGAGGAGTGCGGAAGAAAATCCCGGGAATGAGTCCGGGGACCAGAACCCTGATTCGGGACTATTTGAGATCATAAAATCGCTGAAGAAAGGAATGTCCCTTCCGGTGAAAGCACTGGAGATCAAAGAAGGAGAGACGTCACCGCCGAAGCGGTACAACTCAGGTTCCATGATCCTGGCTATGGAAAACGCGGGCCAGCTTATCGAGGACGAGGAACTCAGAGCGCAGATCAAGGGCAGCGGGATCGGGACCAGCGCGACCCGGGCGGAGATCCTGAAAAAACTGATCAATATCAAATATCTCGCCCTGAACAAGAAAACTCAGGTGATCACCCCGACTCTGCAGGGAGAGATGGTATACGATGTGGTGGAGCACTCCATCCGTTCCCTCTTAAACCCGGAACTCACCGCGAGCTGGGAGAAGGGACTCACTTATGTGGCGGAGGGAAGCATCACCCCGGACGAATACATGACGAAACTGGATCATTTCATTACCAGCAGGACCGTGGGAGTCAAAGGACTCAACAACCAGTATCAGCTCCGCGCATGTTATGACAAGGCGGCGGAATATTATAAAAAGAGTGGGAAAACCCAGAAAGAAAAGGAGAAAAAATGATGGAAGCATTGACAGTGAAAGAACTCTATACACTTGATGAGACGATTGCGAAGGATATCTTTGAGGGAGTGACCTATCCCTGGGAGGTACTCCCGAAGATCAGCAGTTTTATCCTGGAGCTGGGAGTGACTCTGAGCGATGAAGAATATGAAAAACGCGGGGAGAACGTCTGGATCGCAAAAACAGCAAAGGTAGCGCCTACGGCATATATCAACGGACCTGCCATTATCGGGAAAGACGCAGAGGTGCGCCACTGTGCGTTTATCCGCGGCAACGCCATTGTGGGTGAGGGCGCAGTAGTGGGAAATTCCACGGAACTTAAGAATGTGATCCTCTTTAACAAGGTTCAGGTGCCTCACTACAACTATGTCGGGGATTCTATTCTCGGATATAAGTCGCATATGGGTGCGGGTTCCATCACTTCTAATGTGAAGTCAGACAAAAAGCTGGTTGTTGTAAAGACGCCGGAGGGGAATATTGAGACCGGGATGAAGAAGTTCGGCGCAATGCTGGGCGATGAGGTCGAGGTCGGATGCGGAAGCGTCCTGAATCCGGGCACCGTGGTGGGAAGCCACAGCAATATCTATCCGCTATCCTCTGTGCGTGGTTTCGTCCCGGGCAACAGCATTTACAAGAAGCAGGGAGAGGTCGTGGAGAAGATTTAATCTTTCCACCAGCGCGGATTTATAGTATCATAGTTACTGTAGCAAAGTGTTTTTGACTAGGAGGCGAAGATATGCTGGATGACAATTATGTAACACTGGAGATTGAAAAAGCGAAACATATCGCACTGATCGCACATGACGGGAAGAAAAAAGAACTTGTGGAGTGGTGCGACAAAAACAAAGACGTGCTTAAAAGCCATTTCCTCTGCGGGACGGGAACGACGGCGAGACTGATCGCCGAGCGGACAGGACTGCCGGTGAAAGGATTCTGCAGCGGCCCGCTGGGCGGTGACCAGCAGGTGGGCGCAAAGATCGTGGAGGGGCAGATCGATTTCATGATCTTTCTCTGGGACCCGCTGGAAGCGCAGCCTCATGATCCGGATGTGAAGGCGCTCCTGCGTATCGCAGTGGTGTATGATATTCCTGTTGCGAACAATCTGGCAACGGCTGATTTCATGCTGAATTCGAAGTATATGAACGAACCCTACAGCAGAAGGATCGAGAATTTCAACAAGACCATCCAGGACAGGGTGGAGAAGATGAAATAGTGGGAGTACGACGGCGGTTACGAGTTTTACACATACTCGCAAATGTGGTGAAATTTTAGTTGACACGGGTGTCATGCCCGTGTTATTCTATGCGCAGAAACTTTATCACTTTAAAGTGCAACGCTTTAAAGTGGATTAGTATGACGGGAAATGCTGATGCCGGAGAGGTGGAAAATACTCTGACGGAGCCCGAAACAATCCGCGGGCATCACAGATGGGGCTTTTGACCCCGACATCATTTTATCAAAGAGAGGTAGAGAGCAATGGGGATCAAGATAATTTTACTCGTCGTATTTTTTGCGGTCATGGTGGGCGTGGGCGTCTATTCCAGGCGCCATGTCACCAGCGTGGACGGCTTTGTGCTGGGCGGCAGATCCGTAGGACCATGGCTGACTGCATTTGCATATGGGACGTCATACTTTTCCGCGGTCGTTTTTGTAGGATATGCAGGTCAGTTTGGATGGAAATACGGGATCGCAAGTACCTGGATCGGGATCGGGAACGCGGTCATCGGAAGCCTTCTGGCATGGGTGATCCTGGGGAGAAGGACAAAGGTCATGACTCAGCATTTGAGTTCAAAGACTATGCCGGATTTCTTCGGGGCACGATATGACAGCAAGGCGCTGAAAATCACCGCGTCAGTGATTGTTTTTGTGTTCCTGATCCCGTATACGGCTTCGGTGTACAACGGACTTTCCCGCCTTTTTGAGATGGCTTTCCATATCCCTTATACATGGTGTGTGATCGCCATGGCGGTGTTTACGGCGCTCTATGTGATCCTGGGCGGTTATATGGCGACTGCCATCAATGATTTTATCCAGGGGATCATCATGCTGGCCGGGATTGTGGCGGTCATTGCCGCAGTGCTGAGCGGTCAGGGCGGATTCATGAACGCCATATCGGAGATGGCTCAGATTGAGAGTGATGTTGCTGTGACCCAGGGACAGCCGGGAGCGTTTACATCCTTTTTCGGACCGGATCCTCTGAATCTTCTGGGAGTCGTCATCCTGACGTCCCTGGGAACCTGGGGGCTTCCGCAGATGATCGGAAAATTCTACGCAATAAAAGATGAGAAATCCATCAATACGGGGACTGTCATCTCCACCCTGTTCGCAATAGTCGTATCGGGCGGGTGCTATTTCCTGGGAGGATTCGGACGTCTGTTTGACTCTCCTGAGATCTATGACGAGACAGGCGCTGTGGTATATGACAGCATCATTCCGTATATGCTGTCCGCTCTTCCGGATATCCTGATCGGCATTGTGGTGGTCCTGGTGCTGTCCGCATCCATGTCCACTTTGTCCTCCCTTGTACTGACATCCAGCTCAACCATGACGCTGGATCTTCTGAAGGACAATGTGCTGAAAAACATGAGCGAGAAAAAGCAGATTGTGACCATGCAGCTCCTGATCGTATTCTTCCTGGTAGTTTCTGTCGTGATCGCACTGGATCCGCCGACGTTTATCGCGCAGCTCATGGGAATTTCCTGGGGCGCTCTGGCGGGAGCGTTCCTGGCGCCGTTCCTGTACGGCCTGTACTGGAAGGGAGTAACCCGGGCAGGTGTGTGGGCAGGGTTTATCGCCGGGATCGGCATCACTGTGTCCAATATGTTTATTGGCTATATCGAATCTTCCATCAATGCAGGCGCGGCAGCAATGGCGGCCGGTCTTGTGGTGGTGCCGCTGGTCAGCTTTCTCACGCCGAAGATGGATAAAAAACAGGTGGATGAGATCTTTACCTGTTACGATGAGAAGGTGACGATCACCAGAAAGAGATCTCTGGAGCAGAATTAGGTTCTGTATCGGACGGAAAGGGCTGTTTAGGAGAAAAATGGCTCAGAAGCAAATTCAGGCGCTCATATTTTTATGAGCGCCTGTTTGTATTCGTTCTGGAACGCAGTCCTGTATTTGTCTGTCACCACGGAAGTATACAGATTAGAGGCGAGGAGATCGTGATACAGCATCTTGCGCCCGGTCTCCGACAGCACGTTGTCCTCGGAAAGTCTGGAGAGGAGAGGGAGCGAACTCTTTTTCGAAATCCCGGAGAGGATCCGGCTCTCGTTTTTGCGAAATCCGAGAAGTCTGGAATAGAAATGATAACCGCCTTCCATATATTCCTGCACGTTTCTCTTTTTGATCCCCAGCATGATGTGTAGTAAAGCGCGGTCAATCCGGGTACGGGTCATCTCCCGGGTCTTCAGAAGCTGGGAGAACTGCTTGAAATTAAAGAAATCGTTCAGACGGGCACAGATCCGGTTTGCCAGCTCTTCGGAGACGTCCATATACCGGAGGAGGCTTTTCTGTTCCTTGTTCAGCAGTTTATATTTCAGGAGAAGGGAAAAGTCATTCTGGTATATAGGATAGTGGACTCTGTGGCAGTCTTTAAGCAGCGCAAGGCAGGACGGGGGAACCTGGTTCTCCAGGTCGTCCAGGATGCTGGAGAATGGCGTGTTGTCAAAGGCGCCTCCAGACTGTTCTGTGCGCAGGGAGGAAACGGAGTGGGCCAGGAGGGAGCGGATGGCGGAGGCGGAACTGAACTCTCCGGCAAGTTCCCGGTCATGGTAACCGGCTCCACGGCGCAGGATCGTGTATGGGGTCATGCTGCTCCCCAGTTTTTTCAAGGCTTTCAGGTATTCAACACCCAGGATGTTGTTGGGGTCTTTGAGGATCCGGGCTGTTTTACCGCTGCCGGTATATTCTGCGAGAGCTTCCTCTCTTGCCGAGGGAAAGGAATTCCCTTCTTTCAGATACCTGCGGAGCAGTGTCTGATATCCTTCAGGCTCTGTGAGAAGGACATCCGCCGCCTGTTCCATGGCCTCGAGATCGGCGCATTCACTTCCGAAACAGATGGAATCCACGACCCCCAACCTGTCCAGCAGAGAGACGGCTCCCAGGGCAAAGTACTCCGCGCTCCCGGTGGCGTAGCAGACGGGAAGTTCAAAGACGGCACCTGCGCCGCAGCGAAGCACCATTTCGGCACGGATTCGTTTTGGCATGACAGCGGGCGTTCCGCGCTGGACATAATCCCCGCTCATGACGACGATCACGGCGTCCGCTCCGGTGATCCGTTTTGCTTCTTCTATATGATACAGGTGTCCGTTGTGGAACGGATTGTATTCTGCGATCAGACCGACAATTTTCATAAACAATCTCCTTGTATATCATTTTCCAAACCATTATACTATAAAAAGATGGATTCTTGAAGGAAAATAGTAACAGTTCGCTCTGGAAGGACTGTAACCTGTTGTGGAAAATATTGTAAAGAAGGTGTGGACATGGCGCAGGAGAGGAAATTTGACGCAGAACAGATGACAGAACTTTTGGACAGGCACGATTACAAAAAACTAAAGGAAGAGCTGGAGTCTGTCCATCCTGTGGATATTGTGGACGCCTTCGATGAGCTGGATAAAAAAGAGCGGACCCTTGTGTTCCGGCTGCTGGCAAAGGAGGAGGCGGCAGAGGTCTTCACGGATATGGACAGCGACATGCGCGAGGACCTGATCAACGCGCTGACCGATTCCGAATTGGAAGAAGTCATGGAAGAGATGTACGTGGACGATACAGTGGACGTTCTCGAAGAGATGCCTGCCAATGTGGTGGACCGTCTTCTGATGGCGACGGATGAGGATACAAGAGCGAAGATCAACGCGCTTCTCCAGTATCCGGAAGACAGCGCGGGCAGTATTATGAATATCGAATATATCAGTCTCCGCAAAGAGATGACAGTAGCAGACGCGATCCTGAAGATACGGCAGGTCGGTATCAATAAGGAGACGATCTATACCTGTTATGTCACGGAAAAAAAGAGACTGATCGGTATCGTAGATGTCAAGGATCTTCTGACCGCCGGAGAGTCCAGGAAGATCGGAGAGATCATGGACGAGAACGTGCTCTATGCCCGCACGCTGGACGATCAGGAATATGTGGCTAACATGATCAACAAATACGGCCTTGTGGCGATCCCTATCATCGATCACGAAGACTGCCTTGTGGGGATTGTAACCGTCGACGACGCCATGCTGGTACTCCAGGATGAGACGACGGAAGATATCAGCATCATGGCCGGTGTCAGCCCCAATGAGGATTCCTATTTTGGTACCTCCGTTTTCCAGCATGCAAAGAACCGGTCTCTCTGGCTGATGCTCATGATGCTCTCAGCGACGGTGACGGGAGAGATTCTGGGGTATTACGAGAATGCCATGGCGGCGATGCCGGTGCTGATCACCTTCATCCCCATGCTGATGGGGACGGGAGGAAACTGCGGTTCGCAGAGCTCCACCCTTGTCATCCGCGGGCTTGCTGTCGGGGAGATCGAGTTCAGAGATATATTGCGGGTTATTTTCAAAGAAATCCGTATCGCCCTGATCGTGGGGGTGCTGCTGTCTGTGGTGAACGGAATCCGCATCTATATCATGTATGACAAGAATATCATGCTGGCGGCAGCACTGGGCATCACGATGATCGCTGTGGTGGCGATGGCGAAATGCATCGGCTGTATTCTTCCGCTGACGGCAAAGAAGCTGGGGCTTGATCCGGCGATCATGGCGGCGCCGCTGATCACCACGATCCTGGATACGTGTACGATCCTTGTGTATTTCAATATCGTGACGGCATTCTTCCATATATAAAACAGAGGACAGTTCATCCGCCTTCTATCCATGGCGGATGAACTGCTTCTGAAAAGATTGTTATTTTTGTAGCAAACATAGAAAAAATCATAAAAATACAAAATATTGTATTAAAAAATGCACATAGATTTACTTGTATACAAAAAACCTTTGCGTTATAATAAAGCAGTAGTGATAAAAAATGAAAGGTGGATATTTTAATCATGGGATTTATTGATGAGATCAAGGCAAGAGCGAAAGCGGACGTCAAAACGATCGTTCTTCCTGAGACAGAAGATGAGAGAACCTACAAAGCGGCGGAGCAGGTTCTGAAAGAGGGGATCGCAAATCTGATCCTGATCGGAAAAGTTGAGGATGTGGAGAAAAATAAGGGGGCATATGATATCTCCGGAGCAAAGATCATTGACCCTGCCACAAACGAGAAGACAGAGAGCTACATCGCGAAACTGGTTGAACTCCGACAGAAAAAAGGCATGACAGAGGAGCAGGCAAGGGAACTCCTCCTGACAAACTATCTGTACTACGGCGTCATGATGGTGAAGATGGGGGATGCCGACGGGATGGTTTCCGGTGCATGCCACTCCACAGCGGATACGCTTCGGCCGTGTCTTCAGATACTGAAGACAAAACCGGGCACAAAACTGGTTTCCGCATTCTTCCTGATGGTGGTTCCGGACTGCGATATGGGAGCGGACGGAACGTTTATCTTCGGAGACGCAGGACTGGAGCAGAATCCGGATCCGGAGAAGCTGGCGAACATCGCCATCTCTTCCGCAGAATCTTTCCGCACACTGACCGGAAGAGAGCCGATTGTCGCAATGCTTTCCCACTCTACAAAGGGCAGTGCGAAGCATCCGGATGTGGACAAAGTCGTGGAGGCAACGAAGATTGCCCACGAGCTTGATCCGGAACTGAAACTGGACGGAGAGCTTCAGCTTGACGCCGCTATCGTTCCGGAAGTCGGCGCGTCAAAGGCTCCGGGCAGCGCGGTGGCAGGACATGCAAACGTTCTGATCTTCCCGGATCTGGATGCGGGTAATATTGGATATAAACTGGTTCAGAGACTTGGAAAAGCGGAAGCGTACGGACCTCTTACACAGGGAATCGCGGCTCCGGTCAATGACCTTTCACGCGGATGCAGCGCGGAGGACATCGTAGGCGTTGTGGCGATCACATCAGTACAGGCTCAGGCCCAGTAGAAATATCAGAATAAGTTGCAGGAGGAAAGGAAATGAATGTATTAGTAATCAACTGCGGAAGCTCATCTTTGAAATTCCAGCTCATCAATGCAGAGACAGAAGATGTTCTGGCGAAAGGGATCTGCGAGAGGATCGGGATCGACGGACGTCTGACCTATCAGCCGGCAGGCGGGGAGAAGGAGAAGTCAGACAAACCCATGCCAACCCACACGGAGGCGATCCAGTATGTGATTGAGGCTTTGACGGATCCGGACAAGGGCGTCGTAAAGAGTCTGGATGAGATCGGAGCGGTGGGGCACCGTATTGTACATGGAGGTGAGAAATTTGCATCTTCCGTAGTGATCACGGATGAGGTGAAGAAAGCGGTGGAAGAGTGCAATGAACTTGCTCCTCTCCACAACCCGGCTAATCTGATCGGGGTGGCTGCCTGCGAGAAATTAATGCCGAACACACCGATGGTCGGCGTGTTTGATACAGCGTTCCACCAGACGATGCCTGAGAAAGCGTACATGTATGGACTTCCATATGAGTATTACGAGAAATACAAAGTGAGACGCTACGGCTTCCACGGGACAAGCCACAGCTATGTCTCCAAAAAAGCCGCGGAGGTGATGGGCAGACCTTATGAGGAGCTCAAGACGATCGTGTGTCACCTTGGGAACGGCTCCAGTGTGACGGCAGTTATGAACGGAAAATCTGTGGACACTTCCATGGGACTGACTCCGTTGGAAGGGCTTGTAATGGGAACCCGTTCCGGTGATATCGATCCCGCGATCATGGAGTTTATCGCGCAGAAGGAGAACTTGGATATTGAGGGCGTTATGGACGTGCTGAACAAGAAATCCGGAGTGTTTGGCCTTTCCGGAGAACTCTCCAGTGACTTCCGCGATCTGACAGACGCGATGAATAGTGGAGATAAGAAAGCGAAGATCGCTATGGATGTTTTCTCCTACAGAGTGGCAAAATACATCGGCGCTTATGCGGCAGCCATGAACGGCGTGGACGATATCGTGTTCACGGCGGGGATCGGTGAGAACGACGATTATGTGAGAGAGCAGGTGTGCAGTTATCTGGATTACCTCGGCGTGAATTTCGACAAAGAGGTGAACACCGGACTGAGAGGAACTCAGAAAGAGCTCACAAAACCGGGATCAAAAGTAAGAGTCTTTGTCATTCCGACAAACGAAGAGCTTGCGATTGCCCGTGAGACGCTGGCTCTCATAAAAAAATAAGAGACAGGAAAAGGCCCCGGATCTCCGGGGCCACTGCTTTGAAAAGAGCGCGGAAATTTGTTGTTGACAAATGCTTTTAACATGATATAATAGTCAAGGTATGAATAGGAGAAGACAATTATGTTGATCAACCTATCAGACGTTTTGTCAGACCAGCACAAGACGGTCTATGAGACTGCGCGGCTGGAGATGGAGGAGATCCGGTTGAAATCCGGGACCTACCCTATTGTCAGCAAAGAGCCGGTTCATGTGAGTGTGGAGCATATAAGGGGAAAAGAACTGCTCATTAAGGCTGAGACCAGACTGACTGTCATTATTCCATGTGACAGGTGCCTGGACGATGTCAGACAGGAATTTGTACTGAACTGTACAAAGCATGTGGACGTAGGCCTCTCCGACGCAGAACTGACAGAGGAACTGGATGAATCAAACTTTATTGACGGATATCATCTTGACGTGGACAAATTACTCTATAATGAGATTTTGTCAGGCTGGCCGAGGAAGGTACTCTGCAGGGAAGACTGTGAAGGTCTGTGCAGGATATGCGGTCAGAACCTGAATACGGGGTCCTGCGATTGTGAAGATCCGGGACTTGATCCGAGGATGTCAGTTGTCCGTGACTTATTTAAGAATTTTAAGGAGGTGTAACCTATGTCAATCTGTCCAAAGAATAAATCTTCTAAAGCAAGAAGAGACAAGAGAAGAGCCAACTGGAAGATGAGCGCACCGAACCTGGTGAAATGCAGCAAGTGCGGCGAACTCATGATGCCTCACCGTGTATGCAAAGCTTGCGGAGCATACAACAAGCGTGAGATCATCTCCGTTGACTGATTAGAAATGTGAAAAATGAATTTCCAGAAAGAGGATATCCGAAAAAGCCGGAAAACGGCAAAAGGATATCCTCTTTTTCTGTTCCCTTCTGCTTATCTATCTCTGCAGCCCCTGCTTCCCTTCTGGACCTGTTTCCCCTTTGACGAAGAGACCAGGCGGGAGGGTGAGGCTGCGAAAGCCCGTAGCAAAACGCCGGCACTTAGGCCGCGTCCTTTGCGGCCTTAGTACCGCTGCGTTTTGTTCCGAGCGAGAGCGGGGCTGCCGCAGCCTCACCCTCCCGCCGGACGTCTCCGGTATAAAGCGGAAACAATCCAGATTTTATATTGATTTTTACACTGTTTTCCAGTAGAATAATTTCAGTAGTGTTAGGAGGAATTGTTATGTCTGAAATTACGCGGGTTGCACTGGACGGTATGGGAGGAGACAACGCTCCGGGTGAGATCGTCAAAGGAGCCGTCGAGGCTGTCCGGCTCAGAAAAGATATCAGGATCCTGCTTACCGGACAGGAGGAAAAGCTGAAAACTGAACTGGCTAAGTACACTTATCCGGAAGATCAGATCGAGATCGTAAATGCAGCGGAAGTTATAGAGACTGCGGAACCACCGGTAAAGGCGATTCGCGGAAAGAAGGATTCGTCCATCGTGGTCGCGATGAAGATGGTGAAGAAAGGGGAAGCGGATGCCTTTGTCTCGGCGGGAAGTACAGGTGCCGTCCTTGTGGGCGGACAGGTGCTGGTCGGCAGGATCAAGGGCGTGGAGAGACCGCCGCTTGCGCCGCTTTTCCCAACATTGAAGGGATTCTCCCTCCTGATCGACTGCGGGGCGAATGTGGATGCCAGACCGTCGCATCTTGTGCAGTTTGCCAAGATGGGCTCAATTTATATGGAAAGCGTTATGGGGAAGAAGAATCCAACTGTCGGTATCGTGAATATCGGAGCGGAGGAAGAGAAGGGGAACGCTCTTGTGAAAGAGACATTCCCGCTTCTCAAAGCCTGTAGGGATATTAATTTCATCGGCAGCGTGGAGGCAAGAGAAATTCCATATGGCGCTGCGGATGTCATTGTCTGCGAGGCGTTTGTAGGAAATGTGATCCTGAAACTCTATGAGGGAGTGGGAGGCGCTCTTATAAAGAAGATTAAGAGCGGAATGATGACAAGCCTTCGCAGTAAGATCGGAGGACTTCTCGTCAAGCCGGCTCTCAAGGCGACGATGAAAGACTTCGACGCCGGCGAGTATGGCGGGGCACCACTCCTTGGACTGAACGGTCTGGTAGTCAAGACACACGGAAGCTCAAAATCCAGAGAAGTGTGCAATTCAATCATCCAGTGCGTCACATTTAAAGAGCAGAGGATCAATGAGAAGATACGAGAGGCAATCCAGACGTCACAGGAAGAAAAAGAGAAGAATGTGTAGGAGGTTTTAAGTATGGAATTTGAAAAATTGCAGGATATCATCGCGGATGTATTGAATGTTCAGAAAGACGAGATCAAACCGGAGACCACGTTTGTGGACGATCTGGGAGCGGATTCCCTGGATATTTTCCAGATCATCATGGGGATCGAGGAAGAGTTCGATATCGAGATCGACAACGACGAGGCGGAGAAAATCGTGACTGTACAGGATGCGGTGGACCAGATCAAGAAGGCTGTAGATTAATAAGTGATAAGAAAAAGGAAAAAGCCCTTCCGGGCTTTTTCCTTTTACAGAGGAACCCCTGTTCTGACAGGACTATTAAGATTATTATTGAAGGAATGCTGAAGGAAGAATACAGATTATGGAAAAAAAATTAAGAGAATTTGAGAAAAAGATCGGATATGACTTTCATGACTTTTCTCTTCTAAAGACGGCGATGATGCACAGTTCCTATACAAATGAGAGACATCTGGAAAAATACAGATGTAATGAGCGTCTTGAATTTCTGGGGGATGCGGTCCTGGAACTTGTCTCCAGTGAGTTCCTCTTCCGGGAATCACCCAAAGTCTCTGAGGGTGAGCTGACAAAGACACGGGCGAGCATGGTCTGTGAGCCGTCTCTGGCAATGTGTGCCAGGGATATCGGGCTGGGGGATTATCTGCTCCTGGGAAAAGGCGAGGAGGCGACCGGAGGAAGAAAGAGGGATTCCATCACATCGGACGCTATGGAAGCGCTGATCGGCGCGATCTACCTGGACGGTGGTTTTACTAGTGCAAAAGAGTTTATCCATCGCTTTGTGCTGACGGATCTGGAGGATAAAAAACTCTTTTATGATAGTAAAACTATCTTACAGGAAATGGTACAGGCGGACAGGAACAAGGAGATCTCATACCGCCTTGTAGGGGAGAAAGGACCTGACCATAACAAATCTTTTTCCGTGGAAGTGCTGATCGGTGGAGAGGTCTGCGGAGCCGGTCAGGGACGGACAAAAAAAGCGGCGGAGCAGCAGGCTGCCTATGAAGCGATCCTGAAGCTGCGCGCACAGAAATAAGCGGGTGTCATATGTATTTAAAGAGCATTGAAGTGCAGGGGTTCAAATCCTTTGCAAACAAGATAAAATTTGATTTTCACAACGGCATCACAGGGATCGTTGGACCTAACGGGAGCGGGAAAAGCAACGTTGCGGACGCGGTACGCTGGGTGCTGGGAGAGCAGCGGGTCAAGCAGCTCCGGGGCGGCACCATGCAGGACGTCATTTTTTCCGGCACGGAGAACCGGCGCCCTCTGAGCTACGCGTCTGTTGCCATTACGCTGGACAATTCGGATCACAAGCTCCCTGTCGAGTATGAGGAGGTTACCGTGACAAGAAAGCTGTACCGGTCCGGGGAGAGCGAGTATCTCATCAACGGCGCTGCGTGCAGGCTGAAGGATATCAATGAGATGTTCTATGATACGGGGATCGGAAAAGAGGGATACTCCATTATCGGACAGGGACAGATCGACAAGATCCTGAGCGGAAAGCCGGAGGAGAGAAGAGAACTCTTCGATGAGGCGGCGGGCATCGTCAAGTTCAAGAGACGCAAGAACCTGTCTGTGAAGAAGCTGGAAGAAGAGCGGATGAACCTGACCCGCGTCAACGATATATTAAAGGAACTGGAAAAGCAGCTCGGGCCTCTGGAGAAACAGTCTGAGACGGCAAGGGAGTACCTGAAGAAGAAGGAGGAACTGAAGACCTTTGACATCAATATGTTCCTTCTGGAGGAAGAACGGCTCCGTGAACGGATCAGGGAAGTCGGTGAAAAATACGATAATGCGGCGGCGGAGATGGAAGAGTCAAACCAGCGCCACGAAAAGATGAAGGCAGAGTACGAGGCCATCGAGGAAGAAGTCGAAGGGATCGACCACGCCATTGAGACGGCGCGGAACCAGCTCAATGAGACCAATCTGCTGAAACAGCAGCTGGAGGGACAGATCAATGTTCTCAAGGAGCAGATCAACACGGCGCGGATGAATGACGAGCATTACGATAACCGTCTGAGCGCGATCCGTGTGGAGATCGACACACGGCAGGAGCAGAGAGAAGCTCTTGAAAAAGAGCGCAGGGAAATAAAAGAAAAGCTCTCCCAGGCGTCAGTCAGGGACGAGGAGGCGAAACGTCTCCTGATCGAGACGCAGAGCCAGATCGCAGAGCACAGTGCGAGGATCGAGGAAGGCAAGCAGGAGATTATGGATCTGCTCGGAAACCGGGCTTCCACAAAGGCGAAGATCCAGCATTATGACACGACAAAAGACCAGATCGCTTCCAGAAAGGCTGTTCTTGCAAGGAATATCCTGGAAGTTTCCGCCGAGGCGGAAAAGCACAGCACCGCACTTGCAGAGTATGAAGAGGAGCTAAGGAAAGTAAGGAAAGAGATTCGGGGATATAACGCGAAAGTCGCAGCTAATGAACAGGAGATCAGTGGTCTCCAGAAAGAACTCTCAGAGAAGCAGGAAAAGTTAAGGATAGGCCAGACCGCATACCACAGAGAGTCCTCCAGACTGGAATCTCTGAAAAATATTACCGAGAGATACGACGGGTACGGGAACAGTATCCGAAAAGTTATGGCAAACCGGGACCGCGAGAAAGGTCTGATCGGCGTGGTAGCCGATATCATCAAGGTGGACAAAGAGTATGAGATCGCCATCGAGACCGCACTGGGCGGGAGCATCCAGAACATCGTCACAGACAATGAAGAGACGGCGAAACGGATGATCGCTTTCCTGAAAAAGAACAAATTCGGACGGGCGACATTCCTTCCCCTCACCAGCATGCACGGGAGCGGAGGGATACGAAATCCGGAGGCATTGAAAGAGCCAGGCGTGGTCGGAACGGCAGATAAGCTGGTCCATGTAGAGAAACGTTTTGAAGGGCTTTCTGAACAACTGCTTGGACGGACCATTGTGGTGGATCACATCGATCATGGGATCGCCATTGCTAGGAAATACAGGCAGTCTCTCCGTCTGGTCACACTGGAAGGGGAGCTGATCAATCCGGGCGGCTCCATGACAGGAGGGGCCTTTAAGAACTCCAGCAACCTTCTGAGCAGGAGGCGCGAGATTGAGGAGTTTGAGAAGACGGTAGCCATGTTAAAGAAAGACATGGACGAGATGGAGCAGTCAGTCAATCAGGTGAAAAGCCGGCGCGCCGCATGCTACAATGAGATCGACGCGATCCAGCAGGATCTCAGAAAGGCATCCGTCCTGGAAAATACCGCGAAGATGAACGTGGAGCAGACCCAGGTAAGACAGATGGAGGCGACACAGAGATGTGACGCCTACCGGACAGAGCAGGAGTCCCTTGCAAAACAGCTTGACGAGATCGCGGAAAATGAGGATTCCATCCAGATGGAGCTGGAAACTTCGGAAAATCTGGAGCAGGAGCTCAATGAGAAGATCGAGGCGCTCCAGAGTCAGCTGGAGAAAGAGAGGGAACAGGAAAGCGCGCAGCTCAGAAATTCTGAGGAGGTTCATCTGGCCCTTGCCGCACTGGAACAGCAGAATACGTTCATTCTGGAAAATATCTCCCGTATTGACGAGGAGACAGAGAAGTTTGAAGAGGAATTAAGAGAGCTGGATGTAAACCGTGGAAATGCGTCGGAGGAGATCCGGGAAAAAGAAGAGAAGATCACGGAACTCAGGAAAACGATAGAGGATTCGAAGGAACTTTTCGGCGAGATCAATGAAGAGATTCAGGAGCAGACAAAGAAGAAGGAAGAACTGAACCAGAAGCACAAGGATTTTCTGCGGATGAGGGAAGAACTTTCAAAGCATATCTCGGCTCTGGACAAGGAGTGTTTCCGTCTGAACAGCCAGAGAGAGTCCTACGAAGATGCCTCAGAGAAACAGATGAATTATATGTGGGAAGAATACGAGCTCACTTATAACCGCGCCATGGAACTGCGGGATCCGAACCTGACAGACCTGGCGTTTATGAAGAGACAGATCCAGACACTGAAAACCGACATACGCAGGCTTGGGACAGTGAATGTGAACGCCATAGAGGATTTCAAAAATGTGTCTGAGAGATATACGTTCCTCAAAGGGCAGCACGACGACCTGGTGGAGGCGGAAGCCTCCCTTGTCCAGATCATCGCTGAGCTGGATGAGGCCATGCGCAGACAGTTTTCCGAGCAGTTCGCAAGGATCGCAAAGGAATTCAATGATGTGTTCCGCCAGCTCTTCGGCGGCGGAAAAGGCACCCTGGAACTGATGGAGGACGAGGATATCCTTGAGGCCGGGATCCGGATCATCGCCCAGCCGCCCGGAAAGAAGCTGCAGAATATGATGCAGCTCTCAGGAGGGGAGAAGGCGCTCACAGCTATTTCTCTGCTGTTTGCGATCCAGAATTTGAAACCGTCGCCCTTCTGTCTCCTCGATGAGATTGAGGCGGCGCTGGATGACAACAACGTGACCCGGTTTGCGCAGTATCTGCACAAGCTGACGGAGAATACCCAGTTTATCGTCATCACTCACCGCCGGGGCACCATGGCGGCGGCTGACAGGCTGTACGGTATCACGATGCAGGAAAAAGGAGTTTCCACTCTTGTCTCAGTGGATCTTCTTGAAGATGAGCTGGACAAATGATGAGATGATGACAAATGAGAAAAGAATCGTTTACAGGAGGAAGAGAGCATGGCAGAAAAGCAGGGCTTTTTTAAGCGGCTTGTCTCGGGCCTGACGAAGACCAGAGACAATATCGTGTCCGGAATGGACAGTATTTTTCACGGATTTTCAAAGATAGACGATGACTTCTACGAGGAACTGGAAGAGATTCTGATCATGGGTGATCTGGGAGTCCGTGCAACTGAGAATATCCTGGAGGATCTGAAGGAAAAAGTGCGCGAACAGCATATCAAAGAACCTTATGCGTGCCGTCAGCTCCTGATTGACAGCATCAGGGAGCAGATGGATGTAGGTGAGACCGCCTATGAGTTTGAGAACCGGACTTCCGTAGTGTTCGTGATCGGAGTAAACGGGGTGGGGAAGACAACGACGATAGGGAAGCTTGCCGGGAAACTGCGGGCTCAGAACAAGAGAGTGATCCTGGCGGCGGCAGATACCTTCCGGGCGGCCGCTGGAGAGCAGTTGAGGGAGTGGGCGAACCGTGCCGGCGTCGATATGATCGGCGGCCAGGAGGGAGCAGATCCTGCCTCTGTCGTATATGACGCGGTGGCTGCCGCAAAAGCCAGGAAAGCGGATGTGCTCCTGTGCGATACGGCGGGAAGACTGCACAATAAGAAAAACCTGATGGAAGAGTTAAAGAAGATCAACCGCGTGATCGATCGGGAGTACCCGGAGGCGTTTCGGGAGACACTGGTAGTGTTGGACGCCACCACGGGACAGAATGCGCTCGCCCAGGCGAGAGAATTCAACGAAGTGGCAGACATCACAGGAGTGATCCTTACGAAGATGGATGGGACGGCGAAAGGCGGTATCGCGGTTGCGATTCAGGCGGAACTGGGGATCCCGGTGAAATATATCGGCGTGGGAGAGTCCATTGACGACCTGCAGAAGTTTGATTCAGATGAATTTGTTAACGCACTATTTTACAGAGAGGATGAATAAGAATGCTGACACTGGAAAAATTTGAGGAAGCTACGGAACTTGTGAAGAAAGTGACCAATCCGACGAAACTGATCTACAGTGATTTTCTGAGCGAACAGTCCGGCGGGAAGGTCTATCTGAAACCAGAGAATATGCAGCACACCGGCGCTTACAAGATACGCGGGGCATACTATAAGATCAGCACACTGACTGAAGCAGAGAGGGAGCGGGGGCTGATCACAGCCTCTGCCGGAAACCATGCCCAGGGTGTTGCGTTTGCTGCAAAGAAATTTGGCTGCAAGGCGACCATCGTGATGCCTACAGTGACGCCGCTGATCAAGGTGAACCGGACGAAGAGCTACGGCGCGGATGTGGTGCTGTACGGGGACGTATACGACGACGCATATGAATATGCCTGCGAACTGGCTGAAAAGAACGGATACACGTTTGTTCATCCCTTTAACGACCTGGATGTGGCGACCGGACAGGGAACCATCGCCATGGAGATCGTCCAGGAGCTGCCGACGGTGGACTATATCCTTGTGCCGGTGGGCGGAGGCGGACTGATCACGGGAGTTGCAACGCTGGCAAAGATGCTGAATCCGAAGATCAGGGTCATTGGCGTAGAGCCTGCGGAGGCGGCAAGCATGACCGCGGCGCTGAACGCGGGGGAAGTGGTGGAACTGGAGAGCGCCAACACTATCGCAGACGGTACAGCGGTTAAGGCGGTGGGAGACAAGATCCTTCCGTATGTACAGGAAAATGTGGACGACATACTGCTGGTAGAGGATGACGAGCTGATTGGCGCTTTCCTGGATATGGTGGAGAACCACAAGATGATCGTGGAGAATTCCGGCCTTCTCTCTGTCGCTGCCTTAAAGCAGCTCGACTGCAGAGGGAAAAAGGTGGTATGTCTGTTAAGCGGCGGAAACATGGATGTGATTACCATGTCCTCCATTGTACAGCACGGACTGATCCAGAGGGATCGTATTTTCTCTGTATCCGTTCTTCTTCCGGATAAGCCGGGTGAGCTGGTGCAGGTGGCCCAGACTATCGCAAACGAGCAGGGCAACGTCATCAAGCTGGAGCACAATCAGTTTGTCAGTACCAACAGGAATGCGGCGGTGGAACTGCGTATCACAATGGAGGCCTTCGGCACAGAACATAAGAACAGGATCCTGGACGCACTGGAGAAGAAGGGGTTCCGTCCCAAACTGATCGGAGCAAAGCTCTATTAAAAAAATTGAAAGGAAGCCATCTCATGAATCGAAGAAAACCGAAAGCAGGAGAAGTGTACAGACATTTCAAGGGGAAAAAGTACAGAGTGCTGCACATCGCGCTCTGCGCAGAGACGAATGAAACAATGGTCGTGTATGAGGCGCTTCAGGGAGGCAGTGTTTATGTGAGCGCTCTGGAAGCATTTCTGAGGGAGACCAATAAAAGGAAGTACCCTGACGCGGAGCAGGAGTATCGCTTTGAACTGTGTGAAAGAGAACTTTCGGAAGAACACTGTGAGAAGAAAGAAGTGAGCGAGGAGTCCCTGATCATGGAATTCCTGGAACTGGATGAAAATGAGGATCGTGCGGAATTTCTGATGAAGCACAGAAGCCAGCTCACTGACCGGTTCCTGACTGTGGCTGCGGAGAGCCTTGAGTTTGCCGAGAGCGCGGAGACGATAGAGGAGCGCTGGGCGGCGCTGATGCGCTTTCTGAAGACGAAGATGAAATATGAGAGCAGGAGACTGCGGTGAGACGGAGATCGAAAAGAATATACAGAAGATTAAAAGGGTCAGACTCCAATGCACGGATGCAAAAAGGGCCTGACCCTTTTGCACAAGGGCCTGCCCCCAATGAAGTCAGATTATTTCTCCCCGAGTCTTTTTCTCGAGAAGAGTGTGGATCTTGTCTGTCGGATTCATGACCGTCCCGATCGTTATATCGTGGTTCAGAGAGTCGATGATCAAAGCAAGGAACTTGCTCATATCCGCCTGGATAAAGTACGATTTTCGGTAAAGCTCCGGCGGAAGATACGTCAGATTTGTAGTGATGACGTTGTTGATATATCCCTTTTCAAAATAGTCGTCAAACTTGTCAAAGCCGTCGGTGAACAGGCCGAACGTGGTGCAGACGAACACTCTGGCGGCCTTGCGCTCCTTGAGCTGTTTTGCCACATCCAGCATGCTTTCCCCGGAAGAGATCATATCGTCCATGATGATCACATCTTTGCCCGCTACGTCGTCGCCGAGGAATTCATGAGCTACGATCGGGTTCTTTCCGTTCACGATGACGGAATAGTCTCTTCGTTTATAGAACATACCCATATCTACGCCCAGGACGTTGGAGAGATATACCGCGCGGTGCATCGCGCCTTCGTCGGGGCTGATGATCATCAGGTGATCTTTATCCGGCTGGATATCCGGGACAGCCCGGAACAGTGCTTTCATAAACTGATACGGCGGATTGAAACTGTCAAATCCACTTAATGGGATCGCGTTCTGCACACGGGGATCGTGAGCATCGAAGGTGATAATGTTCGTCACGCCCATGGAGTGAAGTTCCTCAAGCGCCAGGGCGCAGTCAAGCGACTCTCTTTTCGTGCGCTTGTGCTGCCGGCTTTCATAGAGGAACGGCATGATCACATTGATGCGGTGGGCCTTTCCGGTGGCTGCGGCGATGATGCGCTTCAGATCCTGATAGTGGTCGTCAGGGGACATGTGGTTGAGATGTCCGCTCACCGTATATGTCAGACTGTAGTTGCACACGTCGGTCATGATAAAGAGATCTGTCCCTCGAATAGTCTCCTTAAGGACGCCCTTTGCTTCACCTGTTCCGAAACGGGGACATTTGCAGTCAACCAGGTAGTTATTTGATTTGTAATTGACATACAGGGGGGATTCGGTTACTTCGTTGATCGTGTTCTCCCGGAAGGATACGATATAATCGTTTACTTTCTGGCCCAGTTCCCGGCAGCTTTCCATGGCTGCGATCTTTAAGGGGGCCACAGGGAGAGTCTTTTCCAGTAATTCGATATTCGTTGACATGTTTTTCTCCTGTGATAAGATGTTGTCGCGACAGCCAGTCTGCATGGCTGAACTGTCGAGTGATGTCCGCTCTCAGGACGGACTGTTTTCATATATCTTTATATCATTTTTTGTTTCTAAATTCAAGCACGGCTTTGCGGAGTGGGGGAAGTATGGTATAATGATTGCGCAAAGCGCAATCCAGACCGATAAAATCGGTCTGCCCCGCTTTGCGGGGATTATACCTGGCAAGCCACGGCTTGAAAAGTAAATGCCGCTCCGCGGCGCTTCCTTTTCTGCGCACGTGGTATAATGATTGTGTTCCGCTGCGCGGACGACAACTGACTGAGGAGTTTGAAGTGTTGAAGAAGAAACATGAACATATCGTAGAGACCGTGGAAAAAAACAGTATTGCCGAAGAGCTGGGGATCGAGCCGGGGGACAGGCTGCTCTCAATCAACGGACAGGAGATCGAGGATATCTTTGACTATCAGTATTATGTAGAAGATGAGGAACTGCTCCTTCTTATTGAAAAACCGGACGGGGAACAGTGGGAACTGGAGATTGAGAAAGATCCGGATGAATCACTCGGGATCGGATTTGGGGCTGGGCTGATGGACGAGTACCGTTCCTGCTGCAACCGGTGCATCTTCTGCTTTATCGACCAGATGCCGCCGGGGATGCGGGATACTCTGTATTTTAAGGACGATGATTCCAGACTCTCTTTTCTCCAGGGAAATTATGTGACTCTGACGAACATGAGCGAACATGATATCGAGCGGATCATCCGGTACCGTCTGGAGCCCATCAATATTTCTTTTCAGACCACAAATCCGGAGCTGAGATGCAGGATGCTCCACAACCGCTTTGCCGGCGACGCCCTGAAAAAGGTGGATCTTCTCTATCAGGGCGGGATCGAGATGAATGGTCAGATCGTGCTCTGCAAAGGAGTAAACGACGGAGAGGAACTGGAGAGATCCATCCGGGATCTGACGGGATATCTTCCTCTTCTGAAGAGCGTTTCCGTTGTCCCGGTGGGGCTGACCAGGTTCCGGGAGGGACTGTATTCGCTGGAGCCATTTACAAAAGAAGAGGCTAAAGAAGTGCTGGAGGTCATCCACCGCTGGCAGAGAAAAATCTATGACGAATACGGTCTGCATTTCATCCATGCGGGAGATGAATGGTATCTTCTGGCGGAGGAGGAGGTTCCTGAGGAGGAACGTTACGACGGCTATCTCCAGCTGGAAAACGGAGTGGGCATGCTGCGTCTTCTTTTCAACGAGTTTGAGGAAGGCTTCAGGGAGATGAAAGGGGATGACAGGAGAGTGGAACTCTCCGCCGCCACAGGGAAGCTTGCCTTTCCATATATCCGGAAGATGGCGGATCGGATCGAAGAGAAATATCCGGGAGTGAAGATCCATGTGTACTGTATCCGCAACGACTTTTTCGGGGAGAGGATCACTGTCTCCGGACTGATCACGGGGCAGGATATCATTGCCCAGTTGAAAGGGAAAGAGCTGGGAAGCGCCCTTCTCCTCCCCTGCAATATGCTGAAGGCGGATGCGGACGTATTTCTGGATGATCTCACGGTAAAAGACGTATCTGACGCTTTACAAGTGCCGGTCGATATTGTAAAATCAAGCGGGCAGGATCTGATCCGCGCTTTCACGCGGGAGGAGTCCGAAGGGAACAGAAAGAGAAACGAAGAAGAAATGAAACAGGGAATAATTCAAGAAAGGTAATGATAAAATGAGTAAACCGGTAGTTGCCATAGTGGGACGCCCGAATGTGGGGAAATCCACACTTTTCAATGCTCTGGCGGGGGAGAAAATCTCCATCGTCAAGGACACGCCCGGAGTTACAAGAGACAGGATCTATGCGGACATATCCTGGTTGGACAAAGAATTTACAATGATAGACACGGGAGGGATCGAGCCTGACAGCAGGGACGTGATCCTCTCCCAGATGAGGGAACAGGCGCAGATCGCCATCGATACGGCGGATGTGATCGTCTTTATCACGGATGTTCGCCAGGGGCTTACAGATGCGGATTCCAAAGTCGCCGATATGCTGAGAAGGTCAGCGAAGCCGGTGGTCCTGGTGGTCAATAAAGTGGACAATTTTGAGAAACTCATGCCTGATGTGTATGAGTTCTACAACCTGGGGATCGGCGACCCGATCCCGATCTCAGCGGCTTCCCGGCTCGGTCTGGGAGATATGCTGGAAGTGGTTGCAGAACATTTCCCGGAGGGAGCCGGGGAAGAGGAAGAGGACGACCGCCCGAGAGTTGCCATTGTCGGAAAGCCCAACGTGGGGAAATCCTCCATCGTCAACAAGCTTCTGGGGGAGAACCGGGTGATCGTCTCGGACATTGCCGGAACCACCAGGGACGCAGTGGATACGGAGATCGTCTACAACAGGAAAGAATATATCTTTATCGATACGGCAGGACTCCGCAGAAAGAACAAGATCAAGGAGGAGCTGGAGCGCTACAGCATCATCCGTACTGTCACTGCGGTGGAGCGGGCGGATGTGGTGCTCATGGTCATCGACGCCACGGAGGGCGTGACCGAGCAGGATGCGAAGATCGCCGGGATCGCCCACGAGAGGGGGAAGGGCGTGATCATCGTGGTGAACAAATGGGACGCCATCGAGAAGAATGACCGTACTATGAGGGAGTATGAGGCGAAGATCCGCCAGACCCTCTCTTATATGCCTTATGCGGAGATCATGTATGTGTCCGCCCTGACCGGACAGAGACTGAACAGGCTGTACAACATGATCGATATGGTGATCGAGAACCAGACATTAAGGATCGCCACAGGCGTCTTAAATGAGATCATGACAGAGGCTGTGGCGATGCAGCAGCCCCCGTCGGACAAGGGAAAGAGACTCAAGCTTTACTACATTACGCAGGTGTCGGTCAAACCGCCTACGTTCGTGATCTTTGTCAACGACAAGGAACTGATGCATTTTTCTTACACAAGATATCTGGAAAACAAGATCAGAGAGGCTTTCGGCTTCCGGGGGACTTCGCTGAAGTTCTTTATAAGAGAGAGAAAGGAAAAGGAGCAGTAGAGGGATGGAACGTTTGGTATGCCTTGCAGTCGGGTATGTGTGCGGACTGCTTCAGACCGGCTATATCGTCGGGAAGATGAATCACATTGATATCAGGAAACAGGGGAGCGGGAACGCGGGGACGACCAACGCCCTGCGGGTCATCGGATGGAAGGCCGGGATTCTGACTTTCTTCGGGGACGTGCTCAAATGCGCTGCGGCGGTGGTGATCACCTGCTTTCTCTTCCGGGGGAGCGACTGTCTGCCGCTGCTGGCGATGTACGCCGGGGCGGGAGTGACGCTGGGACACAACTTTCCCTTCTATATGAACTTCAAGGGAGGAAAAGGAATCGCGGTGATGGCAGGGCTTGTGGCGGCAAACAGCTTCTGGAGCCTGCCGGAGAGCCTTCTGATGATCCCGGTCACGCTTGCTTTTTTCCTGGTTCCGGTGATCATCACAAGGTACATATCAGTGGGATCGCTCATGGCATACACCGCGTTTCTCATTGAGATGATCCTGGCAGGGCAGAGGGGCTGGCTTGATATGGAACCGGCAAGGCTGTATGAACTTTATATCCTGCTGTTCCTGATGACGGCGCTTGCATTTTACCGTCACAGGGCAAATATCGGCAGGCTTATGTCAGGAACTGAAAATAAATTCGGAGCGAAGAAAAAGGAGTAGACGATCATGGCAAATGTAGGTGTGCTCGGCGCGGGAAGCTGGGGAACTGCCCTTTCCGTCCTGCTGAGCGATAACGGTCATCAGGTAACAGTGTGGTCCATCGATAAGGATGAGGTGAAGATGCTGGACGAGAAGCGGGAGCATCTCCAGAAGCTGCCGGGGGTGAAACTCCCTCAGGATATGGTCATCACCAATGATATGGAAGAGACGATCCGGGGAAAGGATTTCCTTGTCCTCGCAGTGCCCTCTATCTATACCAGGTCCACGGCACGGAATATGCGGCCCTATGTGGCGGAGGGACAGATCATCGTGGACGTGGCGAAAGGGATTGAAGAGTCCACTCTGAAAACCCTGTCCGTCCAGATCGGGGAAGAAATACCCCAGGCGGATGTGGCTGTCCTCTCCGGTCCAAGCCATGCGGAGGAAGTGGGGAGAAAGCTTCCAACGACCTGCGTGATCGGCGCGAAGACGAGGAAGACGGCGGAGTATCTCCAGTCCATGTTCATCAGCAAGGTGTTCCGCGTTTATACCAGCCCGGATATCCTGGGGATCGAGCTGGGCGGATCCCTGAAGAATGTCATCGCCCTGGCAGCCGGCATCGCGGACGGGCTGGGCTACGGCGACAATACAAAAGCAGCCCTCATCACCAGAGGGATCGCGGAGATCGCGCGCCTGGGCGTAAAGATGGGCGGGAAGATCGAGACCTTTACCGGGCTTACCGGCATCGGCGACCTGATCGTTACCTGCGCCAGCGTCCACA
Source organism: uncultured Mediterraneibacter sp. (assembly GCA_944377745.1). Classification (GTDB taxonomy): domain Bacteria; phylum Bacillota; class Clostridia; order Lachnospirales; family Lachnospiraceae; genus Mediterraneibacter. The sequence continues at coordinate 28,094 of CALWFV010000005.1, read as the reverse complement.
GCCGGAACCGCAAGGCAGGCTATCTGATGGGACAGGGCAAGTCCATGCAGGAGGCGATGGATGAGGTGAAGATGGTGGTGGAAGGCGTCTATTCCGCAAAGGCGGCGGCAAAGCTTGCAAAGAAGTACGGCGTATCCATGCCTATCGTGGAGGAAGTGAACAAGGTCCTCTTTGAAGGAAAATCCCCGGCGGAAGCTGTGGACGACCTGATGATGAGGGAGTCCCGGAGCGAGAACATGGCGCTTATGTGGAACGAATAGAGGAAGCTTCTTGAAAAACAGAAGAAAGAAAGTCATAACCCCCCTGGGCGCTGCATACATTGGTATCAGCAGAACAAGGGGGTATTTCTATGGATTCATTTCAGGTATACAGGGATATGAAAGCACGGACGAACGGGGAGATCTATATCGGCGTCGTCGGTCCGGTTCGGACAGGCAAGTCAACGTTTATCAAGCGGTTTATGGATCTCCTTGTCCTGCCGAATATGACAGATGAGCATGCAAGAGAAAGAACACAGGATGAGCTGCCCCAGTCCGCGTCCGGAACTACGATCATGACGACAGAGCCCAAATTTGTCCCAAAGGAGGCGGCGTCGGTGAGGCTCTCCGAAGATGTGGAGGTGAAGATCCGGCTCATTGACTGTGTGGGATACATGGTGGAAGGGGCGTCCGGGCATATTGAAAACGATAAGGAGAGACAGGTGAAGACGCCCTGGTTCGAGTATGAGATCCCATTTACGAAGGCAGCGGCCATCGGGACTCAGAAAGTGATCCACGACCATGCCACCATCGGATTTGTGGTGACAACGGACGGGAGCGTGACAGATTTGCCCAGGGAGAACTATATCCCTGCGGAGGAGAAGACGGTAAAAGAACTTCAGTCCATCGGGAAACCCTTCCTGATCCTCCTGAACTGCCGCAAACCCTACTCTGAGGAGGCGAAAGCCCTGAAGGAAGAACTGGAGGAGAAATATAAAGTTTCCGTCTTTCCGGTCAACTGTGAGCAGCTTAAACCAGAGGATATCCATGAGATCATGCGGCAGGTGCTCTATGAATTCCCGATCACGGAAGTAGAGTTCTATCTTCCCAAATGGGTGGAGATGCTCTCCAGGGATCATCGGATCAAGCAGGACCTTCTGGAGAATATAAAGAATGTGATGGATAACATTGAGGACATCCGCAGCGCCGTTTCCCGCCCCGTTGAGACAGACAGCCCGTACATAAACAGTATCGCGGTGGAAAAGATCGAGATGGACACCGGAAAGGTGAAGATCCGGATCGGATTTGAACAGAAATATTACTACGAAGTCTTAAGTGAGCTGACCGGGACACAGATCCGGGGGGAGTATGAACTGATCACTGCAATGAAAGAACTCTCCGCCATGAAAGAGGAGTTCAGCCAGATCCGTGACGCATTTACGGATGTGAAGATGAAAGGATACGGTGTGGTCAGCCCGAGGAAAGAGGATATCCGGCTGGATGATCCAGTCATCATCAAACAGGGCAGCAAGTACGGGGTGAAGATCCGGTCCGAGGCGCCGTCCATCCATATGATCCGCGCCAACATCGAGACGGAGATCGCGCCTATTGTGGGAAGCGAGAAACAGGCCGAGGATCTGGTGGAATATATAAAGAAAGAGAGCGAGACCCCGGAAGGAGTCTGGGGAACCAACATCTTCGGGAAATCCATTGAGGAACTGGTGACAGACGGAATGCGGAACAAGATCACCATGATAGGTGATGAGAGCCAGGTAAAGCTTCAGGATACCATGCAGAAGATCGTCAACGACTCCAACGGAGGGCTGGTCTGCATTATTATCTGACACAGGAGCCCGGGATCGTAGTATAATAAGATCTGACAAGGCCTGCAAAGGATGGAAACGGCAGAGAAGAACCGAATCCATCGGGCAGGGAGAAAGTGGGAGGCACAGAAGATGAAGACAGACTGTTATGAGGGAATCCTTTCATTTTATGGAAAATGGAGGGAATATCAGGCAAGAGTGCTGAAAGAGTCCGAAGAGTATCTTAAGGATGGAAAGATCCATATCGTAGCGGCGCCGGGAGCGGGAAAGACGACTCTGGGGATCGAACTGATCCGAAGGACCGGGGCGCCCTGTCTGATCCTGTCGCCCCGGATCGTGATCCGCCAGCAGTGGCTGGAACGGATCCGGGAGTCTTTTCTGGCAGAGGGAAAAGAGAGGGATGGTTTCCTGTCCGCAGATCTTAAGGAACCCGGAGTGATCACCTCCGTGACCTATCAGACGCTCTACCACGGGATGAAGCGGATGAAGGGGACTGCAGACGACGGAGAAGGGACAGCGCAGGAGGAAGAGGATTTCCAGGGATTCTCCATTACTGATATTCTGAAGAAGGCAGGAGTGAAAGTGATCTGCCTTGATGAGTGCCATCATTTGAAAAATGAGTGGTGGAAGGCATTGGAGAGTTTTCTTGAGGAGATGCAGGGTATGACGGTGATTTCCCTTACCGCTACGCCGCCCTACGACGCGACGCCCACCCAGTGGGAACGGTATATGCGGGTCTGCGGACCGGTGGACGCGGAGATCACGATCCCGGAACTGGTGCGGGAGGGAAGCCTGTGTCCCCATCAGGACTATGTCTGGCTTAACCTTCCGTCCGAAGAGGAGGAGAGCCAGATCCGGGCATTTCAGGACCGGGCATATGACGTGTTCTGCCGTCTGATGGAGGATCAGTCTCTGCGGGAGGCGGCTGCTTCCCACCCGGCTCTGCAGGATTATGAAGGATATCATGACTGGATGCTGGAGAATCCTGCATATCTTTCCGGACTTCTGATCTACTGCCGTTCCCAGGGGATCCCTTTCCCGGAGAAATGGATCCGGGTCCTCTGTGTGAGACAGCTTCCGGAGATGAACTTAAGATGGATGGAAGCGTTTCTCCAGGGATTCCTCTTCGATGACAGGGACAGCTTTTACTGTCTGGAAGAATACAGGGATGCTCTGCTCCGGGAGTTAAAGTCCGGAGGACTGTGTGAAAAGAAGCAGGTCCATTTGCAGACGGACCCGAAACTGGAAAAGCTCCTCGTCAACAGCCGGGGAAAACTTAACAGTATCCTGCAGATCGCCTCCTGTGAGCAGACCGCCCTTGGAGAAAACCTGCGGATGCTCATTCTGACAGACTATGTCAGAAAGGAGTGGAAAACTGCATTGGGGGACCCGGAAAGAGAAATCGGTATTATGGGTGTCCTTCCGGTCTTTGAACTGCTCAGAAGGAGAGGAACATGCCAGAGGCTCGGGGTCCTGTGCGGAAGCATGATCCTGATCCCTGTGTCCGCTGAGGAGGCATTCACCGAGGAGGCAGAAAGAGCCGGGGTCTCCCCTCTGCCGGAGTTTCGCAGGCTGAGGGACAGACAGGGGCGGGAGCTGGGATACAGTGAAGTTGTGATCCGGGGAGAGATCAACCGGTATACCGGTGTGGTCACAAGGATCTTTGAGAGAGGTTACATCCAGATCCTGACCGGGACAAGGTCCCTGCTGGGGGAGGGATGGGATTCTCCCTGCATTAACTCTATGATTCTTGCCAGTTTTGTGGGCTCCTTTGTACTGGGAAACCAGATGAGGGGACGGGCTGTGAGAAAAGACCCATCTCATCCGGACAAAGTCAGCAACATCTGGCACCTGGTCTGTATCCCGGGAAAAAGGGAACAGCAGGAGAGAAGAAACGCCGGCTTTGAGGAGCCGGTACTTTCAGAAGACTTTGATACGCTGGAGAGGCGGATGAAAGGAATTCTGGGAGTGAGCTTTGACGGAGCAGTGATCGAAAACGGGATCGAACGCCTTGGTATTCCGGTGAGACCGGATTATACAAGAAGTATGGTGGACAGACTCAACGAGGAGACGGCAAAGCGGTCAGCGGACCGGGCGGGAGTGGCAGGACAGTGGCAGCAGGCACTGCTCCTGTCTGGAGATCCTGTGACGGTGGATGAGTGTACTGCGGACCGGAAAGCTGTCCGGAGGGGAGCAGTCTTTGTCAATACGCTGGGCGCCCAGCTCCTTGCCTTTGTTATGGAGGGAGTGAATCTTCTGTTCCGGGTACGCCGTTTCTTTGGAGGAATGTGGGACACCAGGATTTTTCTTGTTTTTACTGCAGTGTTCGTACTCGTCACGCTTCTTTGCGGGAGAAGACTGCTCCATGTGCTGACTCCCATGAGACAGTTCCGCTCTGCGGCAAAGGGAGTCCTTGCAGCTCTGAAAAAATCCGGGACCGTCACAGAGCGATGCCGTGTGGAGACAGCGGAAGAGAAAGGAGTCCGCTTTGCGGCGTGGCTGGAAGACGGAACAGACCGGGAAAAGGCAGTATTTGCGGAGGCAGTCACAGAGCTGCTTTCCCCGGTGGACAACCAGCGCTATCTCCTGTGCAGAGGGAGACGGGGAGGAAGGAGAACAGAATATTACTGTGTTCCCTCCGTGTTTGCCGGGACCAGGGAAAAGGCTGAACTGTTCCGGGAATCTATGGAGCCCTGGATCGGGAGATATCATCTTGTATATACGCGGAATCCCGAAGGGAGGCGGATCCTTCTGGAAGGGAGAGCCAGAGCCTTCTCCAGCGCGAACCAAAAGCTGCTGGAGAGGAAGAAGAGGGTGAAGGAGTCAAAGAGTCCCCTGGAATAGGAAATCTTGCGGCGTCTGGGAAACTTTGACCTCCGTCGGTCGGTTCCTTGACAAGATGCGGAAAATAGGCTAGTATCACAGTAGGAAAAATGTATCTATATTGGAAGGCGCTTCAGCGAAGTGGGCAGAAGCGCCTTCCTGCGTAGGTGACAGCAGACATAAAGGAGGAAGTTATGAGCGCACAGTATAAACGTCTGGAAAAATGTTATGAGTATTATAGATCAGTGACTGACTTTAAACCCCGTGTGGGTCTGATCCTGGGGTCGGGCCTTGGCGGATATGCAAAGAACATGAAGGTGGAAAAAGAGATCCCCTACGGAGATATCCCGGGATTTCCGGTTTCGACCGTGGAGGGACATGACGGAAGGTTCCTTCTCGGATATATCGGGGAAGTGCCAGTGGTGGCGATGAAAGGAAGAGTGCACTATTATGAAGGGTATTCCATGGAAGAAGTGGTGCTTCCGACCCGGCTGATGAAACGGATGGGTATCCAGATCCTCTTCCTGACCAATGCCTCCGGCGGGATCAATCCGAAATTCCACGTGGGAGATTTCATGATGATCACGGATCAGATCTCCAGCTTTGTCCCGTCTCCGCTGATCGGACAGAATGTGTCCGAGCTGGGGGATCGCTTCCCGGATATGACCCATATCTACGATCTGGAACTGATGGACCTGATCCGTAGGACCGCTGCGGCGGAGAACATCACACTCCAGGAAGGAATCTATCTGCAGACAACGGGACCGAACTTTGAAAGCCCTGCGGAGGTAAGAATGTACGGCGCTCTTGGAGCGGACGCTGTGGGAATGAGCACAGCATGCGAGGCGATCGCTGCGCGCCATGCAGGGATCCGCGTATGCGGGATCTCCTGCGTGTCCAACATGGCCAGCGGGCTTTCCGATGAGGAACTCAGCCACCTCGATGTGCAGGCTGTGGCGGATCAGCGTTCCGGTGAATTTGAGCGTCTGGTGACCCGCATCATCGAACAGATGTAGGAAAGGAAGGAATGAAAGATGAACACAAGAATATACAACGCAAGAATACTGACTATGGAAGAGGGCAGGAGTATCTTTGAGGGAGAACTGTGGACCGAGGGCGATACGATCACTTATGCTGGTCCCGCAAAAGACGCTTCAGAGAGAAAGTGGGATGAGGAGATTGATGCGGAGAAAAATCTGATCATTCCCGGCTTTAAAAATGCCCATACTCATTCCGCGATGACCTTTCTCCGTTCCCATGCAGATGACATGAAACTGGACGAATGGCTCAATGACCGTGTGTTCCCGGCAGAGGCGAAGCTCACCGACGAGGATGTTTACTGGCAGACGAAACTGGCTGTTATGGAATATCTGACCAGCGGGATTACCTCCATCTTTGACATGTACATGCACCGAGCGGCAGGGGCAAGAGCAGTGGAGGAGGCAGGATTCCGAAACGTGTTCTGCGAGAGCATCAACAACTTCGGCGGGACGCTGGAGGAAGTAGAAGCGGATTACCATACCTATAATCAGGATAAGGACAGACTCATCTCCTTCCAGCTCGGATTCCATGCAGAGTACACCACAAGCCGGGAACTGATGGAGGGGCTTGCCGCCCTTGCGGAAAAATACAAAGCGCCCATCTATGTCCACTGTTCCGAGACGAAAAAAGAGGTGGAAGACTGCAGGAACCGCACAGGCATGACCCCTGTGGCGTATATGGATTCCCTTGGGCTGTTCAATTACGGAGGAGGTCTCTTCCACGGCGTTCACATGGACGACAGTGATTTTGACATCATTAAGAAAAGAGGACTGTACGTGGTCACAAACGCGGCGTCGAACCTGAAGCTTGCAAGCGGCATCGCTCCGGTGAAGCGCTATCTTGATATGGGCATCCCGGTTGCCATCGGAACGGACGGAGCGGCCAGCAACAACTGCCTTGACATGTTCCGGGAGATGTTCCTCGTGACAGGCCTTCAGAAGGTGGTCTGCGACGATCCGGAGGCAGTTCCCGCAATGGAGGTGCTGAAGATGGCGACGGTGAACGGAGCGCACGCAATGGGACTTCCGGAGTGCGATACACTTGCGGAAGGAAAGAAGGCAGATCTGATCATGATCGATCTGATGCAGCCCAACATGCAGCCGATTCAGAACATCGAGCGCAACGTTGTGTTCAGCGGAAGCAAGCAGAATGTGAAGATGACCATGGTTGGCGGAAAAGTCCTGTACAGGGACGGCGAGTTCTTCCTGGACCGCTCCAGAGAAGAAATCTATGCAAAGGCAAATGAGTCTGCGCGGAGAATCCTTGGATAGGAACGAAAGGGCAGACGGAGGAGATATCTCCCTTTTCCGAAGGGGAAGGGAAAAGGGGGCAGTGAAATAAACAGAAAGGGGTACTAAAGATGAGAGCAGCAATATTTACACTTGATACCGGGGCATACAAGGCAAAAGCGGAAAGCGCTGCGGCGACCGCACTGAAACGGATGCTGGAGCATATCGGATTTGAGGTGAAAGCGGCGGGCGTGCTTCCGGAGGAGAAGGATGTGCTTGCCTCTGTGATAAGACAGCTCTGTGACAGCGGCTCCGTGGATCTGATCCTGACCACCGGCTCGGTGGGATATCGGCCTGCCGACTGTGCGCCGGACGCGCTGTTTGAAACGGCGGACCGTATCCTTCCCGGAATCCCGGAGGCGCTCAGAGCATACAACATCCGCTATTCCAAAAAAGTGATCCTGGATCGTTCGGCAGCAGGGATTCGGAACCGGACGCTGATCATCAATCTTCCGGAGAGCGCAAAGCTGGCAAAAGAGGATATGGAATATATTCTTCCGGAAATAGTGGAAGCAGTGGAGGCATTGAGCTTATGATGAAGGTGACATATCTTGGACACAGCGGATTTCTTCTTGAGATGGAGGACGCCTTTTTCCTCTTTGACTATTATAAAGGAGAGCTTCCCCGGATGGATACCGGAAAGAAAATGTTCGTGTTCGTAAGCCACGGTCATTATGATCATTACCGCAGGGAGGTGTTCTCACTGAGAGAACAGTTTGAGCAGATCTGTTTTCTCATTTCCTCTGACATTTCTGTAAGAGAAGAAGAGGACGTCATTTCGGTGAATCCGAATGAAGAGAGGGAAGTGATGGGATGCAGGATCCGGACTCTGCGTTCTACGGATGAGGGGGTCGCGTTCCTTGTGAAATACAGTGGAAAGACAATCTATCATGCAGGTGATCTGAACTGGTGGCACTGGGAGGGAGAGCCGGAGGAATATAATACGGCGATGCGCCGGGCATATCAGTCCGAGATCAACAAACTCCAGGGAGAGAAGATCGACATTGCCTTTGTTCCTGTGGACCCCAGACTGGGCGAGCAGTACTGCCGGGGACTTGACTGCTTTATGAAAAGAACGGATACAAAACGTGTATTCCCCATGCATTTCTGGGAGAACTATGAAGTCTTTGACCGGCTTGCCCTGGAGTATTGTGTCCATGCTTATGAGGACAGGATCGTCAGGATCGAGAGGGAAGGACAGTCCTTTCTTCTGGAAAAGTAAATCAGACAGAGAGGGAACGATATGCTAGTAAAGATCTATACAGACGGGGCGGCAAGAGGAAATCCGGACGGCCCCGGAGGATACGGGACTGTTTTGGAGTATGTGGATCCGAAGGGACAGCTCCATGTAAAGGAAATGTCCCGGGGATATGTGAAGACTACCAACAACCGGATGGAACTGATGGCGGTGATCGCCGGGCTGGAGGCACTGAACCGACCCTGTACCGTGGAGATCTATTCAGATTCCCAGTATGTGGTGAACGCGTTCAATCAGCACTGGGTGGACGGATGGATCCGTAAAGGATGGAGGCGGGGAAAGAATGAGCCGGTGAAGAATGTGGATCTGTGGAAACGTCTCCTGAAGGCAAAAGAACCCCATGAGGTGTCCTTCCACTGGGTGAAGGGACATGACGGACATCCTCAGAACGAGAGGTGTGATGAACTCGCGACGACGGCGGCAGATGGAGACGATCTGATCGTTGACGAGGGGATATGACAGGGAGAGTTCATTGTGAACTTTAACCACGGATATGAAGGAAAGTCCGGCGAAGGTCCGAAGGTCCGGAATGGAAGAAAAAGCTGGACAGTTTCTGATTCCGATAGTATAATTGAAAAATGTGTTAAGTAAGACAGACGATCGCGGCTGTATGTGCCGAAAGGCAGCAGACGAGGAAAGTCCGGGCTTCACAGGGCAGGATGCCGGATAACGTCCGGTGGAGGCGACTCCAAGGCCAGTGCAACAGAAATAAACCGCCCGGACAGATGCATATGGATAACAGGCAGGGACAAAAGAGGTGCCGGTTATCCATATGCATCTGTCCGGGTAAGGGTGGAAAGGCAGTGTAAGAGACTACCGCCTCTCTGGTAACAGCGAGGGCACATGTAAACCCCATCCGAAGCAAGACCGGAAAGAAGCAATGTGGCTGCCCGTCACGCTTCAGGTAGGTCGCTCGAGCACGGCGGCGACGCCGCGCCTAGACAGATGATCGTCCAACGACATAACCCGGCTTATCGTCTTGCTTAACACGTTTTTTTATTTTGTATGACCCCGGGGAGACCCGGATAAAATCTTTCATAAAATAATCGGCACAGGTACATAGAGAGGTGGAAGAAGAGTGACGGATTTAAAACGGTTTCATGAAGCGCAGAACTACGATTATAAGACGGCGCTTGCCGAAATACGGAGAGGAAGAAAAGAGAGCCATTGGATGTGGTATATCTTCCCTCAGATAGCAGGGCTGGGAAAAAGCAGTACGGCACAGTACTATGCCATCCACGATCTTAAGGAAGCCAGAGATTATCTGAATGATGAACTCCTCGGAAGCAGGCTGGAAGAGATATCGGAAGCGCTTCTCCATCTGGAGACGGATGATGCGCTGCAGGTGATGGGATGGCCGGATGACCTGAAACTGCGGTCGTCAATGACGCTGTTTGCCGAGGCGGATCCCCATCGCCAGGTATTCGGGAAGGTGCTGGAGAAATACTTCCGGGGTGAGAAAGATCCTGCCACATTAAAGATCCTGGAAGGGCAGAGGGAAGAGAATGCAGATGTGTAATAGATGAACCTGAAAAGGGCGCTTCCGGCGAAGGATCATGTTCCTTCACAGGAAGCGCCTTTTTTGATGGAAAAACCTGACCGCTTATCCGGTACTTTGATAAAAGAAATGCTATCTTCTTCTGCGGTATTTCTCTTCGCAGTATTTGCATCTGTAAACCTGATTTTCCTCATCTGTGAGAACAAAGACCTGATCCAGGCCCTGCTCAATGGATGTGATGCATCTCGGGTTCTTGCAGTGGATCACATTGCGGATCTCTTTGGGAAGCTTCAGTTCTTTCTTTTCAACGATTTTCTCATTCTCGATGATATTGATCGTGATATTGTGATCAATGAATCCTAGTATGTCGAGATCCATGAAATCGATGGGGCATTCGATCTTGATAATGTCTTTTCTGCCCATCTTGCTGCTCTTCGCATTTTTGATGATAGCGACGCAGCAGTCCAGTTTGTCAAGATGAAGATATTTATAGATATCCATGCTCCTGCCTGCTTCAATGTGGTCGAGCACGAAACCTTCCGAAATGCTTCCTACGTTCAGTGTACTTTTTACCATTTGTCTGTCCCTCTCTTTATTGAATCCAGTGCCCTGACAGAAGTCAGGAGTTTTTCTTATATGGGTCTCATGCATCCTAATCCACACGGATGTCGAGCAGTGTCAGAATGAGCGCCATACGCACATATACGCCGTATTGTGCCTGGCGGAAATATGCAGCTCTCGGGTCCTTGTCCACTTCAACGGAAATCTCATTGACTCTCGGAAGCGGATGCAGTACATACATATCATCCGGAGCCAGTTTCATTTTTGTATGATCCAGGATGTAGAAATCTTTCATCCTCACATAGTCCTCTTCGTTGAAGAAACGCTCTTTCTGCACTCTGGTCATATAGAGGACGTCAAGATCCGGCAGTGCGTCCTCAAGGCGCACGACCTCATCATATGGGATGTTGTTCCGGTCGAGGACATCATTACGTACATATTCAGGGAGGCGCAGTTCTTCCGGTGAGATGAGTACAAAACGTATTCCTGTATACCTCACGAGAGCGTTGATCAGGGAATGGACGGTACGCCCGAATTTCAGGTCTCCGCAAAGACCGATGGTCATATTGTTGAGACGGCCTTTCAGATTACGGATCGTTAGCAGGTCAGTCAGTGTCTGGGTAGGATGTTCGTGTCCGCCGTCTCCCGCGTTGATCACCGGAATGGTGGCGTGCTCAGCCGCGACCATCGGAGCACCTTCCTTGGGATGTCTCATAGCGCAGATGTCCGCATAGCAGGAGATGACGCGGATCGTATCCGCAACACTCTCACCTTTTGACGCGGAGCTTGAATCTGAAGAGGCGAATCCCATGACGCTTCCTCCGAGGTTCAGCATTGCCGCCTCATGACTTAAACGTGTCCTTGTGCTCGGCTCATAGAAGAGCGTGGCAAGTTTTTTGCCGTCGCAGGCATGGGCATATTTGTCCGGATGTGCCTCGATGTCCTGTGCCAGATCCAGCAGTTCGTCAAGTTCTTCCACTGAAAAATCCAGCGGACTCATCAAATGTCTCATAAATAACCTCCTCTGTGACGGTTTTACGTCACTTAATTTTATCTGTATTGAAGTAAATCCCCGACGGCCTTTCTTTTTGGAGCGTCAGGATCGATATTCGGCCAGCCTACGGCAATTAGTGCGGCAAGTTCCCGATCTTCCGGAATATGTAACAGTTCTGCGATTCCGTCCTCGTCAAAGATCCCCATAATGACCGTGACGAGCCCTTTGTCCCTTGCTGCGAGACAGAAAGTCTGACATGCTACCCCCACATCGAACATCTGCCAGCGATCCCCTTTTTTCGTGGAGAAAGAGCCGTCCCGCTCAAAGCCGCTGCGTCCCTTGATCAGAGTGACAGCGATGAGCATCGGTGCCTGGCTTATGATCTTTGAATTGTAATCCGGGGTAAATTTTTCTGCGATCTCTCTGAGAAGAGAAGAATCTTCAATCGCAATATAACGGGTGATCTGAGTATTTTTCCAGGAAGGGGAATAAGACGCCAGTGAAACAATAGAATCAATCAGAGAATGATCGACCGGATCCGGTTTATACTTTCGGATGCTTCTTCGGGTTCTAATACATTCTGCGGTATTCATCTGTGTACCTCCCTATTTTTTGTAAGCAGGCCTGTGGAACAGACCTGCCCGATTCCATCTAATCATATACTAAAACATATTTTTTTTCAACTGCTCCCTGATGATTTTTGCACCATATTTTCTGTCAGATTTTATGCGTCAGGTCAGATATCGGCTCAGGAAGAGGAGGATTTATACCAGTATTAACGGCAGGCCTATTCCCGACCTGATACGACTTTTTCAAAGAGCAGCCCGGCTCCGAACCAGAGCGGCGCGTAATCCAGGCGGATCACTCCCCTGACATTATATTTCGCGTGGCTGTAATCCCAGGGACAGGCTCCGTGCCGCTTCAGCAGACTTCCGGAGAGAAATTCTCCCGTAAAAATACAGCAGGTATACACCAGACCCCGTACCAGGAAATTCCGTTTTCGGAGAAGCCGGCACAGGGGCGTTAGAAAACAGGCCATTCCATAGATCGGAAACATCCAGATCGAGGTGCGAGCCGTCAGGCTGTGTTCATTTTTCCGCAGGGAACCAAGCCCCGTAAATACGATTTCCATGCACCATCCCAGGACACCGCATACAACAAATTTCTTCCTCATCATAAAAGAAAGTATGCATAACAGGAGTAGATTTTATACAGAAAATATATTATACTGTGACATAGCGACGAGCGCAGAGGTGTCAGAAAGACCGATGACTGCTCGCAGTCAGTCGGGCTTACTGGCATCTCTATGCGAGTGCAACAACAGCGAGATGAAGCGAAGCGGAATCGAGCTGTTGGCGCGAGGAGCGGACGGCAGGAGAAGCCGAAGACGAGCTGTTGGCGCGAGGAGCGGACGAAAGGAGAAAACTAAGATGGCAACACTGGAGGAACTGAGAGCACAGTTAGATCAGATCGATGACCAGATAACTGACCTGTACCAGAAGAGGATGGACGTCTGCGAGCAGGTCGGAGAATATAAAGTAAAAGCGGGACGCAAAGTGTATGACAGCCAGAGAGAAAAGGCAAAGCTTGCGGATGTGGCGTCAAAAGTCACAGGAGAATTCAACAAGAAAGGGATCTGTCAGCTATATGAACAGCTCATGTCCATGAGCAGGAAACTGCAGTACAGGCAGCTTGTCGAAGCGGGGGCACTGGGAAGACTTCCCTTTATTCAGGTGGATTCCCTGGATGGGGAAAATGCGAGAGTCGTATTTCAGGGGACGGAAGGCGCCTACAGTCAGGCTGCGATGCAGCAGTATTTTGGGGGAAATGTAAACAGCTTTCATGTCAGGACATTCCGGGAGGCGATGGAGGCGATCGAAGAGGGATCGGCAGACTATGCTGTACTTCCGATTGAAAATTCCACTGCCGGACCGGTCAATGAAATGTATGATCTGCTGGATGAGTTTGAAAATTTTATTGTGGCGGAGACGATCCTTCCTATCGTCCACACACTGGCAGGACTGCCGGGAGCAAAGCTTGAAGAGATACGGACGGTTTATTCCAAGACGGAGGCACTGATGCAGACCAGCAGATTCCTGGATGCCCATTCGAACTGGCAGAAAATCAGTGTGGTGAATACGGCGATTGCGGCGAAAAAAGTGCTGGAAGATCAGGACATGACACAGGCAGCAGTGTGCAGCTCTTATGCAGCACAGGTGCACGGACTTTCCGTGCTTGCGGACAAGATCAATGACGAGCCGGAGAATTTCACCCGTTTTATCGTGGTCACGAACCAGAAAATCTTCCTGAAAAACGCTTCCAAGATCAGCATCCGTTTCGAGGTGCCTCACACAAGCGGTTCTCTGTATGGGATCCTGTCACATTTTATATACAACGACCTGAACATGACAAAGATCGAATCCCGTCCTGTTGAGGGGAAAAGCTGGGAATACTGTTTCTTTGTGGACTTTGAGGGAAACCTGGAGGATCCGGCGGTAAAGAACGCGATCCGCGGACTGAGGGAAGAGGCGAGGAATCTGAAGATCCTCGGGAATTATTGATCAGTGACAGAGAAAAGAGGATAAGAAATGCGTACAAATGAACTGATGCTTTATAAAAACATGGAGTATGGAGAAATACTCCGGGATATGACTTTTCTGATCGAGAACTCGGAAAGTGAATATTATAATAAAGAAGATCTCCGCAGTCTGCTGTTCGAGTGTGTCAACTCCCTTCTGGAGTTGTCGGTCAGCCATGGGTTTGAGGGAAATCTGTGGCACACCTATCTGACCTACCTTCTCGCCAGCGATGAGAATGCCTACAGCACATCCTGCGAGATCGTGGGAGAGGTGGACGGCAGTATCAATCAGATCGCGCTCCACGACTTCGCAATCTTCAAGGAACTGTTCGACTATGATTTCTCAAGGGTAGAAAAAGATCTGGACGCGGAATGTTTCCAGATTCTTATGGACTATAAAAATGTGACCGGAGGAGGAAAAGTATTTAACCGCCGTGTAAAGGACCGGATCTGCGACCTGAGCCGCAGCCTGGGAAACTCCTTTGATGTGAACGATTTCAAACAGAAGATCACACAGTTTTATAAAGAGTTCGGCGTGGGTAAGCTGGGACTGCACAAAGCGTTCCGGGTAGAGCATCCGGAACACGGGGACGTGCAGATCGTGCCGATCACCAATATCGCTCATGTCCATCTGGACGATCTTGTCGGATATGAGATCGCAAAGAAAAAACTGATCGACAATACAAAAGCCTTTGTAGAGGGAAGAAAGGCGAACAACTGCCTCCTTTTCGGAGATGCGGGCACAGGAAAATCTTCTTCCATCAAAGCGATCCTGAACCAGTATTATGATCAGGGACTGAGGATGATCGAGGTGTACAAGCACCAGTTCAAGGACCTGAACGACGTGATCGCACAGATCAAGAACCGGAACTATAAATTCATTATTTACATGGACGACCTTTCGTTTGAAGAATTCGAGATCGAGTACAAGTATCTGAAGGCAGTCATCGAGGGAGGACTGGAGAAAAAGCCTGAGAATGTGCTGATCTATGCAACGTCAAACCGCCGCCATTTGATCCGGGAGACATTCCGAGACAAGGCGGACAGAGACGAGGAACTCCATACAAACGATACAGTGCAGGAAAAGCTGTCCCTCGTTGCCAGATTCGGGGTCACGATCTACTTCGGCTCCCCCGACAAGAAAGAGTTCCAGGAGATCGTCCGCGTGCTGGCGGAGAAAAACGGCATCCATATGCCGGAGGATCAGCTCCTTCTGGAGGCCAACAAGTGGGAACTTTCCCACGGAGGTCTCTCGGGACGCACGGCACAGCAGTTTATCGATTATCTTGCAGGTCAGGAGTAAATATGGCAGTTTTGAGAAAAAGAATGTTTCCGTCTGCGGCACTTTTTGCCGGTCTGATAATGACTTTGACCGGGTGCAGCAAAAGAGTCACCCCGGAAAAACTTTTTAATGAAGCGTCGGAGAGAATGCAGGAGGTCACATCATCTTCCAGCCGTGTGGAGCTTGATATCCAGCTGGAGGATGTCCTGGATCTTCGCGAGGTCAATATGGAAATGGAGATGGAGAATACAACGGATCCGCCTGCCGGACATGCGAAAGGTTCGGCTGAAGTCAATATCGTTGACGCGGAAGTATCAGGCGATATGGAGATCTATCAGGTCATGGAAGACGGGGAATACGTCACCTACAGCAGCCTTGATGGGAACTGGGAGAGAGAAGCTTCGGATTCTGATTCAGAGAACCATCTGGGCATGGACGGCAACATCTTCGCACAGGAAGGGGATGTCCTGGAAGATTTCCACCTTGCGGAGGAGCCGGTCACAGTGGAAGACAGAGAATGCTATCAGATGTATGGAGACATAAAAGGGGAAGACCTGATGGGGCTTCTCGGGCGGGATATGATCAGCGCCTTCGGCCTGGTCGATCTTCCGAGCGAGGAGGCTGTAAAAGAACTGGACGTCCCGGTCATCTTCGATATCTACAAAGAAGAACTTCTCCCGGCAAGGATCATCGTGGACATGAGCGGCGTACTGGGTGATCTGTATGACTCCTACGGCGAGACCACGAAGGTGAATCTCTACTCAATAGAACTGGTCTTTACAGATTATGACCAGGTGGAGGAGATCACAGTGCCGCAGGAAGTGAAGGATGCGTGTTAGAGGTATGTCCGCCGCGGGCAGGTATTGTCTTCGGACACGCTTGTGCTCGTAAAACAATGCAGCGGACACATAAGAGTGCAAAAGACGCACTCTAAGTGCCGGCATTGTTTTACGGTCCTCGGACAACACCGGCCTGCGGCCGGGCATGCCTCAAACCGGAAGTTTCGGAAATCTGAAGTGAGAATAAATCGGGAATAAAATAGAAGGAGAACATTTCACGATGACGGGAAATGTTCTCCTTCTTTACGTTACATCGGGAGTATGTTCTTGCTTTGATGGACCTATTCTTCTTCAAATCGATCCAGCGCGAATTCCAGCGCAAGATTCTTCCGGTTGTATTGTAAATGTGTCTTTACTGCTCATAAAATCATCTCACTTTCTGTCTGTAATTTTTCTATAAAATCTTGCAAATAGCTTGCATTTTGCAAGTGGAATGGGCCTAATAAAAATAGGCCAAAAGGGAGGCGATGAATATGGCAAGAACATCAAATGTATTTACTCGTGTAGAGCCTGAAATCAAGGAGCAGGCAGAGCAGGTGCTGGATCGCTTGGGAATCTCGATGTCAAACGCCGTGGGTATGTTCCTGCGTCAGGTGGTGCTTCAGAGAGGCATTCCGTTTGAAGTAAAGCTGCCGCAGGAAAATCCGAGTGCCTATGGAAGCCTTACGAAAGAGCAGTTTGACGCTGAGATTGAAAAAGGCATGGCGGATATACGGGAAGGCAAAGTGTATTCGGCATCTGAAGTTGAAGAGGAAATGAGGCGGGACTTTGGAATATGAGCTTTGAGGTCAAGTATACAGCCAGGGCAAGGCAGGATCCTTGTGTTTTATCTGCCAGACGATACACAAAATACGGTTCACGTTGTCCGTATCATTTATGGTGGGAGAGACATTAAAAAGCAGCTAAGTGAAACAGCGATTGAATATTAAGCGACCTCTGAGAAGCATCTATCGAAAGGCAGGTGCTTTTCTTTTGCCCATTTTTCTGAAAGGATGGTGATCATATATGGGTATTCTTTCAGGACTTTTTAGGTCGAGGGAGAATCCATAGAACCATACTACGGGCAGTGCATACAGCTTTTTCTTTGGAAACAGCTTAACGGGCAAGCATGTGAATGAACGTTCTGCCATGCTGATGACGGAGGCGCGTCCTCCCGTCCCCTGTCTCATCCCTTCCGATTCCGAGAAATGACAGGGATGAGCGACAAGCCCAGCAGGAGGTGTGTGTCGGCTAAGGGCCGTAAAACAACGCCGGCACTTGGCGCGCGTCCTGTGCGCGCCTACGTACCGCTGCGTTGTTTTCCGAGCGGGAGCGTGTCCGCAGCCGACACACACCTCCTGCGGACTTCTACCCCTCCACTTCCCGGATTCCACTGATATCACTGTCGATCACCAGCGAATAATTCGTATAATACACCACGAATCCCGGTTTCGCGCCCTTGGGCTTTTTCACATGTTTCTTCTCTACATAGTCGATCTCCACCTTTTCGCTGCCCCGCATGCTGGAGTAGTATGCTGCGAGACGTCCCGCCTCTTCAAAGGTGTTGTCCGGCAGCTCGTCCCCGTTTGTCTTTACGATGACATGGGAGCCGGGAGCCTGTTTGGCGTGGAACCACCAGTCGTTCCCGACAGCGAAGTTAAAGGTCAGTTCATCGTTCTGGAGATTATTTTTCCCCACATACATATGGTATCCGTCGCTTGAGATATAATGGAGCGGCGCGTTTTTGATCTTCGTCTTTTTTCTGGTAAATTTTCTCTTGATATATCCCGCATTGACAAGCTCTTCCTTGATCCCGGCAAGGTCGTCCTCGGTCAGGGCGATATCCAGCGCCGTCTGGACGGATTCCAGATAGGTGATATCATCTTTTGTCTCTTCGGAAAGCTCAGAGAGAGCTTCGAATGTCCGCTTCTGTTTATTGTATTTTCCAAAATAGCGCTGGGCGTTCTCCTGGGGCGTCTTTGTGGGATCCAGTGGAATGGATACCATCTCATTCGTGTAGTAGTTGAGAGCCTCCAGTTTTTTCGCCCCTTCCCCCAGATCATAGCCGTAGGTGTTGATCAGTTCTCCGAAGACTTTGAACCGGTCCCTGTTTTCCGTGTCTTTGAGCTGACGGAGCTGGAGGTCGTATTTCTTCCGGTTCCGCTCAAGGGCCGTCTGGACCACATGGCGCAGATCCGCGGATTTCTGGCGGATACGTGTGATCCGGCTCCGGGTGGAGTAGAAGGTCTCCAGGACTTCGGAGATGGAGCTGTATTCCCTGCGCGTATATTTTGAAAAGTGAGTCAGAGGCAGGGCGGAGAATTCTTTCGGCTCCTGCCCGTCAAAATAGATGGCAGGAGAGAAGCGACATTCCTTTACTGCGGAAAGATAGATATTAAACTGGTTGTAAAGGTGGAGCAGGATATCCTCTGAATATTCTTTCGCCGGGACAGAAGAGTCCATACCAGCAAGGGAACAGATCTCTTCCGCGGTCACCGGACTGATGCCTGTGAAACTGGTGTAGACTGCCTTTGCCAGAGGAACAGGCTTTTCTGTCAGAAGAGAAGTGAACTCTTCCTGGGAGACGTTCAGAGGGTCCGCCTTGTGCATGGTGTCAGGGATGAAATATTCCCTTCCCGGCAGAACCTCCCTGACGGAGCTCATCTGCGCCGACACGTGTTTGATGCTGTCAATGATCTTTCCGTCCTCTGTGCAGAAGATGATATTGCTGTGTTTTCCCATGATCTCCACGATCAGGTCTTTTCGACAGAGATCCCCCAGCTCATCCAGATGCTCAATGGTAAAATAAATGATCCTCTCCAGCTTTGGCTGCCATACATCCACGATCCTGCCGCCTCCGATATGTTTCCGAAGAAGCATGCAGAAGTTGGGAGCTGTGATGGGACTTGGCTTGTTGCTCTCTGTCAGATAGATCAGGGGCAGGGATGCGTCCGCCGAGATGGAAAGCCTTTTCTGCCCGGAGGGAGTCTTTACAGTAAGGAGAAGTTCGTCCGATTCCGGCTGGGCGATCTTCGAGATCCTTCCGTCAGTTAACTGTTCTTTTAATTCGTGGACGAGATCCGCCACGACGATTCCGTCAAATGCCATATCTATTCCTCATTTCCTCTATATTTATATCAGTCGAAAAAACTTTTACTAAAGATGTTGGGGGCAAAAGCCCCCAACTACGATGCCTGCGGATTGTTCCGTGCTTCGCACTCCCCCCTGGCATCATAGAAAATTACTGGAATAAGTATAGCGAAAGTACGGTGTTTTCGCAAGCATATCAGAAATTTGAATCTTGTGGTTGACCCGTACTCCCCGGAAGGCGTATAATAATCGTTATAGTCTGGTCGGAGGAACGGACTGAAATACAAAATAACAGAGGATGAAACACTATGATAAAAAGCATGACCGGCTTTGGAAGATGCGAGATCCAGAAAGACGCCAGGAAATTCACCGTAGAACTCAAGGGGGTGAATCACCGATATCTTGATGTCAACATCAGAATGCCGAAGAAACTGAACTTTTTCGAGACGGCGATCCGCACCCTGCTGAAATCATACGCTACCAGGGGAAAGGTAGACATCTTTATCACTTATGAAGACCTGTCCCAGAATCAGGTGTCGGTGAAGTATAATGAGGCTCTGGCGGCAGAGTATCTCAAGTATCTGAACCGGATGGCGGAAGAGTTCGGGCTGGAGAACGACGTCCGCGTCTCGACTTTGTCACGGTACCCGGAAGTGTTCACTATGGAAGAACAGGCGGAGGATGAAGAGGAACTCTGGAACGGACTGAAAGAAGCACTCGAAGGAGCTTTCGAGCAGTTTGTGGAGACGAGGACAACAGAAGGCGAGAACCTGAAGAGAGATATCCTGGAGAAACTGGGGACGCTTGAGGAACTGGTCGGATATATCGAGGAGAGATCTCCGCAGATCGTGAAGGAATACAGGGAAAAGCTGGAGGAGAAGACAAAGGAGCTGCTCGCCGATACACAGATCGAGGACAGCCGGATCGCGGCGGAGGTGATCCTCTTTGCGGATAAGATCTGTACGGATGAGGAAGTGGTAAGGCTTAAAAGCCATATCAGCCATATGAGGAACACTCTGGAGGAGAAAGAAGGAATCGGGCGCAAGCTGGATTTCATTGCCCAGGAGATGAACCGGGAGGCGAACACGATCCTGTCCAAGGCAAACGATATCGAGGTTTCTGACTGCGCGATCAGCTTAAAGACAGAGATTGAGAAGATCAGGGAACAGATCCAGAATATTGAATGATGCCAGTGAGAGTGCGCAGCACGGAACAATCCGCAGGCATCATGGGCATCATTGCAGAGAAAAAAGTTGTTATGAGAAAGAGAACGGGGATGCAAAAATGGAGAGAAAAGGAATTCTGACCGTAGTATCCGGTTTTTCCGGCGCGGGTAAAGGAACACTGATGAAAGAACTGCTGGCGAGATATCCGGAGACCTATGCACTTTCTATCTCAGCGACGACCAGAAACCCGAGGGAGGGGGAAGAGGACGGCAGAGAATATTTTTTCAAAACCAGAGAGGAATTTGAAAAAATGATTGCCAAAGATGAGCTGATAGAGTATGCTAAGTATGTTGAAAACTACTATGGAACGCCCCGGGACTATGTCGAGACAAAGCTTGCCGAAGGGAAAGACGTGATCCTGGAGATCGAGATCCAGGGCGCTCTGAAAGTGAAGGAAGCTTTTCCTGATACGTTGCTTTTGTTTGTGACGCCTCCCACTGCCGAGGAACTTAAAGCTCGTCTGATCGGCAGAGGAACGGAGACGATGGACGTGATCGAATCCAGAATGAGACGTGCCTGTGAGGAAGCGGAAGGAATGGACCGGTACGACTACCTTGTCATCAACGATGATCTTGAGGAATGTGTTGAAAGAATGCATGAGATCATCCGGGGAGAACATGACCGGAGTTTCCGCAATAAAGAATTTATGAAGAGTATCAAAGAAGATCTTGAAAGACTGAAAGGAGAAGATTAAGTATGCTGCATCCATCTTATACGGATCTGATGAAAGTGGTAAACAAAGATGTTGAGGAAGGCGATGAGAAAGTTGTCAACAGCCGGTATTCGATCGTTATGGCGACGTCAAAGAGGGCGAGACAGCTGATCGCAGGGGAACTCCCGCTGGTCAATGTAAAAGACGGGGAGAAACCTCTCTCCATCGCCATCGACGAACTGAATCAGGGAAAATTAAAGATACTTGCTGAAAATGCAGAAGAAGAGGAATAGTAAGGCAGGGCAGATGCACGTGAGGTATCTGCCTTTTTTTGTAACGGCGACGAGCCAAAGTCCGGGCTTGCCCGAGACCGTGGCGACCGCTTACAATCCCGGAATGTGCCTTTGGGCACTTCCGGTGATTTCTGATAATAGAAAAATAACTGGAGGACTGATATGAAGATACTTTTTATCTCGCTGGGCTGTGACAAAAACCTGGTGGATACCGAGGTAATGCTCGGTCTTCTCGCGTCGAGAGGATATGAGATGACGGATGATGAGACACAGGCAGACATCATTGTGATCAACACTTGCTGTTTCATCCACGACGCCAAGGAAGAGAGCATTCAGAATATCCTGGAGATGGCGGAATATAAAAAAGAAGGAAAGGTGAAAGCGCTGATCGTGACGGGATGTCTGGCGGAGCGTTACCGCCAGGATATTCTGGACGAGATCCCGGAGGTGGATGAAGTGCTGGGAACAACGGCTTATGATAAGATCCTGGACGCGGTGGATCGGGCACTGGCGGGGAAACATTCCGTGATCCTGTCAGATCTGGACGCGCTTCCCCTGCCGGAGACGAAACGTCTTGTCACGACGGGAGGTCATTTTGCATATCTGAAGATCGCGGAAGGATGCGACAAGCACTGTACTTACTGTATCATCCCGAAGATCAGAGGGAATTTCCGGAGCGTGCCTATGGAACGGCTGATCCGGGAAGCGCAGGAACTGGCAGATCAGGGAGTGAAGGAACTGATCCTGGTGGCACAGGAGACCACGCTCTACGGGAAAGATCTGTACGGGGAGAAGTCCCTGCACCGGCTGCTGAGAGAACTGTGCAGGATCAGCGGTATCCACTGGATCCGTATCCTTTACTGCTATCCGGAAGAGATCACGGATGAACTGATCCAGGTGATGAAGGAAGAAGGAAAGGTATGCAATTATCTTGACCTTCCGATCCAGCATGCAAGCGATGAGATCCTGAAGCGGATGGGACGCAGGACGACAAAGCAGGAACTGAAAGATATCATCGGAAAGCTGCGTCGGGAGATCCCGGATATCTGTCTGCGGACGACTCTGATCACCGGGTTCCCGGGAGAGACAGAGGAACAGCATGAGGAGCTGGCTGAATTCGTGGATGAAATGGAGTTTGACCGGCTGGGCGTATTTACCTATTCTCCGGAGGAGGGAACGCCGGCGGCTTCCATGCCGGACCAGATCGATGAGGACGTCAAGGAGGAACGGCAGGCGGAGCTGATGGAACTGCAGCAGGAGATCGCCTTTGACAATGCCGAGAGTATGATTGGAAAGGAAGTACTGGTGATGATCGAAGGAAAAGTGGCGGACGAGAACGCCTATGTGGGACGGACTTACCGGGACGCTCCGAATGTGGACGGACTAATCTTCATCAACACGGATGAGGAACTTTTATCCGGAGATTTCGCCAGAGTGAAGGTGACCGGAGCATTAGAATATGATCTGATAGGAGAGTTGTTATGAATTTACCAAATAAACTGACAGTACTGCGTGTGATCATGGTGCCTTTTTTCGTGTTTTTTATGCTGACGGATGTGGGAGGCGCAGCGAATAAGTGGATCGCCCTTGTCCTTTTCGTCGTGGCAAGCCTGACGGATATGCTGGACGGGAAGATCGCGAGAAAGTATAATCTTGTGACTAATTTCGGGAAGTTTATGGATCCCCTTGCGGACAAGCTGCTCGTCTGCTCGGCGATGATCTGCCTGATCCCGTCGGGAAAGCTGGCTCCGGCGATCGTTATCATTATCATTGCGAGAGAATTTATCATCAGCGGGTTCCGTCTTGTTGCATCGGACAACGGGATCGTCATCGCTGCGAGCTACTGGGGAAAGTTCAAGACTGTGTTCCAGATGGCCATGATCATTGTCCTGATCGCGGATTTTGACGGGGTATTTTACGTGATCGGAGAGATCCTGATCTGGGCAGCGCTGGCCCTTACGGTCATCTCGCTGATCGACTATATCTGGAAGAACAGACAGGTGCTGACTCAGGGCGGCATGTAGACAGGAGGCGAAGACATGTATCCGGAATGGTATTTAAGAGAGAAAGACGCAGAGGAGAAGAGCCTGGAGGAAAAGGTTGTGGAACTCCTTGCAGAGCGGCATTATACGGTGACTACGGCGGAATCCTGCACCGGAGGACTGATCGCGGGGACTCTCGTCAATGTGGCGGGAGCCTCAGACGTTCTGAATGAAGGATATGTAACCTACTCTAATGAAGCCAAAGAGCGTCTCGCGGGAGTAAGCCACGACACACTGGAGAAGTATGGCGCGGTCAGTGAACAGACTGCCCGGGAGATGGCTCAGGGCGCGGCAAAAGCTGCCGGGGCTGACGCGGCGCTCAGCGCTACGGGGATCGCGGGCCCGGGCGGTGGTACGGCGGAGAAGCCGGTAGGACTGGTCTATGTGGGATGTTTCCTGAACGGAAAGATCACAGTGAAGGAGTGCAGATTTACCGGGAACCGGGCGGAAAACCGCATGAATACAGTAGAGACGGCGCTTGCCATGCTTGAGGAGGCTCTGGAACAGGAGTCGAAAAATGGCGAAAGTCATGATTGACGAATGCACGAAATTATGCGAAAATATAACAGGTATGAGGCATTATAGAAAGAACCGCGGCAGGTGGCGGAAAGATGTGCATCATATGCGAAGAAAATCATACATATTGAAAGGAGTTTTAACATGATTTATTCACATGAAGTAGAAATGATGTGTCCGGTAGCTCAGGGCGCTAATCACGGACCGGCTCCGATCCCGGAAGAGGCAAAATGGGTAAAAGCTAAGGAAATCAAGGATATTTCCGGGTTTACACACGGCATCGGCTGGTGCGCACCTCAGCAGGGAGCATGTAAACTTACTCTGAATGTGAAAGACGGTATCATTCAGGAGGCACTGGTTGAGACCATCGGATGTTCAGGAATGACTCATTCCGCAGCTATGGCATCTGAGATCCTTCCGGGCAAGACAATCTTAGAGGCATTAAACACAGACCTTGTCTGTGATGCAATCAATACAGCAATGAGAGAGCTCTTCCTCCAGATCGTTTACGGAAGAACACAGAGCGCGTTTTCAGAGGACGGACTTGCGATCGGCGCAGGACTGGAAGACCTTGGAAAAGGACTCCGCTCTCAGGTTGGTACAATGTATGGTACTTTAGCTAAAGGTCCTCGTTACCTTGAGATGGCAGAAGGTTATGTAACAGGTATCGCACTTGATGAGAACGATGAGATCATCGGGTACCAGTTCGTAAGCCTTGGAAAATTCACAGACTTCATCAAAGCAGGCGATACACCGAACGAAGCATGGGAGAAGGCAAAAGGACAGTATGGCCGTGTTGCTGATGCAGTGAAGATCATTGATCCGCGTAAAGAGTGATCGAGATAAGCGGGACAGGCTCCGCAGAGGCTTCGTTAAATCTCAACACAGGTAAATAAATCAGGAGGATATATAAATGGCTTTATTTGAATCATATGAAAGAAGAATTGATAAAATCAATGAAGTTTTGAACAGCTACGGCATCGCTTCTCTGGAAGAAGCTGAGAAGATCACAAAAGATGCCGGACTGGACGTTTACAATCAGATCAAAGGCATCCAGCCGATCTGCTTCGAGAATGCATGCTGGGCATATATCACAGGCGCAGCTATCGCGATCAAGAAAGGATGCACAAGAGCGGCAGACGCAGCTGCAGCGATCGGAGAAGGCCTTCAGGCTTTCTGTATCCCGGGATCCGTTGCTGATCAGCGTAAGGTAGGTCTTGGACACGGAAACCTTGGAAAGATGCTCCTTGAGGAGTCTACAGACTGCTTCTGCTTCCTGGCAGGACACGAGTCCTTCGCAGCAGCAGAGGGTGCGATCGGTATCGCAGAGAAAGCAAACAAGGTTCGTAAGAAACCTCTCCGTGTTATCCTGAACGGTCTTGGAAAAGACGCTGCGAAGATCATCTCCAGGATCAATGGATTTACATACGTTCAGACAGAGTATGACTACTTCACAGGAGAACTCAAAGAAGTATCCAGAACAGCCTACTCTGACGGACTCCGTTCCAAAGTAAACTGCTACGGAGCAAATGACGTTCGTGAAGGTGTTGCGATCATGTGGAAAGAGGGCGTTGACGTTTCCATTACAGGAAACTCCACAAACCCGACACGTTTCCAGCATCCGGTTGCAGGTACATACAAGAAAGAGTGCGTAGAGGCTGGAAAGAAATACTTCTCTGTTGCTTCCGGCGGTGGTACAGGACGTACACTTCACCCGGACAACATGGCAGCTGGTCCGGCTTCCTATGGTATGACAGATACAATGGGACGTATGCACTCTGATGCACAGTTCGCAGGATCTTCTTCTGTACCGGCTCACGTTGAGATGATGGGTCTGATCGGTGCAGGAAACAACCCGATGGTTGGTATGACTGTAGCTGTTGCAGTTGCTGTAGAGGAAGCTGCGAAAGCGGGCAAATTCTAATCAGTAAAACGAATTGCATAATATGATATGATTTTAAGGACCGCATCTGTAGTTACAGGTGCGGTCTTAAACTATGAGCCCTGACAGAATGGATGTATGGATGGGTATGACAGAAGGAGTTGGATAACAATGAAGGTTTTGATGATCAACGGAAGTCCCCATGCAAAGGGAAACACATACACGGCATTGCATGAAATGGAGAAAGTATTCGAGGCAGAGGGTGTGGAGACAGAGATCGTCCATGCAGGGAACAGGCCGGTCAGAGGATGCATCGCCTGTTATTCCTGCGCATCAAAGGGCAAGTGTGTCTTTGACGATGTGGTGAATCAGACTGCTCCGAAGTTTGAGGAATGTGACGGTCTGGTCGTTGCCAGTCCGGTCTACTATGCATCAGCGAATGCCACGCTGATCGCTTTCCTGGATCGTCTGTTCTACAGTACGCCTTTTGACAAATCCATGAAAGTAGGAGCAAGTGTTGTGGCTGCCCGCAGAGGAGGGCTTTCTGCAACATTTGATGAACTGAACAAATATTTTACCATCTGCGGTATGCCGGTAGCCTCCAGTCAGTACTGGAACAGTATCCATGGAATGGCGCCCGGAGAGGCGGAACAGGATGCGGAAGGTCTGCAGACGATACGGACCCTTGCCCGGAATATGACGTTCCTTATGAAGAGCATTGCTCTGGGGAAAGAGAAATACGGGCTGCCGGAAAAAGAAGCTTTTGAACAGACAAACTTTATCAGGTGACAGGAACACCCAGAGGAGAGAACGATTATGAGAACGATCAAAACAGAAACACTGACCCGGGCATTTGTGGTCCCAAAGGGAACTCTGGTGAAGATCAACACGGCGATCTGGCACCTGGCACCGCTGCCGGTACATGAGGCGGAACTGCAGGCGATGATCATTTTGCCGGAATGTACTTATGCAAACGATTGTACTGTAGTGGATTACCCGGAGAAAGACTGGTTCGTGATCGAGAAATAGCTGAAGGAAAAATGAGAAGGAAGAGCAGAGGTATTGAAAAAACGTATACACAGGTATTTGGTACAGGTATTAGACAGGGAATGAAAAAGCATCTATAATAACAGGAAAAGCGGAACCCTTTTTCAGGACTTTCGTATACAGATGAATGATCAAGAGAGAAAGAAGGATGAGTTATGATTTACAGAGATTTTCAGGACTTGAAACTTTCCGCACTTGGAATGGGAGCCATGCGTCTTCCCGTGATCGATGGAGATGATTCAAAGATTGATGTGGCAGCTTCAGAGGATATGGTTGCTTATGCCATGGAACATGGCGTGAACTATTATGACACTGCATGGGGATACCACGGCGGTCAGTCAGAGATCGTCATGGGAAATGCACTGAAGAAATATCCAAGGGAGAAGTTTTATCTTGCTACGAAATTCCCGGGATATGATCTGTCAAATATGGATAAGGTGGAGCAGATCTTTGAGGAACAGCTTAAAAAATGCCAGGTAGAATATTTTGATTTCTATCTGTTCCACAATGTATGTGAGATGAATATTGATGCCTACCTGGATGAAAAATATGGAATTTATGATTATCTGATGGAGCAGAAGAAGAACGGGCGGATCCGCCACCTGGGATTTTCCGCTCATGGAAGTTACGATGTGATCAAACGTTTCCTGGACGCTTACGGCGAGAACATGGAATTCTGCCAGCTTCAACTCAACTATCTTGACTGGAGTTTCCAGGATGCCAAGGCAAAAGTCGAACTGCTCAGAGAGAACAATATCCCGGTATGGGTGATGGAGCCGCTGAGAGGAGGCAAGCTTGCTTCACTGTCAGATGAGAACACGGCAAAACTTCGCCAGATGCGGCCGGATGAAGAAACACCTGCATGGGCGTTCCGTTTTCTTCAGAGCCTTCCGGAGGTAAAGGTTGTACTTTCGGGTATGTCGAATATGGAACAGCTCCAGGCAAATATCCGCACGTTTGAGGAGGATAAGCCTCTGAATGAGAAGGAGATGAAGAATCTTCTTGCCATTGCGGACAGTATGCTGGAGAAAAAGGTGCTTCCGTGTACTGCATGTCATTACTGCGTGAGCCACTGTCCGCAGGGGCTGGATATCCCGGAACTCTTAAGTCTCTATAATGAGCACTGTTTCACAGAGGGCGGGTTTATCGCTCCGATGGCTCTTTCTTCCTATCCGGATGAGAAGAAGCCAAGCGCATGTATCGGCTGCAGGAGCTGTGAAGCTGTCTGTCCGCAGCAGATCAAGATTTCTGAGGCGATGGCAGACTTTGCGCAGAAACTTGGAATGTAGTATAATGATTCCCGGGCACCACTGTGGGTGTCCGGGAATTTTGTTTGCCCAGCATGGGCGTTTTCTAATGGGTGAAAGTCCCTAGTGCGCGTAGGCAACGACGAAGCACATAGC
>CALWFV010000004.1 GCA_944377745.1 uncultured Mediterraneibacter sp. | reverse complement strand
TTCCATGACAGATATCCTGGCAATCTCATGACAGCATGACAGGGCGAGATCATGACAACCCAGGAGAGCATTAACAGCAAACAGCGGAGCTACTCCCAGATTGTTGTCTATTGATAGGATAGCTGATTTGGCCAAAAAATATTATCAGCATGTCGAGGTTGTTTCGCCAGGACAATTTATGCATAGCAGATTCAATCGGCAGGATAATAACTACGAGATTAACTATGAAGCTGAACGATTAATTATATGTAGAAAGGGAGAGATTTTGTGTCGATAAAGAAAAAGACATTCTTGCGAAAGAAAGATCCCAGTCCACATATTTTGATATTGGGAGATAACCACTCCGTTCTAAAAGACATTCATCCTCTATATGCGCAGCGGGTGAATTTAATATATATTGATCCACCATATAATCGTGGCGATAATTTTAAGTTCTACAACGATGCTAAAAATCATGATGAGTGGCTTTTGTCAATGAACGATACGCTTTGTGAGTTGAAGGATTTTCTACAAGAAAATGGGAGTATTTGGATTTCTATTGATGATTCCGAAATGGCGTATCTGAAAGTTTGTTGTGATAATGTCTTCGGGAGAAAAAATTTTGTATCAACTATTGTATGGCAAAAAAGAAATACAAGAGAAAACAGGAATATTTTTTCAAATAACCATGAATATATTTTGGTATACGCAAAGGATATAAAATCCTTTAAGAAAAAAAGAAATTTACTTCCAGCAACTGAAGAACTCTTGAGGCGATACAAAAATCCAGATAATGATCCAAGAGGAGCGTGGCAATCGGTCACTTTATCGGTGCAAGCAGGACACGCGTTAAATCACAATTTTATTCGATAATATCGCCATCAGGGAAAAAACATGATCCTCCTAAGGGAAGATGTTGGATTTATAACGAAGAAAGAATGTTAGATGAAATCAAGAAAAATAACATTTGGTTTGGCAGTGATGGTAATGCTGTTCCCAGATTAAAAAAGCTACTTAGAGACTCAA
Source organism: uncultured Mediterraneibacter sp. (assembly GCA_944377745.1). Taxonomy (GTDB): domain Bacteria; phylum Bacillota; class Clostridia; order Lachnospirales; family Lachnospiraceae; genus Mediterraneibacter. The sequence continues at coordinate 134,497 of CALWFV010000004.1, read as the reverse complement.
AAATCGGTGTCGTTCCTGAAACCTTGTGGAACGTTGAGTTTGCGGGAACAACAAAGGAAGCAAAGCAGGAACTTCTATCCTTAGATATCTATGATGAAGATATTTTTGACACACCAAAGCCAGAGCAGTTGCTATATAGAATCTTGCAAATTGCAACAAATGAAAACGATTTAGTGTTGGATTGTTTTATGGGTTCAGGAACAAGTGCAGCCGTTGCACACAAAATGGGCAGAAATTATATTGGAATAGATATCAATGAAAAGGTTTTTAAATATGCATCTGACAGGCTTGAGAAAGTATGTGACGGTGATAAAGGTGGAATATCTTCAACCGTTGGATGGACTGGGGGAGGAAAGTTTCAAACGTGTAAATGGGAATAGCTGAATCCAGGAAGGCATAATCCTCCATACGTTGGTGGAACTTATGCAATTTTTCTTTTTTCATTAAGATCTATACAAACTGATTCCTTCCGGCATCATACTCATAATCGATCATGCCGAGCTTCTCTGCCAGTTCCTCTTTCTCAATCTGCATGTCGTCACACAGAGCGTCAAGGGACGGATAAAAATCCCTGAGCTTTGTGTTGACAACGCCTAATAATATTACCGGATCTCCCGGAAGTCCTGCGAGCATCGTATCATTCCTTTCTCTGTTATGATCATTTCCACAGGGATGTCATGGGGTTCCGGCGGGATCTGCTCCTCGATCTGGACAGAATATGCCAGTGCCAGCTTTCTGCAGTCCGGATATTTTGAGAGGTAAGAGTCATAAAATCCCGCTCCATATCCCAGCCTTGCTCCGCTCAGGTCAAAGGCCGCCCCCGGCATGACCACGAGATCATTTTTGGCGGGGACTGCTTTCCGGTCTGCAGCCCCGGAAGGCTCCGGGATCCCCATATATCCCGGGCTCAGTTCATCTATGCTATGTATATAATAAAACTCCATCCTGTGTTTCCCTTCCACGTGCGGGACCGCGGCTTTTTTTCCACGTTTGAGAGCTTCCCGGAGGATCCGGAAAGTGTCCGCTTCGTCCCGGAAGGAGACGTAACAGAAGACGGTCTCCGCCGTCTCCCACGCCGGACAGGAAAAGAGCAGCCCTGCCATCTCTCTGTCTGCCTTCTGGCGTTCCTCAGGAGATAAGGCTGCTCTCCCGGCCAGTCTCTGTCTTCTAATTGCCTTTCTTTTTTCCGTATTTTTCACCGAGATTCACAACCGTTCCGTCTTTTTCTTCAATATCGATATTGTTGAGCTGTCCCCTTAAGTTGCGTCGTACCAGCTCAAGGTATTCCTGGCGGAGTATCTTCTGCTCCTTCCGCTCTGCATCGGTCAGTCCCTCCACCTTGGATTTTCTGTATAATTCGTTGATGCGGTCTATCTTTTCTTTCTCCATGATAACAACTCCTGTTTTTCTCTTTTAAAGCTACACCGCATTATACACTATTCTTCCCGATTCGTCCAGAGCGGCAGTTTCGCTATTTACGCCTGCCCGGAGGCTATACGCCTAGCTCGAATAGTTCTCCAGAAATCCATACAGTTCTTCCGCCGTCTCCACATATTTTCCCGACGCCAGTTCCTGCTGGACTTCTTCCGGGAGATCCAGAACAGGGATTTCTGTAAATTCATAGATAGTTGTCTGATCGCTGAGATAGACGACCACATATCCCTGAAGTTCACTCAGATAGTATCCTTCCTCCTGAACAGCCTCGCCCTCTGCCGAGATGCTCTCCGTCGTCGGAGCTGTCTCCTCCGCTCTCGCCGCCTGCCTGTCCATCACATGGCGGTAGCTTAACTGATAGCCCGCTGTGAGCAGGAGGACAGCAAAAAGAAGGATGCAGAAAAAGCCAATCACATATTTTGTCTTCATAAGGACTCCACTCCTTTTTACAAACAGTATTGGCTTTTCCTGATTTTTTATTCATTTATTATTTTTCTACATCTCTCCGGAAAGATCTTCCGGAAGCAGATGGAATTTTCGGCAGTATCTGAGAAGCCTTACCCCCATCGGAAGATCTCTGATATCCTGCTCAGACAGGGTCCCGATCCGCAGTACAACAAACACGTAAACCGCGACCGCGACAAAGATCGAAACCGTCGTTGCGATAAATCTTCCGCCGATCAGAAGATCCAGCACCAGATGCACCGCATAAGTCACAACACCCATGACAGCCGCGGCGATAAACGGTTTTACAAACGTTCGGATCAGATCGATCCTGTATCCAGAGACTTTTCTGATCTTAAGCTGGTTCAGGATACACATGCACAGAGCGAAAACGATGTTCCCTCCAACCAGTGCATAGACGTTCATCCTGAATCCCACCATCATGATGCAGAAAGCGACCAGATGCACTCCCAGAGCGGCGGCGGCATTTTTCGCCGGAGCTGTCATATGGTTCAGCCCGTGGAGAACAGAGTTAGAGACAGATGACAGTCCGTAGAGCACCACTACGATCGAGCCGGACATGAGCAGATAGGCCGGCGTGGCGCTTGCGTCATTATAAAGGAGCACCATAAGCGGTGACGCAAGGACAAAATATCCCACACAGCTCGGAATCGCGATCACCATAGTAAGGCGAAACGTCTGGTTGATCTTGCTATGTACCTGTTTCCTCGTGCCGTTTGCCACAACAGCCGTCAGGCTCGGAACAACGGAGGCGCCGAGGGCGTTGGCGATGGCCATGGGGACATTGATCAGGGTATCATATTTTCCGGTGTAGATCCCCTGAAGCGCCATATATTCCGCTTCCTCGAAGCCCTGAGAACTCATGATATGGTTGAAGATCGTAAGGTCTATGATCTGGTTGATATTATAGACAGCCGTGCTGAAAATAACAGGAACCGCGGTAAAGATCAGGGCTTTGAGTATCAGGGCGTAGCTTTCCTGATATCGTGACCGGTCTCTTTTGAGCTGTTTCTTGATCGGCTCTTTAAAAAGCCACAGTACAAACAGAAGAAATAACAGCCCTGCCAGAGCACCGAGAACAGTACCCAGTGTACTTCCCGCAGCTCCGTATGCGGGTCCCAGCAGTTCTTCACCTGTTTCCTGTCCGGTCCGGGTTCCGATGCCAATCAGCACGCTTGCGCCGACAATGCTCACCACCGCGTTGACGATCTGCTCCAGAATCTGGGAGATCGCCGTAGGGACCATTGTCCCCAGTCCCTGAAAATATCCGCGGATCACCGCCATCACCGCAACGATCAGAAGTCCCGGCGCCAGAACTCTGAGGGCGTATACACTTAAAGGGGAGCGCATCGCATAAGTGGAGAGCGCCCCGGCTCCGAAAAAGATCGCCAGGGAGATGACCAGTCCAACCACGACCGCAAACACAAGAGAACATACAAAGACCCGAAAGGCATTCCTTCTCTGACGTACAGCCATCCGCGCGGAGACGAGTTTGGAAACGGCAGTGGGAAGACTGAATGACGACAGCATGAGGGCGATCGCATAGACCTGATAGGCATAACCGTAAAATCCGTTTCCCTCGTCCCCCAGTATGTTTGTCAGCGGGATCCGGTAGACCACTCCGATGATCTTGGTCAGAACAGCCGCCGCTGCAAGGATGGCTCCCTGTACAAGATAGTCGTCTTTTTTGGCGCTCTTTTTTTTCGTCTTAGGTGTCTCAGCCATAAATGAAATGTCCTCCTTACATCCGTTTCACCCGAAACTTCACCGCAGGATATTGATCTTTTCCATGATCCTGCGCTGCCGCTCCTCCATGATCCCGCGCTCCTCATTCTCCATATGGTCGTATCCGAAAAGATGGAGCATGCTGTGAGCGATGAGAAAAGCATATTCTCTTCTTGGAGAATGTCCGTACTGCTCTGCCTGGAACAGCACCTTGTCCTTAGATATCACGATATCCCCCAGGAGCAGTTCTCCTGTTTCCGGATCGAAAAGATCTTCTCTCTCTTCCTCGATCGCGGAAAAGTCCCCCGGCGTCTCATATTCGATCATGGGGAAAGACAGTACATCCGTAGGCCGGTCGATCTTCCGGAACTCCATATTCATCCGGTGGATCTCTTCATCCGTTGTGAGCAGAAGGTTGACCTCCGCTTCATATGGACATTCCTCCAGTTCCAGCGCCGCCTCAACGACCAGGCGGGCTGTCTCTTCCACATCAAAAGGAAGGGCGCTCCCGCCCTCTTCCTCTATAAACAGACTCATGCTTTTCTCCTTCTTCCGCTCTTGGATCCTGCGGATTTCTTTTCGTATTCTTCGTATGCTTTCACGATCTTCTGTACAAGCGGATGCCTTACCACATCCTTGCTCGTCAGGGTGCAGATGCTGATCCCTTCCAGACCTTTTACCACTTTGACCGCAACGTCCAGTCCCGATACGGTTCCAGCAGGAAGATCCTTCTGGGTGGAATCTCCTGTGATAACGACCTTGGATCCGAAGCCGATCCTGGTCAGGAACATTTTCATCTGTGCCGGCGTTGTGTTCTGCGCCTCATCCAGTATGATAAACGCATTGTCCAGCGTCCGCCCGCGCATGTAGGCAAGGGGTGCCACCTCGATCAGGCCCTTCTCCGAGTTTTTGATAAAGCCGTCCGCTCCCATGATCTCGTAGAGCGCATCGTACAAAGGCCTTAGATAAGGATCGATCTTGCTCTGCAGGTCACCCGGGAGAAATCCCAGCTTCTCTCCCGCCTCAATGGCAGGTCTTGTAAGGATGATCCTTCCCACCTCGTTCCTTTTGAACGCGGTGATAGCCATTGCCATGGCAAGATAGGTCTTTCCGGTACCTGCGGGCCCCAGCCCGAACGTGATCATATCATCACGTATGGCGTCCACATACCGTTTCTGCCCCAGTGTTTTCGGTTTGATCGGCTTGCCCTGAAGGGTATGGCAGATCAGGTCTTTGTCAATGGCAACGATCCCTTCTTCCTGGTCTTCAAAGACAAGGGAGATCGCATAATCCACATTCTGTTCTGTAATGGTATTTCCCCTCCTGGAGAGTTCCACCAGCTGTGTGAGCACGCGCAGAGCCTTCTGTGCCGCTGCGTCCTCACCTACAATTTTTGTTTTTCCGTCCCTTGCGATCAGTGTGACATGGAACGTTCTCTCAATCTTCTTTGCATATGCATCGAACTGGCCGAACACATTTGCCTCGTGTTCGGCAGGTATATCAATCATCAGTTCCGACAGACTCATTTAAGTTCTTCTTTCCTTTCAATGGTTAATATTTCTGTGTCAGTTTCCTCTGTGATCCTCTGATTCAGATAAAGAGTTCCGGAAGCGTCGGCAGAATCCGAATCTATGTGTATTTTAACACTATTCTCCAGGATTTGGATATCTTTTTCCTCCAATTCTTTGCAGAACTTCTCGAATCTGCGGGTCAGTTCCCGCTGAATTTCCTCTTCTGTATAACTTTTTTCTTCAAAAGAATAGGAGGCAGCGGACTCATATCCGAAGGAAAACGGCAGATAGAAATTTTCTCCCAGCTTGATCTGTCTCTCCCATGTGGTGAGATCAGAATGCTCATAGCTGTTCTTTACCGTTCCCACAGATATCTTCCGGTCTGAAAGTTTTACATAGAACCGGTATCGCCTTTTCCCGTCATAGATCTTTGCCTGATAAGTCAGAGGCATGGTATCTGAATACTCCATCTCCGTATCCGCATAGATGTCAGCGTCGGAATGCTGGTACTGATATCCCACCACTTCTCCGCTGTCATCCAGCACATCGATTCTGCCTGAGACGAGAAGATCTCCTGCCTTTACCGTATCTCCCTCATGAACCTGAGGAACACCGGAACGGGTGACCAGCTTTGTGATCACGCCGTCGGCCGAGGCGATCAGATCTACCGGAGTATCGTCTTTCGCAGTCTCTTCTGTAAATGTATCCTCATTCTCTTTGATCTGGATCTTCAGACGGCTTCCGTCGATGGATGCGGAAACCCATACTATGTCATTATATTCCTTTCTGATCGCTTTTACAATACCGGAACAGTCAACCCGGCTTTTCAGCATAAAAGGCGACACGTCATTTGCGGCAAGAAATTCTGTGAGAGTCTCATCCGGCCATCGCTCATTTCCCTCAAAATGAATGTCCCATATAAAAAGCGAATATGCTTTCAGAAGGATAACACAGAGAAAGATCCCGGCAAACAGCAGTTTTCGTTTTCTGTACCGCTGCATGAAAAAAGGAAATCCATATCTGCCGGTGATCACAGCACGTGTCCTTGTCTTCCGGGCAAACGGGCGGATCTTTCGAAATCCGGAAACGCTCATATACATTTCGTAGGCATTACCCACCGGTGAGAGTCCCCAGATCAGGATCTGATGGAAACAGCAGAGGTTCAGAAAGCGTTCCGGTGAATATCCTTCAACGCGGATCCGGACATATCCTCTGAGCCACCGAAAGAGTGAACGGATCAACTGCTCTCCCTCCCCTCTCCGAATTCAACAGAGACCACTCTGCCGGTAATCTTCATTTCATCATTCGTATAATATTCGATCTGCAGACGTTTTCCGCAAAGTCTCACCTGTCCGTGTTTCGTCTGGACCCGGATCAGGGTGTCCGTGTATTCTATGATCCCTCGATAGTTCTCGATACATACCTCATTTCTCCCCAGCAGCGTGATGACTGACGCGCCAAGCACAACATCCTTGGGCATGCTGGCCGCTGAGGCAAACCGCTCCCGGATCTGATCTCTTTCCATAAAAGTGCCACACATACGCCTTTTATAACCAGTATATGTGCGGCACGTTCTGTCCTATTCAATTTGTTCTCTATCCGATGATCTCCCTGATCAGTGGTTCCAGAACAGGCTTCTCAGAAGTAAATTCATACGCTTTCAGAAGACGTTCCTCTGCTTCTTCAAGCTTCTCCATACTGTTTGCGTGGATCACTGCAAGAGGTTCTCCCTTTTGAACATATGCTCCTTTTTTTCTGCGCAGCACCAGACCTACAGCCAGATCGATTTCACTTTCCTTCGTCTCTCTCCCTCCGCCGAGGAACGTGCAGATTTTCCCGATTTCTTCCGTGTGTATATCTCTTATATATCCCGTTCGGTCCGAGAGGATCTCTTTCTGGTACGCCGCTGCCGGCAGCAGTTCCGGATGCTCTGCCTCATCCGGATTCCCGCCCTGCGCCCGGATAAACTCCCGGAAGACACGGAATGCCTCGCCATTTTCCAGATTCTCTTTCAGCATGGCTCTCGCCTGTTCCGTGTTTTCAGCTTTTCCCGCCTTAACGGTCATAAGGGACCCCAGTGTCAGCACCAGCTCCTCCAGATCCTCCGGTCCATGTCCCCGGAGCGTGTCGATTGCTTCTCTGACCTCCAGGGCATTTCCCACGGCATTTCCAAGAGGCTGATCCATATCAGAAATAACGGCGGAAACATTTTTTCCCGCCAGTTTTCCGATGCTGACCATCTCTGTCGCCAGTGCCCTCGCATCCGGGAGAGATTTCATGAATGCGCCGTCCCCCGTCTTTACATCCAGCACGATCCCGTCGGCTCCGGAGGCCAGCTTCTTGCTCATGATGCTTGACGCGATCAGGGACATCTGATCCACCGTGCCTGTCACATCCCGCAGGGCGTACAGCTTTTTGTCCGCGGGAGCGAGATTTGCCGTCTGTCCCGCGATGGCAATATGTATGGTATTCACATTTCTGACAAACTGCTCCGGAGTCAGATCTGTGTGGAAGCCGGTAAAACTCTCCAGTTTGTCGATGGTCCCGCCGGTGTGTCCCAGACCTCTGCCGGACATCTTTGCGACCGGCACTCCCACAGAGGCTGCCAGCGGTGCGAGAACCAGGGAGGTCTTATCCCCCACTCCGCCTGTGCTGTGCTTATCCACCTTGATCCCGTGGATCTCTGACAGATCCAGCATGTCTCCACTGTGCGCCATGGCAAGGGTAAGATCCTTTGTCTCCATATCTGTCATGCCAACAAAGCAGATTGCCATCATCATGGCGGACATCTGGTAATCCGGGATATTGCCGTCGGTATACTCCCGGATCATCCACCGGATCTCTTCGTCCGTCAGTTCCCCGCCCCGTTTCTTCTTTACGATCAGGTCATACATATTCATAGGTCGGCACCTCTTTCTTATCAGATCTTGAGCCTTCTTCGCGTTCCGCGATATCAGGACTGTCGTTTAATAGTCCAGGCAGGCACGCTCTGTCACAAAGGGACGCACATAGGTGTCCGCCACAGCTACGTGTGCCGGGTGAGTCGCGTAAACGGAAATATCTTCCGCTTTCTCAAGTGTAGTCACCAGCGCCACGTCATGAGTACTGGACGGAAGCGGCTCCTCTACGAATTCTACTGTGAGCAGTCCGGGGACTTTTCCGACAAGTGCTGCCAGATTCTCTTTCATCGCTTTCTTAAGTTCCGGCTTTCTCGCCTCCTCAATCTCAGGTTTGAATTTCCACATTACAATATGATGTACCATTTCTGTCTCCTCCTTATCAAGTTAAGATTTTCTTCTCTTTCAGCCCTTTATTTAACCTTTAAAGTTTTTCCCGTAACAGTAATAGACGAAATAAATTTCCGAGGTATACAGGATGATCGCGATAAGTACCATGAGCAGTCCTTCCCAGCTTTTGAACGCCTCACGGAACACCCAGAAATTCACGGTAAAGAAAATCAGGACCGGGATCCCCACGAAAGAAAGCGTGCGGTATATGCGGTACTTCTTTTCCGACATTCCCTCTGGGATATAGTCTTCCGGGTGGACCATCTCACAGTGGATGGTGATCCCGAACCGCCCTGAAGTCCGGTATGCCTGATACTCGATCCCGTTCATCAGAAAATGCGGAGACATCCCCTCTTTTGTAATAACAATATCCAGGTTTTCCTGGTCCGCATATTTCAGAAGTTCATCCGTAAATTCCCTGGGTGAACCGCATGGGACATCCGGCATAAAAGAGAAGGTTCTCACCATCTCTGATTTTACCACAGCGGTATAGTCTTCTGCAATCTTTGCGAATACAGAGCCTGCCTTTTCCTTCTCCCGCATCCGTTCCAGACATGCGTCCACATCCAGATCCGCGAGCCGGGATTCCCGGATCGTTCCACAGAACTCCAGCGCGTCATCCAGTTTCTCCTTTTCTGACTTCAGCCGCCGGATCTGATCCGCCATCGCCTCGTCCAGAGTAACATTACCTTCCAGAAGCTTTTTGATTTCCGCCAGCGGCATATCCAGCTTTCTGAAAAGAAGAATCATCTTCAGCCTGTCGATATCCCTGTCCGAATATTCCCGGTATGAATTCTTTCTGTTCCGTTCCGGTGACAGCAGCCCCTTCTTCTCATAATAGCGGATGTTCTGCTCCGTGATCCCCGTGATCATTGAAACTTCCTTTACTGACTTCATACGATCCCCTCCTCCTGAAGAATCTGTTTCTTTTCTCATTCTCTTTATAAGCCCTGTACCAGGTATAAAGTCAATAAATCATTCCAAATTTATTTCTTTTTCCGCTCTTTTCCAGTGAACTCTTTCACGTCGATGCAAAAGACAGCAGTCCGCTCCAGCATCTCCGGGCGGAAACTGATCTCCACTCCCGGCGCCATATGCTCCATGATCTTTGTCAGTGCATGGATCTGTTCTTCTTTCTCTGTCAGCAGACGGATCATCCCATTGCCCATAATGCTCCGGTATGCATAGGAATAGCTGCAGGTATAGTCGCCGGTGATGACTTCATGCCGACAGTCCATCTCCACCGCCACAGACGGAGCCTTCGCGAAGGCTTCAGCTTTCCGGCCCTCTTTCGCCCCGTGAATATACAGCCTCAGCTTTCTCTGTTCCCCATCAGTCTCAAACTCATAGCCATAATTGACCGGAACGATAAACATGCCCTCCCCGTCACAGCCTCCGAGCCGTACCACATCGCATTCTTCGAGGATCTCCCGCAGTGTCTCATCGTCTTTGATCTCTCTTTTAAAAAGACGCATCGGCCTCATTATGTACTCCTTCTTTCTCTTTCATTTGCAGGTAAAACCGGTATCAACTCTGGAGGAAAACATTCAATACCATCAGGATCAGAATAACGACAAATATGATCTGGGTCACCCGTCCGGACCCCAGGTGGACTTCCTCAAATTCGCGTGGATAGTCAAAAATATCCGGATCACTTCTATGTTCTTTCCACTGAAAATCCTCCAGATAATGTTTCCAGCCGCTCCGATCCGTATAGACAGTTACTCTGTTCGAGCCAAGATAACGGTGTATCGGCCGGCGATACCCCTGACTCTGTATCCGGCTGGATATCCCGGTATCCGGATCGGTCATCTCAACTTCCAGAAAATAATATCTCCGGTATCTCAGCCGGCCGTGATCATCTGAAGAATAATATGGGACATCCTGACGCGTGATCCCGACGATCCTGCCGTTTCGCCGGTCTCCCAGTGCGATCGCATCCGCCCTCTGTTTCCGGTAAAAAAAAGCGCGCCGGGCAATGTTGACCGCCTGACACAGCGGCAGCAGCCCGGCCACGAGAAACAGGAGCAGCGTGATCTGGAATCCGCCCCTGAAAATAGTGCCGCATAGCGCGCTGTACCAGACAACACTGAAAAGAACTGTTGTGATTACGCCTCCCATCTCCTCTTCTGCCGGACGGATCACACGTCTCATCGCTGCACACTCCTTCCCCCCCTGAAAAGTCTTCTTTCGTAAAATCTTCTCTTTAGTACTCTTCCCATCTCCCGTGTCTTTTCCTGCGGGAACGGGATTCCATCCTGCGCCGTCTCTCCATCTCAAGTCTGCGTTCTCTCTCCAGTCTGCGCTCTCTCCTTATCCTGGCGCTCTCCATCATCCTTGCGGGAGCCAGAAGAGTCCAGCAGACAATCCGTACACAGATGATCCCGAAGAAGACGCCGATGCTGTCGATCCCCACGTCCCGGACCGAGGGTCCCCGGCCTTCCACAAAGGACTGGTGATATTCGTCTCCGCAGGCAAAGCCCACACAGATCAGCCCTGCCACCAGCATCAGCGGAAATCCTCTGAGGCCGTACACATAAAACGGGAACGAAACCGTGACAGCCAGGATAAAATACTCCGTCATATGCGCTGCCTTGCGGACAGGGTATTCGATTTCATATGCCAGTTCATCGATCTCCCACTCTTCCAGATCTTTCTGAAGCACTTCATTTCCAATCTCTACGATCTTATGACTCACTTCATAGCTGAGATTCCCAGAATCCACGCCGTCCTGCGCCGAAAAGGAAAAGATGATATACATCATCACCAGCGCCGGGAGAAAGGAAAACGGCTTTAAGATAAAAACGATCATATCTCCGATCATATTCATACACCCCTTGTAAAAATATGTTATATCATACTCCCGTCACCGTATAAAATCAAGTCCTCACATCTTCCGGTCAAGGGTTCTGACCGCCCAGGCGATGAGCAATCCGCCCGTAAGATTCCCCGCTGTTACACAGAAAAGAACCTTGATAACAGGCAGGATGTCCGCTCCGAAATTCAGCGCATAACACGCTATGTAGAACATATAAGCAACAATATGCTCAAATCCGCAGAATACAAATGCGGTGATAAAAAGCCATACGTAAAAGACCTGCCCGAAAGATCCGTTTTCCTGCTTTGCCCCGACAAGGACTGCAAAAGCAACGAAACATGCGCACAGTATTCCCAGGATAAACAGGCTCTGCGGTGTATCACTGAGCTTTGTGTCTCCGATCGTTTTTACAGAGTCTCTGATCACTTCCCCAAATCTGGAAAAAATATGATAAGTGCCGCGATCAGTGTCCCGATCCCGTTCCCGATCCAGGACACGATAATATCCGTCCACCGGTACGTACGGTCATATACCATCAGCGGACAGACTCGGGTCACAAGCATATTGTGAAAGTTCAGGACAAGAAAGATCCCTGTTGAAAAGAACAGACTTCCCACAATCGTATTTGGAATGGACAGATAGACCATCGCTCCCATTGAAATGAAACTTCCTGCCATGATACTGCTGATCCATTTTTCTCTCATATTAATAATTCTCCTCTTCCGTTTTTCACAGTCTCACCAATTCTACTAGAAGAGGAATAGAAATTCAATTCTTTTACGATAAAAATCAACAAATGATAATAACTCTCAAAAATGGGGAATTATCCCATGTATCAGCCGGCTTTAAGACATCAGTATCTCCGTGATCCGCTTCATATCCATATGATCCAGTACGAAGTCCGCTTCAGGCTTCTCTCCTTTGGGAGAGATATCCGTATGAACATAGAGGGTTGAAAGACCAGCATTTTTTGCTCCCTCAACGTCACAGATCCCGTCATTCCCCACCATGACAGCCCTTTCAGGGACGATTCCGCAGCTGTCGATCAGTTTCCTGAAGAATTTAAGATCCGGCTTTTTGCAGCCTTCATCTGAGGAAATAAAGATCCGGTCAAAATATTTTGTGATCCCCAGAGCGTTCATCTCATATTCTGTAAAGATCCTCTGGGCATTGGACAGAAGATAAACCTTTCTCCCGCTTTTCTTTATTTCCGAGAGCATTTCTTCCGTTCCATCATACAGGCGGATAAACTCTGTGGAAAGGATGCGGAAGAACTGTCCCGCATGGAGGACAAGAGATTCATCCGCAGGGACTTTCTTCTCTTCAAACAGGGCACGGAAAACTTTTTCGATCCGGATTTCCGGAAATGCCTCGTGCGAGTCACGCCGCAGGGCTTCATGTCCTGCGGTCATCTCTCCTGTCAGCCTTTTGTAAGCGCCCCGAAGTTCATCCGGCGAATATATCGCGCCATAATATGCATAGAAAAAAGAAAGCCGCTCCCACAGTTCCTCCTGCTCCTCATCCGTGCGGATATCGACCAGGGTTCCATACAGATCAAAAATACATGTATCGTACATCATTTGCTCTCCTGACATTTTTTCTCATAGTACCATGACAGACCTGTATGGCACAATACTTTTATGCCTTCTTCAGGGTGTCAAGTTTCGCGAGAGTCTTCTTAAACTGGATGGCAAACAGGATCGCAGTAAACGTGACCGCAATGGCGTCAGCCACGGGCTCTGCCATATAGACTGCACGTGCCTTGTCTCCACTGAAAATGGCAGGCATGATATAGATCAGCGGGATCAGAAGGACAAACTTCCTCACTACGGCGACGACGATGGATTCTACTGCCCGTCCGAGGGCATTGAACGTCATCTGGCATGCGATCTGAATCCCGAACAATAACGCGGCAGCCATATAGATCCTCAGCGCAGTCCTGGTATACTGCATCAGTTCAGGATCTGTCGTGAACATGGCGGCAAACCCCTGCGGGAAGGCCATAACAAGGAGCCATAACAGGCAGGAATAGACAAGACTGGATTTCAGGAGCAGCCGGTAGGCTGCCCGCACACGTTCCACATTCTTCGCCCCATAATTATAACTGATGATCGGCTGAGCGCCCTGTCCGAGGCCCTGAAGGGGAAGCATTGCAAACTGCATCACACTGGTCAGGATCGTCATGGCTCCCACGGCCATATCGCCTCCGTATTTCTGCAATGAAGAATTGAAGCATACGGAGATCACGCTCTCACTCGCCTGCATGACAAAAACGGATGTACCGAGAGCAACACAGGGGAGAATGATCCTGGGCTGGAGTCCGATGTTTTTCTTCCGGATCTTCAGGGTCGTCTTCTTTCCACACAGGAACCAGACTACCCAGATACAGGACAGCGCCTGAGAGATAATAGTCGCCAGAGCCGCGCCCCGGACGTCCATATTAAATCCGAAGATAAAGATCGGATCGAGAATGATGTTTGCCACAGCTCCGATCAGGACAGAGAGCATCCCTGTCTTTGCAAATCCCTGGGCAGTGATAAAAGAGTTCATGCCGAGAGTCACTTCCACGAAAACGGTTCCAAGCGCATAGATGTTCATATAGCTCACACCGTATTCGATGGTATTCTCACTGGCGCCGAACGCCATAAGAAAATCCCGGTTCCAGATCAGCAGGATGGCTGTCAGGATCAGGGAGATGATGATCTGCAGGGTAAAACAGTTTCCAAGGATCTTCTCAGCAGAATCATTGTCTTTTTTCCCATGTATATTGACGCCCTGGGCGCTCCTCCGTATCCTACCAGCGCCGCAAACGCGGAAACGATAAGAATCAGGGGCATACAGACCCCGACTCCGGTAAGGGCCGTCGCACCGATACCGGGAATATGTCCGATATAGATCCGGTCCACGATATTATACAGCATATTGATTAGCTGCGCCGCCACTGTGGCAGAGCAAGTCTCAGAAGCAGTTTTCCGATCGGTTCCTTTCCCAGAAATTCTTTGTCATCGCTCATGATCACATTCTCCTCTCTTCTGCATTTCTCACATTTTCAAACATGTGTGCTTTCAGTCTTTGGTGAATTTCAGACTCTTCCTCTGAAAATCCTTCGAAAACAGTGTTCCAGAATTCGGTCTGCGTTTTCTCAATATCCGCTAGGATCGGCTCTGACCGGTCTGTCAGCTTCAGATGAATCCGTCTCCTGTCTTCCGTATCTGGATAACGGCGGATCAGCTCTTTTTGTATCCTGGCTTCCACGCCCTTTGAGACCGCACCTTTTGACAGCGTTCTCAGTTCCACGAAATCTGCCGCAGTATCTTTCTGCGGATTATTCTTAAGAAACGCAATGATATCTGTCTCCACCATCGTGAGAGCATGGGCTGTACAGACCGTAGAGTCTATTTAAAAAATGTCTTATAATCCTCATAGTTCTTTGCCAGAAGTTCCGGTGTGTTCAGGCCATAAGGACATTTCTTCATACACTGCCCGCAGTGCAGACAGCCCTCGATCTTCTTCATCTTCTCCTGCCATTCTTCAGACAGCCAGCCTTCCTGAGGCGCTCTTCTGAGCATCAAACTCATCCTTGCACAGTTGTTGATCTCGATCCCCGCCGGGCATGGCATGCAGTATCCGCATCCTCTGCAGAAATCTCCGGAAAGCTGTTTCTTATCTTCCTCGATCTCCTTAAGAAGTGTCTCGTCAAGCTGTGGCGGACAGGCCTGATAGGACAGGAACTCATCCAGCTCAGACTCTCTCTGCACACCCCAGATCGGAGCCACATGCGCAAACTGAGGCTGTGCCATATAAGCATAAGCAGCGGCGGAATTATGGATCAGGCCGCCGGAAAGTCCTTTCATGGCGATAAAGCCCATCCCCGCATCTTTACATGCTTCCACGATTTTCAGATCCGCGTCTGCCGCCAGATAGGAAAACGGGAACTGCAGCGTCTCATAAAGTCCGGAATCTATAGCCTCCTGCGCCACTGCGATCCTGTGGTTCGTAATGCCGATATGACGGATCTTCCCCTGCTTTTTCGCCTCCAGCGCTGCGTCATACAGTCCTGACTCATCGCCCGGTTTCGGACAGAACGCCGGATTATGGAACTGGTAGATGTCAATGTAATCCGTCTTCATCTTTGTCAGGCTCTCTTCCAGATCCTTCCACATCTCTTCCGCTGTCTGAGCCGCTGTCTTTGTGCTGATGATGATCTTATCCCTCGTATACTCGAACGCTGCTCCGATCTTTTCCTCACTGTCGGAATAGGCGCGGGCTGTGTCGAAATAATTGATGCCGTTATAAAAAGCTTTCTGCAGGAGATATACTGCCTCGCTTTTTGTGATACGCTGGATCGGGAGCGCCCCGAATCCGTTTTTGTTTACTTCAAGTCCTGTTTTTCCCAAGATCACTTTGTCCATTTCTGTACCTCCTGGAATGTTTTTTGCTCAATAACCCAGTTCACGCATCTCTTCCTGCACAGATGCCTCGCAGGAACGCATTGCAAGGATCGTCTTCTCAAAGAGCTCATTCAGCTCCCATCCAAGTCTCTCTGCCCCGGTCCTTATCACGTCCCTGGAACAGCCCGCCGCGAAACGCTTGTCCTTAAATTTCTTCTTTACGCTCGAGACTTCCATATCCATTACACTCTTGGACGGACGCATCAGCGCCGCAGCCCAGATCAGTCCGGTCAGTTCATCCGCGGCAAAAAGAACTTTTTCCATCTCATGGACAGGTTCCTGTTCGCTGCAGAGACCATAGCCATGGGAACAGACCGTGTAGATCATATCTTCCCCCACGCCGCCTTTCCTCAGAAATTCCGGAGCCTTCTGACAATGTTCATCCGGATACATCTCAAAATCTATATCATGAAGAAGACCGCTGATCGCCCAGTAATCTGCTTCCTCTCCATAGCCCAGCTCATTCGCATACCAGCGCATTACCCCTTCTACCGTGAGGGCATGCTGGATATGAAATGCTTCTTTGTTGTAAGTTCTGAGCAGTTCCAGCGCCTGTTCTCTTGTGATCGTGCTTGTTCTCATTTTGTCATGCCTCCTGAAATTCCATTTCATTGTCTCCTGCCTTGCGGCAGGAAACAGTAAATATGGTAATATTATAATTCTCCTTCCGGAAAGAAGCAACCCGGATATAGTCCGTCTTTCTTCCCAAAAGGTCTCATAGCCAGCGCCGTCAGCTTCATCGGATTGTCATCCGCAGCAACACGGTTTGAGCTGATCTTGCCGCATCTTACACAGCGGTGTATGATCGCCCATTCTCCTTTTTTTCTGACCCAGACTCCGATCGGCTCCATGCGTCCATGACATTCCGACTCCCTGTCTCCCGGTTTGTTGTCCAGATGGATACTGTAAAGGCAGTTCGGACAGTGATTCCTGTGATTTGTCCCGGCGCCTGCAGAAACGACCGGCCAGCCACATACTTTACATGTGAAAGAGTCGGTGCATGGGTGAGTCCTGTAATATTTCTTATCGTATTTTCTTTTTTTATTTTCTCTGTTCATTTATATCTCTCCTTTATCTGTGTTTCCGCCCATGAGCCTTGTCATTTCCTCGATGCGTTCGATCGGGAACGGGGGCGAAGAGATCGGTTTCGATGCGATCGACAATAGCTTGATCCGATTGTCATGTTCCGTTGCAGGAGTTGTACTCATCTCACCGCAGAACCTGCATCTCTGTACGATCTCCCACTCTTTTTCTGACCTGACCCAGATTCCTACCGGCTCCAGTATTCCTCCGCATTCATTTCCTTCCTCGTCCTCATTGTGAATGCTGCAAAGGCAGTTGGGGCAGTGATCCGGAGGCGTCTCTTCTTCCCGGATGATGGATGTCCATCCGCAGTTCAGGCATTGATATATTTCTTTCTTTTTCTCTTTTCCTTTCATGATCTTTTATTTCTCCCTGATAATTTTTTCAAAAATAAAAAAGGATAACCCGTTACATTGAGTTATCCGCATACCTGTCCCGCTGTTATCCATCACGACTATAGAATACTAATACAATATCCCTGTACCAGTAAATAAAATGAGCCGGAGTACTCTCCGGCTGTTCTTCCTCTGTTTTGGGCGTACAAAAATAAACCGCCCGAAAAAAGACAGCCTGATGATCCTATCCGCAAACAGGTACGACAAAAGAACTCATCGTAAACAATTCTGATGAGAAAAACGATTGTCCCTATGTTAGCGAATAGCCGACATCAAGCCACCTCCCTTACTTTTGCTTTCCTTATAGTATCATAAGAAATAATATGTTTCAAGTACTGTTTTAGATCTCGTTTCTGACCCTCTGTACGGCCGTCTCTACTGCGGAGGCGTCTCCCAGGATCCCGAGGCATGTCATATGCTGAGGGCAGCTGCCCATTATTTCAAACACTTCCACATCCGATGCTTTCTGTGCAACATCACTTGCGTAGATCATCTCGCAGACGTCTCCGTGAACCAGAGCAAGCGCCGGCTTCTCCTGCAGCAAATTTTCAATATTCTCTTTTTTACTCTTCTGCGTATGATCTCTTTTGTTCCTTCCGATACTGTTTTCATCACTCTGATCTTAACTTCATGAGAGGCCATCTCATCATCCTCCATTTCTCTTAATGCTTCATTCCCGCTGTGTCATAAAAAGCGAAACGCCCGGCAAGCATTCAAAGCCTGCCGGGCAACTGATATTATTATAAAACATTTTAAGAAACTCCGTCAATGACCTTTTTCGTCCACTTCAGTTCCGCATGCTTCCCGCAATGCGCGAGTCCGACATAGACCACTTCTCCCTTCATCAAGGCGTCATATTGCTTTTCTTCAGCCTGATGTACTGCGCTCAAAGCCAGCTTTTCCAGGTCTTTTTCAGTGTCCTTTGTATACTTAAACTCAAGGACAAAATTAAGATAATCGGTCTTTTTGGAATAGAGAAGAATATCTCCCCTTCCGTTTCCGCTTTCCCGGTTGCTCTCGACTCTGTGAGTCTGATGGAGAAAGGCACACATTCCAAGCATCATCATATGATAGCTGTTCTCGCTCTTCAGATCATGGTATGACGGAAGTTTTAACAGAAGGCGCTGATATTCCTCTGCAAATCGCTCCATGTTGCCTTTACACAAATGATATAGCAGCGTGTCTATAATTCCCTCTTCTACCTGGAGATAAAATGCAGTCAATTCCCGGAACGCTTTCCATACTTCCTGGTTTGGTATCCGCAGTCTGTAACGGGAATCCCCGACATCTTCCGCAATCGTCAGCATCCCGGCATTGATCAGAAGTCCCCAGAGACAGGTATCATCCGGATTCTCATAATATGCGGTAGACAGTTCTGCATTAACCTCCGCGGTTCCGTGTTCGATCAATTCGTTATAATCCCTGCAAAAGGTCTCAGACCGTTCTTTGAGTGCGTTTTTGAGAATACTGTTCTCGCTGGTATTTACCCAATATGGCTGCAATTTCCTTCGCGCCGCATAGCAGGAGACGGACCAGGGATTATACACTTCTGCCGTTCCGATGCGATAACCGTCATACATCTCTCTGATTTCTTCTGTAAAATCAGCGCCACAGTATTCAAGCAGTTCCCTCACTTCCTCTTCGGTAAACCCGAAACAGTCCTCATACTCTGAATCCGCCACTGTACAGACTGCCAGATTATTCAGTCCGGAAAATATATTCTCTTTCGCCACCCGCTGGATTCCGGTGAGCATGGCTTTTTCCAGAGAAGGATTTCCTTTCAGAGCTGAACTCAACATCCCGGAAAGAATGCCGCGTACTTCACTGTAATATCCTTTCGAATTTGCCGTGATAAAAGGCGTATCGTACTCATCCAGAAGAAGATATACTTTTTTGCTGTAATATGCTTCCAGAATCCGGCATAAATCTGTGATCGCATGAGTCAGACATTCTGCTTTTTCTTCTATGTTTCCTGCCTGAGTGAAGCATTCGTAATTCTGATCAAACATTTTTTTCTGTTCATCAGCCACTGTTCCGTCACTTATAAAAGGATAATAGCGTGTATATTCTTCACGCAGTGTTGTACTGATCTGCGAAATCATTTCATGTGCAGTATCCGCCCTGACATTCAAAAAAGAAAGTGATACAACCGGAGACTGATTGATCTCATCCATGAATTCACTCTTACTGATCTTCGTCCCCACAAATATCGCTGATGATTCTTTCGTACAGTCGAGAAATTCCGCAAGCATAGACATATTGAGAGTCTTTCCAAAACGCCTGGGGCGTGTAACAAGCGTCACCTGATACCAGGAATCCAGAAATTCTTCTACAAAGCTGGTTTTGTCAACATAGTAAGCATTTCGTTCCCGTAAATAGCGGAAATCCTGAGCCCCGATCAACAACTTTCTTTTCGATCTTTTTCCGGAATTCTGGCTACTGCGTCTCTCCGATCTTATAAAAGGTTCTCGTATTTCCGTCGATGTCAGCACCGCATATTTCTCGGGTCGGCGGTAGGCATTGCCGTGCACCTCGCTCTTCCGGTACTGCCTCAGACGATCCAGGTCAAGTTCGGCCAGATAAATTCCTTCTTTCCCATCCGCTTCCAGAATACAGATGTCACGGGATCCTTCCATTTCCGGCAGATATGCCACACCGTCGAAGACGGTAGATCTCCCATTGCAGTCGGGGACATTTTCGGGATAATTGCAGGTAGCGATCGCCAGCATATTTTCATAAGCTCTCGCCCGAAGTTGAGAAAGACGGTTAATCTCCATAGGGCAGGCGTTCGGCACAAGGATCAGTTCCGCTCCCTGGAGCATGAGTATCCTGGCACTCTCCGGAAATTCCCTGTCGTAGCAGATCATGGCGCCGACGTTGACCGGACCACATGCGGTATCCAGCTCTGTTGTGCAGAATTCTTCTCCCCGTGTCAGATCTTTCTCCACACTGAAATCACAGGTATGCACTTTTGCATAAGTCAGCGCACTCTTTCCGTGACGGTCAAACAGGATCAGCGTGTTCCGGGCGCTGTCACCGTACTTTTCAAGCAGCGTGATGCCGACCGCCATGTCCAGTTCCTCGGCAAGACTTCTGAATGTGTTGACAAAACTGCTGTTGGAAGATATCGCTTCCGCTTTCCATTCTTTCGCCGGGCGGTCATAGATCCGGTAACCATTGCTCCACATTTCGGGAAACAGAGCAATGTCCGCTCCCAGCTTCTTTGCCTTTTGGCAGGCTTGTATCCCTTTTTCAAGATTTCCTTCCAGACTGCCGCAGGGCGCGATCTGTAAGAGCGCGATATTAAGTATATGCATGGAATATATCCTCCTACATTATAAATATTTATCATATCCCTCCTCGGGAAACGGCATTTCTAGTCCCAGAACCCGGGGCCAGAGCCCTTTATCATCTATAATAAATCCCATTCCCATATGGCTGTGCAAATGCCGGAGATGTACCAGAGATCAAGAGAATGAAGCATATGATAAGCTTGTTATCAATCGCCAGGTTTTATCGCATATTTGATCACATGATCTCTCTTATTTTCAAAGATATCATACGCATCCATAATCTCATCCAGTCCGCAGCGGTGTGTGATGAAAAATCCTGCGTCCAGTTTACCGCAGGCAGTCAGGTCCATGATCTCCTGACAGTAACTTCCATCCACTCCACCTGTCTTAAACACAAGGTTCTTCCCATACATATCCGGAAGAGGAAGCATCTGAGGTTCTTCGTACATTGCCACGATCACCACAACCGCATTTGGTCTTGCGATCTTCCAGGCAGTCTGGAACGTGTCTTCCTCTCCTGCCACTTCAAATACTGTATCCGCACCTCTGCCTCCGGATACTTTGAGGACCTCTTCTTCCACCCTGTCTCTGCCAGCGACGAGAGTGATATCGGCAAGCCCTTTTTCCTTTGCGAGAGCCAGTCTGTACTCATCCGTATCAATGGCGATGATCTTTGCAGGAGTGTACAGGCGGGCGCACATCATGGTACAGAGCCCCGTTGGTCCCGCACCGATCACAGCCACTGTGTCGGCAGGATTGATCTCGCCGATCTTAGCAGCCCAGTATCCGGTAGACAGGATATCTCCGTTAAACAAGGCCTGTTCGTCCGTCACGTTGTCCGGGATAACTGTCAGGCCGTTATCCGCATAGGGGATCCGGGCATATTCCGCCTGTCCTCCGTCCATCCTGCATCCCAAAGCCCAGCCGCCGTGCTCGTCCGTACAGTTGTTGACAAAGCCTCTTTTGCAGAAAAAACACTCTCCGCAGAAAGTCTCCACATTTACTGCCACCCGGTCTCCCGGTTTCACTTTCTTCACCGCTTTTCCTGTCTCCACAACTCTTCCGACAAACTCGTGTCCCAGGATTGTGCCCGGCACTGCTCTTGGCACTGCGCCGTGTTTGATATGGATATCACTGGAGCAGATCGTGGTCAAAGTGACCTGAATGATCGCGTCTCTCTCATCCTGCAGTACCGGCATGGGTCGCTCTTCCAGAGTAACCTGCCCGTTTCCTTTATACACAACCGCTTTCATACTTTCACCTCTCAGATTCCAGGAAAGCCATACCGGAAGGAATAGAGAAACATCTGCTATCTGTCCCTTTCAGGTATGGCTTTCCCATTTTTATAATTCAGGCCGATCATCGGGATATGTCCTGTCCCACAGCCTGCAATTCATTCTGTTTTTTACTGCAGCTTCTTTCCTGTCAGCATCTCATAGCTCTGGAGATACTTGTCGATCGTCTTCTGAACGATATCATCCGGAAGAGTCCAGTCATTGTCCGGGTTGGCTTTCAGCCAGTCGCGGGCAAACTGCTTGTCAAAGGACGGCTGTCCGTGTCCCGGCTCATATCCGTCTGCCGGCCAGAAACGTGAGCTGTCCGGCGTCAGCATCTCGTCGCCGAGAACGATATTTCCTTCCTTATCAAGGCCGAACTCGAATTTCGTATCCGCAATGATGATGCCGCGGCTCAGAGCGTAATCCGCACATTTCTTGTAAAGAGCGATGGTGTAATCACGAAGCTTTGAAGCGTACTCCTCACCTTTTCCCGGGAAATGTTTCTCCAGATGAGCAACGCTCTGCTCATAGGAAATGTTCTCGTCATGATCGCCGATCTCCGCTTTGGTCGAAGGAGTATAGATCGGTTCCGGCAGTTTGTCAGATTCTTTCAGTCCTTCCGGAAGTTTGATGCCACACACTGTACCGTCTTTCTGATAGCTTGCCCAGCCGCTTCCTGTTATGTAACCGCGGACGATACACTCGATGGGAAGCATGTTGAGCTTCCGGCACATCATGCTGTTGCCGTCAAACTGAGGCTGCTGGAAAAATTCCGGCATGTCCTTTACATCTGTGGAGATCATATGATTTGGAAGGATATCTTCCGTCATCTCAAACCAGAATTTGGACATCTGTGTCAGGACAGTTCCCTTTTTTGTCACAGTATTTTTCAGGATGACATCAAAGCAGCTGATCCGGTCTGTTGCGACCATGATCAGATTGTCGCCATTGTCATAAATCTCGCGCACTTTTCCTTCTTTTACAGGTTTCATCTTCTCTACCTCGCTTTATATTGATTGTTGCTGTACTATAATAGAATAAACAAGTTGAAGCAAATACACAATAGTATTTTCAAAAATTTTCTCGGAGATTATACTTTATCTGAGCATGAATTATCATAACTAGCCCTGTACAAAAAGTAAGCCCACAAACCCACCAACCGAATAAGGTATCTGTAAAAAAATCAATTATACCTGTCAGTATAATTCCTGTGCCAACAATTAAATGTGATTTTCCTATTTGCGCTGTATACGCTTTTATATCAATATCTTTTACTTTCTTATAGTGATAATCATGAATTAACGAAATTTTTTTTTCCATATCTTCCAACCCAAACTGAAAAATATACTGCCTACTACTAATAGAAAAATCAATTCAAACCAGCGCATAAAATCACCTCCACGTATTTGGACTTTTCGTTCAACAACTTCCAAGCTGTCAAACTGTTTGATCTATTATAACACCCTAAATATTTCCCTGTCATTCTATTTTTGCTCATACAAAAAGAGAGCGGAATATCATCTACCCACTCTCTTACAAACCTCCCTGCTTGTAATACGGCTCTCCAAAACGTATCCAAGTGCGTTTTTCTGCTCTTTAAAAGCCTCCATTATTATACGCCCTTGTTATTACATAAGACGGTTCATAATATGCACTGCTGTTGTAATTATCAATCGTATCACATATTTCATCGTTATATACTCGGATCATTCCATCAATATAATCTTCCTCCGGCTGTAACGTTGACAGAATCAGCCTTGTATACACCTTCCCCATCTGTGTTTCTGATGGGATCTCATCTACCAGCTCTGAATCCACATCCGTTATATCAAAATTTCCCTTTGCCAGCTTATACTCTTCAATCCATTCATCTTCAATCTTCAGAGGATTCTCACAGTGAAGTACATTGGCCAGACTGATCAGACGCACCCACTCATCTTTTGGGATAGAATTTACAACATATTTGTTTTTCTGATGTAATTTCCTTGCTACGCGTTCTATCATATAACATAAAAAATAAAGATCATTCTCGGTTATTTGCTCTTCCGGGAAAAATTTGTTTGTCATAGCGAATAGCTCCCTTCAAATTTGATAGTCTGTAATGCTTTCTCTGTGCAGAATACAATCTGATGTGTCGGATACTTAAACTTAACCAGTTCCCAGAAAGCCGCTTTCGAAATTCGTTCAGCCATATAATCTTCAACATAATCCCAGATTGTATCATCCGCCATCGGTCCCTCAACAATGTCATAATCATGTTTTAAACCAAGCCGACAGTTTACGACAAACTGTAGCCACTCCTCTGTCATTTCACTAAACTTTTTTATGTTCAGATCCTTATCAGGTAAATATTCATAAAAATTCACAATATGCTTTCTACGTTTTGTCAACGCCCAGCGTTTTGCCTGTTTTTCTATAATTGTACAATAAAATCCGTAGCCGAAATCTTTGTAAAATCCATTTTCCAAGATCTGCGGTTCCTGAACTATGACATTACTCCCATGATATAAAATCATATACGTTTACTCCTTCACAAATTAGGGCTTTTCAGCTTGTTCCTATCTTCAGCAAACTGTAATTAATAAAATACAGCAAAGTGGAACACATCATTCTCATTTCCCAAAAATAAGCAGTTACAATTGGGATTGGTTTCACCTATTAAATCTAATGAAAGCTCTCGGTATGCTCTATCATAATTGTAAACTATATCTGAAGTATATGTTGGAATCTTAGTTTTTCTTAGGAATGGAAAATATGCTAATCTTTCCTCGTTAACTAATGGTTTACTTCCGGCACCACTCCCCAACTGTAAATACTGTGTAATTGAGTCCACACAATTAAACCATCCAATCACAAAAGCACGTTTATTCTTATAGCCTTTTTCAATTTCCTCAATTAGCCAGTCAAAATCTTTCTGATATTCGCCCCATGTTTTACTAGCAGAATTAGTACCCGAAGTACTTTTCCAGTTTTTTAAATATTTAATTTCGATTTTAAAGTCTTTAGATTCAACATACAAGTCATGATTTATCTTACTTCCATTTTTCTTAGCATCTCCTACTGTGTAGTGAACAGTTTGTTTAAAAGGATACCCCAGTCTAACTGTAATATCCATTTCATTATATTTGTAATCAGCTATCTCTTTGAGCTCTTCTTTAGACAATCTCCCATATTGTTCATTTAATTCATCAATTATGAATAAACAAGTTGATAACAAATATTGACTAATGGTTGGTTTTTTCATTTTATATCTCCCCTAAAATTTCCAAGTTGTTACTCTATGTATTTATTTTTTCAAATTTTCCAAAGCGGCAGGATTATTTGAAATAATCGCCCCGACAGTCTCACAAATTTCCAACTCAGAACAGTCGCCGCAAGTGGAAACGCCTTTGCTCAAAGCGCATTTACGGATTTCACACATATGCTCGCAAAATACTGTTTTTACTCCGTCCGCACGGCAGCCATCGCAGTTAATATGTTCCGGCAGAATCGGCGCGTTATTTAACTCTGCCCATAATTTCGCTGTTTTCTCTCTCAATGTCTGATCGTCATTGACAGTCGCTATGTATGCATCGCATTTTTCGCAGTCCAGCCCGCAGTAACCAATCATATCTCTCATAGATCATTTTCCTCCCAAAGCGTTTCTTATATCCGCAGCAAACCGTGCCTGCTGCTTTTTGAAGTCGCCACTTTCGCATTCTCCTTATATCAGTCGTATTTCTCAATATGCACAGTAGCGATCGCCGACTGATTCGGTTCTCCGGTGACAAGATCCTGCGGAGCGGGGATCATCATCATAAATCCGTTCTTTCCATATCTTAACTCATACCCTTGTGTATAGGCTTCCTCCACAGAGATATGCTGCACCTGCCCGGTCACCATAGCCGTAATCCCCGCACCGCTTAAATCCTGTATCTCTTTCAAGGTACATTCCAGCGTGAGAAATGCTTCACTGACCGCAGGCGCATGGATGGTCTTTGCATTGGAAACCGTAAAGTTTCCTGCCGCAAATTCATCATCGTCCATTTCGTTGTGATGGATGGTGCTTACCAGCTTATCATAGGAACTTACAGGAAGGGAGTTGATGCAAAAGCATTTTTCCCTTAGGATATTGGCATAGGTGTGGGTATGCTGATACAGGTTACCCATCACGGCGAAGAAAGCATTCTTATCCCCGTGGAAGCAACTCCACGAATGAAAGCACACATTCGGTTTCCCGTTCTCCTTCCAGGTCGTGACGGCAAACAAAACAGTTGGTATTCCCGCCGTCACTTCAAAATGGGAAAACAAGTCAAATTCCTCCGGATATGCCAGTTTGAAATACCGTGGAAAATCTTTTCCGATCTCGATCTTCACGGTGTACCTCCCGATTCATCAGCATCCTTCTGTTCTTTTCCAAAGTGCTCTTGCTTTTTCGCACATGAAATATAAATCATCTTTCACAGATTATGTTTTTTCCTAAAGTCATAGGGCAAATCGAGTGATCACCCCAACTATGATACAAACTATTCCTGCAATTCTCGCCGCTACCTTTGGTTTTTCCCCGTTGTCTCTGTACCGTTCGGGATAAACTGGATTTATGATAAACAGCAGGCCGTAAAGGATCCATGCGATATTGGAAAATATGCCTTTACGGAAAGTAAAGGCAAGTATATTTCCGGCAATGATAAGTACAATTCCAAAATAGAGCTGTCTTTTAAACGTCAGTTTTTTCATGCACACTGCCTCCTGAGATATCAGAAATTATCAGATTCTTTTTATCTATTGTAACTTAGATGGAATATTGTGTACAGTTAATTTTACATTTCATTTTGCCCTCATTTTGTCATGTGGTCTTTCTCTCAGCTCCCAGTAATCGTTCCTCCATTCACATGGATAACCTGCCCGGTCACATAAGACGAATCTCGTGACGCAAGATATACATATGCCGGAGCCAGTTCGCATGGCTGGCCTGCCCGGCGCATCGGCACATCCTGACCGAACCTTGCCACCTTTTCCGCCGAAAAGGATGCCGGGATGAGCGGAGTCCAGATCGGACCCGGAGCGACTGCGTTGACCCGGATATTCCTTTCCGCAAGCGACTGGGACAGTGCCCGGGTGAAGGATACGATCGCTCCTTTTGTCGCCGAATAGTCCAGAAGATCCGTTTCCCCCTGATAGGCGGTGACGGATGCCGTATTGATGATACTCTCGCACCCGACACCGTGGTCCAGCACTGCTTTTACAAAATAGAACATTGAAAATACGTTCACTTCAAATGTTGTATAGAGCTGCTCTTCCGAAATATCCTGGATCCTCTGCTGCGGGAACTGTACGCCGGCATTATTGACAAGGATATTGATCTTCCCAAACTTTACCGCTGTCTCATGTACGATCTGCCTGCACACGCATTCCTGCCTGACATCCCCGTGAAGGAGCAGGCAGTTTCCGCCCATATTTTCTATATACTGCTTTGTCATTTCCGCATCGCTTCGCTCGTTCAGATAAGCGATTGCGACATCTGCTCCTTCTTTGACAAAAGCAACCGCTGCCGCCCTGCCGATCCCGCTGTCTCCGCCGGTGATCAGGGCAGTCATGCCGCTGAGTTTCCCGCTCCCCCGATAACACGGATCGTCAAATACCGGGAGCGGCTCCATCCATGATTCGATGCCCGGCTGGCAGTCCTGATGCTGCGCCGGAAAACGCTTCGGGAAATATTTCTGGTCCATACATTGTTTCATATCTTTGATTTCCTGTGACAATGATCTCTCACTTATACATTATTCAGAACGGCAAAAGGCATGCCGGAAATCTATCCGGTCCGCCTTTTTGTACATTCCCTGTTTACGCCATATGATTTACAGCATTTCCTTGTCAAATTCTGGATTAAAGTAATAATAATTTTTTTCATCCAGCTTTTCTTTCGTCCGCTCCAGAGCCTCCCCGAATCTCTGGAAATGCACGATCTCTCTTGCCCTCAGGAACTTAAGGGGTTCCCGTATTTCCGGATCTGGTATCATCCTAAGAAGATTGTCATATACCGTCCGCGCTTTCTGTTCCGCCGCCAGATCTTCCGTCAGGTCAGTCACAGCGTCTCCCTTTGACTGAAATTCCATCGCGGAAAACGGCAGGGCGGACGCCGCCTGCGGCCAGAGCCCGGAAGTATGGTCAATATAATAAGCGTCAAAGCCTGCTGTCTTCGCTTCCTCGACTGTGAGGTTTTTTGTCAACTGGTATACCATGGCGCAGATAATCTCCATGTGTGCAAGCTCCTCTGTACCGATATCGGTCAGAAGTCCCCCTACAGATTTAAGTGGCATGGTATAACGCTGGGAAAGATACCGCATGGAAGCAGACAATTCCCCGTCCGGTCCGCCATATTGGCTGATAATAAGCTGCGCCGTCTTCGGGCAGGTTTTTGTGATCCTCACAGGGTACTGAAGCCTTTTTTCATAGATCCACATCAGCAGCACACCCCCTCCCACGAAGCCGCACCTTTCTGCCAGCAGTAGCAGGATGAAGAAGACTCCTTTTCATATATTTCCGCCATACAGTCCACAGTCAGAGGATAAAACTGCTCCGCAAATTCAGACAGCGTCTGCTTCCTCTGTTTCACAACATCCTTGAACACGGCCAGGGCGTCCTGGTCTTCCGGATGCGTATCCAGATACAGCCTCAGGTCATCCAACATGAAACTGACCTTTTGGACTTCCAGCATTTTATCGCGCCATCTTTTTTCTTCCGGGCTCTTCAGGGAATCCTCCAGAGAAGACAAAGTCCCCGGGATCTGCTCGGCTGCAAAAAACGGAAGAGCCAGGTCTTTGAAAATAGTTCCTGTGTTCAGCGCCGCATCCTGATCGTACAGTTCTCCCCAGCCTTGGACCAGGACAGATGCGACAGCCAAATGAGCATTCTGCATTTGCACAAAAAACAACTCCCTTCTGAAACATGATCGGTTTCGTAATTATTATCTGCCAAATCGATCTGAATCTTGTGAGGGAGTTTTTTCAAATTTGTGGAATATCACATCAACGAAATTTCTTGCCACGTATTTTGTATACCATATGGTACTAAAATGCGAAAAAACCGCATTTATTTGTGGTATGGTTCCCCATTTATGATCCGATAACTCCGGTACACCTGCTCCAGCAGGATCACCCGCATCAGCTGATGTGGAAATGTCATCTTCGAGAAGCTCAGCGCAAAGTCCGACCTTTTGATCACTTCTTTCCCAAGCCCGATGGACCCTCCAATGACAAAAGCGATACTACTCTCTCCCTGTATTCCCAGTGTCTCGATCTTCTGTGCCAGTTCTTCGGACGAGAGCATCTTTCCTCCGATCTCCAGCGTGATCACATACATATCGTCCCGGATATGCTTCAGGATCCGCTCTCCTTCTTTGTCCCGTATATTTTCCTCCACCGTCCCGCTCGCCTGATCCGGTGTCTTCTCATCCGCCACTTCGATGATCTCCAGCTTACAATAACGGCTCAGCCTCTTAGAGTATTCCGCGATGGCGTCTTTCAGATATTTTTCTTTGATCTTTCCTACTGTGATCAGTGTGATTTTCATTTCTTCTCAACCTCGTATACATAAAGTTCCTGGAGCGCCCTTGTAGCGCAGATATACTCCGCCTGGTTCCTGAGCGGGTTTTTCTGATCTCCCCGTATCGTAAATACCTGGTCAAACTCCAGTCCCTTTGCCAGATAAAACGTTGTGACGGTCAATCCTCTCTTGAACGCAGAGCTGTCACGGTCCACATAAGCCGCGTCCACTCCTCTGTTTGAGAGCAGCCGGTAAACATCATACGCCTCTTCTTCTGTCATGGTGATCACTGCCCCGGTCTCGTAGCCGTTCTCGCCCAGGTTCAGATTCTCCTGAATTGCCTTCAGCATCTCCTCCTCTGTTGAGAAGGACTTCTCCTCCACTTCTTTCCCGTGTCTCCCCAGAAGTTCCAGGTCTGTGATCCCGCTGATCTTTCCCGCGTACTCCGCGATCTCCCAAGTGTTCCGGTAGCTTTTATTCAGGATCACCTTCCGGATCTCTTTTCCGAAGATCTTCGGAAGAAATCTCAGCACGTCGTGCTGTTTCGTATCAAGCGTCTGGGCATAATCTCCCAGGATCGTCATCCTGCACTGGAAGATCTGCTTTAAAAGTACATATTGAAGGAAAGAGTAATCCTGCATCTCATCGATCACCAGGTGCTTGATATTTCTCTGCGCTCCGTGTCCCAGAAGACGGTATTTCAGGTACAGCATGGGAAATACATCCTCATACTGCACCTTTCTCCTCTCGTAAGGCACATCCGGAAGCTGATCATATCCGTAATCCTCCAGCAGCCAGTTGTAGATCGAATAGATATCTTTCGTCACGTACATGCTGTCAAATTTTTCCTGAATAAGGATCCTGTCGTCATCCGAGATATCCCTGCCTTTGAGCGTCTCGTAGGCATCCACGAAATAATCCATCACCGCGTTCATCCTCGCCAGGAGCGGTGTGTCCTGAAATTTAAAGTAGAACATGCGGATCAGTTCTTCTTCTGTCAGCTTTGCCCCACGGAAGCTGACCTCGCGGAAGTCTACGAGTCTGTCCTCCAGGGTAGCAAGGAATCCCTCGATCATCCCAACATAGTCTTCCGACTGTTTCATCCGGTAACGCTCTTTCTCCTGATCATCCGGGAACTTCATGATCCGCTCCAGATGATCATACCGGTCCTCACAGTCCGCCGCCGTATCCTTCAGTTCTTTGTACGCAAAGAGGTCAAAACTCATCTCACGGATGTTCTCCTCACCCAGTTCCGGCAGGATGTGGGAAATGTAATCCGCAAACACGCTGTTCGGCGAAAGGACTAACACGTTGGATGACTTCAGGTTCTGTCTGTCATGGTACAGGAGATAGGCGATCCGGTGGAGCGCGATGGAAGTCTTTCCGCTTCCCGCTGCGCCCTGGATTACAAGGATCCTGTCCTTCGTGTTCCGAATGATCGCGTTCTGCTCCTTCTGTATCGTGCGGACAATATTTTTCAGCTTTACGTCACCGTTGTTTCCAAGCTCCTGTTTCAAAATTTCATCGTCGATCTTTGTGTCACTCTCGAACTCATAGATCATCTTTCCGCCGCGTATCTTATACTGCCATTTGGAACGGATCTCACCTTCGATCGTTCCGGCCGGAGCTTCATAGGATGCAGGACCCTTGTCATAATCGTAGAACAGGCCGCTCACCGGCGCTCTCCAGTCATAGATCATCGGAGTCATCCCCGCCTTCTCCGCGAAATTACCGATGCCGATGTAAAATGGCTCTGCCTCGTCTTCCCCTTCAAATACAAAATCCACTCTGCCGAAAAAGGGAGCGTCCGCCATCCGCTCGAGCCTGTGCTTCATGGCAAGCCGGTCCTGATTTGCGTTTACCTGGTTTAAAAGCGCCTGCTGGTTATCAAAGTCCTCATAGCCGTACTGGTCCATCTCCGTATAGTTTTCCCAGTAATACTCATGCATGTTCTCGATCTCTTTCTGACCTTCATCGAGAGACTGCTTTATCTCATCAAGCCTTTGCCTGATCTTCTCTGTCACGTCTTCTAAAAATTCTGTTCCGTCCATATATCTGATGTTCTCTGCCATAGTTTCTTTCTCCAGTCTGTTTTAGAATATAAAAGAGCGATAGCAATAGTATAACATGTATTTTTTGAAAAATAATCACAAATTAGCCATATTTTAAATTTATAATGTCTTTCAGTTCAGGACACCTGACAGAAAGACGAAAAGAAACGGGGGATACTTCCATGAAAAAAGAAAACCGAAGAATGGCCCAGCAGCGAAGAGCCGAAGAACGGAGAAAAAAAGAACTTCGCCGTAAGATCAGCAAGGCGATTGTGATCGGGGTCCCCACCCTTGCCGTAATCATACTGATTGTCGCGATCATCGTTTCTGAGGTCAGAACCTCCTCGGAGAACAGCAGTTCCGATGCAGCCGCCTCAACAGAAGATGCATCCGGAACCGACAGTTCATCGTCAGACAGTTCATCTTCTGATAATACTTCATCAGATAATGGCTCAGATGCATCCGGCTCAGATACGACGTCGTATTCAACCGACACATCTCTCACCGTAGAAGACGGCGATACCGTCAACATTGATTATGTCGGCACCATCGACGGCGTGGAATTTGACGGAGGAAGCACTAACGGTGCGGGAACGGATCTTGTGATTGGCTCCGGAAACTATATCGACGATTTTGAGGAACAGCTCATCGGCGCCCATCCGGGAGATACTGTAGAAGTGAGTGTAACCTTCCCAGAGGATTACGGGAACGAGGAACTGAACGGACAGGATGCGGTCTTTGAAGTCACCGTCAACGGGATCTATGAATGATACCTCGGGCAGCTCACGGCAAAGCCGTTTGCTGTCCGTTGCCCTGCAAATGCCTGCTCGTACAGGCACGACAGCCGCTTGCCTGGCTTATCTCGCAAAAGAAAGAATGCCGCCGCACGGCTAAAAACCGGTGCGACGGCATTCTTTCTTTTGTTTCTTCTCTATTCTGTTCCTATTTCCTCTTGAGACGATTCAGTTCTTCCTTTTCTTCCCGGCTTACACGGTAGGATTCCCGGATCTTCTGGATGGCTTTATTGTGGGTGAAATCATCCATTATATCCTGTTCCAGAAATTTTCTGGTCTTCTCCGGGAATTTTACATAACAGACCTGGACAGTCCACGCCACGCCCATCTTTGTGTAATATCCATCGTGTCTGATCTCATTACAGCAGCGAAGGATCTCGTCGATATGATCCTCATCCACAAAGTGGGACATCATGGCCACGATCATGAACCGCAGTTCAAACTCTTCCCGGCTGTCCTGAAATTTCCGCAGATAATCGAACCAGTACTCCGGATCCTTTTCCATGAATTTATATCCTGTGACACAACTGTCGCAGACAGCCCAGTTTCCGATCTTCGGCACAAATTCATCCAGATATCTGCTCCGCTCTTCACGGTCCATCTTCGCATAGCCCAGGATCAGCCCCTGCATCATGATCTCCTCATGAAAAGATTCGGGTCCAATCTTCTCCCTGGCTTCCTCCAGATAGGAACGAAAATCTTCTTTTGCTGCCTCTCTGGCAAGCTTTCTCATGGCCGGAAGCCGGATCCCCATAACGTGTTCCACGCCGGGGATCAGCTTCCGGTTAAACTCTTTATAATCTTCTTCGACCAGATCCTGAAGCCGTTCCCTTATCTCTTCCGTCGTCATCCTACTTCTCTTTACTCTTCAGGTATTCGTCGATTCCCTTTGCTCCGGCCTTTCCTGCGCCCATTGCAAGGATGACCGTAGCCGCACCTGTCACAGCGTCTCCGCCGGCGAATACGCCCTCTTTTGACGTCTGTCCGTTGTCCTCGTCGGCAACGATACATTTTCTCCGGTTCGTCTCCAGACCTTTCGTCGTGGATGAGATCAGCGGGTTCGGTGAAGTCCCGAGGGACATGATGACGGTGTCTACTTCGATGTCATACTCTGATCCCGGCACTTCGATAGGACGTCTTCTTCCGGATGCATCCGGCTCTCCGAGTTCCATTTTGATGACAGTCATGCTGGTGATGTTCCCGTTCTCGTCCACGTTGATCTTCTTCGGGTTTCTGAGAAGGTCAAAGACAACGCCCTCCTCTTTTGCGTGATGGACTTCCTCTACTCTGGCCGGAAGTTCCGCCTCGCTCCTTCTGTAGACGATATGTACGTCAGCGCCGAGACGGAGAGCCGTTCTCGCTGCGTCCATCGCCACGTTTCCGCCACCCACTACGGCTACCTTTTTGCCTGCTGCGATGGGCGTATCATAAGAATCATCAAACGCTTTCATCAGGTTACCTCTTGTCAGATATTCATTCGCGGAGAACACTTCATTCGCATTCTCTCCCGGGATACCCATAAACATCGGAAGTCCGGCTCCGGAACCGATGAATACGGCCTCAAATCCCTCGTCCTCCATAAGCTGATCGATCGTAGTCGATTTTCCGATCACCACGTTTGTCTCAAATTTTACGCCGAGTTCTTTTACTTTCTCGATCTCTTTTGCAACAACCTTCTGTTTCGGAAGACGGAATTCAGGGATTCCATATACGAGCACTCCGCCCAGTTCGTGAAGAGCCTCGAATACAGTAACATCGTATCCCATCTTCGCCAGATCCCCTGCACAGGTAAGTCCGGACGGACCGGAACCGATCACTGCGACCTTGTGGCCGTTCTTCGTCTCTGCGCCCACCGGCTTGATATCGTTCTCAAGCGCATAGTCTGCCACGAATCTCTCCAGCTTTCCGATGGATACCGGCTCGCCTTTGATGCCGCGGATACATTTTCCCTCGCACTGTGACTCCTGAGGGCAGACACGTCCGCAGATTGCCGGAAGCGCGCTGGACTTTCCGATCACCTTGTAGGCTTCCTCGATATTTCCTTCTTTCACTTCATGGATAAATGCCGGGATATCGATCGCTACAGGACATCCCTGGACACATTTCGCGTTTTTGCAGTTTAAGCATCTCGCCGCTTCTTCCATCGCTTCTTCTTTATTATATCCGAGGCATACCTCGTCAAAGTTGGTCGCACGTACTTTGGGATCCTGTTCTCTCACAGGAACTTTCTTTAACATATCTGCCATTATTCGTCACCTCCACAATGTCCGCATCCGCCGTGATGAGTATCGCCTTCCTGAAGTTTCAGGAGCGCTCTTCCCTCCTGGGTCTTATACATCTGGCTTCTCTTCATGGCCTGATCAAAGTCTACAAGATGTCCGTCGAATTCCGGTCCGTCCACACAGGCGAATTTGATCTCGTCGCCAACCTGGAGACGGCAGGCGCCGCACATTCCTGTTCCGTCGACCATGATCGGATTCATGCTGACGATCGTAGGGATCTCCAGCTTCTTGGTGAGCAGACAGACAAATTTCATCATGATCATGGGCCCGATGGCAACGCAGACGTCGTATTTCTTTCCTTCGTTTACCAGCTCTTCCACCATGGTCGTTACCATCCCGGAATGACCGTATGTACCGTCGTCTGTACACGGATAGTAATTTCCCGCAACTGCCTTCATCTCGTCTTCAAGGATCAGCATGTCCTTCGTCTTTGCTCCCACGATAACGTCCGCATCGATCCCGCGCTCCTTCAGCCATTTCACCTGAGGATAAACGGGAGCCGCTCCGACTCCTCCGGCAACAAACAGCATTTTCTTATTCTTTAATGTCTCAATGTCTTCATGCACAAACTCAGACGGGCACCCGAGAGGGCCTGTAAAATCCCGGAAATAATCCCCGGCTTTCAGGCTGCCCATCTTTGTGGTGGAAGCTCCCACTTCCTGCACCACGATCGTAATCGTTCCGGCCTCTCTGTCATAATCACAGATCGTCAGCGGGATCCTTTCCCCTTTCTCATCGATTTTAACGATCACAAACTGGCCCGGTTCACAGTGCTGCGCAACACGCGGTGCATGCACATCCATCAGAAATATCTTATCGGCCAGTTTTTCTGCTTTCATTATCTGATACATGGTCATCCTCCTTAAAAAATCACTCTTTCAATATAATACGCCATAAATCGCCTAATAGCAAGTAAAAAACGGGCTGCCCGTTCCCGGACAGTCCGCTTATCATAAATTTAATATTGAACTGTTTTAGAAGTCAACCTCTGTTCCGTAGTATGTGCATGTGAGAAGTTTCTCCATTGTTGCAGGATCGATCGGACGCGGGTTGGAACCTGTGCAGGCGTCTCCCACTGCCAGTTCTGCGATATGAGCAACTTTCTCTTTGAACTCATCCTCATTGATGCCGAAATCTTTCAGTGTCTTCGGAATGTTCAGTTTCACGTTGAACTCATTGATCTTCTCTCTCAGGCTGTTGATCAGGGCTTTCTCAGATGTTCCCGGAAGTCCCATCCTGCGTGCGATCTCAGCGTAGCGGCTTGCAGCTGACGGATCTTTTGCATTGTATGCGATTACATAAGGAAGATAGATCGCATTCGCGCAGCCGTGCGGAATGTGTCCTGTGGAGAATGCAGCTCCTGTCTTGTGCGCCATGGAGTGTACGATACCGAGCAGAGCGTTTGAGAACGCCATACCTGCAAGGCACTGTGCGTAGTGCATCTGCTCTCTTGCCTCCATATTGCAGTTGTAGGATGCAGGAAGGTAATCCAGTACCATCTCGATCGCCTGAAGTGCAAGCGGATCTGTGAACGGTCCGTGGAGTGTGGATACATATGCCTCGATCGCATGTGTCAGCGCATCCATACCTGTGTATGCAACCTGTTTTACCGGAAGCCCTGATACAAGGTCCGGATCAACGATAGCCACATCAGGAGTGATGTTAAAGTCAGCCAGTGGATATTTCACGCCTGTCTGATAGTTTGTGATGACTGAGAATGCGGTAACCTCGGTTGCAGTTCCGGATGTGGAAGGAATTGCTGCGAATTTTGCTTTCTGTCTCAGTTCCGGGAAATTGAACGGTGTACAGAGATCCTCAAAAGAAGTTTCCGGATACTCATAGAAAGCCCACATTGCTTTTGCCGCGTCGATCGGCGAACCTCCGCCCATCGAAACGATCCAGTCCGGTTCGAACGCGCGCATCGCCTCTGCGCCTTTCATAACTGTCTCAACGGACGGATCCGGCTCTACGCCTTCGAATACCTGAACTTCCATGCCTGCTTCTTTCAGATAGTTTACAGCCTTGTCAAGGAAGCCCTGACGCTTCATGGAACCGCCGCCCACTACGAGCATTGCTTTTTTCCCTTTTAAGTTTTTCAGCTCTTCCAGACATCCTTTCCCGTGATAAATGTCTCTTGGTAAACAAAATCTGCTCATTTCCAGCATCTCCTTTATGTATATTTGTTATTTTTTTAACACAGCTATTATAACTCTGTATATAAAAGAATGCAACCGGAATTTTGTAAAATATCAATAAAATTTCTCACAAAATCCGATTGCATTTCAAACATTTCGCTATAATAACGTTTTATTCCGAACGGGTGATATAATTTCTTGTGGTAACATCCGTTGCCTTGCCATTATTATTGTTCACCAGGATTGCACTGAAGATAGTCTGTGTGTCCTGAGGCATATCGATGGGACCGGTATATTCCGTAGAATCGCTGGTCGGTGTTGAGCCATCCATCGTATAATAGGCGGTATATCCTTCCGGAACCGTGATCGTGATCTGAGTCGGCTCGGTATACTGCCCTGTTGCCGGCGTGACTGCCGGAGCATCCACGATCGGAAACTCAATCGTGTATTTCGCAGATGCCACAACACTTGGTATCCCGTTCGCGTTCACTGCGACAGCACGAATCTCAGTCTCTCCCTCATTCTGGAGCAGAACAGGTTCTGTGTACTCCGTGCTTGATTCTGTCGGATCCGTACCGTCTGTCGTGTAATAGATCTTTCCCCCTGTTTCGGAAGAAAGGGAAACTTCCTGAACTTCACTGTAAGTTCCTCCCTCAAGACTGAATTCAGGCGCGTCTGAGACATATTCAGACACTGCGTTCAGAACAGATTGATCTTCACAATCCTGCAGCAGCGCGGATATCTTATCTTGCTGCTCTGTATCCATATAAAAAGCGATCGCTGCCTGATACAGCTCTGCATTGGAGGGCTGTGTTTCCAGTGCTGTAAGGAATACAGACTCTGCGCCATCCAGATCGTCCTGATCAATATATACCTGTGCAAGACCGGCATATGCCTCACTGCGGGATCTGTCTTTTGTGACCGCCCGGTTAAACAAGTTCTCTGCCTCCGTATAATCCCCCGACTGAAGCGTATTGTATCCTCTGTTTACCACTCCGGTATAGGAGTTATGATATATTACAAAAACACCTGCACCGATCAGCACCAGCAGGAAAAATAGAATAAGAAGAAGGTTTCTTCTCTTACGCTTTGCCGCCTCCCTGCGTCTGATCTGCTGCTGTCTCCTGCGTTCTCTTTCATCCTGCTCCGGCTGTATCCTTCCAGTCTCACGCCTTACAGTGCCTGTGTTCCCTGTATTGCCGCGTTTTACGCTGCCAGTATTCCGTCCTGCTCCACTCTGCCGGTCCGGCCCCCCTGCACGCCGCATCCGGGCTCTCCGCTCCTCGCGGATCCGGTCCATCTCCCCCTGGCTGAGTACTCTGGTTGAGTTTTCATTTCCGGGAACGACCCCTCTGCGTGCTCTTCTGATATCTCCGGTCTGGATCTGTCTGGTTGCCCCCTCGACTGATCCTCTTACTTCACGCGCGAGGACGTCTTCCAGAGGATTATAATCCGGAACAATCTGGACTTCCGCACCGCATTCGGGACAAATCATCTGATCTTCCGGGATATTTGCTCCGCAATGTGTACATCTCATAAACGCTTCCTCCTAACAGCGTACCGTCTCAACACAGTTGTTCATCAGCATGGCGATCGTCATCGGTCCAACACCTCCGGGAACCGGTGTGATGGCAGAGACTTTCGGCTCCACATCCTCAAAATCCACATCTCCGCAAAGATGCCCTTCTTCATCCCGGTTCATCCCCACATCGATCACCACTGCTCCGTCTTTCACATACTCCGCGGTGATAAAGCGCGCTTTCCCGATCGCAGCGATCAGAATATCTGCCTTTGATGTGATCTCCGAGAGATTCTTCGTCCTGGAATGAGTCACCGTGACTGTCCCGTTTTCACGGAGAAGAAGTGCCGCCATCGGTTTCCCGACAATATTACTCCTTCCTGCGATCACACAGTTCTTTCCCTCGATCCCGATCCCGGAACGCTTCAGAAGCTGTATGATCCCTGCCGGAGTGCAGGATACAAAGCCTTTCTCTCCGATCCAGAGCCTTCCTACACTGACCGGATGGAATCCGTCCACATCTTTATCCGGTGAGATTGTCCGGATGATCCTGTCCTCATCAATATGGGACGGGAGAGGCAGCTGCACAAGGATCCCGTTCACGGAAGCGTCCTGATTCAGTTCCTCCACCAGCCTTACAAGCTCCTCCTCGGTGGTCTCCTCCGGAAGCTCATATGCCCGGGATTCGATGCCCACATATGCGCATGCCTTTTTCTTGTTCCTGACATACACTGTAGAAGCCGGATCATTCCCCACCTGGACGACTGCCAGGCAGACACTGATCCCCTGCTCTTCCATCTTCTGTACTTCAATCTTCAATTCATCTTTGATCTCCTGGGAGATCCGTTTTCCGTCAATTAACTGCGCCATTTATCTCTCCTTTAAAACAGTCCTGTGATCTTTCCGTCGTCCGTCACATCGATCCCGTTTGCAGCTGGAACTTTCGGAAGACCGGGCATAGTCATGATCGCGCCTGTCAGGGCGACCACAAATCCGGCTCCTGCGCTGACATAGACCTCGCGGATATGGATGGCAAAATTCTCCGGCCGGCCCAGTTTCTTTGCGTCATCTGACAGAGAGTACTGATTCTTCGCCATACAGATCGGGAAGGATCCAAAGCCCATGGATTCGATCTTCGCGATCTGCCGCTCTGCCGCCGGTTCATATACAACTCCGCGGGCGCCATAGATCTCTCCCGCAATAGTCTCGATCTTCTCTTTCAGGGACAGGCCCTCTTCATACAGCGTGTGGAAGCCGCTTTGTTTTGTCTCCAGCGTCTCCAACACTTTTTCCGCAAGAGCGATGCCTCCCTCTCCGCCTTTCTCCCAGACCTCAGACAGGGCAAATTCACATCCTCTCTCCTCGCAGAACTTTCGGATGTACTCGTTCTCCGCTTCTGTGTCCGTGACAAAGGAATTCAGTGTCACGATCACAGGCACTCCATATTTCTGTATATTCTCAATGTGCTTTTCAAGGTTAACGATCCCTTTTGCGAGAGCTTCCAGGTTCTCCTCCGCAAGATCGCTCTTCGCAACTCCACCATTATACTTCAAAGCGCGCACTGTTGCAACAAGAACGACTGCATCGGGCTTGAGTCCCGCCATCCGGCACTTGATATCAAAGAATTTTTCCGCGCCGAGGTCCGCGCCGAATCCTGCCTCTGTGATCGTGATATCACTGAGCTTGAGAGCCATCCTCGTTGCCCGTACGCTGTTGCATCCATGGGCGATGTTCGCGAAAGGTCCCCCATGCACCAGCGCCGGCGTATGTTCCAGCGTCTGGATAATATTCGGCTTGATGGCGTCTTTGAGGAGCGCGGCCATGGCCCCTGTGGCTTTCAGGTCATCCGCAGTCACAGGATCTCCGTCAAAATTGTACGCCACGATGATCTTTCCGAGTCTCCGCTTCAGGTCGGCAAGGTCATTTGCGAGACAGAGGATCGCCATGATCTCAGATGCCACGGTGATGACAAAATGATCTTCCCTTACCATTCCGTCCATCTTGTTTCCAAGTCCCACCACAATATTCCTGAGAACTCTGTCGTTCATATCAAGGCATCGTTTCCACACCACCTGCCGCGGGTCAATCCGAAGCGCATTCCCCTGCTGGATATGATTGTCGAGCATGGCTGCCAGCAGATTATTCGCGGAAGTAATCGCATGAAAATCACCGGTAAAATGGAGGTTCAGATCTTCCATGGGAACAACCTGGGCATAACCGCCCCCGGCAGCGCCTCCCTTGATGCCGAAGCACGGTCCAAGGGACGGCTCTCTGAGAGCAATGAGTGCCTTCTTTCCAAGTTTTGCCATCGCTTCTCCAAGTCCTACTGTAGTAGTTGTCTTTCCTTCCCCTGCGGGAGTCGGGTTGATCGCAGTCACAAGGACCAGCTTTCCGTCCGCATTGTCTTTGATGCGGTCCCAAAGTTCATCGGAAAGCTTTGCCTTGTATTTTCCGTAAAACTCCAGTTCATCTTCGGTGATCCCGATTGTCCCCGCCACGTCTCTGATATGCATCATTTCCGCTTCCTGCGCGATCTGGATATCTGTCTTCATCTTTTCTCCTCCTGCTCTCTTTGTCTGACTGTTTTTTTGTTCACTCTGCCAAACTGTTACGTCTGGCTTTCTATGTACTGGTCAAATTCCTCCTTTGACATCAGGATCTTCCTGGGCTTCGTCCCTTCTTCCGGACCCACCACGCCGGCTTCGGCGAGCTGGTCCATGATCCTGGCGGCACGGTTAAAACCGATCTTGAACATCCTCTGCAGCATGCCAATGGAGGCCTTGTCTTTGTCTATGATCAGTTTCCCCGCTTCGATGAAATACGCGTCGTGCGCATCCCTTCCTTCTCCCGGACCGGCAGTCTCCTGCTGTCCCGGCAGATTTGTATTCATATGCTCCTCGAGTTCGTTATTATAAGACGTATTTCCGTTATTGCTGATCAGATGATCAACAACGGCCTGCACTTCCTTGTCGGAGACAAATGAGCCCTGTACCCGGACCGGTTTCGGATAACCGGACGGATAAAACAGCATGTCTCCCTTTCCGAGCAGTTTTTCTGCTCCATTCATATCGATGATCGTCCTGGAGTCCACACCGGATGAAACAGAGAAGGCAATCCTTGACGGCATATTCGCCTTGATCAGTCCGGTAATGACGTTGACGGACGGTCTCTGTGTCGCGAGGATCAGGTGAAGCCCCGCCGCTCTCGCCAGCTGAGCCAGACGGCAGATCGCGCCCTCAACCTCTCCCGGAGCCACCATCATCAGATCCGCAAGCTCGTCGATGATGATGATGATCTGCGGAAGCTTCTTCTGCACATCAGGAGCCGTCTCGCCTTTTTCCACCTTTTCATTAAAGCCTTTCAGGTCTCTTACATTATATTCCGCGAATAACTTATATCTCTTTTCCATCTCGGCCACCGCCCAGTTCAGGGCTCCCGCGGCCTTCTTCGGATCCGTCACCACAGGGATCATCAGATGCGGAATCCCATTATAAACGCTGAGCTCCACAACTTTCGGATCCACGAGGATCAGTTTCACATCCTCCGGATCCGCCTTGTAGATGATGCTCATGATCAGTGTATTGATGCAGACGGACTTTCCGGAGCCGGTGGCTCCTGCAACCAGCAGATGAGGCATCTTCGCGATGTCAGCTACGACAACCTTCCCGGCAATGTCTTTTCCCACTGCAAATGTGATCGGGGAAGCGCTGGAACGGAATTCCTTTGATTCCAGAAGATCCCGCAGCATCACAGCAGTATTCTCGCTGTTTGGCACCTCAATACCAACAGCAGCCTTCCCGGGAATCGGCGCTTCGATCCTCAGGTCAGCAACGGCAAGGTTCAGCTTGATATCATCCGCCAGTCCCACGATCCGGCTCACCTTGACGCCCTGCTCCGGCTGAAGTTCGTATCGTGTGACAGAAGGTCCGCAGCTTGCGTTGGTCACATGGACACCGACGCCGAAGTTCTGAAGCGTCTGTTCCAGTTTCTTCGCTGTGGCACGCAGATGGGCATCGGAATCTCCGCCTCCCTTTTTCCCTTTCTTGAGCAGGCTGAGTGGGGGTGTATGATAGACGGGCGTTTCCTTGTCTTCATTTTCTCTCACCGCCTCGGCGACATGTTCCGTCTCCACTGCCACAGCCTGGGCGTCCTGCCTGGATCTTCGGCTTCTTGTCTTCGCCGGCTCTTCCGCTGAAATGTCCGGTTCTGCAGGAGAAGATTCCGCAGGCCCTCCCATTGGATCCGGAAGATCTGGTATCTCCTCTGTCTGGAAGGTGTCCGTAGATTCCGCCCGGTTTATAACGAACAGATCAGGCTGTTCCTCATTGTTTCCAGCAGAGGACGGTTCCTCTGGAGTAAGTTCGTAAATATCGGGATTCTTCCTCCTTCCGCGCCGTTTCTTTTCCTTCGTCCCGGAACCCTCTTCCGGTTCCAGTGTGGTCGCAAAGGAGATGCCGGAAACTTTCCGGTCCATCCTGCGCTCTTTCGGATCATCTGTCTGTTCCTCCGCTTCTCTTCGGCGTTCTTCCGCCTGACGCGCCCGGATGACCGCGGTCTCCTGATGCTTTTTCTTTACTCCTTCGTATGCCTTCCGGCTCTGCTTTCCGAGCGGCACGAGAAGTGATCTTTCCGTGATCAGGATCATGCAGATGATCGCAAAGATAAAAAGCACCACGTAAGTCCCTATCTCCCCGATAAGCGGACAGAGAAGGGTGACGATACATCCTCCCGTAAGCCCTCCCGCATTCCTGTGTTCACTTGACGCCCTGTAATATGAAAGAATCGCTGTTCCCGGTTCATACTGGTTAAAGACCAGCTCAAGAATCGCTGTAAGGATCAGGAACAAAACAACTCCCGCAGCGATCTTTATGTAAGCGTGAGCATTCCCTTTGTTGGAGATCAGGAATGCAGTCAGGCCAAACAGCACAAAAGGCAGCAGATATGCCATAACCCCAAACATTCCGAAGAAAACGGAAGAAACAGACTCCCCAGCCGTTCCTCCCAGACCAAAATTACTCAGGACAAGCAGGATACATACAGCGAGCGTCACAAGGATAATAATCTCGCTGCGTATCTCTGTATTCTGCTGTTCACTGCTTTTTGAGTTCGCAGTTCGGGTTGTCTTCTTTTTCGGCGTGCTTTTTGTGCTTTTTTTTCCTTTTGTCGATTTCGCAGCCATGTAAATCCCCCTTGTTAATTGAACATACTATAGATTAGTATAACATTTTTTAAAAACTGTGTCATCACCCTTTTTTTCTTATCATCTCCTGAAGCTTTGCGTAAGCCTGACTGATACCTCCCACTTCATCGATGATCCCCTCTCTCACTGCCTCCTCCCCTTCCAGCATGGTACCTACATCTTTTACAAGCTGGGTGGAGTCCAGCATCAGTTCAAGGAGACGCTCCTGGGAAATGCGCGAATGCTCTGAAATAAATCTTGCGATTCTGTCCTGGGTCTTCTCCATATTTCTGTAACTCTGGATCACACCGATAAACATTCCTGTGGACCGCACCGGGTGCACTATCATCGTCCCTGTGGGAACGATAAAGGAGTAATCCGCAGAAACAGCGAGGGGCCCTCCGATGGAATGGCTCCCTCCCAGCACCAGGGATACTGT
The DNA here is from genome assembly GCA_944377745.1 of uncultured Mediterraneibacter sp. Classification (GTDB taxonomy): domain Bacteria; phylum Bacillota; class Clostridia; order Lachnospirales; family Lachnospiraceae; genus Mediterraneibacter. The sequence continues at coordinate 90,835 of CALWFV010000004.1, read as the reverse complement.
AGGTTTGCTGAGCGAAGCGATCATCTCAGCGATCGCCAGTCCGGCTTCCACGTCTCCGCCGAGCGTATTCAGGAGGATAAGGACCCCTTCTGTCTCCTCGTCCGCCTCGATCTCCGCCAGTCTCGGCAGAAGATGCTCATACTTCGTTGCTTTTGTATTTCCGGATACCGCTTCATGCCCTTCAATCTCCCCTATGATTGTCAAAAGCTGTATCCTGTTTTTTCCCTCCTTCCCCTGAAGCTCAAGGGTTCCCATCTCACGGATCTCATTATTCTCACGTTCTCTTTGCTGAGTCTTTGTCTGTTCCTGATCATCTCTGTTCATTTTAACCGTCCTCCCTGTTGTCAGATATTCTTTATTATTTGAAAAAAAGAACATTTCTATACAGAAGACAATCCCGGATACATTAATTTCAGAATATTCCATGAAAAAATGGCATGAACATAATTGTATACGTCCATACCATCTCAAATTACCTCAATGCCTGTTCTACATCGGCAATGATATCTTCCACATTTTCAATTCCTACACTGAAGCGGATCAGATCCGGCTGAACTCCAGCCTCAAGCAGTTCCTGCTCGTTCATCTGGCGGTGTGTATGGCTTGCCGGATGAAGAACACAGCTTCTGGCATCCGCAACATGTGTCACGATAGCGACCATCTTCAGCTTGTCCATCATCTCAACAGCTGCTTCTCTTCCGCCTTTTAATCCGAACGTAAGAACGCCGCATGTGCCGTTGGGCATATATTTCTGAGCAAGATCATAGTATTTATCACCCGGGAGTGACGGATAGCTGACCCATGCCACTTTTTCATGTCCCTTCAGATACTGCGCTACCTTCAGCGCGTTCTCGCAGTGTCTCGGCACACGGAGATGAAGAGTCTCAAGACCGATATTCAGAAGAAATGCGTTCTGCGGAGACTGGATCGATCCAAGGTCCCTCATGAGCTGCGCTGTCGCCTTTGTAATATAGGCTCCTTTTCCGAATTTCTTTGTATACACGATTCCGTGGTAAGTCTCATCCGGTGTTGTAAGTCCCGGGAATTTATCGCCGTGAGCTTCCCAGTCAAAGTTTCCGCTGTCCACGATCGCGCCGCCAACACAGGTTGCGTGTCCGTCCATGTATTTTGTCGTAGAGTGAGTGACGATGTCAGCTCCCCACTCGAAAGGAAGGCAGTTGATCGGTGTTGCAAAGGTGTTGTCCACGATAAACGGAACACCGTGACGATGAGCCGCCTCTGCAAATTTTTCAAAATCAAGCACTACAAGCGCCGGGTTTGCAATAGACTCTCCGAACACTGCCTTTGTATTATCCTGGAATGCAGCTTCCAGTTCTTCCGGCGTGCAGTCCGGATCCACAAAAGTAGCCTCTACTCCCATTTTACGGATCGTATGTGCGTAGAGATTATATGTGCCGCCGTACAGTGCGGAAGCGCATATGATATGATCGCCCGCCTGTGCGATATTCATGACAGCATAAAAATTTGCCGCCTGTCCGGATGAAGTGAGCATCGCCGCTACACCGCCCTCCAGGTCACAGATCTTTGCGGCTACCGCGTCGTTGGTCGGATTCTGAAGCCGGGTATAAAAATATCCTGATTCTTCCAGATCGAACAGACGTCCCATCTGCTCACTTGAAGTATATCTGAATGTAGTGCTCTGATAGATCGGGAGGACCCTTGGCTCTCCGTTTCCCGGTTCATAACCGGACTGTATGCATTTTGTCTCAATTCTGTAGTCGCTCATCTGTTCTTCCTCCTGTTTCTGTATTTGTTCTTCTATTCATTCCAGTTGTGGTAAACATCCTGTACGTCATCGTCTTCCTCAAGAAGATCCAGCGTTTTCTGGATATTTTTGATATCCTCCTCATTTGTCAGCTCTACGTATGTCTGAGGGATCATGGTCACCTCAGCAGAAGCCATTGTGATCCCGGCCTCTTCCAGCTTCAGTCGGACATCACTGAAGCTTTCCGGGTCTGTGAGGATCTCATAACTCTCTTCATCCTCTGAAAAATCCTCTGCTCCGGCATCCAGGGCCAGCATCATGAGTTCATCCGGATCCATATCGCAGTCTTCTTTTGCGACAAAGATCTGTCCCTTCTCATCAAACATAAAGGAGACGCATCCCGGAGTACCCACGTTGCCGTTTCCTTTTGTGAACGCGTTGCGGACATTGGAAGCAGTCCTGTTCTTGTTATCCGTCAGGGTCTTGACGATAATTGCCGTGCCGTTCGGTCCGTATCCTTCATATGTAATGTGTTCATAGTTGTCACCGGATCCCTCTCCGGCAGCCTTCTTGATGTTCCTCTCGATTGTATCGTTCGGCATGTTGTTTGACTTTGCCTTCGCGATCACGTCGCGGAGCCTGCTGTTGTTCGCCGGGTCCGCACCGCCGCCTTCCTTTACGGCAACGGCAAGCTCACGTCCGATCTTCGTAAAAATCTTTCCCTTCGCTGCGTCGTTCTTTTCTTTTTTGTGTTTAATATTCGCAAATTTCGAATGTCCTGACATCTCTCAAATCTCCTTTTTCTTTATGTGATCAATTTATAATTATACAATAATGCATACTGCGCCATACAATTTTACCATTCTTTTCGCTTCCTGTAAAGGCTGGACGATCCGGAAACTATGTAGGAAGTTCTAAGCTGATACGGATCGCCTCATCTACTTTTCTCATCATAGCCGGATCGATGTGACAGACAAATTCTTTCAGCCGCTGTTTGTCGATTGTCCGGATCTGTTCAAGCAGAATGACCGAATTTTTTACGATCCGGTAATTTTTCGCGCTGATCTCGATATGCGTCGGCAGTTTCGCTTTATTCATTTTCGAGGTGATGGCCGCACATATGATCGTCGGGCTGTGCCTGTTTCCTACATTGTTCTGGATCACAAGCACCGGCCGGATGCCGCCCTGTTCTGATCCCACCACGGGACTCAGATCCGCATAATAGATGTCTCCTCGCCTGATAGTCAATTCATTCACACTCCGATCCCATTTACTGTTCTTCCGCCTTTTCCTGTGCGGATACTTCAGTATTTCCGGTTTTTTCGGATGTATTCACTCATTTTCTCAGACGTGGAGCCATGATGCTAAAAGAAATCCGTCTGTTCTATGACCTCTCCGTTTTTCGTGTATTCACGGGGGATCCGTTTTCCAAGGCAGCAGACAAACTCGTAATTGAAGCGTCCGCTTAAGTTTGCCAGATCTTCCACTGTGATCCGGTCCTCGCCATCTGTTCCGACCAGTACCACTTCATCCATGAACCTGGTCTCCGGAATCTGTGTCACATCCACCATAAACTGATCCATGCAGACACGGCCCAGGATCCGGGCACGTTTCCCGTGGATGAGAACATAGCCTTTGTTTGAGAGGGAGCGGGGATAACCGTCGCCGTATCCTACCGGGATCGTGGCGACCTTCATTTTCTCCTTTGCCACAAATGTTCCGCCGTAACTGATCGACGTTCCCGGTTCCACGTCTTTCACAAAACTCACATGGCTTACCAGGCGAAGCGCCGGTTTCAGTTCTACAGTCTCCTTCATCACTTCGTAGGAAGGATACATACCGTAAGTGGATATCCCGGCGCGGGCCAGATCGTGCTTCATATCTGGGAAATCAATGATCCCTGCGCTGTTGTCGCAGTCGTAATACTGAATGGATACCCCTCTCTTTTCCATCTGCTCCTTCATCCAGAGAAACTTCTCATGCTGTCTGTACGTATAGGTCTTATCCCTCTCGTCCGCTTTCGCGAAATGTGTAAAAAGTCCCTCCATGCAGATATTAGGAAATTGGCTGATTCTCTCGATCGCATCCGCGCTCTCTTCATTTACCGGGAATCCGATCCTGCCCATCCCGGTATCGATTTTGATATGGAAGTATGCCTGCATCCCGAGACTCACAGCTGTCTCTGATATCTGACATGCCATTTCCTCGGTATATACAGCGGCCCGGATCTCATTTTTCACCATATCTTCATATTCATCCGGAAATACGCATCCCAAAACAAGGATCGGCTTGCTGATCCCGTTCTTTCTCAGCACAAGCCCCTCACCAAGGCACGCGACGGCATACCCCCACACATAGGGAACCTCTTCCAGCATCCTGGCGATCGGTACCGCCCCATGACCGTAGCCGTCTGTCTTTATGACCGCAATCAGATGAGCGTCCTCCCCGATCCTTTTTTTCATCTGTTCCATATTATATGCGATCGCATCCAGATCGATCTTCGCACAGACTCTGCTGTATCGTTTCATTTTCTTATGCTCTCCTCCGCTCTTTTCATACATTTTTGTATTCCGCATATCAGGTCCCGTGCCAGTACGCTATAAGCTCCCATCTCTTCTCTGGCCTCGTCTCCGCCGCAGGCATGGAGCCACACTCCCAGCGCCGCGCTGCGGAACGGATCCTTTTCCTGAGCTGTCAGACCGGTGATCACGCCTGCGAGAACATCCCCGGAGCCCGCTTTTGCCATACTGCTGTTTCCTGCAAGGTTCACAAACTTGCGGTATCCCCGCCGGGCCGCTACAGTCCGGCTGTCCTTAAGTACACAGGTTACCGGCCACTGTTCGGTGAACTCATCCAGCACTTTCATCCGGTCCGCTCCGATCTCTGCAATACTCTTTCCCGTCAGTCTGGACATTTCCTTCATATGGGGAGTCAGGATCACCGGATATCGGCTGCCGCACTCCATCAGCTCCCTGTGCCTGCTCAGGATATTCAATCCGTCTGCGTCAATGATGCATGATTTCCTGATCTTTTCCAGCGTATGGCAAAGGATCTTTTCCGATGTGCCACTCTGTCCGAGTCCACACCCGATACACACTACATCCGCCCAGTCCAGAAGGGAATCCAGTGTATCTCCGTCATATTCCGAATAACACGAAATGATCGCCTCGGGAAGAAGCTGCTGCAGAATCTGACGGTTCTCTTCACTCGTGTACACCTGTACAAGTCCTGCGCCCACTGTGTAAGCGGCTTTTGCAGACAGGTATGCCGCACCTGCCATCCCGGCGCTTCCCGTGATCATAAGAACACGGCCATAGTTTCCTTTATGAGAATCTTCTTTCCTTTCCGGCAGAAGCTTCTCCATGTCGTTCCCGTCCCAGGTAAAGCATACAGCGGGATCATCCCGGAACCGTTCCGTATCGATTCCGATCGGCACCGCAACTGTTTTCCCCACATATTTTTTTCCCGGATACAGTGCACACCCCAGCTTCTCACAGGCAAGCGCCACTGTAAGATCCGCCCGGAACGCGGTCCCGAGCACACGCCCTGTGCGGGAGCAGATCCCGGAAGGGATATCCGCTGCCGCTTTAAAAGCGTCCTGCTCGTTCATCCATTCTATCACTTCCGCGTAATGTCCCGTAATTTCCCTGCTCAGTCCGACGCCAAATACTGCGTCTATTATAACAGTATATTCCTCCTCCGGGAATGTGGTGAATACCGGGATCCCCAGATTCTCAGCGATCTGCTTCTGAAGCCGGCATTCCTCACTCATGGAAGTTTCCTTCCCGACAAACAGGACGGAAGCTCTGTATCCTTTTTCAGCAATGATCCTGGCAGCGGCAAACCCGTCTCCTCCGTTGTTCCCGCTTCCGCAGACGACCAGGGTATCCGCCAGAGAGACCTTTTCATTTTCAAGAGTTTCCACGATCTTGACCGCCGCTCTCTCCATAAGGACCAGGGATGGGATCCCGATCTTTTGGATCGTATGTGTGTCTGCATTTTTCATCTGCTCTCCATCTGGGAGATATCTCATATGCTCACCTTGCCTTTCTGCCGGGAAACTGGCCTGAACCTGCTCCACTGCGATCAAATACCCCGCAGATGACTGCGGGGCATCTATACCTGTTATTTTTTGTTTCCTTCATTCCTGCGGGTGATATTGTAGGATAATGTCATGAGACTGTCTGACAGATGAACGCTCTCAACGATCACATCCTTCGGCAGATTCAGATCGGTATGAGCAAAATTCCAGATTGCCTTGATCCCGTTCGCCACGAGCAGATCCGCAACCTCTATCGCCTTTGATTTCGGAAGGGTCAGCGCAGCGATCTCAATCTCATTATTCTGAAGGAAGTCTTCCAGTTCATCCATCATCCTGATCGGAACTCCGCGTATCGCCACACCTTCCATCCTCGGATTTACATCGAACAGACTTTTTAAGATAAAACCGCTCCTCTCAAATGAAGCGTAATTCGCCAGCGCCTGTCCGAGATTTCCTGCTCCGATGATAATAAAATTATGATTTTTATCCAGACCGAGTATCTTTCCGATCTCCGTATAAAGATACTTTACGTTATACCCGTATCCCTGCTGTCCGAATCCTCCGAAATTATTCAGATCCTGACGTATCTGAGATGCGGTGACATGCATCTTCTTGCTGAGATCACCGGATGAAATCCTCTCGACGCCTTCCTCCAACAGATCGCCAAGATATCTGTAATATCTTGGAAGCCTGGATATAACGGCACGGGATATTCCTCTATGTTCCAAACTTATCGCCCTCCATTTCAAGTCTATACCATCCTAATTATATAAAAGACTTTTTCTTCTGTCAAACTTTACTTTTAATTGCTTGTATTTTCGTGTGATTCCGCTATAATGATAGTTTAGGACTGTCAAATAATTTAATTTCAGGAGGAGTATCATGATACTCGCATGTCATAATATAAATAAATCATTCGGTGAGCATGTCATTGTCCATGACGGCTCCTTCCATATTGAGGAGCGTGAAAAAGCGGCGCTCGTAGGGATCAACGGAGCCGGGAAATCCACGATCCTGAAAATAATCATGGGGGAGGAGCCGATGGACGGCGGAGATGTGATTCTTGCAAAAGGAAAGACCATCGGCTATCTCGCCCAGCATCAGGATCTTCTGCCGGGGAACACGATCTACGAAGAGGTCCGCAGCGCCAGAGCAGATATCTTTGCGCTGGAGGCACAGATCCGCGCCATCGAAGAGGAACTGAAACACCTTTCCGGAGACGCTCTGAAGGACCGGCTTGATACATATAACCGGCTGCAGTCTGAATTCGAAGATAAAAACGGCTACGCCTGTGAGAGTGAGATCACCGGAGTGCTGAAAGGCCTGGGCTTCACAGAAGACGATTTTTCAAAACAGACAGACACCCTGTCCGGCGGGCAGAAGACACGCGTTTCTCTCGGCAAGCTGCTCCTCACAAAACCGGACGTTCTTCTTCTGGACGAGCCCACAAACCATCTGGACCTGAATTCCGTTGCCTGGCTTGAGACGTTTCTCATGAATTATCCCGGCGCTGTCTTCATCGTCTCTCATGACCGTTATTTCCTGAACCGCGTCGTGACAAAGGTTGTGGAGATCGAGCACGGGGAGATCCGCACCTATCTCGGAAACTATAAGGCGTATTCCGCCAAAAAGCAGCAGATCCGCGACGCGCAGCTTAAAGAATATCTGAATCAGCAGAGAGAGATCCGGCATCAGCAGGCCGTCATCGAGAAGCTCCGCTCCTTTAACCGTGAGAAGTCCATACGCCGGGCAGAGAGCAGGGAAAAAATGCTGGAGAAGATCACTCCCGTAGATAAACCTGCAGAGACCGTCCGGGAAATGCACCTTACTCTGGAGCCCGCTTATACGAGCGGAAACGATGTCCTTTCTGTAGAAGGGCTTTCGAAACAGTTTGACAGCCAGGTCCTTTTCCGGGACGTCAGTTTTGAGATCAAACGGGGAGAACATGTGGCTGTCATCGGCGACAACGGTACAGGAAAGACCACTCTTCTCAAGATCCTCAACCAGGTGATCCGTGCAGACAGCGGCTCCTTCACTCTGGGTGCCAAAGTAAAGATCGGATATTATGACCAGGAACATCATGTCCTTCACGACGAGAAGACGATCTTCGAAGAGATTTCAGATGATTATCCCTCTCTGAACAACACTCAGATCCGAAATACGCTGGCCGCATTCCAGTTTACCGGGGACGATGTCTTCAAAGAGATCCGCGCCTTAAGCGGCGGGGAAAAAGGCCGTGTTTCCCTGGCGAAGCTGATGCTTTCAGAGGCAAACTTCCTGATCCTGGACGAGCCGACCAACCATCTGGATATCACGTCAAAAGAGATCCTTGAGGAAGCGCTGAACAGTTACAGCGGAACTGTCCTCTACGTCTCTCACGACCGTTATTTTATCAACCAGACCGCTTCCAGGATCCTGGAACTGGTGAACCAGACCTTTGTAAACTACATCGGAAATTACGACTACTATCTGGAAAAGAAAGAAGAACTGACTCGTGCCTATTCCACCTCCGGATCCCAGTCACGTGATGCCGGCTCCTTTTCCGCTTTCTCCCCGATCTCAGAGTCCAAACTGAGCTGGCAGGAACAGAAAGAACAGCAGGCAAAAGAAAGAAAAAGAAAAAATGATCTGAAAAAGACCGAGGAAGAGATCAGCCGTCTGGAAGACCGGAACAGCCAGATCGACCACGAACTCACTCTGGAAGAAGTATATTCCAACTCAGTAAAATGCCAGGAGCTGTCCACCGAGCGGGCAGAAAACGAGGCGAGACTGGAAGAACTCTATGAGTTGTGGGAGGGGTTGGCAGAGGAGTAGGGTGTCCGCTGGAGGGAGGTGCCGCCTGCAGGCCCGCTCTCGCTTGGAGAACGACGCAGCGGTACTAAGAGCGCAAAGGACGCGCTCTAAGGACCGGCGTCGTTCTACAGCCTTTAATCGGCACCTCCCTCCGGCTGCACTTCTCCTGCCGTAAGGTTCAGAAGCGAAAAGGGGAGCGTGAATGGCTATTTGATAAATTGTTCAGCCATTTACGCTCCCCTTTCCCCATACCTGCGTTAGATCCTGCAATGGTGATTGTCTGAGCCGAAGGCGAGTTGTGCCATGATAAGGCTTGTATTTAGCCGGTCCTTGGAGTTCTTAGTATTTCCCGTATCTCGGAACGGAACCTGAGCCGTCCGGGAAATCTCCCTGAATAAAATTTCTCAAACCATCCCCCGCCGATCTCGGAAGCCGTTCCAACTCCCGGCAGTTTCCCGCCGGTCCGGGATTACAGCCTCTTCGCGATCGCCTTGATAAACCCTTCACTGTTCAGCACAGTCGGATTCTCAATCGTTGTGATCAGAGCAAGGTCTTTTGTCATCTCGCCGGCCTCGATGGTGTCAATCGTCGCCTTCTCCAGTCTGTCGGCAAATTCCATAAGCTCCTTGTTTCCGTCAAGTTCTCCTCTCTTTCTGAGAGCTCCTGTCCAGGCGAAGATCGTTGCCACAGAGTTGGTGGATGTTTCTTCCCCTTTCAAGTGTTTATAGTAGTGACGCTGTACTGTTCCGTGAGCCGCCTCGTACTCGTAATTCCCATCCGGAGAAACGAGTACGGATGTCATCATGGCAAGAGAACCGAACGCGGAGGATACCATGTCGCTCATTACATCGCCGTCATAGTTCTTGCACGCCCAGATATAGCCGCCTTCTGATTTCATCACGCGGGCAACAGCGTCGTCGATCAGTGTGTAGAAATAAACAATCCCTGCCTCTTTGAACTTATCCGCATACTCCGCATCGAAGATCTCCTGGAAAATATCCTTGAAAGTATGATCATACTTTTTGGAGATCGTATCTTTTGTCGCAAACCAGAGATCCTGTTTTGTATCCAGAGCATAGTTAAAGCAGCTTCTTGCAAAGCTTTCAATAGACTTGTTGATGTTATGCATTCCCTGAACGATTCCAGGGCCGTCAAATTCATGGACGAGCTCTCTTGTCTCGCTTCCGTCCTCCGATGTATAGACCAGTTCTACTTTTCCTGCTCCCGGGATCTTCATCTCGCTTCCCTTGTAGACATCGCCGTAGGCATGTCTCGCGATAGTAATCGGCTTTTTCCAGTTCTTGACGCAGGGCTCGATCCCTTTTACAACGATCGGAGCTCGGAATACAGTACCGTCAAGGATAGCGCGGATCGTTCCGTTGGGGCTCTTCCACATTTCCTTCAGATCGTATTCATCCATACGGGCCGCGTTCGGAGTAATGGTGGCGCACTTTACAGCAACCTTATATTTCTTTGTTGCAAGAGCCGAATCAACGGTAACCTGATCATTTGTCTCATTTCTGTGTTCGAGACCGAGATCATAATATTCTGTCTTCAGATCAATGTAAGGTTCAAGAAGGTCTTCCTTGATCATCTTCCACAGGATCCTTGTCATCTCGTCTCCGTCCATTTCGACCAACGGAGTTGTCATCTTAATTTTTTCCATTTCTGTCTCCTCCTAATCTGTTTGATACCCCTGTTTCTTCAGGTTCTGCATAACATGCAGGATATGTTCGTTTGCGAGCTGTTCAGCCATTTCAGCATCCCTGTCCCGGATTGCCCGAAGGATCTGTTTGTGCTCACGTATCGATTTTCTCGCTCTGTCCTCTGAGATGACAGAGCTCTTCCTGGCGGGCTGAACGTAGCTGTGAAAATCCGTCAGTACATGGCTCAGGATCCGACTGCCGGAAGCTTCATACAGAACATCGTGGAAACGGCCATCCAGAGCTGTGATCTGCTCTGCACTGAATCCACTTCCTTTTTTCAGCTGAAACTCGGAGAGAAGAATGATCTCCTCCATTTCATCAAGCTGTTCCTCCGTGATATGTTCCACCGCCCAGCGGGCACACATCCCCTCGAGAAGCGAACGCAGACTGTAGATATCCCAGATATCTTTCTGTGATATTCCCGTCACATACGCTCCTCTGTTCGGAATGATCGTGACAAGCCCCTCCAGTTCAAGCTGACGCAGCGCCTCCCGCACAGGTGTACGGCTCACGCCGAGTTCTTTCCCCAAAGCTGCTTCCCGCAGTTCATCATGTTCCTGATACTTCCCACTCAGGATATCTTCCCGGATTTTCTGAAACACACGTCCGCCAAGGGAATGTTCCTGATAATCATCCATTTGAGACCCTCCCGGTTACAATGTTATGTGGAGCTATTCGCACACACTTTTCATTTTCTCAACTAATTCCTCATCTGTCAAGACCATAGCCCATCCCTCTTCGTATTCTGAATCCACCTGTTTTTCAGTTTCAGGATCAGTTCAGAGTTCTTATATACCTGTCTTTGCTGTTATACATAGATGTATGTTCGTCTTTAGCATCTATGTATTCTCGTATGATTGTATACATTAATGCATGTATTGTCAAGTATGAATCTTCCGGACAGGTGTGTATTTTTAAAATATCAGTCATAAAGCAATAAAAGTCATGACTGTGCTGAGACACTAATTTCTCGCCACAGACATGACTCTTTGTTGATTTGGTCTCTGTTGACATCCAGTTCTGTAAATCAGTTATATTATTGCAGGACGCGTACTTTCAGAACTCCGTTCACCGCGGAGAGCTGATCGATCACATCCTGAGATACGTCACCAGCGACGTCCATCATCGTGTATGCATACTCTTTCCTGCTCTTATTCGTCATCAGTTCGATATTGATCCCGTGGTCAGCCAGCAGAGTCGTAAACTGTCCCAGCATATTCGGGATATTTTTGTGCAGGATCGTGATCCTGGGGCTCTCACCTTTTTCTCCGAGAGCGCAGTCCGGGAAATTGACTGAATGCGTAATATTTCCGTTCTCTATAAAATCACGGATCTCCTCTGCCGCCATCTTCGCGCAGTTATCCTCTGATTCCTCTGTGGAAGCTCCGAGATGAGGGATCACGATCGTTCCCTTCACTCCGGCGATCTCCGGGGTCGGAAAATCCGTCACATAGCATTTCACTGCACCGGATACCAGCGCATCTACCATATCCTCGCTGTTCACAAGAGTGTCGCGGGAAAGATTCAGTATTACCACATTCTTTTTCATCAGACTGATGGCGTTCTTGTCAATCATTCCGACAGTATCTTTCAGCGCCGGCACATGAACCGTGATATAGTCGCACTCTCTGTACAGCTCATCTACCGTCTTTGCGTGATGAATGTTCCTGGACAGTCTCCACGCGGAGTCAACGGATACATAGGGGTCATATCCGTACACATCCATCCCAAGATGAACAGCCGCATTGGCAACAAGTACGCCAATCGCGCCAAGCCCGATAACGCCAAGTTTCTTACCCAGAAGTTCTGTCCCCGCGAAAGCCTTTTTACTCTTCTCTGTCAGCTTTGCAAGATCTCCGTCCTCCTCGTGTTCCTGCACCCAGTGGATGCCTCCGATGATATCCCTGGCCGCGAGGAGCATTCCGGCGATCACCAGCTCCTTGACCCCGTTCGCATTTGCACCGGGAGTATTAAACACGACAACTCCATTCTCAGCGCAGCGGTCCAGGGGAATGTTGTTCACCCCTGCACCTGCACGTGCGATCGCTTTCAGATTCGGGCCGAACTCCATATCGTGCATTTTCGCGCTTCTGACAAGAATGACGTCCGCATCATCCACTTTGTCTGTGTTCACGTAGTTTTCATCCAACTGCTCCAGACCTACATGAGAGATCGGATTCAGGCAATGATATTTATACATCTTACAGATTCTCCTCTTCAAATTTTTTCATAAAATCTACAAGTGCCACGACGCCTTCATACGGCATTGCGTTATAGATGCTGGCGCGCATTCCGCCTACTGTTCTGTGGCCTTTCAGGTTCTCAAGGCCGGCTTCCTTCGCCTCTTTTACAAATTTGGCGTCCAGATCCGCATCACCTGTGACAAAAGGAACATTCATAAGGGAACGGTCCTCTTTTACGACAGTCCCTTTAAAGAGCTTGCTCTGATCCAGAAAATCATAAAGCACTTTCGCCTTCTTCTCGTTTCTTTCCTTCATCGCTTCCAGACCGCCCATAGCCTTGATCCATTTAAACACCTTTCCGCAGATATAGATCCCGTATGCCGGCGGAGTATTGTAAAGGGAATTTGCATCGGCATGCGTCTTATATGTGAGCATGGTCGGCGTGCCCGGAAGGACGTCCTCTGTGATAAGGTCTTCCCTGATGATCACGATAACTACGCCCGCAGGTCCGATATTCTTCTGTACACCGCCGTAGATCACGCCATATTTGGTCACATCAACGGGCTCTGACAGAAAACAGGAGGAAACATCAGCAACAAGCGTCTTTCCTTTTGTGTTCGGAAGCTCTTTAAACTTTGTGCCGTAGATCGTATTATTCTCACAGATATATACATAATCCGCGTCCTCAGATATGGGCAGATCAGAGCAGTCCGGGATATAGGAGAATGTTTTATCCTCCGAGGATGCGACCCGGTTCACTTTTCCGTACTTTTCAGCCTCTTTTGCAGCCTTTTTCGCCCACTGTCCTGTGATGATGTAATCCGCAGCACGGTTCTTCATCAGGTTCATCGGGATCATTGCAAACTGCTGGGAAGCCCCACCCTGAAGGAAAAGGACTTTATAATTGTCCGGGATTCCCATCAGATCTCTGAGATCCTGCTCTGCTGTGGTGATGATCTCCTCGAATGCTTTCGAACGGTGGCTCATCTCCATGACAGACATTCCGGTTCCCCTGTAATCCAGCATCTCATCCGCCGCCTCTTTCAGCACTTCTTCAGGCAGGACTGCCGGCCCTGCCGAAAAATTATACACTCTGCTCATTGTTTCACTACCTCCTGATCATTATCCTTCTTTTTTCATATCATCTTCGTCAAAGGCCTCGCTGATCGTTGCTCCCGGAGCCACCATCGGCCATACCTTGTCGTCACTGTCGATCTGACAATCTATCACAACCGGCTGGTTCAGGGTAAGCGCCTCTGCAAAAGCATCCCTGAACTCCTCTCTTGTCTCTGCACGGATCCCGACTGCCCCCATCGCCTCTGCGAGTTTGACAAAATCCACTGCATCACGGAGCACGGTCGCGGAATATCTCTCATCGTAGAACAGATCCTGCCACTGGCGCACCATTCCCAGAACATGATTGTTCACAACCACTTCGATGACAGGAATATTATGTCTGACCGCGGTCGCAATCTCATTCATATTCATGCGGAAGCATCCGTCGCCTGCGATGTTGACCACCGTTTTTTCCGGACGACCTGTCTTCGCCCCGAGAGCGGCTCCCAGACCGTATCCCATGGTCCCGAGACCTCCCGAAGTGATGAGAGTGCCGGGTTTTGTATATTTATAATACTGTGCTGCCCACATCTGATGCTGCCCTACCTCTGTGACGATCAGGGCGTCGCCCTCTGTCTGGCGGTAGATCTCCTCCACTATGAAAGGCCCGGTCAGCCCCTCCGGATGATATTTCAGAGGATACTTTTTCTTGTATCCCTCCACTGTTTCAAGCCATTCGTGGTGATCCTGCTGTGTCAGCTTTTTATTGACCTCTTTAAGGGCAGCGCGGATGTCCCCTGCCACCTGTGCATCGATCACAATATTCTTGTTGATCTCTGCCGGATCGATATCAAACTGAAGGATCTTTGCGCCTTTGGCAAAGGTCTCTGTATTTCCTGTGACACGGTCACTGAACCTTGCACCGAATACGATGAGCAGATCGCAGCCGGAGACTCCGTAATTAGAAGCTTTCGTCCCGTGCATACCGAGCATACCGGTATACCGCGGATCCGTTCCCGGGAAAGCTCCTTTTCCCATCAGCGTATCCGTCACCGGAGCATCCACCAGATTTACAAACTCCATGATCTCTTCGCTCGCCCCGGAAAGCACTGCGCCTCCTCCCACAAAGACAAAGGGACGATTGGATTCCCGGATCAGTTCTACGGCGCGGTCCACTTCTTCCTCGCTGATACAGGTTTCCGGCTGTACCTGTTTCCCAGGCTCCTCCGGCATATATTCGGTCACGTTCGCCGTGACATCTTTGGGAATATCGATAAGGACCGGCCCCGGTCTGCCGCTCTTGGCGATACGGAAGGCTTTCCGGATCGTGTCCGCAAGCTTCGTCACATCCTTGACGATAAAATTATATTTCGTGATCGGCATTGTGATGCCTGTGATATCGATCTCCTGGAAACTGTCCTTTCCGAGCAGCGGCACACCTACGTTACAGGTGATGGCGACGATCGGAATGGAATCCATGTAAGCGGTCGCGATCCCTGTCACCAGGTTGGTCGCTCCCGGTCCGCTGGTAGCAAGGCACACTCCGACTTTTCCGGTTGCCCGCGCATACCCGTCTGCCGCATGGGAGGCTCCCTGTTCATGGGAAGTCAGGATATGACGGATCTCGCCGCGGTGCTTGTAGAGTTCGTCATATACATTCAGGATCGCTCCGCCCGGATATCCGAAGACGGTATCCACTCCCTGCTCTTTCAGGCATTCTATTAAAATCTCTGCTCCATTTAACTTCATGGTGCATCTCCTCCTGATCGTATTAATTATTTTTCGGGACTTCAAGGATCGCTCCGCGGTTTCCTGATGTCACCATGGAGGCATATCTTGCCAGATAGCCGGTCTTGACTTTCGGCTCTCTCGGCTGCCATTTTGCCCTTCTTGCCTCCATCTCCTCATCAGAGATATCCAGTTCCAGCTTCAGTTCCGGAATGTTGATCTTGATGATATCTCCCTCTTCCACAAGTGCGATCGGTCCGCCCACTGCCGCTTCCGGTGATACATGGCCGATGGACGCGCCTCTTGACGCACCGCTGAACCTTCCGTCAGTGATCAGAGCCACAGTAGAACCCAGACCGTACCCTGCGATCGCGGAAGTCGGGTTCAGCATCTCTCTCATTCCCGGGCCGCCTTTCGGTCCCTCGTAGCGGATAACGATGACGTCTCCGGGGTTGATCTTTCCGGACTTGATCGCCTCTGTCGCTTCCTCATCGCTCTCAAAGATCCTTGCCGGCCCTTCGTGTACGAGCATCTCATCACAGACTGCGGAACGTTTCACAACGCTTCCGTCCGGCGCAAGGTTTCCTTTGAGCACCGCAAGTCCTCCGGTCTCGGAATACGGATTGTCGATCGGGCGGATCACTTCCGGATTCTTATTCTCACAGCCGGCGATATTCTCTCCGATTGTCTTTCCGGTCACTGTCATGCAGTCTGTATGCAGCAGTCCTTTCTTATTCAATTCATTCATTACAGCGTAGACTCCGCCCGCCTCATTCAGATCTTCGATATATGTATGTCCTGCCGGCGCAAGATGGCAGAGGTTCGGCGTCTTCTCACTGATCGTATTGGCAAAATCAATTTCAAAATCCATGCCGATCTCATGAGCGATCGCCGGAAGGTGAAGCATGCTGTTTGTGGAACATCCCAGCGCCATATCGACCGTCAGAGCGTTCAGGATGGCGTCCTCTGTCATGATATCTCTCGGACGTATATTCTTTCTGACCAGTTCCATGACCTGCATTCCGGCATGCTTTGCAAGCTGGATCCTCGCAGAATATACTGCCGGGATCGTGCCGTTTCCGCGAAGTCCCATTCCCAGGGCTTCCGTCAGGCAGTTCATACTGTTCGCCGTGTACATACCGGAGCAGGAACCGCAGGTCGGGCATGCCTTGTTTTCATATTCACAGAGTTCTTCGTCATCGATCTTCCCTGCCGCGTGTGCTCCCACTGCCTCGAACATACTGGAAAGACTGGTCTTTCCGCCCTTCACATGTCCGGCGAGCATCGGGCCGCCGCTGACAAAGATAGTCGGGATATTTACACGAGCCGCAGCCATGAGAAGTCCCGGAACATTCTTATCACAGTTGGGGATCATCACGAGTCCGTCAAACTGATGTGCCATAGCCAGAGCTTCCGTGGAATCTGCGATCAGATCTCTTGTGACAAGAGAATATTTCATTCCAATGTGACCCATGGCAATCCCGTCGCATACCGCGATGGCCGGAACGACGATCGGCGTTCCTCCTGCCATTGCCACACCCATCTTTACTGCCTCGGTTATTTTATCCAGATTCATATGTCCCGGCACGATCTCATTATAGGAACTTACCACTCCGATCAGCGGTCTGTCCAGCTCTTCCTGAGTCATACCGAGTGCATTGAACAGGGAACGGTGGGGCGCCTGCTGTGCCCCTTTTTTTACTGTATCACTTCTCATTTTAAGCAACCTCTCTTTCTATATATAAATATATCTCTTAAAGCCTATCTGATACACTCACAGATGCGGTCTCCCATCTCTTTTGTGCCGATCTGTGTTTTTCCTTCCGCCATGATGTCGATGGTTCGGCACCCTTTGCTCAGGACTTCTGAAACTGCCTTTTCTATCGCATCGGCTTCTTTGTCAAGATCAAAAGAATATCTCAGCATCATTGCAGCAGAAAGTATCGTGGCGATCGGATTTGCGATCCCTTTTCCGGCAATATCCGGCGCAGAGCCGCCGCTGGGCTCATACAGACCGAACTTCGTCTCATTCAGGCTTGCGGACGCCAGCATCCCGATGGAGCCTGTCACCATGCTCGCCTCATCGGAAAGGATATCTCCGAACATGTTCTCCGTCAGGATGACGTCAAACTGTGCAGGATCTTTGACAAGCTGCATCGCGCAGTTATCCACGAGCATATGCTCCAGCGTGACTTCCGGATAATCCGCAGCCACTTCCTCCACAACCTTTCTCCAGAGTCTGGATGAATCGAGTACATTTGCCTTATCCACGCTGGTTACTTTCTTTCTGCGCTTCATCGCGATGTCGAAGGCGCGTTTTGCGATCCTTCTGATCTCATTCTCATTATATGTAAGTTCATCTCTTGCCGTCAGGACTCCGTTTACCTCTTCTGTACTGCGTTTTCCGAAGTACAGTCCGCCGGTGAGTTCTCTCATGATCATCATGTCAAAACCGCTGTCCGCGATCTCCTCTTTCAGAGGGCACGCTCCCTTAAGATCCTCGTAGAGCACTGCAGGTCTCAGATTCGCAAAAAGGTTCAGCCCCTTTCTCAGGGCGAGCAGTCCCGCCTCCGGGCGTTTGGATGGTTCAAGCTGATACCAGGGTGAAGTCTTCGCATCTCCCCCGATCGATCCCATAAGAACTGCGTCGCTTTCTTTTGCCGCCTTAAGCGTCTCATCTGTAAGCGGTACCCCGTTCACATCAATAGAGGCTCCTCCCATAAGAAGCTGTGTATAGGCGATCGAATGACCGTACACTTCTGCAGTCTTATCCAGGACTTTCATCGCCTCGTCGACGATCTCCGGACCGATCCCGTCTCCTTTTATAACTCCGATTTTCATCTCCATATCCGCTCATCCCTCCAAATGTAAAAAATGCTATTGTTAATCATACCTCATTTCAGGGTTTCTTTCAAGTAGTTCGAGTCAAAAAATAGAGGGCGCTCTAAAACCCCTCTAAAATTATCATCCTAAAATCTCCTTCTATCTCAGCAAAAGCAGTCCCGGTCAGAAACCGCATTTTCTCAAAAAGAAAAGAGATTGGGGAATCGGCTGAATAACCGTTTCTCCAATCCCTGTTTGATTTCATTTACTCCGCGTTCGGTTTCTCGATCTGCGCGATCGCTGATTTCTGCATCGGAATACGGCAGTTTTTGTTATTTCCGAACTCGACGATCACGTCATCGTCTGTGATATCAATGATCACCCCGTAGAATCCGCTTGTCGTCAGCGCTGTATCTCCTACTTCCATCGTGGAGAGCATTGCCTGGATCCTCTTCTGCTCTTTCTTCTGCGGGCGCATCAGCAGGAACCACATACCGCCGATCACAACAACATAAAGCACGATAATGCCTATCATATCCATAGTGTATTTTCCTCCTAACCTGTTATGTTACACAATAAGAATACTATACACAAAAACCGGCGAATCTTCAAGACTTTTGAGAAAGTTTTTCCAGCTTACGCTTTTTATACGCGCTGTACTCTCCCGCATCAATGGCATCTCTGATCTCCTCCATCATCGTATTATAGAAATAGAGATTATGCAGAACGCACAGCCGCATACCCAGCATCTCTTTCGCTTTCAAAAGATGTCTGATATATGCCCTGCTGTAGCTCCTGCATGCAGGACAGCCGCATCCTTCCTCGATCGGTCTGTCATCCAGCTCATATTTTGCATTGAACAGATTCATCTTTCCATGATTTGTATACACGTGTCCGTGCCTGCCGTTCCTCGAAGGATACACACAGTCAAAGAAATCCACTCCCCGGTCCACGGCTTCCAGAATGTTTGCCGGAGTCCCTACGCCCATAAGATAGGTTGGCTTGTCCTGGGGAAGATGGGGGACAACCGCATCCAGGATCCGATACATCTCCTCGTGGCTCTCTCCCACGGCAAGTCCTCCGACAGCGTACCCGTCCAGGTCAAGTTCCGTGATCTGCCGGGCGTGTTCGATCCGGATATCCTCATAGATGCCTCCCTGGTTGATCCCGAAAAGAAGCTGATCCGGGTTGATCGTATCCGGCAGGGAATTCAGCCTTGCCATCTCGTCCTTGCAGCGTTTCAGCCAGCGTGTAGTCCTGTCCACCGAATTTGCCATATATTTTTTATCCGCAACACTGGACGGGCACTCATCAAACGCCATGGCGATCGTGGACGCCAGATTGGACTGGATCTGCATGCTCTCCTCCGGTCCCATGAAGATCTTTCTCCCGTCTATGTGGGAATGAAAATGGACACCTTCCTCTTTGATCTTCCGGAGGGATGCAAGCGAAAACACCTGAAATCCACCGGAATCTGTCAGAATCGGCTTATCCCAGTTCATAAACCGGTGCAGACCGCCTATTTTCTTTACAATCTGATCCCCCGGCCTGACATGAAGGTGATACGTATTGGACAGTTCCACCTGTGTCTTGATCTGTCTCAGGTCATCAGTCGATACCGCGCCTTTTATTGCAGCTGCGGTACCGACGTTCATAAATACCGGTGTCTCGATCGTTCCATGGACAGTCTTCAGCCTTCCCCGCTTCGCAAGACCATCCTTTTTTATCAGTTCATACATTTATAATTACATCCTGTCTTTTATTTGTCTTTTCCCGTCTTTCATCCGACCGGCACTTCTCTTTCAGCTGTCCTCTCTCCCGCCTGCTAATAATGCATAACAACCGGGATCCCGATACTCAGCATACCATAAAGCGTCGCCGCGTCGTCATAAGACATATTGATGCATCCATGGGAGCCAACACTCTGATATCTGTCTCCTCCAAAGGAAGACTGCCATGTGGCGTCATGGAACCCGATCCCGGTCCATGTTACACGCATCCAGTAGGATACAGGAGTCTCATAGATCGGCTGCCCCGTTGCCGGATCCGTCTCGCCCACAAGAGTCTTGTCCCGCTTCAGTTCCAGAATCGAGTAAACCCCGGACGGAGTCTCCCGGTCCGGCGTCGGAAGTCCGGTCACCACGTCCGCCTCGAATGCCACCGAGCCGTCCACGATATACCACATATGCTGATCTGTCAGATCTACTTCCACATAAGTGTTTCCCCAGTCCTGTTCAGAATGGGACGCCGCCTCCTGAACATATGCCGGAGTCTTCTCAGTGACTTCTCCATTCTTTATACTGTTGATCAGAGTCTTTGTCTCCGAGTCCTCGTCAACCGACCATCCGTATGTTCCTCCGGAAACCTCTGTCGTCTTTCCGTTTGGAGTAGTAAGCGTTCTCGTCGTCCCTACCGTATCATACTTCTTGCCGAACTCTCTCATCCACTCTCTCACTGCATTCTCATCCAGGCTGACCTGCATATTATCATCATATTTCAGCCAGGTGGAGATCAGTTCCTTATCCACGACCACATTTTCGTCTTCCATAGTGTATGTGATACTCGCCTTGCAGTACTGGTTCATGGCGTCGCAGGCATTCTGAACCTCCGGTGACTCAGAAGTATATTTCGGCATCATGTAGCACTCTTCATCGATCATGTTCAGCTCCGTCCTGAACTCTGTAATATACTCTGTGATCTTCTGGGTCAATACATCCATATTGACTGCAGTACCGTAGACTTCTGGTTCTACAACAAAAGAATTTCCGTCAAACTTCGGATAAGCCGAAACAGGATCCGTCTGTTCCTGTGTTACTGCTTTCACTTCCTGGATCTTCGAATTCAGTGCCTCCTCGTCATATCCTACATCGATCGTCACATTCGTCGAACTTACTGAAAAGAAAGCTTTTGGCCACAGAAGCGGATTCTGCGCGTCCAGCGCTTTCTGAATATCATCACTTTCTTCATATGTCAGAGAGATATCTGATCCTTTGATCACATCGCTCTCATTATTCTGTTCAACGATCCTCAGTTCGTAGTCCCGCACCTGTTCCTTTATGTAATTTTCCACGTCGTCAACAGTTTTTCCTGAAAAGTCCTGTCCGTTTATCTCTGTATCGATATAAAAATGTCCGATAAAGAAAGCAGAGATTCCCAGATAGATCACCGCAAGCGCGCCTGCGATACTGCCAGCAATGATCCAGGGCTTCTTCCCCATGCTGCCTTTTCTGCGGCGGCGTCTTCGTGTCTTCTTTTTTGTACTTTCTGACATTTTATCTCTCCCACCCTCATCTTCTGCATCATCTTGTACTTCAGAGATATCCTCGTCATCTTCATCATCCTGTATCTCAGAGATGTCCGCATCATTTTCTGTATCTTCATCCCTTATTTCAGCGGTATCTTCATCGTCTTCTGTATCATCTTCCTGATCCGGCCCGTTCTGTTCAGGTTCTTCCGGCTCCGTTTCTTCCAGCCCGCTCTCCCCGGGCATTCCTCCCTGAACCTCGCTCTGGTCATCCAGTCCGGGTTCTTCGTGGATATTCTCCCTATCCTCACGTATTTCAGTTTCAGGTTCTTCCGGAGTAAAGCTTTCAGGCATTCTTTCTTCCTTGTCAATGCTCATAATATTTCTCCCTCTGCATCTTAATATCCAGACAACATTATATTACGAAACTTTTTAAATGTACAGTTAATTATTTCTTAAGAAAAGCTCCCCATATTGTAACATTTTCGTGAATTATCGAATCCTGATCTCTTCCGGCTCTTGCGCATTGCCGACCCATCTTATATAATGATAGAATATGTTTGTGAAGATACAACGATTGAAAGGAGAATTTTATGAGTGGTTCATCATTTGGCAGAATATTCCGCATCACCACATGGGGGGAATCCCACGGCCCGGGCGTCGGTGTGGTGATCGACGGATGTCCGTCGGGTATTCCTCTTGCAGCGGAAGATATACAGCGTTTTCTGGACCGGCGCAGACCCGGTCAGAGCAAATATACAACAAGGAGGAACGAGACCGATTCCGTTGAGATCCTCTCCGGCGTTTTCGAGGGAAAGACAACCGGCACTCCGATTTCACTCCTCGTAAGGAACCAGGATCAGAGATCAAAAGATTACGGAAATATTGCCGTATCTTATCGTCCTGGACATGCCGATTTCCCGTTCAAAGAAAAATATGGTTTCCGTGATTACCGTGGAGGCGGCAGATCCTCAGGCCGGGAAACGATCGGACGTGTCGCTGCCGGCGCGGTGGCTTCCAGTCTACTTGGCGAACTGGGTATCACACTTCGCGCCTACACAAAGGCGATCGGTCCCTGTACAGTGGAAGAAAAAGATTACAATTTCTCCGAGATCACGGAAAACAGCTTCTATATGCCAAACAATTCCATTGCAGAAAAAGCCGGGGAATACGTCTCCTCTCTGATGGCACAGACCGACTCCTGCGGCGGGATCGTGGAATGTACCGCCGATGGTCTTCCTGTCGGCATCGGAGAGCCTGTCTTTGACAAGCTTGATGCGCTTCTCGCTCAGGCTGTCATGTCCATCGGCGCGGTAAAGGGGGTGGAGATCGGCGACGGCTTCGCCGCGTCCGCCTGCGTTGGAAGCCGCAACAACGATCCCTTCTATATGGATAACGGAGAGGTACGCAAAAAGACAAATCATTCCGGCGGGACGCTTGGCGGGATGAGCGACGGATCCAGACTCATTCTGCGGGCTGCCGTAAAACCTACATCTTCTATTGCCAAAACACAGAATACTGTCAACGAGTCCGGCGAAGATATTGAGATATCGATCCACGGAAGGCACGATCCGGTCATCGTCCCCCGAGCCGTTGTCGTAGTCGAGTCAATGACCGCAGTCACCATCGCCGATCTTCTCCTCCAGAATGCCGCCTCAAAAATGGACAATATCAAGAAAATATATCTGAACTAAGAAGGAAAACAAACATACCGGCAGTTCATCCAAAAAAAGAACTGCCGGTATGTTTATTTATTATTTCTATGATTATTCAAACAAGAAAGCATCCCCCGCCAATAAACTCTCTCAGGAGAGAATTTGTCGGCACATATTCGCTGCCAATCCCTACAAAGTAGTCGAAAAATTTCAACAGTCTCTTCGCCTCCAGATACTCCTCCGACTCTCTTTCGACCGCAAACAGGAGAGGCTCTACATGCTGTTTGAGGACAGCTAACTCATACAGAAGGGATGAGTTGAACATGACATCTGCCTCCTCCTGATATGGAAAAATATTTTCCTCCTCCCCCCTCCTGACCGACGCCCACATTCCTATCGTCCGCGCGGCAGAGGATCCTCTTGTCCTCGCATCCCTCACCAGCCTGCGGATCAGCCGTCCGTCCGTGGAAGGGATCCGGTTGTGTTCATCAATATTGATCTGGGTGAGAGCGCTGATGTAGATCTTAAATTTATTTTCATCGTTCAGCATCTCCGTCAGCTTTGGATTTAAACAGTGAATCCCTTCGATCACAAGAATATCATTTTTCCCCAGTCTTTTCGGGAGTCTCTCATAGTCCCTCTTTCCGGTCCTGAAGTTAAATATAGGAAGATACACTTCATTCCCTGCGAGAAGATTTCCCATATCTTCGTTGAATTTATCGATATCGATCGCTTCCAGACACTCAAAATTGTAATTTCCATCCGCATCCTTCGGCGTGTGTGCTCTGTCGACGAAATAATTATCCACAGCTATGGGGTGAGGCTTCAGTCCGTTTGCCCGGAGCTGGATCGACAGTCTGTGCGAAAATGTAGTCTTTCCAGATGACGAGGGTCCTGCGATCAGGACAAACTTGTTTTCCGGCCTCTTCGCGATCTGCGCAGCAATCTCGCCGATCTTCCTCTCCTGAAACGCCTCCTGCACCAGCACCACTTCCCGCATATCCGAGCGGGTTATCATATCGTTGAGCGCGCCTACTGTATCGATCTCCTGCAGATCTCCCCAGGCAACAGATTCTTTCATCACCTGGAACAGCTTCGGACTTGCCTCAAATGCCGGAACCGTTTCCGGATTCTCCTGTGTTGGCATCTGGATCACAAATCCCTCGTCATAGAGATGAAAGGAAAAAAATTTCAGGCATCCGGCGTCCGGAACCATGTAACCGTAATAATAGTCTTCAAACTCATTGATATTATATATGTTCACTTTTGAAACGCGCCGATACATGAACAGTTTCTCTTTATCGTACATTCCATGCCGGTGGAACAGTTCCACTGCTTCGTCCGTATGCACAGAACGCTTGCCGATCGGAGCCTTTTCACGGGAAAGCTCTCTCATTCTGTCCGAAACTTTATCCAGAAACTGCTGATCTACCCGTACTTTTCCATCCACAGTGCAATAATACCCTTTATCCACTGAAAAATGGATCCGGACCCGGTCTACATTCTTGTGTCCCCCCACATCATGGACTGCTTTCACCATCAGGAAACAAAGACTTCTTTTGTATGTCTCATGCCCGATCTTATCCGCTGTAGTGACAAACCTGATACCACAGTCTTTCTTCACTCTCTTTCTCAATTCCTGAAGGCGGTATCCGTCCACAAACGCGAGGACGATCTGATGCGGATAATCTCCCTGAACGTCCTCTGCGATCTGCTGATACGTTGTCCCGGCTTCATAATACTTTATCGTTCCGTCTACTTCTATGCAGTATTTTTTCTTTTCCATTTTCCGCCTCCCTTTGCCGGATCTCCTGTCGCTAGATCACCTGGAACGGATGGATAACCGGTTCTGTCATCACTTCCAGAACAGGAAGCTTCTCATTCAGAAACCGTTTCATATCATCGATAAAAATATATTCCGTCCCGTAATGTCCCGCATCAATGACGGAAAGGCCCTGCTCCACAGCGTCAATGCCGTCATGATGTCCGATGTCCCCGGTTACCAGGACATCCGCTCCTTTTTTGAGGGCGGCGGCTATGGCAGTCTTTCCTGATCCCGGAGAAACCGCCAGCCTCTGCACCTTCTTATCCATATCACCGAATACTTTGATACTGCCCAGATTCAGTTTATGCTTCACATAGACGCAGCATTCCTCCAGAGTCATAGGAGATTCCAGAGTGCCCACTCTTCCGATTCCTTCCTTATTTCCTTCCGTGTCCTCCATGGTCTCATCAAGGACTTCTGTGTCTTTGATACCAAGGATCTTCTCGGAGAGTTCCGCCATCCCAAGGACGTCATAATTTGTATGCATCGCATAATAGGAAATATCGCTCCGGATCAGCTTCAGGATCCGTCTGCTTATAAAGTCTTCATCGTTTATTTTTTTCAGCGGTGAAAAAATGAGCGGATGATGAGTGATGAGCATGTCCGCCCCCTCTTCCAGAGCTCTGTCAATCACCGCATCCGTGGCGTCAAGAGCAAGATAGACACGGTTCACCTCTTTGCCGGCTCTTCCGGCAAGAAGTCCTACATTGTCAAAATCAAGTGCTGCTGTTGTTGGATAGGTGGCTTCGATCACCTGCATGATTTCTTTACAAAGCATAATATTCCATCCCTTTCTCCACATATTCAATCTCTTGTTTCAACTGTGTTTTTCTCTGTGCGATCCTGTCAGATTCCTTCTTCTCCAGAGAACCCAGAATCTCCTTCTTCAATCTCAGCTCCCGCTCCAGAAACCTGCGAAGGACCGGATCTCTTTTCTCCAGCAGCAGTTTGCCGTATCTCAGTTCCGGCTCGTTCCAGCCGACTGTCCCTTTCCCGGCGGTGCCATTCCCGGGAACGGTTTTCATCGCCGTATAATATTTTCCGTCTTCCTCAACCATGACTTCATCCAGAAACAAAAAACCTTCCTGAAGCAGAAAGGTCCTCACTTTTTCTATCTCCGACTGGGGCTGAAAGATACATTCATCCAGCATATTCACCGTCTCCGCCCCTTCTGTCAGGATACGTACCATAAGCGCACCGCCCATCCCGGCGATCACGGCTGACCGTACTTCCCCGGGGCGTATTGCCGAAAAGCCGTCCGAAATCCTCAGGTCGATCCGGTCATTCATTCCGTTTTCAGTCACATTGAATCTTGCCCGCTCCAGAGGTCCGCGGTTCACATCCGCCGCGACAGCTCCCTGGATCCGGCCGTTTTCTATCAGATAAATAGGAATATAGGCATGATCCGTGCCGATATCCGCTGTTCTGTATCCGGCGGTCACAAGATCTGCGACCGCCTGTAGTCTTTTTGATAATTCCATATTTTCAGACCTGCCATCCCTTTTCTCAGTCGAGATAATCGCGGAGTTTTCTGCTCCGGCTCGGATGACGGAGTTTTCGGAGGGCTTTCGCTTCAATCTGACGGATACGTTCTCTCGTCACATCGAATTCGCGTCCCACTTCCTCAAGAGTACGCGCACGCCCATCGTTCATACCAAAACGGAGACGCAGCACTTTCTGCTCTCTCTCCGTCAGAGTATCCAGCACCTCGTCCAGCTGTTCCTTCAGGAGTGTCTGTGCCGCCGCTTCTGCCGGCACGGGGACGTTGTCGTCCTGGATAAAATCACCCAGATGGCTGTCCTCCTCCTCACCAATCGGAGTTTCAAGTGAAACCGGCTCCTGGGAGATCTTCAGGATCTCGCGCACCCTCTCAACAGGCATGTCCAGTTCTTTCGCAATCTCCTCCGGGAGGGGTTCTCTTCCCAGCTCCTGGAGCAGCTGTCTCGACACGCGGATCAGCTTATTGATTGTCTCTACCATGTGGACCGGGATACGGATCGTCCTCGCCTGATCCGCGATCGCCCTTGTAATAGCCTGGCGGATCCACCAGGTAGCATACGTGCTGAATTTATACCCTTTATGGTAATCAAACTTTTCCACTGCTTTAATCAGGCCCAGATTTCCCTCCTGGATCAGATCAAGGAAAAGCATTCCTCTGCCCACATACCTTTTTGCGATACTGACAACGAGACGAAGGTTTGCCTCGGCAAGCTCTTTTTTCGCGTCCTCGTCCCCTTCCTCCATTCTCTTCGCAAGCTCGATCTCGCGCTCCGCACTCAGAAGAGGCACTTTACCGATTTCCTTCAGATACATGCGGACCGGGTCTTCGATGCTGACGCCCTCCGGAACAGAAAGATCGATATTCTCCATATCTACTTCCTCTTCATCAGCCATGATAACGTCGAGATCTATGTCGGCATCATCGTCGGCGTCATTGCTGATCCGCAGCACATCGATATTGTTTGCTTCCAGATAATCGAACACTTTTTCCATCTGATCGGTATTCAGTTCCATATCATTGAAAAAATCATTGATCTCCTGGATTTCCAGCACGCTTTTTTTCTTTTTCCCCAGCGCAACCAGTTCTTTCATTCTTTCCAGAAATTTCTGTGTGTTCTCTTCCATGTGTCCATCCTTCCTTCGCCGGCGCGCGAGCGCAGGCTATCTTGTTTTATTTTATCCTTAATCAATAGAAATATGCAGTTTCCGCAGGTCCTCCAGCTTCCGCTTCTCTTCCATCAGATGCTGAAGTCCCGCCATATCTGTGGGAGCCAGATGAAGTGTCCGATAATCAATGCTGTTTGTCTTGACCCGGAGTATGGTCTCCTTGAGAGCCTGTTC
Source organism: uncultured Mediterraneibacter sp. (assembly GCA_944377745.1). Lineage (GTDB taxonomy): Bacteria > Bacillota > Clostridia > Lachnospirales > Lachnospiraceae > Mediterraneibacter. The sequence continues at coordinate 63,213 of CALWFV010000004.1, read as the reverse complement.
TCTCTCTTCCTTTGTCTTCAGTTCTCTGATCCTTGTATTGAAAAGAGCCGCCGCCTCTCTGTGCTCCTCTTCCTCCGTAAAATGATCCAGGATCTTCGCCGGGTTCAGCTCCCCGTTCTGCCTCTGTTCATACAGAAGCCGTGCCACTGTGCGGTACAGATCCTCTGTGAAATCATCCGGTGTCACGAGATGACTGATCTTGTCAAAGAGAGACGCGTCATCGATCAGCCATGTCAGGAGGATCTTCTGAGAAGTAAGGGTTCCGTCCTCCTTCTGCTTTTCCTTTCCTTCCGCTCTCCGGGGACGCGCCGCCGGTTTTGCAAGTCCGGAACTCACCGCGGTCTTCGCCACAAGCTTTTCCAGACTCTCTCTCCTGACGCCGTACTCGGAAGCCACCGCATCAATATAATTGTTCCTCTCCAGTTCATCCTCAAATGACATCAACCGCCGCGCAGTCTCGCGAAAGAAAGCAGTCTTTCCTTCCGGAGATTCCATATCGTAATCCCTAGACAGCATATCGATGCTGAACATGAAACCATTCCTCGCCTCCCGGATCCGTCTTTCATACTCTTCCGCGCCCAGATTTTTAATAAATTCATCCGGATCCTTGTACGGATCCATCCGGATCACCTTTGCTGAGATCCCCGCATCCCTCAGGATCGGGACAGCCCGCAGCGCTGCCCTTGTCCCGGCGTCATCGCTGTCATATGTAAGGTACACTTCCTGTACATACCGCTTGATCAGAGAGGCGTGACCAGGAGTGAGGGCAGTGCCAAGAGACGCGACTGCATTTGTAAAGCCCGCCTGATGAAGAGCAATTACATCCATATATCCTTCACACAGAAGAAAATATGGTTTTCGCGATGTCCTTGCCCTGTTAAGTCCATACAGATTCCGGCTTTTGTCAAACACAGCCGTCTCCGGAGAGTTCAGATACTTAGGTTTCGCATCACCCATGACCCGTCCCCCGAACCCGATGACACGGCTGTTCACATCCATGATCGGGAACATGACCCGATTCCAGAACTTGTCGTAAACACCCTGTCGTTCATCTGTGTTAATGAGTCCAGCCTGACGAATCAGCTCCTCACTGTAGCCTTTCTCTCTCAAATATTTGTACAGATCGTCGCTGAACTTGTTGGAATAGCCGAGACCGAATGCAGTGATGGTCTCATCTGAGAGTTTCCGGTCTTTCAAATATGTATAGGCTGCCCTGCCCCGTTCTGATTTCAGCTGCACATAATAGTACTTTGCAGCCAGTTTATTAACCTCCAGGATCGATGCCCTCAGGTCTGCTTTTTCTTTTGCCTCTTTCGAGTATTCCATCTCCGGAAGTTCGATCCCTGCCCTGTCCGCCAGATACTTCACTGCTTCCACAAACGAAAAATTCTCATACTCCATCAGGAAAGTATAGACATTTCCTCCTGCCCCGCATCCAAAACAGTAATACATCTGTTTCTGTCTGCTCACTGAAAAAGAAGGCGATTTTTCATTGTGAAAGGGACAGAGTCCGAAATAAGAGCTGCCCTTTTTCTGCAGCCTTACATAACCGGAAATCACATCTACTATATCATTTCTCGATCTTATCTCTTCTATCAGTTCTTCTGAATAGTACATGTCTGCCTCCCTAAAAAGAATACCCTATTTTATATATTCGACAAAAGTTTTTTTTATCCTTTAAATTTTCCACGATTCCGGGACAAAAAATTCTTCAAATTTTTTCACAGCGTAGGAATCCGTCATCCCCGCTATGTAGTCGCAGACGATCCGCTCCCTGCCGCTGCCAGGCTCAGATATAGAATCAAGATACTGCTCCGGCAGCAGTTCCAGATGCTTCACGTAGTAATCAAAAAGCTGCTCGATCATATGTACCGCCTTATCTTCCTCCCCCTTCGCCTTGGGATTGAGATAAACGTTTTCAAACATAAACCTGCGCAGATCGTGCATCGCTCTGTCCACAGGCTCGGACATGCATATCTCAGGCCGGTCCATGCTGTTTATGATCACATCATGCACCATGGTATCCAGCCTCTCCCTGCATGAACCGCCCAGAACCTTTCGGATCTCAGCCGGGATATCCGCCTCTGTCAGGATCCCGCCGCGGATAGCGTCATCCATGTCGTGGTATATATAGGCGATCTTGTCAGAAAGACGCAGCACTTTCCCCTCCAGTGTATGCGGATTTCCGGCCGTCTTGTGATTCAGGATCCCGTCCCTCACCTCCCAGGTCAGGTTCAGCCCCCTGCCCTGTTTCTCAAGCCGCTCCACCACACGCAGGCTCTGCACATTGTGAGAAAACTGATATACATTGTTCAGCGCCTTCTCCCCGGCATGTCCAAAAGGAGTGTGCCCCAGATCATGTCCCAGCGCAATGGCTTCCACCAGATCCTCGTTCAGCCTGAGGGCCTTGGCGATGGTCCTCGCGTTCTGGGATACTTCCAGCGTATGCGTCAGACGGGTCCTGTAATGGTCTCCTTTTGGAAGGAGAAAGACCTGCGTCTTCTGTTTCAGCCGCCGAAACGCCTTGCAGTGCAGGATCCGGTCCCGGTCTCTCTGAAAGACCGGGCGGATATCGCACTGCGGTTCCTCACGCTCACGCCCTTTTGAATTCCGGCTCAGTGTGGCGTAAGGACTCAGATACTGTTCTTCCCTTGCTTCAAGCTGTTCCCTGATCGTCATAGATGGCACACTCCTTTTCCTCACTCAATGAATCACAACAGGCAGGACCTTATTTTTCCTTCAGCCTTGCCTCAATGGCTTTTACCACTGTGCTGAGCACTTTCACTCTGGCATAATATTTATCATTTCCTTCCACCACGATCCACGGAGCATAATCCGTGGATGTGCGCAGGAGCATCTCATTGACAGAATCCTCATACTGATCCCATTTCTCCCGGTTTCTCCAGTCTTCATCCGTGATCTTCCACTGTTTCTCCGGATTTTCCTGGCGTTCTTTAAATCTCCGCTCCTGTTCATCCTTGTCGATATGCATCCAGAATTTGATCACAATGGCTCCTGCGTCATACAGATCCTTCTCCATATCGTTGATCTCCTTGTATGCTCTCTGCCACTCTTCCTTTGTACAGAATCCTTCAATACGCTCCACCATGACACGGCCGTACCAGGTCCTGTCAAAGATCGCCACATGTCCGTCTTTGGGCATGGCTTTCCAGAACCGCCACAGATAATGATGGGCTTTTTCTATATCATTTGGGGACGCCGTTGGATTCACTACATATCCGCGTGGATCCATCTTCTGGGTGAGTCTCTTGATGGCGCCGCCTTTGCCTCCCGCATCCCAGCCCTCAAACCCGAGGACCACCGGGATCCTCCTGCGGTACAGCTCTCCATGCAGTTTCTCAATCTTTTTCTGAAGCTTCTTTAGCTTCTCCTTGTACTCTTCCCTGGTATATTTCAATGACAGATCCGCCTTTGAGAGAATGGATACCTGAAGTTCCTTCATCTCTCTGTCAGCCTCCCGCGCCACGATCGACGCCTCCAGGGACTCGCTCTCTTTCTCAGCCTCCTCCGCTGCTCTCTCTTTTGATTTCTGCTTTTCGACTTTCTCGATCTGATCCGCCATTGCCTTGATCACGGTCGTGTAGATCTTTACCGTGGCAAATCTCCGGTCCACGGATTCAATGATCGTCCAGGGCGCATAGTCCGTATCTGTCTTAAACAGCATGTCTTCCATCATATCCGCATACTCGCCGTATCTCGCATTGCGCTCGATATCGCCCTGGGTCACGCGCCACGCAGTCTCTTTGTTTTTGGCAAGTTTGTCAAATCTCTTTTTCTGTTCCTTCTGGTCAATGTCCAGGAACAGTTTGATGATCACATTTCCGTCGTCAGCGAGCTGTTCCTCAAAAGAGTTGATAGAATGAAACGCATCCGGGATCTCTTTTTCTTTCGTCCTCTTTTCAAACCGGTCGATCAGTACGCGCCGGTACCAGCTTCCGTCAAAGATCGAGATTCTTCCCCGTGCAGGCGTCTTCGTCCAGAACCGCCACATGAACGGGTGCATCCTCTCTTCCTCCGTCTCATTTTTGATCGGAAATACCTGAAATCCCCTGGGATCCATGCTCTGGATCAGATAACCGATCTGAAGCCCCTTTCCCGCAGCACCAAATCCCTCAAATACGATCAGCACCGGGATGCCCAGCTCTTTACACCGTCTCTGAAGCTGTCCGAGCCGGACTTCAAGATGCTCCATCTTTCCTTTATAATCTTCTTTTGACAATTTCTTTGTCAGATCTACTTTTTCTAACATATCTTTTCCTCCGCTCCCTTATTCTGATATTATTGACGGGTTTTTATAAATTATTGTCATTATATCATATAAATTAAAGTAAAAAAGGAAAAATCCCTATAAGACTCTTCCTTTTCCAAATTTTTATCTATTCTTTTGTAGATTGATTCATTTTTCACTCTTTTGTCCAGTGATGGACCGTCGTTGTCCCCGGACTCTGCAGATCCATCTCTGTCCCCTCTGCATTCAGATTATATTCGAATTCCAGCGCGCCGCCCTCAACCACTATCTTGAGAAGACACGTCCCCTCCGAATTCTCTGCAACACTGTAGGTTCCTTCCGTTTTTGTCTCAGAATCGTCAATCACCATCGTATTGTCATCTTTAAAAGTATATGTATTTCCGTTTCCGTCAGACCACTCTCCCAGAATTGCCGATACACGCTCATCGGACAGATCGAGAAGTGTAATATCCGCAGGCAGGAGCAGAAGATCGTCTCCTCCGTCCAGCGCCGTCAGATTTACTCCATATCCCGTCGTGTCTGTGGAAAGCGCATAGAGTTCTTCTTCCTCTGTATCTGTCATAACGATATGAAGCGTAATGTGATTCTCGTCGTCGAAACCGCATTCAAAGGTAAAGGGCTCCCCGTTTTTCGTTCCGGTTCCATCTTCTTCCAGGACATAGACATCATCACTTCCCGCAGCGTTCCAGGTATCAGCCATCACTTTTACTACAGACTCACTTGGAAGCGACACGGAATCGCCAAGAGACTCCTTTGCCTCGTTCGCCGCCTGATCTACCTGTTCCGTTGTCGATATGCCTGCTTTTTCCACGCTGCCCTGTTCTTCGCCGCATCCGGATATACATGCTGCCGCCATGAGAAGCGCTGTCAATATAAGTTTTTTCATGTGTATTATCTCCCTGGTTTTTATATAGATATTTTATAGCATATTCTGTACTGTTTTTCAACGAACTCTGGTTTAGGTATCAGATTAATATTCAGCATCTCTGCTAACCTCATTCTAAATACGGACTGTCCAGGCCCTTGACCAGATCGATAAAATAATTTGCAGTTTCCCCAGGGATTTCTTCTTTTTTCGTATATTCTTCATCTAAAAGGGGCCTCCTCTGCTTTTTGTATGATTAGACACCATTTCGACTTTACCGCTTTTTGTTATCCATTACTGTTCCTCCTCAAAAATAAATATTTCTTCAATGGGAGCTTTGACAGCCCTTGCTATATCAATAGCCAGTTTTAAAGAGGGGTTGTATTTTCCGGCTTCCAAACGAATAATGGTTTCCCTCCTGACAGAAACTTTGTTTGCCAGTTCCTCCTGAGTCAGACCAACGGCCTGTCGGAACTCTTTCAATCTGCAAATAAAAGCCGCCATACTCTCACCCCTGTTTGTCAAGAAAATATGCCAGCGCGGGAGCAAGTGTAAATACAACTGCATAGGCGATCGAACCATAGCGTAATATCAATTCGCTTGATATTTGTTTATCCAATCCAACGAGCAGAAAAAAACAAAGTATCAGGGCCATGCGTCCTGCTATACTGACAGCTCTGCTGATATTTTCCTCTAATCTTTCATCAGACTCTTCTCTGCCCAAAAGTCCCCAGAAAAAGAAACTGAAAAAAGCAAAGAAACAACAGAAAATCGGATTATAAAAAATACCAAGTATCCCCAGAAATCCAAAAATCCCCAAAATGGGGGAAATACGAAATGTGCGCTTCATAATAACCTCCTCAACATATTATGTGTGATTTATTTGCCACGTGATCTATTTATCACGTTATAAATATATCACGTCTCCTATAGTATGTCAAGGAACAAATGTGATTTATTTGTATCATCATTTAGATTTATTTGTATCATCATTTAGATTGATTGACAAACAAAAAAGCAGCTGTTAATATTTTTAAATATCTAAAATCAGCAGGAAAGGGGACGCCAGACATGACAGAACAGGAAATTAAAACTATCATAAGCAGGCAGAGAAAATATTTTCAGACCGGAGCCACGCTTCCGGTAAATACACGGCTCAATGCTCTCCGCAGACTTTATGACGTGATCACCGATTCAGAGAAGGAAATCCACGAAGCCCTCAAAATGGATCTGGGGAAAAGCGGATTCGAGAGCTATATGTGTGAGACAGGGCTGGTGCTGGAAGAGATCAGCTACATGCTAAAACACACTGCCCGTTTTGCCGGAGCGAAAAGAGTCCGTACGCCACTGGCACAGTTCCATTCAAGGAGTTTCCGGAAACCTTCGCCATACGGCGTGACTCTCATCATGAGTCCCTGGAATTATCCTTTCATGCTGACTCTCTCGCCCCTTGTGGATGCTCTGGCGGCGGGAAACACTGCTGTGGTCAAACCCAGTGCCTACTCGCCCCACACCGGCGAGGTGCTCCGGAAGATCCTGTCACAGTGCTTCGAACCTCAGTATGTGGCTGTGGTGACCGGCGGACGTGCGGAAAACAGCTGCCTTCTGCATGAGCATTTTGACTATATCTTCTTCACCGGCAGTCAGGCGGTGGGAAAAGAGGTCATGAGAAACGCTGCCGAGTACCTGACACCTGTCACACTGGAACTTGGCGGCAAGAGCCCCTGTATCATAGATCCGACGGCAGATATCAAGCTTGCCGCAAGGCGTGTCGTTTTCGGGAAATATCTGAACTGCGGCCAGACCTGTGTGGCGCCTGACTATATTTACTGCCACCGCTCTGTCAAAGACGCATTTATAAAAGAAGTGCAGAAGCAGATCAAAAAACAATACGGCAGACAGCCGCTGGAAAATCCGGATTACGGAAAGATTGTCAACGAGAAACATTTTGACCGGATCCTGGGACTGATCGACGAAAAGAAAGTCGTACAGGGCGGCGGTTTTGACCGCAAGACACTGCGGATCGAACCCACAGTCATGGACAATATCACCTTCTCTGACCCGGTCATGCAGGAGGAGATCTTCGGTCCCGTCATGCCAGTCCTTACATTTGGCAGTATAGATGAAGTGATCCGCAGAGTAAACGCCATGCCCCATCCGCTGGCGCTTTATCTCTTTTCTTCTGATAAAAAGACGGAGAAGAAAGTCATCTCCCGCTGCGGATTCGGCGGAGGATGCATCAATGATACCATCATCCATCTTGCCACCACGGAAATGGGATTCGGCGGTTTCGGAGAGAGCGGCATGGGAGCCTATCACGGGAAGACCGGCTTTGATACCTTCACTCACTACAAGAGTATCGTAGACAAAAAGACATGGCTCGATCTGCCGATGCGCTATCAGCCATATCGGAAGCTGCACGAAAAGATGGTTCGCTTTTTCCTGAAATAAATATGAAGGCCGCGGCTCCACAGATTAATATGATCTGCGGGCCGCGGCTTCTTCTAATTTTCTCTTCTTCTATCTTCCTTTTTCAAAAGTCCCGAATACGATCTGCTTCCCATCTCTGACCATAACCTGGCCTTTTGCGATAACAGTCTGCAGTTCAAGGGAATGCCTGGTCAGCAGGCAGATGTCTGCGTCAAATCCTTTTTTTATCCTTCCTTTTCCGCTCAGTTTCAGGATCGATGCAGGATTGGAGGTGATTCCCTTCACGGCGATCTCCAGAGGGATTCCCTCTTTCCGGACACATTCCCTCACTTCCTTTAAGAGGCATGACGCCCTGCCGATCCCGATCCCCTGGAACTCCCCTTTCTCATTGAACATCGGGAGGCTCCCCTGTCCGTCAGAGGAGATGGTAAACCGGTCACTGGAGATTCCCCGGTCAAGAAGCCTGCGGATTCCTTTGCAGACACGGACTTCGTCACAGATCGTCTCCCAGTAATCGATATCTTCATTTCCGGTAAAATCAATATTTCCGCCTTCAGCAGCAAAATCAAGGCATTCCTGAAAAAGCGCCTCGTTCCGGTTCACATGTGTTGGGAGAAACTGAGACGCCGGGATCTCTGTCTCAAAGACTGCCCGCCGGATCAGATCCAGTTTCCTCGGACTGTCACCCAGATGTACATTGACGATCCCCGCCTTGCCTGAAAGCATTCCCGCCACCCTGGCGTCTGCCGCGATCCGCAGGAACTCCTCATACGAAGGCTGGGAAGAACGATGGTCGGAAATGGCAATTTCCCCGACGCCGATGACCTTGTCCAGCATCATGATATCCTTCATGAGACTGTCTGTCAGTGTGTGCACCGGGACCTGATAGGAGCCAGTATAGGCAAATGTGGTGATCCCCTCATTCTCCAGTCCATGAGCTTTTGCCAGCAGTGCCGTCATGTCTCTGCCCACGCCATCCGTGCCGATGCATCCGACTACGGTAGTGACCCCGTTGCAGATCAGATCTCCCAGGCTGGCTTCCGGCGTTCTCGTGTGAAATCCGCCCTCTCCGCCTCCGCCCATGATATGCTCATGGCAATCGATAAACCCGGGCACTGCCGCCATCCCCGAGGCGTCGATCTCCTCTGCTTCCACAGCGCCGCCGAGATCAAGCCTGATGTTTTCTTCTACGGCGGCAATCTTTCCCGCCAGGATCAGGATATCCTTTACACCGGCATGCTCCGGCTGATAGACTTCTGCATTTCTTATGACCGTAACCATTGACATCTTTTCTTTCCTCCTGTAACTGCCAGCTCAAGGAGCCGTAATTTGAACAGCGGACGCCTTCCGGCGCCCGCTTTCTACTTTATGATTATTGAAAATTGATCGCGACTGCAATGGCGATAAATATGGTGCCCATGACAAAGAAGAATGCCTGCATCTTGATCTGGAACTTCGCCCATTTTCCCCATTCGATCCTTGCCACACCAAGCACACCGATCAGGCTGGCAGACACCGGTGTGAACGCATCCACAAAGCCTGCACCGAGCTGGTAAGCCAGGACTGCGATCTGACGGGATACTCCCACCAGGTCCGCAAGCGGCGCCATGATCGGCATAGTCAGGGCAGCCTGTCCTGAGTTAGATGTAACGACCAGATTGAACAGACTCTGGAAGATATACATGAACCATGCGCCAAGGAATGCCGGAACCCCGTGAAGGACTGTTCCGATAGCGTACAGGATGGTATTCAGAACAGACGGCACGTCTGCGTCGGAGCCGCCCAGGACAAGGAGGATTCCTTTTGCCATGCCGACTACCACCGCCGTACCTGCCAGATCTGCGATACCTCCCTGGAAGGCGGAAGCCATGCCGTTGATAGTCATACCGTTCAGCTTAAAGATAATGGCGATGACACCGGCCACAAATCCCATGACAAAGAACTGGGATGCGATCTCCGGGATGTAAAAGCCGCGCTGTGTAACACCCCAGACGATCCAGATCAGGACTGCCAGCATTTCCAGAAGGATCAGCTTATGGCCCAGGTTGAACTCTCTTTCTTCCTCGGTCACAGAATCCATTCGCTCACGGAAATAAGCGTCTCCCGCATACACCACAGACTTCTGTGGATTCTTCCTTACTCCCTCTGCGTAGAACATCATAAATCCTGCAGATGCCAGCGTCACTACCGCCCACATGATCAGACGGAAGGTCGCTCCCGAGAGCACCGGAACGCCTGCAATCCCCTGGGCTACCGCCACAGAGAAGGGACTCATCCAGGATACCGCATTTCCGACCTGAGAAGCGACATAGGTGACTGTGACCGCCACAATGGAATCATATCCGAGGGCAATGACAAATGGCACCATGATCATGGCAAATGGAATACACTCCTCCGCCATACCGAATGTCGCTCCTCCCAGAGAAAACAGGATGAAGAACAGCGGCAGCGCCAGACGCTCCAGCCCTTTTGTCTTTCTGATAAAAGCATAGATTCCCGCGTCGACTGCTCCGGTCTTCATAATGATACCGAAAGAACCGCCGATTACAAGGATCAGTGCGCACAGACCCACAGCGGATCCGGAGCGGTCTCCTGTGACCAGACCCTCGAACACATAGTTCATAAAACCAAAGCCGCCAAAGTCCTCTGTTCCCCAGATTCCTGCCGTCTTATGGAGCTTTTCACTGGTGTCATAGAAATCCTCGCCATACAGGCTGTACATCTCGTCATCGCTGATCCCCACTGCGTCCAGGTCCTCCTGCGTCCATGCGGAGGAATCTGTTTCCAGCAGAGCTGCCAGAGCATCCGGATCCACATCCAGTTCTTCCATCAGCGCCGCATCGTTGCTGATATCAGCAAGCGCATCCGCCACGAAATCCGTATCCAGGTTATAACTATACCGGAACGTATCCGCCATCAGGACCGTTCTCGTGGCAGTCTCGCCATTTGCATCCGTGTACTCGATCTCGTGGGTGCTGAACTTTCCTGCCGGGATCAGAAACGTCAGGATCCAGCAGACGACCACCACGAAAAAGATGATTGCATAAGTATGGGGCGTCTTCATCTTGGTGAAGTCACGCTTCGCCTGTGGGATCTGCCCTTTTTTATTCCTCATAAACATAATCTCTCTCCTCTTCTGTAAAATATGCAGACACTATTTTAACCTGATGTATAAAAATACACAATATAAATTTTACACAAATCGACATATTTACAGAAAAATTGTGACTGTTTCCAGTAACAGAGGGGCTTTCCCGGCTTTCTGTTGTCAGGATTTTCCTAAAAGAAGAGACAGGATTCCTATAATGATCAATGCAGGGATCGCGATATAGATCAGTCCTCCAATGACCAGTCCGATCAGTATGACCGGCAGAAGGGATTCACTGCCATGCATTCTTTGATAAAAGAAAAGGCAGCCGTTTTTCCCGTAGCTGATTCTCCGGTCAAAATGGTAATATTATTCGCAAACTTAAAATTAATGATATAAGAAGTGTGGACTGTTTTAAAATGTTCCATAACAACTGGTTTACTTTTCATCTTCCCACCACTCCTTTAGTTCTTCATAATCATCTATTATCCGTTTGTTACCGTCTGAATATGCCAAAACTCTTTGCATTTCAAAAGGAATCACAGCATAATCACTATATACCGATCCTTCATCAAGACCATATAATATCTCTAAAGCATTATCTCCGCATTCTTTTATGCAGAACACTTTGTCCGGGAAATACATAACATTCAAAACAGTCTTACAGCCGGTAGACAGACAATCCACATCTAAGATTACCTGATTAAATTTTGATTCTATTTTGAATTTACCCAAAAGCTTCGAATCATCAATTCTGGCAATTATATCATCTGCGCGCTTATCTAACTTTTCTGCTGTATTCTGGTTAAAAAACACATCATTTAATTCAACATATTCCATTCCCTGAGGTATATCCTTTTTGCTTCTATATATTGTAATCACAATAGCACCTCCAGTTCTGTTTTTGAAAATTCTTTTATTATTGAAGTTCCTTTGTAAACGCTCTGCATCTTTGCTTTCAAACTTAAACGGCTATTATCAAGCCCGCACACGTCATCTTCCTGTCTCTTATTCCATTCACAGCAGGAACTGATCCAGCACTCTCCGATTGCCTTCTTCGACACCTCAAATCCTGTATTTCTCGTCAGATCAAAGAGTAGTTTGGCAGATAACTGTTCGATATTATGGCTGTCAAGATGCGTATCATATGAAGATACTTCCTGAAGCATTTTATAATCTACATCTCCGGAACTAAGACATTTTACCAAAGCTTCACGAGCTTTCAATGCTCCTGATCTTTTTCCAGGAAGTCATCTTCCGGCGCATAAATCCATTGAATCAACTGATCAAATTCGAGAAGAGAATAACATCCGGGCTAATCTGCTGCATCAGAATTTTCCAGAACGTATATCCTGCTTTTCCCTGACGATCTTCCAGCCATAGATATGTTTTCCCCTTCTTTTCTTCTGCCATAGCCTGTCCTCTCCTTTAATCCGTTGCATTTCATCCTGATTACTTGATCTTTATCAAAATCTGATACGTCTTTCCCTGACGATCCGTCTGAACCTTTTCATAATTCTTTTTTACACCGTCATCCAGATCAATGTCAACATGCTCATTTGCCATATGCTCCAGACGCTCGTCATATCTCCGTAACCTGCTTTCTAAGATGTTCTAGCCTGCTGGTGATCTGTAATATTGCTATATGGGCTTCGCTTGTTCCTAATGCCACATCTTCACGTTCTCTCCTGAGTTGTTTTTAGCGGTACTGCCTCTCCAGCCTCCTGATCTCATCCCTCACCTGTTCTACAACCTCTTCCGGTCCAAGTATCTTCACCCCGTCCCCCAGAGAGAAGATCCAGGCAAAGAACTGCCCGCTGACACGGACGTCTACATTTACAGTGAAGTGTTCCTCATCCGCGGGAAGGAACATCACGTCTTTTCCAAACCGGTCGATGATGACTCCTGCCAGTCTGTTTTCCACCAGAAGCTTCACTTTCTGTTCTTTGCCGCCGAACATTCCAAAGCTTTTTTTCGTATACTCCGCCATATCCAGCTTTTTGAAATGTTCCTTTCCTTCTCTGTTCTCCTCGGACATCCTGATATGGATCATTTTGTCAACGCGGTAGTGCTTGATCTGTTCCGCCTCAGAATCATATCCCACAAGATAATAATTTGCGTCATCCCAGGCCAGACCCCACGGGCTGATGTGATAATAGGCTCCGTTATGCCGCAGTTCCGGTTCTTTCTTCACATTCCACTGAAAGTACTGGAACCGGATCTTCTTATTCTCCGAAATGGCATTATGAATTGCATCTACTGTGTAATAGATGCTTTCATTCATTGTCTTGATCCTTCCGGACACATAAACCTGACGCTGCAGTTTCATCGCCTCATATCTGCTGACCAGCTTTTCCAGTTTCCGGATCAGCGTATTTGACTTTCTCTCTGTAATAAATCTGGAGGACTGGATTGCGTCCACCAGAAGCTTCAGTTCCGGCAGTTCAAAGGGCCGGTCCACAACATGATAATGATATCGGTTTCCCACCGGTTCACCTTCCACTTCGATTCCCAGGGCCTCCAGATCCCTCAGGTCGTTATAAATGCTCTTGCGGTCTGCGGTGATCTCATACTTTTCCAGGGCGGAACGGATCTCCGGCATTGTAATGTAGTGATCGTCGTCCGTTTCCTCAAGCATGATCCGAGCGAGACAGTATAGTTTGAATTTCTGGTTTGTTCCCTTTGGCATAGTATCTGTTCCTTTTCCTTGTGTGACCGATTGTACGGTATAGCCTCTGCATCTGCACCGCAAAACAGACCGTATCTGTCGGTCTGCTTTGCACATCGTATGGTCATTATATCACAGGTGGGGAAATTATTGTACACTTTATATCTTAATCCTCCAGATATTCTCTGTAATCAGACTCACTCGCAAAAAGCCTGTAATCTCCGTCAACATATCCCATATATCCGTTCTCTGTATTATATCCTTTCATATCGTTCTCTCCTTCTCATCAGAATTTCCGTGTTCATGTTCTGATAATAAGGTACTTTTTCAGGTGTCCGATATAGATACCACCTTTGAAAATCTATTGTTCTTTTCTTTTATCCGCTATATAATAGTAAAGCTGATCAATAAAAACGGGGTGATATATTGAAACAGAAACATAAAATGAAATTATGGAAGAAACTACTTATCCTGATCGCCGCAGTCCTGCTTATTGCCGGAGTTGGATGCGGAATATACCTGGGTGATTATTACCATGCAGAAAACTCTGCCATAGAAGCGATCACTGACCCTGAAAATGGGGTCAGCGTCTCCAGATCTGATAACGGTCAGATCATCTTTACACCTGAAAATCCTTCCGCTGATCTCTCCGCCGGACTGATCTTCTATCCGGGAGGAAAGGTCCTGTACGAAGCCTATGCCCCGCTGATGGAAGCCTGTGCGCAGCGGGGGATTCTCTGTGTCCTTGTGCATATGCCCGGGAATCTCGCTGTATTTGATATCAATGCAGCCGACGGGATCCGGGAGCAGTATCCTGATATCACGAAATGGTATCTGGCTGGTCATTCTCTTGGCGGATCCATGGCCGCCTCCTATCTTGGCAGTCATACAGAAGAATATGACGGACTTATCCTCCTGGCGTCCTATTCCACGGAAGATCTGAGCCAGAGCGGTCTGGACGTCCTGTCTGTCTACGGTTCCGAAGACGGCGTCCTGAAAATGGATTCCTACGAAAAATACAGAAAAAATCTCCCGGAAGATTTCACAGAGATCATCATTCCGGGAGGATGTCACGCTTATTTCGGATGCTACGGTCCTCAGGACGGAGACGGAACTCCGGAGATTTCCAACGAGGAACAGATCCGGCTGACCGCAGATGCGATCGAAGAAATAGTCATGCCATAAAGTTCTTACAGGCCGTTTTCGTAGATATCATTGAGTACGGACTGAGCATGTTCCATCTCTTTTTTCTGTATGATCGCATCCCTGTCGCTCAGGATTGCCAGCATCTCGTCCACCAGATCTTCAATCCTTGGGTCTGTCACACGGTACAGGTACCCCAGCATCCTGGTGGCAGTGTAATCCGTATTCATATTTTTATATGCGATCTCTGCACAGAACTCCTTCGGGTATCCCTTGCTCAGAAGGAGTCTGTACAGTTCATCTGTTTTTTCCGATGCCATCTTTCTTACACCTCAACCTTCTCAAACCGGTATTTCTGCCTGATATCCGGATATTTTTCTCTGTCCACCTCACTCATAAACATGGCGTAAGGCCTGGCGCAGATCTTAAAAGGCGCATACATCGCCTGATAGATGACCAGCTTTTCCCCGGTTTCCGTGTGCTGTGCAAAGGCGATCACTTTATACAGATACTCCGACGTTTCCTGTGAGACCCACTCCATTTTAAAATGACGTACGATATCCCCGACACGGATATCCCTCTGCACAGTGTTGTCTGCATCTTCATCTGTCTCTGGTTCAGGAGACGGCTCTGTATCCAGCTCAGCATACTCTTCTTTATCCAGCGACACCGGCACTCCGGATTTCCCCGTAATATGTACGCCGCCATACCATGTCCCCTCGATTTCAAAAATATCTCCGACTTCATATTCAGAAGTATATTCATCATTCTTTTTTATGATCCTGACTTTGCTCATTCTTACATTCCTTCCAATCTAAATATCATAATCCTCTCTCTTTTATCCTTACCGTCGAACAGGTCTGTGCAGTCGAGCTCATCTGCAAATATCAGCTCATCCACTGTCATCAGAAAAGAGATGTATTCATCCGACGGATAATAAAAAAACATGAGGATTTCCCGCGGTACTTCATAATACGACTCCCGGATCCGGCTGATCACTTTCTGAAGAATCTCAACAGAAAATGGATTAAAAAAATAAATCCGGTCTACTTCAACAGGCACCGCGAACTGCTCTGCATTTTCAGCCTTAAAAACCGTTCTTCCGGAAGAGACCGCCGTCTTCTGATTTTCCAGTGCCTTTTCATAAATCCGTTCGTCATACTCGACTCCAATGGAACGGCATCTGGTCTGCCAGGACAGAAAAAAATCTACCCGTCCTTTCCCGCAGCCATAATCCAGCAGCGTATTCCCTTTCCGAATATATCCGGAATTTGCAAGCCGTTCCAGAACGGTGTAAGGTGTCGGTTCATAAGGATATCTGTACTGGTCTGAGTGAGAGTCATCTCTGCCTGTCGTCCTGATATGCAGCAGCCTGTCCCATTTTTCCTCATTCATAGACGGTCAGCATCCTTTCCATTTTGTTTCAGCTTTAGGACCATAAACACATCTGCAAATTCGTTTTCATTATATCGTTCTGTCATTATAAATCCTGCCTTTTTATACAGTCTGATTGCTTTCTCGCTCGTTGACAGTGTATCAAAAAACAACTCGCAATACCCCTGTTTCTTCGCTTCATTTATCGAAGTTTCCAGAAGCATCCTCCCCAGCCCCATTTCCTGAAAATTTTCTAATAAGTATAATTCTAATAAGTATAAGGCCTTTAATTCACATCGAGTATTATCGATTTTTTTCAGTGCTACTGTACCTACTATCATTTTCTTGTCAAAAAGAAGCCAGAAACATTCGAAATACCGATCAATATCACCATATATTTTATGCCGTCCATCTAAATCCAGTGTTCTTCCGGATTCTGGGAGACACTGTTTGAGAAAACGAATCGCACTTTTTGAATATTTCTTTTGGAAACGCTGTACGTAAAACATCACTATTCTTCAAACATCTTGTCTACGATTCCGGCAATATGATACTTCATTGTATCAAAAACAGGAACCGACAGTTCATCATCTGCAAACATTAATGGTAGTTCCGTGCATCCCATAACAACAGCCTCGATATTTTCCTCACTCATCAGACGACGAATAATTTCATCCACCTTTCTCTTTGACTCAGGATTAACAATTCCAAATTCCAGTTCACTTGCTATTATCTTATCAATAATACTTCTTTCTCGTTTATTCGGAACAATCACATTAATTCCATTTTCGTTAAATTTCTTTCTGAAGAAAGGCTGTTCCATAGTAAATCCTGTTCCCAGCCACGCAATCTTTGTATATCCTTTCCTCTGAATTGCATAAAATGTTGGATCTATAATGCTAAGCAATGGTACATTTGAATGTTCCTCAAGTTGTTCAAATACGACATGCGGAGTATTTGATGCCAAAATAATGAAATCCGTCCCACTCTGTTCGAGATTGTTGATTCCCTTTAATAAATATTCTGCTAATTTTCCATACTCTCCACTTCTGCAATAACCAAGCATTTCATACATATTCACTGTTTCTATTGACAGGGCAGGAAAGTATCCGTTCGGATCTCTTTGACTGAATTCTTTTACAATTTCTTTGTAATACAATATCGTTGATTCTGGTCCCATACCTCCAAGAATTCCTAATTTTTTCATTCTATTTTCTCCATAAACCTGTTTCTTTTCTCTAAAGCAAAGTATACCCCATTCACAGATTTGTGACAACTCTGTGCAGGCCAGAAACACCCACAAAAAAATTCCGAAACATCAACTAATCTGCCACCGGACATGACTTCCGTCCTCATCCTTCATCACGATCAGTTGATCCTCGATCTCCTGCTTCAACTCGGTCACATGAGATATGATCCCGATCATCTTTGAGCCGTTCGCCATATCCTGGAGGACCCGGACCGCCTTATCTCTGGAATGATCATCCAGTGAACCGAACCCTTCGTCGATGAACATGATATCCAGATTTACCGAAGCCGCACTCTCCTGGATCTGATCCGCCATTCCCAGGGCGAGCGACAGTGCAGCCATAAAGGACTCTCCCCCGGACAGCGTGCGGACCTCCCTCTCTTTTCCGGTCACAGTGGAATACACCATAAGATCAAGTCCCCTGTTCTTTCCGACGCCTGCCTTGTCAATATCTTTCATCCGGAGTTCGAACTGACCGGCGGACATTTCCTGAAACCGAAGGTTGGCTGCATACAGGATCCGTTCCAGGTAATAGCGCTGGACAAATGTCTCGATATCCATCCTGCCGCCGGACACCTTTCCTCCCAGAAGATTATAAAGATCATCCAGTCTCCTGTGCTCCTCCATGATCCTTCCGCGGGTTTCCATAACAGGATCCAGAGCCTGATATACTCGTTTGTTCTCCCTGTAATATCCTCTTATTTCCTCCAGTTCTTTCAAAGTTTCATCTGCCCGTTTTTCTGCTGACGTCTTCTCAAGTTCCAGATCTTCCAGTACCGGTTTTTCCCGTCCGTCTATCGCTTTTTGCGCCGCATTGTACAGACTCTCGGCTGCCGCTTTCTTTTTGCCGTGTGCGTCCACTTTTTTCTGAATGAGTTCCGGATCGTTTCGCTGATATCGTTCTGTCAGTACCGTCCACTCCGTTTCCGCCAGATCTTTTTCCTCCATGATCTGCTCATACGCTTTTCTTCTTCGCTCACGTTCTTCCTTCTGTCCCGGCAGTTCCTGAAGGTACCGACGGATCAGAGTCTCTGCATTCTCTTTTGCGGATCTTGTCTTCTGCTCTGCAGCTCTGGCATCCTCGTATGCCTTTTCCCTCTTCTGTTTCTCATTCCTTGCATCACGGAGCACCGCGTTCGCTTCTTCCGCCGTTCCGTAATCGCGGGTCTCATACAGAGACTTCAGTTGCGCTCTTCCTGCCGCAAGCGTTTCTTTTGCCAGGGCAGATGCAGAGGCGGCTTCGTCAGAATGCCGTTTCAACCTTTCTTTCTCCTCTTCGACGTCCTGAAGAAATTTACGGATCCTTTCCAGATTTCGGACATCTTCCTGAAGTTTCCTTCCTTCCGTCTTCAGGGCGCCTTTCCAAGAGTACAGCCTGTCCCTCCATACTGTCAGCTCATTCTTCCACAGTAGCTTTTCCTCATCCCATCGTGAAATTCCATCCTGCTTTTCAACTACCGTTTCCTGGTTTGATATCCTCTCGTTCTTTTCCTCATTTTCGTCAAAAACAGGAAGGACTTCATCTATTTTCTTTCGCAGATCATCCATCTTCAAAGAAAGATTGCTTTCCTTTTCCTTATACAGTGCTGCTGACGCCTGAGATTCCGACGCCCTGCGCTCCTGGATATCCCGCAGGGCATTTACTTCTCCGCTCATTTCATCCAGCATCTCCCTGCTCAGATTCTGATGATCCTCCTGAAGCTGAGCCGGATGAGGATGATCCAGGGAGCCGCAGACAGGACAGGGTTCTCCCTGCCGGAGCTGTTCCTTCGCAAGGAACCCTGCCTGCGTGTTGAGGAAAATTTTTCTCAGTCTCTCGTACTCTGTGTTCTTTCGCTCATATTCCTCGCTTGCCCTGGCATACTCCCTCCATGCTTTCTCCGTTTTTTTCCACTGACCTGCAGTCTCATTCAGAAGCTTTTCAATCTCTTTGAGTTCCGAGTCGATCTCTTCAGCCTTCCCGCATTTCACCTTCCACTCCGTAAGGAGTACCTCTGACTGTGCCAGTATTTCGGACTGCTGTCTCTGCTCTTTTTCCTTCTTCTCCAGAGTTTCCAGCTTTATTCTGGCATTCTCCGCCTCTCGCTCCGACTGTTCAGCCGACTGTTCCTTCTCTGCGACGTCTTTCTGAACCGTCTGGATCTTTCTCAGGATATCCAGTGCCTTCTCCACACGCTCAGAAACCTTTGTAAAAGACTCTGTCTCCTGATCTAGAAGCTTCTTCTTTTCTTTTTCCTGCTCTGTCGCTGTTTCATGTGCCTTTATCAGGTCCGGAAGAAGTTTCTTCTTTTCTGCAAGACTCTTTTCTGTATCATCAATGGTCTTTCCGGCATCACGGTATCTCTGCCAGAGCGCCCGGATTTCGTAAGCACCTGTGATCTGACCGGCCAGCCTGTTCAATTCTTCTATCCTGCCCTCTTCCGAGGCACATATCTCCAGCTCTTTCCCCGCCTGTTCCAGTTCATCAAACCGGCGCAGCAGTTCCCGGGCACTGTTGTATTCATCTCTTTTCTTCAGTGCCTCCTGCTGAGCCTTTTCATACTGCTCCGCCGCGGTCTTTTCCCGCTTTTCCAGTATCCTGCAGAGATCCTTCAGTTTCTCAAGGAGCTGTTCCATGTCCACTACAGAAAGGCGGTCAGATTCCAGAATGCGTTTCTTCAGCGCACTGAGTTCTGCCGTCAGAGTTTCCTCCTCTTCCGGCATGGCCATTACTGTTTCCTCCGGTACTTTCACATGGGCAGCCTCGGTCTGGCATACAGTCCGGATCTTTCCCATTTCCTGCTGTTTTTCTTTTCTCCTTCTTCCCAGCTCGTCCACGATCTGGCTGTAAAGCTCTGTGTGGAACAGCTTTCGGAAGATCACCTTTTTTTCATCTGACTTTGCCCTGAGCAGTTCCATGAACTCCCCCTGTGCGATCATCGCGACCTGCATGAACTGCTCCTTGGTCAGCCCGACGATCTCTTCCAGCTTTCTGTCCGTCTCTTTCTGAGGGTACTCTGTTCCGTCCGGCATGGTCAATGCAACAGATTCGCTCTCTTCCTTCAACCCTGTCCCGCGCTTTAATGGACGGACATGACGGGGAATGCGCCTGACTGTATATTCCTCCCGGCTGTCTCCTCTCACCTCAGAAAATGTCAGCTCTACGAAAGGTTCTACACTGGTCTCCACAAACTGGCTCTGCAGTTCTGTCCCGTCTTTTCGGTTCGCACTGGAGCTGGCCTCCCCGTAGAGGGCGAACACGATGGAGTCAAAGATGGTCGTCTTTCCCGCGCCTGTATCTCCGGTGATCAGGAACAGGTTCTGATTCGTTTCTTCAAAATCGATAACGGTCCGTTTCCCGTAGGAACCGAACGCCTGCATGGTAAGTCTTAACGGTCTCATCTCTGTTCTGCCTCCTGTACTGTATTGATCACATCCTGAAGGATCTTTTTTTCCTCCTCATCCGCATCCTTTAAAAATGTGCAGCACAGTTCGAAAGGATCCAGTTCTCTCTCGGAGACTGTTTTTCTTTCATACTCCGCTTTTCTCTGGTTTTCTCTGCGGATCTCCAGCAGGTACGGGAAGGCGCTGCGGATCCTGTCCTGCATATCGAGGATGTCCAGGTCTGCCCGGTCTGTCAGGATCACAGTCACATAGTCCTGACATGTCTGTCGGAGCACTTCCTCCAGTTCTCCCCGTATCACCCGCACCTGCCGCAGCGGTTCCAGCGGGAGCACAGTTGTCTTCACATCTCCCTTTTCGCCCATTTCCACCATGATAATGCCTTTCTGCTGTCCTGCCTCACTGACAGAGCAGGCAAGAGGTGTGCCGCAGTAGCGTATGAATTCACTTCCCACTTTCATCGGCTTATGGATATGTCCCAGAGCGGCATAATCAAACTTCTTAAGAATATCCACTGATACTGCATCGATGTTTCCGACGGTCCGGATCTCAGAGTCCATCCTGTCCACCTCATCCGCGTTTTTGCCCGCCGGAAGGTAAAACTGATGGCTTACCAGGACATTTCTCTCTGCTTCATTTATCTTTTCCCTCTCGATCAAGCGGCGGAGCGTCTCGTCATAAGACAGGTTGTTCCCGTTTTCGTCCGTTCCCACGATCTGCTTGACCATGGAGGGTTTGACAAAGGGCAGCAGGTAGAAATTGACATTCCCGTATTTATCTCTTAACGTCACTTTTTCAATAAACTCCTCCCCGCTTCCAGGAGGCATTCCAATCATATGCACATTCTGTCGGGAGAGTACGCTGCGGAAACAGTTGACCCTGGGACCGCTGTCATGATTTCCGCTGATCAGCATCACAGAAGCATCCGACAGGTTCTCCGACAGTCCGGCAATAAAGCGGTCAAACACTTCTACTGCCTCCGCGGACGGGATCGCCTTGTCATAGAGGTCGCCTGCCACGACCACCGCGTCGGGCTGCTCCCGGACCGCAAACTCTGTGATCTGGTGCAGAATATATTCCTGATCTTCTCTGAGATCACGGTTGATAAGCTTCAGACCGATATGAAGGTCTGAGAGGTGAAAAAACTTCATTCAGGGATCCTCCTTTTCTGGATAATATTCTTTTCCCACGTTCTTCAGTATAATGCGAAAGAGTTCCTTCTCAGCAGAAGATCCGTATGATCCCAAGGATCAGCAGATGCACCGGATAGAACAGATAGAAGAACCATTTAAAAAACGTTCTGCCCTTCTCCGCCCTTTTTCCATTGTACAGACATACCACTGCGATCCCTGCCAGAAGGATCCCGCAGCAGGAAAGGAAGGCATAGATCAGACTGTACAGAAGCGATCCCGGAGAAGCTGCCGGATAGAAGTTCATCAGAGCAAACGCTCCGGCACCGATGAGGAAGGACTTTTTTGTTCTTCTCTCATCTCCTCTGCTCCCGGCAAACAGAAGCGTAAACATTGGAGCCAGAATAGCCCAGTCTGAAATCATGGACAGGATGAAAAGGAAAAGATAGAGAGCGAGTTTCAGTCCTTCCTCCTGCACATGCTCACGCACAGCCAGAACGCCGAAACAGAGCAGCAGCGTGAACATCATGTTCATCCCGCAGAAGGAAATGCTCTCCACGCCATTGTACACCTCTGAAAAAGCGAGACAGAATGGGATCTCTGAGAGCAGAGCAAAAACTGCAAGTCTTGCCGCATACCGTTTCTTTGAGCGTGTATAGTGGTATCCCTCCACAAGGAACCAGCACATCACCGGCGCTGTAAAATATCCGATATCCACCAGGATTGTAAAAACAAACGTTCCGGGCTCAAGAAAGATATTCGCGATATGATTCAGGAGCATGGTCATCATGGCAATATATTTGATCTCATCCCGATTCAGTTTTTTCAGATTCATCTCTCACTTTCCTTTCCGGTCGCATTTCTAATCTTCTCAAGGAACTGTTCCCCGTATTGTTTTACCTTCTTTTCTCCCATCCCGTTGACTTCCAGCATCTCCTCTCTTGTCAGAGGAAGACGGATACACATATCCCGCAGCGTCCGGTCTGAGGCGACCATGTAAGGCGGAACAGACCGCTTCTTCGCCAGCTGCATCCGGAGTGCGCGTAGTTCCTCAAAGAGTTCCTTCCCCTTCTCCGTCAGTTCCGCGTTCTGCTCCTGCTTCCTTCCTGACCTGCCCTTGCTCTTTCCGATACTCTCCTGTTTCTCTTCTTTTTTATATCGTATGAGAAACTCTCTTTCTCCTTCCAGAAGTTCCTCCGATCTCTCCGTCAGTTTCAGGACTGCATAACGGTCCGTCGTCTGTCTGAGATAACCCTGTTCCAGCATGTTCCGGATCACTTCTCTGATCATTTCCCGGCTCAGTTTACTCTGGCTTCCATAGGCAGGATTCTGATCCATCCGGCTGTTTCGGATCTTCGCCGTATTCTCTCCCAGCAGTGTTCCCGCGATCATATTTACTCCGTACCGCTGTCCGCAGAAGCGGATGCAGCGGACCACATCCGCCGCGGCATCCGACACATCCGTCTCTTCAAATTCTTCCAGACAGTTGGAGCAATTCCCGCAGCGTTCCTCCGCCCGTTCTCCGAAATAGATAAGGATACAATTTCTCAGGCATTTCGTAGTCGTACAGTATTTTTCCATCTTGCGAAGACGTTCCATATCCTGTGTACGGATCAACCGCAGTTCTTCCTCAGCATATTCCCGATAGCTCTCCTTGCTTTCCAGAAGCATCCTGTTGATCACTGTATCCTGCGGCGAATAGTAGAGGATACACTCCGCAGGCTCCCCGTCGCGGCCCGCTCTTCCCGCCTCCTGATAGTAGTTCTCCATGCTCTGAGGCATATTAAAATGGAGTACATAACGCACATTTGACTTATCGATCCCCATGCCAAACGCATTGGTTGCGACCATCACCCTGATCCGGTCGTAGATGAAATCTTCCTGACTTTTCTTTCTCGCGTCAGCGCTCATGCCAGCATGATATCTCCCCGCAGAAATTCCTGCATTTTCCAGATACAGGTACAGTTCATCCACGCCTTTTCTTGTGGCGCAGTAGATGATCCCGCTGTCCTCTCTGTGATCCTCCACATATTTATGTACCCGGGCTTTTTTATCCCGCGCCCTCTGCACCTCAAAGTATAGATTCTCACGGTCAAACCCTGTCACCGTCTCAAAAGGCTTCTCCAGATCCAGCGAAGCAAGAATATCCTCCCTGACCCGCTCTGTCGCCGTCGCCGTGAACGCAGAGATGACCGGGCGCACCGGAAGACACCGGATAAAAGAAAGGATCCTCGTATAGCTGGGCCGGAAATCCTGTCCCCACTGAGAGATACAGTGTGCCTCGTCCACAGTGACCATGGAGATTTCCGCATGGCAGGCAAAATCAAGGAACCGGGGCGTTTCCAGCCGTTCCGGAGCCACATAGATGATCTTGTATCTGCCTGACGCCGCCAGTTCCAGTGCCTTTGCAGTCTGAGATTCTGTCAGCGAACTGTTGATATATGCCGCATGCACTCCCGCTTCGTTGAGCGCCTTGACCTGATCCATCATCAGCGAGATCAGAGGAGATACCACCACAGTGATCCCCGGCATCAAAAGGGCGGGAAGCTGATAGCAAAGAGACTTTCCCGCACCGGTAGGCATGACCGCGAGGACATCCCGACCGGAAAGGATCTGATCAATGATCTCCTCCTGTCCCAGACGGAAGGTGTCGTAGCCAAAATAGGTTTTCAGTGTTTTCATCTTATCCATAAGTTCACTTTCTTTCACTTTCAAGTTCAAGTCATCTTCAGTTCCTCTGCCTGTTTCTCATTGCCGCAAAATACACCACCAGAGCCAGCGGCATGGTCACCATCAGCACCGGATAGAACAGCCTGATGTCGAGTCCTCCGTACAGCGCCCCGCCGATCATGGGCCCCAGCGTCATTCCCAGATCAAGTCCGATATAATACGTGCTGTTTGCAAGCCCTCTTTTTTCTTTCCCGGCAAGCAGGATAGCCGTGGACTGGCACACAGAACTCATGATCCCATATCCTCCTGCAAGAAAAGCTGCGGCAAGGAACATCATCAAATTATTCTGCATTACAGCGAGCAGCAGGACCGCGATCAGCTCACAGCCACAGCCTGCTCCGAGAAACACGCCAAAGGGCAGCTTGTCAAACAGATTTCTCAGCGTCAGCCGCAGTATGATCAGGACTGCCGCATAGAAGGGGAAAAACATACTGACGGTTACAGTAAGTTCCCGCACTTCCGCATAGGTCACGAGAAAGGACTGTGTCGCACAGTAGGGAATGGCAAAAAGCATGATGATAAATGAGATCGGGATGACTCTTACATCGATCAGTTCAAAATGCTTTTTCTCCTCTGTCAGAGTTTCTTCCGGTTCCCCCTTATCTCCGATAAACTGGATCACAATCATGATCGCGACAGAGAATACCAGCGCAATGACAAAGGCGGTCCTGTATCCGAATTTCTGATAGACGCTGACTCCGATGGCAGGTGCCAGAGCCATCCCCAGGGCGTTCATGGTCCCGTATACGCCCATTCCTGATCCCACTTTTTCCACCGGCAGCATATTGGACATCCAGGTGGACATGCACACAGAGCAGCATGCAAAACCAAATCCGTTTATGATCCGTGAAACCACAAGGAACGCTTCATCTGGCGCAAAGATATATCCCACATATGCAGCTGTCATGAACACCGCGCCGATAAAAGAGACCTTATATTTGCTGAGCCTGTCGGCCAGATTTCCCGCCAGCGGTCTGCAGAACAAAGAGACCAGATTCATCAGGCCTCCCACAAATCCCATTACCGCCGCCGTCGCTCCGATGCTCTCTGCAAATCCTGTGATCAGAGGCGTTACCAGCATGGGGCTTGACATATAAAAAAAAGTGGCTGCAAGGACCAGCATGATATCCTTTGGATACATTTTTCGGCGCATGTTATTTCCTTCTTTCTACGGAACTTCCCAATATTTCGAGATCCCCTGAATTTTCCGCATATATTAAGATATTCTTCCTCTTTTTATCCGCTTTCATCCGGTTAAATTATCTTCCGCTTTATTTATAATTTTTTGTATGCTTATTTTTCCCGTATCTTCTTCAGCGCAGTTGTGAACTTGATCGGATTGCCGTACATCAGTGTCCCGAAGCGGAAGATCTTTGCCGCGAGGATTCCTGCCCCCACACAGAATGCAGCGAGCAGCGCTCCCGACACGATGACTTCCCACATCTCCACACTTCCCATGGCAACCCGGATCAGCATCCCATTGCTGGAAGTAAACGGGATAAAGGACGCCACGCGCACCAGAATACCGTTGCTGTCATTGAGTCCGAAGATTGCTATAAAAAATGAAATGATATAGAGCATGATCACCGGCGCAGACGCCTTGCTGATATCTTCTGTCTTCGACACCAGTGCCCCCAGCATCCCAAAGCAGAATGCGTAGAGAAGATATCCCATCATGCCAAACACGGCAAATGCCGCCCAAACCGGAACCGGAATGTCAAACACATTATCCAGAAGTCCTCCCCAGCCGTCCTGGAAGATCTGGTATGCTCCCACAGCACTTCCAAGGATCAGAACGCACTGGATCAGACCCGCGATCGCCCCGGCAAGGACCTTTCCAAAGATCAGGCTGTTGCTGTCAAGACTGGTGACAAGGATCTCGATCGCCCGGTTGCTCTTCTCCGAGGTGACGGAAGTCGCGATCATCTGTCCATAGAAGATCAGAAGGAAATACAGGACCATGATGAGCATGTAAGTATAAGCGTAGCTTCCTGCACTGTCTTTCCCGAGGATCCGTGTCTCACTCTCCGGCTGGGTCTGATAAAGCGCCTCGATCTCTGACGGATCCAGACCCTTCTCTTCCAGAACCTTCGTCCGATATGTCATCGCAGCGGCCTGAGAAAATGTATCCTGGAGCGTATCATATGTGGAACGGTCCTCCACTACATAAGTATAATGAAGAAGATCTTCCACGATAAACCCTGCTTCTGCCTCCCCGCTGTTTACAATTTCCTCCACTTCATTTTCATTTCCACACATAAGCCACTCGGCATTCTGTCCCATTGCTGAGGCAAAGGCAGAAAGATCCGGGATACTCCCATTCACATCATACAGAGCATATTTTTCCTGTTCTCCCTTATCCTGCGGTACCTCTTCCCACTGCCCAGCCTGTTCCTCCGACATCTCAACCGCCTGTTCCGCACTTTTCTCTGTCTTCCCTCTGGACCCGAAGATCAGCCCCGGAACCGCGATGATCCCCACTGCCAGTACCATCAGTACAATAGTGGTCAAAAGGAAACTTTTATTTTTAAAATAATTCCCCAGTTCAAATTTTAATACGGTCAAAAACTGTCTCATGACTGATCACCTGCCTTCTCTACAAAAATCTCCGTCAGCGACGGCTCGTAATTTCCAAACTCTTCCGGGACCAGTTCTCTCTCCAGAAGTTCTCTTAGAAGGAGCTCTCTGGTACAGTCCGCTTTCAGCTCCACGATAACCTGCTCTTTCCGTCTGCCGACGACCCGGATCAGTTCTCCCATATAATCTGTCAATGCCTGTCCCGGATCCTGACAGCTCTCTCCCATTCCGATGATCAGCCGGTTCTTTCCATATGTTTTTTTGATCTGGCTCAGTGCTCCTGACAGCACGATCTCTCCACGGTTGATAAGTACGATATCCTCGCAGAATTCCTCCACATAGCTCATCTGGTGACTTGAAAATATCACTAACTTCCCGGCCTCGATCTGTTCTTGGATCACATCTTTCAGGATCTGGGAATTGACCGGATCCAGGCCGCTGAACGGCTCATCCAGTATCACCAGATCCGGATCGCAGACCAGGGTCTGTGCCAGCTGCACTTTCTGCTGATTTCCTTTAGACAGTGTCTCCAGCTTTCTCTGCGCATACTCTTCCACGCCCAGTCTCTTCAGCCAGCGCATCGTCTGCTGTTTCGCATCCGCGCGGCTGCTCCCGCGAAGCTGTGCCAAATACATGAGCTGCTCCTCTACTCCTTTCTTCGGATAAAGCCCCCGCTCTTCCGGAAGATAGCCGATCCGAAACTGCTTCGGATGAAAAGGTCTGCCATCTACGGTGATCGTCCCAGAGTTGGCGTGAAAGACATCCATCAGAATACGAATCGTTGTCGTTTTTCCAGCCCCGTTTCGCCCGAGAAGCCCCAGCGCTTTCCCGCTCTCTATAGAAAAAGAGATTCCGTGGAGCACTTCTTTTTCCCCAAAGCTTTTTCTTAAGTCTCTCACTTCCAGTTTCATAATCTTTTCTCACTCCCTCGCCGAATGTATATCGTGAGCACTCTCTCACTGTACTAATACTATCATACACTCTAAAAAAAGAGAAGGGACAATTTCTTAAAATTTCCCTTCTCTCTCCTCTTTCTTTTTTCAAAAATGAAGCTAGATTATTTTCCCCAGCTCCTTTGTCCTGCCTCTGAGCTTCTTATACAGTCCACGTGTCTTCCCGACGAGGAGTGTCAGATAACGTAGTACCGGCTCTGTGGCAATGGCAAATACAACGAAAAGCATCACGCACTCCGTAGTCATCCCTGTAATCGCAAAGAGATCATTCAGGAAGATGCTGCAGAACAGAAGCCCTACAATACAGCCTCCCAGAATCCCTGCGCGGATCTTGTTCATAGGCGCGCTGATCTTATAGAGAATCATGAACCCTACGATCGCCAGCAGCATAGTCGCTGCCGTGGAAATATCTACGGAATCCACACCGAATGTCCGTCCGAAGATGACCATTGCCGCCACCACTGCCGCGTCGGTGATCGCGGCCGGAAGCGCCTTGAGGAATACATTAGTCAGGAAGTGGCCCTTGATAATATTCTTGTTCGGCTCCAGCGCCAGGAAAAATGCCGGAATTCCGATGGTAAACATGCTGATCAGTGAGATCTGTGACGGTTCCAGCGGATAAGAGAACATAAACACCAGCGAGATCAGACTCAGCAGAAATGAGAAGATATTCTTCACCAGGAACAGGCTGGCAGAACGCTGGATATTGTTCACCACCCGTCTCCCTTCGAGCACGACCTCAGGCATACGTGAAAAATCCGATTCCAAGAGCACAAGCTGAGACGCCTGCGCCGCCGCCTCGCTTCCCGATGCCATGGCGATACTGCAGTCTGCATCCTTGAGCGCCAGTACATCGTTGACTCCGTCTCCGGTCATTGCAACGGTCCGGCCCGCGCTCTTTAATATCTGTACAAATTCTCTCTTCTGGTTTGGCGTGACCCGTCCAAATACAGTATTATTGAGCAGAGCTTTCTGCATCTGCCCCGGCGTTTCCAGTTCAGAGGCATCCACGTATTTTTCTGCGTTCTTAATTCCCGCCTGCTTTGCAACTCTGGATACAGTTACCGGGTTGTCCCCGGAGATCACTTTCACTTCCACACCCTGTTCTGCAAAATATGCGAATGTCTCTTTGGCTGCCTCTCTGATCGGATTCGCCAGAAGGATATAAGCAAGGGGTGTTACCGCCTCCTTCAGCGGACTGCCGTCGATCTCACCGTCATAGGTTCCGAACACAAGCACACGGGCGCCTGTTGAAGCATGTTCTGTGATGGTTTCCGCGTGATCCTCATATTTTTCCTTCAGAACAAACTCCGGCGCGCCCAGAACATAGGACTCATCGTCAAATGTGACGCTGCTGTATTTTGTTGCAGAAGAAAATCCAGTCTTCGAAAGCGGTTTCTTGCCACTTGCTTTTGTAAAATGCTCCTTGATCGCAGCCATGGTGATGTTATCTCTCGTCATTGCCGCCGCAAAGTCGCTGACCAGCACATCAAGAGGCTCCATCTCTTCGGGATCATACTCCTCTGTCGGGATCAGCCCCTGCACTTTCATGGTGTTCTCCGTGATCGTCCCCGTCTTGTCCACACAGAGCACATCCACCCGGGCAAGGGTCTCGATGCATTTCATATCATGGAGCAGGACCTTCTTCTGGGCAAGCCGCACGGAGCTGACCGCCAGCGCAACGCTTGCAAGGAGATAAAGGCCTTCCGGGATCATTCCGATGACTGCCGCGATCATGGACGTGACACTGCTGCGGAACCCGTCATGCTGAAAGAAAAACGCCTGGGAAAAGAGGACCAGTCCGATGGGAATAATGGCCACGCCAACCCATTTCACCAGTTTGTCCAGAGAACGGATCATCTCTGACTGTTCTCCTTCCTGCATCTCTTTCGCCTGCAGAGTCAGCTTTGAGATATAGGAGTCCTCTCCCACTCTGTCCAGGCGGGCATGGCACTGGCCGGATACAATAAAACTTCCGGACATCAGTTTTGCACCCCTGCGCTTTGTGATCTCGTCCGCCTCTCCGGTCAGGAGGGACTCGTTAACCTGGACCTCCCCCGCGCACACCTCCGCATCAGCACAGACCTGATTTCCTGCTTTGAAGATGACAATATCATCGATTACCAGATCCTCCGCGTCTACAACATGTTTCTTTCCATCCCTCACCACCGTCGCTCTGGGGGCATTGAGCATAGTCAGATTATCCAGAACCTGTTTTGCCCGCACCTCCTGCACAATCCCGATCAGAGTATTCGCGATGATAACGGGCAGAAAAGTCAGATCCCGGAAAGACCCAACAACGCACAGCAGCACTGCCAGGACCGCAAAGATCAGGTTAAAATAGGTAAATACATTTTCTTTTACGATATCCCGGGTAGTCTTTGACGGCGGCTCCACTGCTCTGTTGGTCCATCCGTGGAGCCGGTGCTCCTGGACCTGCTGGGAGGTCAGTCCCTTCCGATAGTCCGGACGGTATCTCGTCGTCGGGATTCTTCTGTCTCTCTTTTCTTCCACAGCCTGTCGTCTTCTTCTCTTTGGCATATAAACATCCTTCCCTTTTTGCTCGAGAAACTTTCCCAGAGACTTCTTAAAATCTTTAGTTTTTCTCCTCTGTATCTTCCTTTTTGTTCAGGATAGACATGAATTCCTCCCCTGTGATCGTCTCCTTCTCATACAGGTATTTCGCCAGCTCATGCAGTTTTCCCTTGTTCTCTCTCAGGAGATTCATCGCCTTGTCATAGGCCTGCTTCACTGTGTCGACCACCATATCGTCGATCGTGGAGGCCGTCTCGGGCGAGCAGCTCAGGCTGCTGTCCCCTCCCAGATAAGGATTGACCTGGGTCTCCAGGGCAACCATGCCGAACCTATCGCTCATGCCGAACCTGGTGATCATGGCTCTCGCCAGCTTTGTCGCCTGCTCAATGTCATTGGATGCCCCGGTCGTGACAGAATCAAATATCAGTTCCTCGGCGCATCTTCCGCCGGTCAGCGTTGCGATCTTGTTTTCAATCTCTTCTCTGGACATCAGGTTTCTCTCCTCTTCATCCACCTGCATGGTGTATCCGAGAGCGCCGGATGTTCTGGGTATGATCGTGATCTTTGTGACCGGCGCGGAATTGGTCTGCAGAGCCGCCACAAGAGCATGGCCGATCTCGTGGTAGGACACGATCAGTTTCTCCTTCGTGGAGAGCACCTTGTTCTTCTTCTGGTAGCCTGCGATGACCACCTCGATACTCTCCTCCAGATCCTCCTGAG
The DNA here is from genome assembly GCA_944377745.1 of uncultured Mediterraneibacter sp. Taxonomy (GTDB): domain Bacteria; phylum Bacillota; class Clostridia; order Lachnospirales; family Lachnospiraceae; genus Mediterraneibacter. Next base: position 32,100 of record CALWFV010000004.1, on the reverse strand, counting down.
TCACATATTTTCGGTTGTCGCGGACCGCCCGCAGCGCCGCCTCGTTTACCATATTGGCAAGCTCTGCGCCGGACGCGCCGGATGCGGCCCGGGCGATGGCGTTAAAGTCCACATTATCAGAAAGCTTTACTTTCCGGGCATGTACCTTCAGTATTTCTTCTCTTCCTTTCAGATCCGGAAGTTCCACCGGGATCCGCCGGTCAAAACGTCCCGGTCTCAACAGGGCCGGGTCCAGGCTGTCCGGACGATTCGTCGCAGCAAGGATCACAACGCCTTTTGATGCGTCAAAGCCGTCCATCTCTGTCAGAAGCTGGTTCAGTGTCTGCTCTCTCTCATCGTTTCCGCTGAACCCCTGACTGTCCCTTTTCTTTCCGATGGTATCGATCTCATCAATAAATACAATACATGGGGCCTTCTCATTTGTCTGTTTGAACAAATCCCGTACTTTTGACGCTCCCATTCCCACAAACATCTCCACGAATTCAGAGCCGGAGATAGAGAAGAAGGGAACCTCCGCCTCCCCTGCAACCGCCTTGGCAAGGAGGGTCTTTCCGGTCCCGGGAGGCCCTACAAGCAGGGCCCCCTTCGGGCAGACAGCTCCGATCTCCTGATATTTCCCGGGATTATGAAGGAAATCCACGATCTCGGTCAGCAGTTCTTTCGCTTCATCCTCCCCGGCCACGTCATTGAATGTGATCCCGGTTGTTGACTCCACATAGACCTTGGCGTTGCTCTTTCCAAACTGCATGAACGGGTTTCCGCCCGCTCCTCCTCCCATCTTCTTCATCATCTGCTTCGTCAGCAGCTGCCCCAGCCCCCAGAAGATCAGGACCGGGATGACAATGGAGATGAGCATGCTCAGGATCGGGTTCATCTGCTCCTGAGCCACTCTGCCGAACTCGCATCCCGCATCCTCCAAACGGTTCACCAGTTCCGGATCATCAAACGTTGTTGTTTCATACTGCTGAGGTTCCTCACTCTTATCCATGAAATAGATCGTGTCACCCTCAAGCTGTACTTTTGAGACCTGCCGTTCCTCGATCATGTTCAGGAACGTCCCGTAATCCACTTCTCTCACGTTTGATCCCATAAACATGGGAAATACAAACCAGTTCAGAAGTATCAGTACAATAAATGCGATCAGATAATATATGATCAGCGGTTTCTTTGGTTTCTCTACCTGCTTCATTTCATTCCTCCTTTGCCGATCTCTGATCCCACCCTCATTATTTTATTTCTTCCTTTTTCTCAATGCCATCCGGATCGCTTTCAGAATCTGGATGATCGGAATATTAACTGCAGCAAGTCCGTATACAGTAAGCAGCTGTGTAAATGTCAGCGCCTGAACCTGGAAAATATTGTGCAGCGCCGGAATCGTCACAACAGATGTGATCAGAACCATTCCGAGAAGGAATGCGCCGATCAGCCATTTGTTATCGATCACTCTCTTCGTAAATACAACCGGTCTGTCGGACTTACAGTTAAATCCGTGGAACAGCCTTGCCGAGCAGAGTGTTGCAAATGCCATCGTGCTGCCGAGCAGCTCATTTTCTCCGTGATATCCGATCAGGAATGCAATCATTGTGGTAACGCCGATGGAAAGCCCTTCTGTTCCGATCTTGATAAGGAAATCTTTTGTCAGGATAGACTCGTTCATCGGTCTCGGCTTCTCATCCATCACTTCTTTTGAGTGCGGCTCCAGACCGAGCGCAATAGCCGGAAGGCTGTCCGTCAGAAGGTTGATGAACAGCAGGTGCACCGGTGCGAAGGGAACCGGAAGCGCCGTAATGGATGCATACAGCACTGCCAGGATCGCACCGAAGTTTCCTGACAGAAGGAACTGGATCGCGCTCTTGATATTTCTGTAAAGATTACGTCCGTTTTCCACTGCCTTGACAATGGTAGCGAAGTTGTCATCTGTGAGCACCATAGCAGCCGCATCCTTGGAAACCTCACTTCCGGTGATTCCCATCGCGACTCCGATATCTGCCTGTTTCAGTGCCGGCGCATCGTTTACACCGTCTCCTGTCATGGCAACAATGTTTCCTTTATCCTGCCATGCCCTTACGATACGGATCTTATGCTCCGGTGAGACGCGGGCATATACAGAGATCCCCTCGACAAAGTCCTTCAGTTCTTCATCTGACATATTCTCGATCACAGCGCCCTCACACGCTTCGGATTCATCCTGAAGGATTCCGATCCTCTTAGCGATAGCAGCCGCCGTCACCTTATGATCACCGGTGATCATGATCGGGCGGATTCCCGCGCGCTTACATTCCGCCACAGCGGCCTGAGACTCCTCTCTCGGCGGATCCATCATTGCGATCAGGCCGAGGAAGATAAGATCATACTCATCCTCCAGGCTGAGCTCCAGCTCATCGGATACAACTTTATACGCAAACGCAAGAACACGGAGTCCGGATCTTGAGAACTCCTGGTTCTGCTCCTCGATCTGTTTCCTGTCCTCCGGAGTGATAAGACGTACTTCATTTCCGATCTGGATGCTGACCATACGGTCAAGCAGCACATCGACCGCTCCCTTTACTACCATGGTCGGAATGCCTTCCATTGTATGCTTCGTGGCCATGAGCTTTCTGTCGCTGTCAAAGGGATTCTCGCTCTCCCTCGGATATTTTGCCTTGACGTCATCCGGATTGAGCCCCAGCTTTGTGGCCAGGTTGAGAAGTGCCGTCTCAGTCGGATCCCCGATCTCCACTCCGTCCGTATTAGATGAATCATTGCAGAGGATGCTGCTGATAAGCAGTCTGCTCTGTGACGGATCATTGAGATCAATGTCCTCCGCCTTGATCCTCATACCGTCTACATAGTAGTCTTCCACCGTCATCTTATTCTGTGTCAGTGTACCTGTTTTATCTGAACAGATGATCGACACACTTCCCAGACCTTCCACTGCCTGAAGCTTTCTCATGATCGCGTGTTCCTTCGCCATCTTCTGGGTACCGAAGGAAAGCACGATCGTAACGATGGAACTGAGCGCCTCCGGGATCGCCGCGACGGCAAGCGCAACAGCAAAGAGGAAGGCGTCTCCGATATTATCGCCTCTGAAAATACTGATTCCGAAAAGGATCGCGCAGAAAACAAGGATCAGAATGGAAAGCTTCTGTCCGAACTGATCCAGATTGATCTGGAGCGGAGTTCTCTTTTCCGACGTCGTCTTGAGAAGGCTTGCGATCTTTCCTACCTCAGTCTCCATTCCGATCGCCGTCACGACAAAGGAACCGCGTCCGTAAGTAACAAAGCTTCCGGAGTAGACCATATTCACCCGGTCTCCAAGCGGTACTTCATCCGCATCAATGATATCTGTCGTCTTTTCGACGCCAAGACTCTCGCCGGTCAGCGCGCTCTCGTCCACTTTCAGGCTGGTACATTCAATGATACGGCCGTCCGCCGGGATATAGTCTCCCGCATCCAGCATGACCGTATCTCCCACCGTCACTTCGGAGGAAGGGATCTGTACCACAGTTCCTCCTCTGAGCACTTTTGCCTCCGGACCGGAAAGTTTCTTCAGACTTGCCAGCGACTGCTCTGCTTTCACAGTCTGAACGGTCCCGAGGATCGCATTCATCGTGATAACGATCAAGATGACGACCGCGCTCTCGGCATCTCCCATAAATCCGGATACGATCGCCGCGATGATAAGGATAATAACAAGAAAATCCTTATACTGTTCCAGAAAGATCTGGAGGACTGTCTTTTTCTTTCCCTCCACCAGCTCATTCGGTCCGTACTTTTCTCTGTGCTCCTTCACCTGTTCTTCAGTGAGAGGCTCAGTAGAACCGTTAAGCTCTTTCATTGTCTCTTCTGCAGACAACTGATAATAGTTTTTCATTTCTCTGACCTCCATTTTCCCCGTGCAATAAAAAAGAGACATTTATTGCACTCTTCTTATTATGCAATAAAAGTCTCACCATTTAATCGCGATACGGATGGATCCACCATCGTACTGACGATATCGCAAACACCTTTTGGGTGCCAGTTACTCCCTTTTACCAAAACTAATATAAATGATTTTCCTGGATCTGTCAATCATTTTCATACTTTTTTAATATCCCTTCAGCCATCAGGTAAGTTGTGAACAGTAACGCCATCAGGGCCGGGCTGATTTATGTCTGCATAAGATCCGGTCAGGCACGTTTGGTGTCTCTCATTGCTTCAAAAAAAAGTATTTCCGAAACTCCGGCTCCTATTCCACAAGACATTTCACATCTCTTTGTCTTATCACTGCATAAAGAAAAGTCCCATAAACACCGGGTTTACAGGACTTTTCATCACCTTATATTATCTTGGAAATCCGCGATTAGCAAATTCCCTGTGCTTCCATTGCGTCAACAACTTTCTCGAATCCAGCAATGTTTGCTCCTACTACGTAGTTGCCTTTGAAGCCGTACTTCTCAGCAGCGTTAGCCGCGTTGTGGCAGATATTTACCATGATGTCTTTCAGTTTTGCGTCAACTTCCTCGAAGGACCAGCTCAGACGCTCGCTGTTCTGTGACATCTCCAGTGCGGATGTAGCAACACCGCCGGCATTTGCAGCCTTTCCAGGTGCGAACAGAACGCCGTTCTGCTGCAGATACTCTGTAGCCTCGATCGTTGTCGGCATATTTGCGCCCTCTGCTACGACTTTGCATCCGTTCTCAACAAGCATCTTCGCATCGTCGAGAAGCAGCTCATTCTGCGTCGCGCACGGAAGAGCAACGTCAACTTTCACTGACCATACTCCTCTTCCCTCATGATACTCTGAGTTCGGGCGGTATTTCTTGTACTCTGTCAGTCTTGCGCGGTTTACTTCCTTGATCTCTTTCAGAGCGGCAACATCGATTCCTTCCGGATCATATACCCATCCGTTGGAATCGCTTACTGTAACGACCTTTGCGCCCAGCTCCTGCGCCTTCTCTGTAGCATAGATGGCTACGTTTCCGGAACCGGATACCGCAACTGTCTTTCCTGCAAGCTCCATTCCGTTGAGTTTCATCATCTCGTCCGTGAAGTACAGAAGTCCATATCCTGTTGCCTCAGTACGTGCAAGAGATCCGCCATAAGAAAGTCCTTTTCCTGTGAGAACACCTTCGTAAACGCCACGGATTCTCTTATACTGGCCGAACATATATCCGATCTCTCTTGCTCCTGTTCCGATATCCCCGGCCGGAACGTCTGTGTCTGCGCCGATATGTTTGCAGAGCTCTGTCATAAAACTCTGGCAGAATGCCATAATCTCTCTGTCTGATTTGCCCTTTGGATCAAAATCAGAACCACCTTTTCCTCCACCAATCGGAAGACCTGTCAGTGAGTTTTTGAAAACCTGCTCAAATCCAAGGAATTTAATGATACCCAGGTTTACGGACGGATGAAGGCGAAGGCCGCCCTTGTACGGTCCGATCGCGCTGTTGAACTGTACGCGGTATCCTGTGTTCACATGAGCCTGTCCGTTGTCGTCAACCCACGGAACACGGAATTTAATCTGTCTCTCAGGCTCTGTCAGTCTCTCAAGAAGAGCTTCTTTGCGGTATTTCTCCTCATTTGCCTCGATCACCGGGCGAAGAGATTCCAGCACTTCTTTTACTGCCTGATGGAATTCCGGCTCAGCCGGGTTCTTCTTCACGACTAAATCAATTACTTCATCAACGTAAGACATCTCAATTACCTCCTGAAAATATAAAGTAGTGTCACTGTTTTTCCGGCAACTCCGGATTCCCCGTTTTCCCAATCACCGGAACTGCCAAAAGGCACATTCCGGAATTGTAAGCGGCCGCTAAGGTCTCGGGAAAGCCCGGACTTTGGCTCGCCGCCGTTGCAAAAAAAACAGCGGGCAGACAATCCACCCGCTGACAGACACCATTGTCTACCTGTTTATTTTACTGTCAAAATGCATGAATGTCAATTAAAAGTTTCATTATTTTACAGTTTTAGCACTTTATCTTGATAAATTTGCAGGAAAGAGCGCGATCTGTTTCAAATTTCCCCCAGCATTCTACAGAACTGAAAAAGGGAGTGCCGGTTACAGCTTCAGCCTTCCACCGGCACTCCCTTCAAGTGCACATTAATTATATTTACGTTTTCTAGCAGCTTCAGATTTTTTCTTACGTCTTACGCTTGGCTTCTCGTAGTGTTCCCTTTTGCGGATTTCCTGCTGAATGCCAGCTTTCGCACAGCTTCTTTTGAATCTGCGTAAAGCGCTGTCTAACGTCTCGTTTTCTTTAACGATTACATTTGACATAGTCTCACACCTAACCTCCCCTCCAGCCTGGTATTGTGCATCATACGACTGTTCGGGTATATTTATTGCACTACAAAAGATTATAGCATATTTTTCTTTTCCGTCAACTGTTTTTTCTGCAAATCTCTTGAAAATTTCGCCAAATTTTTTTCTTTTCTTTTTTTAACGCATTGTGCTATAATTTATTAGGCAATGAGCAGCTTTTTGCGTAAGTCCGATTGCGGACGCCGCAGAAAGCTGCTTTTTTTATTCCCGCGAGCAACGAGTCAAGCGGACATGCCTGCATGTCATTTGGTGACTGCCGCGAAGGTCAAAGCTCCCGATGTCTGCATCGTGGTCTTTGACTGCCACAAATTTTATATCTCTGAGGAGGACGACTATATGAAAGACCAACAAGTCAAACTGTGGAATAAGGATTTTGCGCTGATCATCGTGATCAATTTCCTTGTTTTCATGAACCATCTGATGATTCTTTCCACATTCCCCTTTTACATTGAGTACCTTGGCGGTTCCGAGGCGGTGTCCGGGCTTGCGGCGGCTCTCTTTTCGATCATTGCCGTTGTATTCCGTCCGGTCATTGGATGGATTCTGGATAACGGAAAAAGAAAAGTAATCCTGATCACAGGGCTCTGCGGAATGGCGCTGATGCCCGTTGGATACCTGGTATTGGCCACAATCTACCTCGCTTTTGTATGCCGTATGATCCACGGAGCGTCTCTGGCATTCTCGAACACTTCGACGTCTACAATCGCTACGGACATCATTCCAAAACCCCGGTTTGCCGAGGGAATGGGGATGTTTGGAATGGCAACCGCCCTTGCAACCGCTGTCGCGCCTGCCCTTGGACTGGCGCTGATGGATTCCATGGGATCACAACACTGTTCCTGTTTGCAGCGCTCTCCATCGTAATCGCACTGATCCTGTTTCTGATGCTGAAAACGCCGAAAGTCAAAGTGGAGAAAAAACCCTTCTCCCTGAAAGGACTGATCGATAAAGATGCGGTTCCGGCGTCCGCTACGGCACTTGTTTTCATGCTGACCTACGGTGCGCTGGAAAACTTTACGGCCAAATTCGCGGCCGAACAGGGACTGCCCAGCGAAGGCATCTTCTTCGCCGTCATGGCAGCCGCGCTTCTCGCAACGCGTCTGCTGGCCGGAAAGGTGACAGACCGCCACGGAGAGAGTGTCTTTGCCTACACGTGCAATGCCGCGATGCTGATCGCATTTCTCATGATGGGACTGTTCCCGAATATCATCACATATCTTCTGGCCGCTGTGCTGGCCGGATTTGGATTTGGAGGGCTGGAACCTGCACTGCAGTCCATGGCTGTAGCCATCGCACCTCCGGAGAGACGGGGAAGCGCCAACTCCACGTTCCTCTGTGCGTACGACATCGGGATCGGCGTCGGAGGAGGGATTGCAGGAGTGCTGATCTCCTCTTTCGGATACAATCACATGTTCGTCATGATGACAGTATTTAATATCCTTTCTGTCATCATTTATGTGATCTGGGGAAATAATCATCCGTCCTCCTTCACTTACCGAAAAAAACACAGTGCCGAAATGAATTGATCTATGCCAAAGCCGAAGAAGGAAGAGATGCCGGTCAGGCCCATCTCTTCCTTCTTTTTTTCATACGCTTTATTTTATCTGCTCTTCCAGCACCTCCGCCGCTTTCTCTAGGGCGTCTTTAATGCCTGCCGGATTCTTTCCACCTGCCTGCGCCATGTTCGGGCGTCCACCGCCTCCACCGCCGACGCAACCGGCGATACCTTTGACAAGGTTGCCCGCATGGGCTCCCGCCTTCATCGCACCGTCTGTAGCTGTAGCCATCAGGCTTACCTTTCCGTCGTTTGCAGACGCAAGGACAACAACACCTTCGCCCAGTTTCTCTTTAAGCTGATCGCCCAGATCTCTGAGGCCATTCATATCCACGCCGTCCACCTCTGCGGCGAGGAGTTTCACCCCTTTTACTTCTTTCACCTGATCCATGACATCGCCCACTGCATCCTGTGCCATCCTGCTCTTCAGGCTCTCGATCTCACTGTGGAGCGCTTTGTTTTCGCTCATCATATGTGTGATCTTGTCCGCAAGGCTGTCAGGCGTTGCCTTCAGAAGATGTGCTGCATTCTTCAGCTTCTCTTCCAGATCGTTGTAATAGTTCATGAGTCCCTCTGAGGTAAGCGCCTCGATCCTGCGCACGCCCGCAGCGACTCCGGTCTCTGAGATGATCTTAAACGCCATGATCTCTGAAGTATTGCTCACATGAGTACCACCGCAGAACTCAATAGAAAAGTCTCCCATGTTGACAACACGGACGATATCTCCGTATTTCTCTCCGAACAGAGCCTGTGCTCCGGTCTTTCTCGCCTCCTCAATAGGCATGTTCTTTACAACCACCGGGAGCGCTTCTCTGATCTTTTCGTTGACCATATCCTCGACTTTCTTCAGTTCCTCCGGCGTCATCGCAGAGAAATGGGTAAAGTCGAAGCGGAGCCTGTCTTCGTTCACACTGGATCCCGCCTGCTCTACATGAGTACCGAGAACAGTCCGGAGCGCTTTCTGAAGAAGGTGTGTAGCGCTGTGGTTTCTTGCGGAGAGAGCACGCTTCTTCGCGTCCACCTCAAGGGAAACCTTGTCTCCCGTCTTGATCATGCCTCTGGTCATCACACCGATGTGGCCGATCTTGCCGCCCAGGAGTTTCACTGTATCTTCTACTTTGAATTCTCCGTCAGCAGTGCGGATATAACCCGTATCCGCTTCCTGACCGCCGCTTGTCGCGTAAAACGGAGTTTCGTTTACGAAGATCGTCCCCTTCTCACCGTCTGACAGTGCGTCCACAATCTCTGTCTCCGTAGTCAGCACTGTGACGTCAGACTCGTATGTCAGATGCTCATATCCCACAAAAGTACTGGTCACGGAGGGATCGATGGATTCATATACCGTCACGTCAGCGCCCATATAGTTTGTCACTTCCCGGGCGTCACGCGCTTTTTTTCTCTGGACTTCCATACATTTCTGGAATCCGTCCTCATCCACGCCGATGCCTTTTTCCTCCAGGATCTCTTTCGTAAGGTCAAGCGGGAATCCGTACGTGTCATAAAGGCGGAACGCGTCCTCGCCTGCCAGAGTCGTCTTTTTCTCAGACTCCAGTTTTCCGATCAGATCGGACAGGATTCCCAGCCCCTGGTCGATGGTCTTATTAAACTGCTCCTCCTCTTTCGTGATCACGTTGAGGATGAACTCTCTCTTCTCTTCCAGTTCCGGATATCCATCCCTGGAACCCTCGATCACGTTCTCAGCCAGCTCCGGAAGGAATCCTTTGTGGATGCCGAGAAGTCTTCCGTGACGGCACGCCCTTCTTAAGAGACGGCGCAGGACATAGCCCCTTCCCTCATTGGAAGGCATAATCCCGTCGGAGATCATAAATGTGACGGAACGGATATGGTCCGTGATGACACGGATCGATACATCGTCCTTGTACTCTTTGCCATATTCCTTATCTGCCAGACGGCACACGTGATCTCTGAGTGCCTTGATGGTGTCCACGTCAAAGATAGAATCCACATCCTGTACTACGGAAGCAAGACGCTCCAGTCCCATTCCCGTATCGATGTTCTTCTGCTCCAGCTCGCTGTAATTCCCGTTTCCGTCATTGTCGAACTGTGTGAACACGTCATTCCAGATCTCCATATAGCGGTCACAGTCGCAGCCTACTGTACAGTCCGGCTTGCCGCATCCGTATTTCTCACCCCTGTCGTAATATACTTCCGAGCAGGGACCGCAGGGGCCGGAACCATGCTCCCAGAAGTTATCCTCTTTCCCGAATTTGAAGATCCTCTCCGCCGGAATTCCGATCTTCTTGTTCCAGATCTCGAATGCCTCGTCGTCGTCTACATAGACAGACGGATAAAGACGGTCCGGATCAAGTCCGACCACATCGGTCAGGAATTCCCATGTCCACTGGATCGCCTCTTCTTTAAAATAATCACCGAATGAGAAGTTTCCGAGCATCTCAAAAAAAGTACCGTGACGCGCGGTCTTTCCCACATTCTCGATGTCTCCTGTACGGATACATTTCTGACAGGTGGTCACTCTTCTTCTGGGCGGGATCTCCTGCCCTGTGAAGTATGGTTTCAGGGGTGCCATCCCTGAATTAATGAGCAGAAGGCTCTTGTCATTGTGCGGCACCAAAGAAAAACTCTTGAGAGCCAGATGTCCTTTGCTCTCAAAGAACTCCAAAAACATTTTCCTTAACTGGTTTACTCCGTATGGCTGCATTCTCCTAATCCTCCTCTTTCGCTCCAAAAAGCCATTCTATAATATATCACAGGCTCAGAAATTTGTAAAGCGGGCGACCCGAAAGTCTCTGCTCCCGGGATGCCCGCTTTTTCAACTGTTTTCCAGTTCCTTTTTCTAATCCAGTTCAATCTCTTCCAGTTCCTTCGGAGGAATCGCACGGCTGGAATTCTGCACGTATTTTGCCAGATCCTTTTTCGCTGTTGCCACCGGGATATTTGTTCCCGCCCCTGCGATGCATCCACCTGGGCATCCCATCCCTTCGATCAGGCAGCCGTTCAACTTTCCGGCCTTGGCAAGCGTGAGGATCTTCCGGCACTCCGCCAGTCCTTCCGCATGCTCGATATTCACCTGTACATCAGGATAATATTCGTTGATACATTTTTCAATAGCATGGGCAACGCCGCCCGCACAGGCGTATCCTCTTCCTGCTCCGGTCGCGTCATGGAAAGAAGACTCCGCCTCGTAGTTCGTCAGGTCGATCTCCTTCGCGTCGAACATAGCCTGCAGCTCCTCGAATGTGATAACGAAATCCACGTCGCTGCGGACGCTTCTCCTGGAAGCCTCCAGCTTTTTGGACGCACAGGGTCCGATAAATACGACTTTGGCATTCGGATGCGCCTGTTTGATCGTTCTCGCCGTCGCCACCATGGGGGTCAGTTCCTGGGAGATCTCATCGATCACATCCGGGAAGAATTTCTTTGCCATCACCGCCCAGGACGGACAGCAGGACGTCAGCAGGAAGGGCAGTTCTCCCGTGACTACCTTTTCCACATAGTGGTGCGCCTCTGCTACGGCGCCGATATCCGCGCCCAGAGCCACTTCATAGACTTCCGAAAATCCCAGTTCTCCCAGCGCCGCCTTGATATTCCTCGGCGTGATATTGGGGCCGAACTGACCTACGAAAGCGGGCGCGATCTCCGCAATGATCTCCTCGCCTTCTGTCAGGGCTCTTGCCAGCTGGAAAATCTGTGACTTATCAGAGATAGCGCCAAATGGACAGTTCACCATACACATCCCGCAGGAGACACATTTCTCATTATCAATGAATGCCCTCCCGTATTTGTCAGAAGTGATCGCGTTCACGCCGCACGCCTTCTGGCAGGGACGCTCCTTCTTTGCAATCGCGTCATAAGGACAGACAGATTTACATTTTCCGCATTTGATACATTTTTCCTGGTCGATGACGGACTTTCCGTCCACCATGGAGATTGCCCCTCTGGGACACACTTCCTGGCAGGGGTGCGCCAGACATCCGCGGCACATATTGCTCACTTCATATTTGTTTTCCTCACAGCTGTCACAGGCAGAAGGGATAACCTGCATCAGCGGCGGCTCATAATATTTCTCCGAGATATTGCTTGCCTCCACTCCTGCGGTCAGATGGACCGGCTTATTCTCCGGCCGAAGGGACAGCCCCATGGCAAGCCTGAGCCGTTCCCTGACGATGGCACGGGAGCGGTAAGTACTCTCCCTGTACCTCGGTGTATCGTCGTTTACGATCTCATAGGGGATTGCCTCCATGTCATCGAGCAGAGTGGACGCATCCGCCTTAAATCCCAGTTTTGCAACCTCTGTAAAGACACGGCGTCGAATCGTCCTTACGGTAGTCTGTAATCCTCTCATCATAGGTCAGTTTCCTCCTTCAAATAATTTCTGTGCATAGTGTACGGACTGCATGGCGTCTTTTCCATAAAAATCTGCGCCGATCATGTCCGCGTAATCCTGGTTCAGTACAGCGCCGCCCACCATGACACGGCATCCGGGCGCTTTTTCCCGAAGCTGTTTTATGGTATCTTCCATACTCACCACCGTAGTGGTCATAAGAGCGCTCAAACCGACGAGGCGGACATTTTTCGAAAGGACTGTCTCCACGATCTGCTCCGGAGGGACGTCCTTCCCCAGATCAATAACATCAAAACTGTAGTTCTCCAGAAGAACTTTGACGATATTTTTCCCGATATCATGGATATCTCCCTTTACCGTTGCCAGAACCACTGTCCCGATCTTCTCCTGCACCTCGCCGCTCTGATCCATCCGGTCTTTAAGAACGGCAAACGCACTCTTGGCCGCCTCCGCACTCATCAGAAGCTGGGGGAGGAACACGGTTCCTTTCTCAAATCCTTCTCCCACCCGGTTCAGTGCCGGGATCAGTTCCGAGTTGATGATGTCCAGAGGCTCCTGCTCCTCCGCCATGGCCAGAGTAACGCTGTGTGCCTCTTCTCTCAGGCCTTTGATGATTGCTTCCTGCAGTCCCATGCTGCTTTTTCCTGTCTGAGCTGCCGTGGACACAGCCGGAGCCGCAGAGGCATACTTTCCAATGTAGTTCTCACAGTTCGGATCCAGGTTCATCAGTGCATGGTAGGCATACCAGGCTCTCATCATCTCCTCCGAAGCGGGATTGATGATGCCGGCGGAAAGCCCGTTCATCATCGCCATCGTGTAAAACGAGGAGTTGATCACCGGGCGTGAGGGCAGACCAAAAGAAATGTTGGATACTCCCAGCACAGTACAGACATGCAGTTCATCCCGCAGTCTCCTCAACGTCTCCAGCGTCACCTTTGCCCCCTCGGGCTCAGAACTGATGGTCATGGCAAGCGCGTCGATAACGATATCTTTCTTCCTGATGCCGTATTTTTCCGCTTCCCTGATGATCTTTTCCGCGATCCTCACTCTTCCGTCCGCATCGCCGGGGATTCCACCTTCATCAAGAGTCAGGCCGATGACCACTCCGCCGTACTTTTTGATCAGCGGGAAAACGGTATCCATGGACTCCTGCTTTCCGCTCACGGAGTTCACCATGGCCTTGCCGTTATAGATACGCAGAGCTGCTTCCATGGCTTCGCCGTCCACAGTATCGATCTGAAGAGGCAGATTGGTCACGCTCTGAAGCTCCTGCACTACTTCCTTCATCAGGGCCGGCTCGTCGATATCCGGCAGCCCCACATTGACGTCCAGTATATGAGCGCCGTTGTCCTGCTGGGTGATCCCCTCCCTTAAGATATAGTCCAGGTCATGCTCCTTCAGCGCCTGCTTGAATCTTTTCTTTCCGGTAGGGTTGATCCGCTCGCCGATGATCTTTGATCCACTCCCGAGAAATACACTCTGTCCGTAGGATGAGACAACAGTAAACTCTTTCTCTTTCACGGGGACGATCGGGATCTCCCCACAGAGTTCTCTCATTTTCCGGATATGGCCGGGCGTTGTGCCGCAGCACCCCCCGATCACAGCGGCTCCCATCTGTGTGATCCGCTTCATCAGCCCCGCAAACTGTTCCGGATCCACATCATAGTAAGTCTGTCCATCCCGCTGTTTCGGAAGTCCCGCATTGGGCTTCACGATCACGGGCAGAGAGGAATATTTCAGAAACTGCTCCAGCACGGGGAGCATCTGTTCTGGTCCCATGCCGCAGTTGATGCCGATGGCATCCGCCCGGAGTCCTTCCAGAAGAGCCACCACGGAAGGCACATCCGCTCCGGTCAGGAGTTTCCCTCTCTCGTCGAAGATCGCTGTGGCGAAGACAGGAAGAGAGGTGTTTTCTTTCGCTGCCAGAACTGCCGCTTTCAGCTCGTATGTATCGCTCATCGTCTCGATATGGATCAGGTCGGCTCCCGCCTCCTCCCCCCAGACCATGACCTCCTTAAACGCCTCATAGGCAGTCTCGAAATCCAGGTCTCCCATGGGCTTTAACAGCTTTCCGGTTGGACCGATATCCAGCGCCGTATACACAGTCCGCCCGGTTCCCGCTTCCTCCGCCGCTTTCTTTACGTTCTCAACGCCCTTCTTTACAATCTCCTCCAGGGAGCATCCGTCGTCGTGAAACTTCAGTGCGTTGGCGCCGAATGTATTCGTGAGGACAATATCGCTTCCCGCTTCGATATAGGCCCTGTGTATGTCCCGGATCACGTCGGGATGGATGAGGTTCCAGGTCTCGGGCAGTTCTCCCGGCCCCAGCCCTCTATCCTGAAGCAGTGTTCCCATGCCTCCGTCAAAAAAGAGAAGTTCTTTTCCAAGTCTGTCTTTTATCATATCTGTATCCTTTCTTTTTCTGCCGTGTTCCTGCCATCGTCTGTGTTTATCGCCGGAAGGAGCAGTCCTTCTTTCCGCATGTCTCACAGCCGGACACAGGACAGTTCATCCTGAGTTTTCCCGCTCCGATCAGTGCAGTCACCGATTTCGTGGGCGTCATCATGAAGCTGTCCGTCATGGTAAGGCCGATCGTCTTTGCGCAGTCCAGCATCCGCATGAGGGTCTCCTGATGAGAGATATCAAAGTCCCCGTACCCGGGGCTGAAACGGGGACGCAGGTACATGCCTTCCTTTCCCATCTCCTCCCCTATCTTCTCCTGACATTCGTCACAGTATTCTTCCAGAAGCGCCGCGGCACACGCCTGCAGCACAGCCGCCTTCGCCATATTGGTCAGGGAAGTCCTGGTGATCAGCCGGTCCACGCCGGTTCCCAGAGTTGCCCCGAACAGGATGACTTTTTCGCATCCTTTCAGATTTCTTCCCAGGCTCCTGCTTTTGATATCCATCGGACCGATCACGATCCTGTCTTCCGCCGTCTGCTCCACATCAAAAACACGGTGAACCGACTTCTTCCCGGCTTCCCGGTCCAGGTCTTCAAACGATTCCCGGATCAGCGCCAGAGTTCTGTCATCCACCGCATTTTTTCCGAATCCCAGATAACGGACGGCTTCTTTTTCCCGTCTTTCCATATTCGCTCCTAACATGTGATGATCTCCGAAATATTGCTTATGATCGCAGCCGCAACCTCCGGCTTATTCATCGAATAAATATGTATATTCTTCACGCCGTTCGCCAGCAGATCGATGATCTGGTCCGTGGCATAGGCAATCCCCGCCTGCTTCATGGCCTCAGGGGAACTTCCAAACCGGTCGAGGATCGAGAGGAACCTCCTCGGGAACACAGTTCCGGAAAGTTCCTGGCTGCGCTTCATCTGCGACGCGCTGGTGATCGGCATGATGCCGGGCAGCACCGGCACCGTGATCCCGGCCTCCCGGATCCGGTAGAGGAAATTGTAGTGGATGTCATTGTCAAAAAACATCTGTGTGGTAAGGAAGTCCACTCCGCAGTCCACCTTCTGTTTCAGGTATCTGATGTCATCCGCTTTATGTTCATTCTCCACATGTCCCTCCGGATAGCAGGCCGCGCCGATACAGAAATTACCGTGGCGCCGGATCTCTCCCACCAGTTCCCATGCATAGCGAAACCGGTCTCCGTCCGGGAACGCCATATTCGGCGGAATATCCCCGCGCAAGGCGAGGATATTCTCGATTCCCAGATTTTTCAGATTCTCGATCACGCCACGCACCTCATCTTTCGTGGAAGAAGCGCAGGTCAGATGAGCCAGACTCAGAACATGGAGATCATTCTTGATGTGGGAAGCGATCCTTGCAGTATTTTTGCTCGTCCCTCCGCCGGCGCCATATGTAACACTGATAAATGTGGGATCGAGTTTTGCGATCTCATCTGTCGTCGCAAGAACTCTCTCGATCCCGTCATCCGTCTTGGGAGGAAACACCTCAAAGGATATGTGTATTCTGTCTTCGTTCAGTCTGTCAATGATCTTCATTCAGTGTATTTTCTCCTATTCTCCGATAAGGCCCCTGTACAGTTCTTCATATTTTCCTGCCGAAGTCTTCCATGAGAAGTCCTGGCTCATGGCTCTCTCCACAATGTTATTCCAGTCTCTCTTCCTGTCGTAGTAGATCCGCTCCGCATAACGCACTGTACTCAGCATCTCATGAGCATTGTAATTGCTGAAGCTGAAGCCCGTTCCTGTCTTCTCAAACTCGTTGTACGGTTCCACCGTATCTTTGAGTCCGCCGGTCTCTCTGACAATCGGCAACGTTCCGTAACGAAGGCTCATGAGCTGGCTCAGTCCGCATGGTTCAAACAGGGACGGCATCAGGAATGTATCACAGGACGCATAGATCTTATGTGAAAGTTCATCTGAGTAGTAGATATTTGCGGAGACCCTTCCCGAATACTTCCATGCAAAATGGCGGAACATGTTCTCATACTTCACATCGCCGGTTCCCAGCACTACGATCTGCACCGCGTCCTGACACAGCTCGTCCATCACATAATCGATCAGATCGAACCCTTTCTGATCCGTCAGACGGGAGACCATGCCGATCAGCATTACGTGAGGATCTCTGTTCAGGCCCAGTTCCTCCTGGAGCGCCGTCTTGTTCATCACTTTGTTTTTGCGGAAATCCCCGATCGTAAAGTTCTTTGCGATCCGGCTGTCCGTCGCCGGATTCCAGTCGTCATAATCCAGTCCGTTCACGATACCCACCAGATCGTTGGAGCGGGCGGACATCAGGCCGTCCAGACCCTCGCCATAGAACGGCGTCTTGATCTCCTCCGCATAACTCTGGCTTACCGTTGTCACTTTATCCGCATAGACGATACCGCCCTTTAACAGATTGGCGTCCTTGTACGCTTCCATCTTATCCGGAACAAAATAATACTCCGGCAGACCTGTGATCCCTCTGACCGTCTTCGTGTCCCACACTCCCTGGAACTTCAGGTTATGTATCGTCATGACAGTCTTGATCCCGCGATAGTATTCGCCCATATAACGGAAATTGTCAAGGTATACCGGGATCAGTCCGGTCTGCCAGTCATGGCAGTGGATCAGATCCGGGCGGAAACCGATGACCGGAAGGATGCTCAGCACAGCTTTCGAGAAAAATGCAAATTTCTCGATGCCCCACTTCGGATCCCCGTCATACGGTGCAAAACCGCTGAAATAATGTTCGTTGTCAATGAAATAGAATGTAATGTCGTTCAGAACCGTCTTCATGATTCCCACATACTGATTCTGGCCCGCGATATCCATATAAAAATGACTCACATACTCCATCCGGTCTTTCCATTCCTGCTTCATGCATGTGTATTTTGGAAGAACGACGCGGACATCATATTTCTCTTTATCAAATTCTTTGGGAAGTGAGCCTACAACGTCTGCAAGGCCACCTGTCTTGATAAAGGGTACACATTCTGAAGAAGCAAACAAAATGTTTTTCATACTACTATCCTCCATTTTCTGCAAAATCGCCACACGGCTTTCACTATTGATCATTATACCTCATTTTCCCCATAATGCAAAGGATTTTATTGCTGTACTTCCCTGACTGCGCGCCCCGGACTTCTTCAGTTTCTCCGTCTGTATTCCAGCTGGATCGTATCAGCGATCAGCGCGATAAATTCTGAGTTTGTAGGCTTTCCCTTCCCTGTGCTCACAGTGTAGCCGAACAGCTCATCAAGTGTGTCCAGTTTTCCCCTGCTCCACGCCACCTCGATGGCATGACGTATGGCCCGTTCCACCCGGCTAGAGGTGGTCTGATACTTTTTCGCCACCGTCGGATACAGAACTTTCGTGATCGCGTTGAGCACATCCATGTCTTCCACTGCCATCATAATTGCGTCCCTGAGATAATGATACCCTTTTATATGCGCCGGAATCCCGATCTCATGGAGCATGTTTGTCACGCGTGTCTCCAGATTTTCTCCCCCTGCTGTATTTTCTGTTATGATATCTTCATTTTTTCTTTCTGTATTTCGAGACATTTTTCTGACAGATTTTATCCTGTTCAGCAACATTTCGTTGTTAAACGGCTTCATGACATAGTAATTTGCGCCTTTGTTAAAGGCGTCTTCTGTAATCTTTTCCTGTCCCACCGCTGTGATCACGATAAAATATGGACGTTTGTCTAAACTCGTGTCCTGATTGATGCGCTCCATCACAGTCAATCCGTCCATTTTCGGCATAATCAGGTCGAGAAGAACAACATCCGGCTGTCTGTTTTTGATAATCTGACACATCTCTTCACCGTTCTTTGCTTTTCCTACCAGATTCAGCTCTTTATCCATACCTATGACAGTTTCAATCATGTCGAGGATCCTCTGGTTATCGTCAGCGACGGCCACACTCAAATGCTCCATACTCTTCTCTCCTTCAGACTTTGAGAACCATCCTTTGAAAACGCCACTCGCTTATTATAATGGTCTTAAATTGCGGAATCAAGGAGTTTTTGTAACACTAATTCGACACAAAATTCGACAAATCAGATTATTTTACCTGGTCCAGCATATTTTCGATAAAAATGCCATACCCTTTTGTCGAATCCTGGACAAATACATGTGTAACTGCACCGATCAGTTTGCCATTCTGAATGATCGGACTTCCGCTCATACCTTGTATAATTCCCCCTGTTTTTTCAAGAAGCTCGGGATCTGTCACCTGGATCACCAGGCCTTTATTGATCTCACTCCCTGATCTGTCGATATCTGTCACCTGAATTTCATACTCCTTCAGTTCATTATCGACAAAGCAGCGAATCGTGGCACTTCCAGTCTCGATCTCGTCTGTTGACGCGGTCTCTATAGGGATCTGTTCATCAAAAAGCTGATCAATCCGGTCAACCGTCCCGTAAATCCCTGCCTCTGTATTCTTGTCAATACTCCCCAGGATATTGTAACTGTTGTATACAATAATCCCTTCCATTGTCCCCGGATTCCCGTCCTGCCCTTTCAGGATATCCTGGATACTCGTCTTATACAGAGTTCCTCCTGATACCGACATGAGAACATTGGTGTCCACATCATGGATCCCGTGTCCCAGCGCGCCGAACCTGCTCTGTCCTGTCACAAATGTGACTGTGCCAAGTCCCTGAACATTATCTCTGACCCAGATCCCCAGTCTGTATTCATCCGGTTCGCACTCCACCGGCCGGATCCGCACATCCATCGTCTCTTCCCCTCTCTGAAGGGTGAGCACCACATTTTCACTGTCAAGATGTTCTACCGCATCCAGCAGCTCTGATTTCCCGCTTATCAGCTCGCCGTTTACTGCGGTAATATAGTCTCCGGTCCGGACCAACCCTTCCGCCGGCTCGTACTCTCCGCCGTCGATCCCTTTCATGGTCTCCGTACTCAGGACCATGACGCCGTCCGTCTCCATATAGATTCCCACCGGCATGCCGCCCAGAAGCACAGTCTCCCCCTCCGTTTTCGTACTGGCCTCTGCCTGTCTGATCTCGTTTTCCTGTTCCAGCGCGCCGGCACAGACCCAGCCGGCACAGGCGGCAAACATCAGGAAAACCGCCGTCAGTAGACGTTTTCCCGTCCGCTTCCGGCTTCCTTTCATATCAACCACACCCTTTCCGTATGATCGTACAGGGGAAGCTCCTCTTCCCCTGTACGCCGCGATATCACGGACAGCTCACGGCAAAGCCGTTCGCCGGGCTTATCGCGCAAAAAAGCGGATACAAACTGTATCCGCTTTTAGTATGTGTGGGTGTGACTCATTTCACACTGGTATTATATTTCACTCTTTGCCAGTTGTTTCATTTCTCTTGCGCTCTCAAGGATATTTCCCGTAATATTGGCTCCTCCCAGCATTCTTGCCAGTTCCTCCGTCGAGGCATCGTCGTCCAGGAGTTCTATCACAGTTCTCACAGAATTTCCATCAATTTCTTTTTTGATCAGATAATGGGAATCCGCCACTGCCGCGATCTGGGGAAGA
Source organism: uncultured Mediterraneibacter sp. (assembly GCA_944377745.1). Lineage (GTDB taxonomy): Bacteria > Bacillota > Clostridia > Lachnospirales > Lachnospiraceae > Mediterraneibacter. Next base: position 12,006 of record CALWFV010000004.1, on the reverse strand, counting down.
TGGGTGATGCAGAGGACCTGTCGGCTCTTTCCGATCAGCTTCAGCTTCTCCCCGACCTTTCCGGCTGTGATCCCGGAGATCCCGGTGTCGATCTCATCGAAGATCAGCGTCGGCGTATCCTCTTCATCGGCAAGCACAGTCTTGATGGCAAGCATGACACGGGACAGTTCTCCGCCGGAAGCCACGCTTCCGAGAGGCTTTAACGGTTCCCCCGGATTCGCTGACATATAGAACTCGGCGTCATCCCTCCCCAACGCGCTGTATCGCCCTGTGTCGATGAGCCGGATTTCAAACCGGGCATCCGCAAAGTTGAGTTCCTGCATCTGCGATCCAATCTCTTTTTCCAGATCCCGGGCAGCGCGCTCTCTGACAGCGTGGAGCTTTTCTGAAATCTTCGCCACTTTATCCAGCGCTTTTTCTATTTTCCCGTCAAGTTCCTGCATGAAAGAATCGTAATCTTCCAGTTCACTTAGCCTCTGCTTTTTCTCGTCACAGTATGCCAGTATATCAGAAACTGTTTTTCCATATTTTGCCTTTAAATGATTTAACAGGTTCAGCCTGCTTTCCGTCTCCTGGAACTCCTCTTCGGAAAATTCGAAGCTTTTCGCATATTCTGACAGTTCCCGGTTAAAATCGTTGAGAAGGCTGTCCGCCTCCAGAAGCTGGGCATAGAGCTGGGAGCCCGCCTCGTCAAACTCCGACGCCTCCTGAAGCGCCCGGATCGCACGGCTGAGAAAATCACTAGCGTTTCCTCTTGCATCCTCCGCCGTATACTGGTATGCCTCCGCCACAGCGGAAGTGATCCGCCTGCTCTCCGTCATCCTGCGGTATTCTTCCTCCAGTTCTTCATCCTCCCCGGGTATAAGCTGTGCTTCCTCGATCTCTTTGATCTCAAATTCCGCAAGGGCAGCTTCTTTCCTCCTGCCCTCCTCGTCTACCGCCGACTCTTCCTTTTTCCGGCAAAGCCTGCGGTATTCCTCAAATGCCGAACGCATTTTTTCAAGCAGAGGTGATGTCTTCTGCTTTGCGTACAGATCAAGAAGAGAAAGATGGTTCTTTTTCTGGAGCAGATTCTGACTGTCGTGCTGTCCATGGATATCGATCAGCAGTCCGGCCACTGCACGGAGCACAGTCATATTCACTTTTTCTCCGTTGATACGGCTTACGCTCCTGCCTTCCATCAGTTTTCGCCCCAGGACAATGCAGCCGTCCTCCGGGAAAATATCCAGCTCTTCCAGGCGTTTCACGGTCTTTTCATCGTCCACGGTAAATGTGATCTCGACCAGTCCGCTCCTGGTGCCGTTCCTCAGCATATCCGCACTGTACTTTCCGCCCAATGCAAGGTTGACCGATCCCAGAAGAAGAGATTTGCCGGCACCGGTCTCTCCGGTGAGTATATTAAGCCCTTCTGTAAACTCTACTTCTGTCTCATCGATCAGGGCAAGATTTTTCACATAAAGATTTTTCAACATAAGCGACACCTATATTCCTTTTGAGACGATCTTCCTTATCTTCTCCATCACTGCCACTGTATCCTCCGCCGTGCGGATGGCGCACATGATCGTATCATCCCCGGCAATGCAGCCTACCACTTCATTCCATTTCATAGCGTCAAGGGCAGCCGCCACCGCCATCGCCATCCCCGAGACAGTTTTGATCACAAGAATGTTCTGCGCCATATCCATGGATACATATCCGTCCTTCAGAACACGGATATACTTCTCACTCATCCCCTCCTCGGGTCTGTGAAGGATATATTTCTGCTTTCCTCCGTTCACAGATACCTTGGTCAGTTTCAGATCCCGTATGTCTCTGGATACGGTCGCCTGAGTCACTTTAAATCCGGCACGGTTGAGATACTCGGCCAGCTCCTCCTGAGTTTCGATGTCATACTGACTGATAAGTTCAATGATCTTTGCATGACGACTGACTTTCATCTTTTCAGCTTCCTTTCATCTTTTTGCGCATTGTTTTCATAAAGCTCTCCCTGCTCAGTTTCACCAGACGGGTAGTCTCGGGCGCCCTTCGGATACAGACTCTGTCTCCGGTCACAAGAGTCCTCTGTTCTGCGCCGTCAAAGCACAGTGAGACCTTTTCCTGTCTGCCGTATCTTCCTTCACAGACCTCAATCTCGATCGTATCCTCTGCCGAGAACACAACACTGCTGGTATTAAGTGCATGTGAACAGATCGGCGTCATCACGATCATACTCGCGGTGGGTTCCACCACGGGACCCCCTGCCGAGAGATTGTACCCCGTACTTCCTGTAGGCGTAGAAATGATCACCCCGTCTGCGAGGTATGTATTCAGCAGTGTTCCGTTGACATACAGATTAAACTGCACAATCCGTATCTTTCCTTCTCTCGCGAGAACAATGTCGTTTACCGCCAGATCCCGTTTTCCATCGCCGGTCACGCCTTCCAGCATCATCCGCTCCTCAATGTCCGGCACACTGTCAAAAAGCCGGTCCAGCGCCTGACGGAAATCTTTCAGTTCCACTTCCGCCAGATATCCCAGGGTTCCCAGATTGATGCCCAGGAGCGGAAGACTGGCTCTTCCCATATCACGCACGGCCCGGATCAGTGTTCCATCGCCTCCCAGCACCAGAGCGCAGTCCGCCTCCTCCGGGACAGTTCCTGGAATAATATGTCCCTCTTCATCTTTTCTGGACAGAATACACTTCTTCCCATGGTCCTCGATATAAGCGCGGATCTCGTTTGTGATCGCAAAATCTTTGTCTTTTAATAAATTTGTGATGATGTAAAAACAGTCCATAGCCAACCTCTTCTGATGTCTTATGCGTGGTGCTGTTTCGCCAGCGTCTCAAAGGCTTGATCCACAATGTTGTCCAGATCTTCCGCGGGAATAGCCATCCCGGCTTCCTCTTCCGGGCACTTCCTGAGATGGATAAGGTATTCTATATTCCCCTCCGGCCCGCGGATCGGCGAAAAGTCGATGGCTCTTACCTCAAATCCGATGGATACCGCATAGTCCGCCACCTTGTGGATCACTTCACGGTGCGTGCTCTTCTCTCTTACGACTCCCTTTTTCCCCACCTTTTCTCTTCCTGCCTCGAACTGGGGTTTGATCAGCGCCACGATCTCTCCATCTTCCCTCAGATAGTTACGGGTCGGTTCCAGCACCTTGGTCAGAGAGATAAAAGAGACATCAATGGATGAGAAATCAACAGGCTCGCCGATGTCCTCGGGAGTCACGTAGCGGATATTCGTCTTTTCCATACACACGACCCTCTCGTCCTGACGAAGTTTCCAGTCCAGCTGTCCACGTCCCACATCGATGGCAAATACCTTTTTCGCCCCGTTCTGGAGCATGCAGTCTGTAAATCCGCCCGTGGAAGATCCCACATCCGTGCAGACTTTCCCCTCCACGCTCACGTCAAAATTTGCCATCGCTTTCTCAAGTTTCAGGCCTCCGCGGCTCACATAGGGCATGGCATGTCCCCGAACTTCAATCGCCGCATCCGGCGGGAACGTGCTCCCCGCCTTGTCCTCCCGCTGTCCGTTGACAAAGACGTTTCCCGCCATGATCACTGCTTTCGCCTTTTCTCTGGACTCGGCAAGGTTCCTTTTTACAAGCATTACATCCAAACGTTCTTTCATCTGTTCTTCCTCGTCATCGCATGATACTCTTTCTCAATTTTCTCGGAGACGGACTCACAGTCCAGCCCCACTTCCTTTCGGAGCACATCAACGCTGCCGTGTTCCACATAGTCGTCCGCGATGCCGAAGCTCAGGACCCTGACCGTTTTCTCTTTGCCTGAGAGATACCTCAGCACCTGTTCTCCATATCCTCCTGTCAGGACATTCTCCTCGACAGTGGCAAACAGGCTGTGGTCCTTCAGAAGATCATCCAGCATCTCTGTATCAAGAGGCTTTACAAAACGTGCGTTTATGAGACTGCAGGACAGTCCGTCCTCTTTCAGTCTCTGTCTCACTCTGTCCGCCAGTTCCGACATATGTCCCACAAAAAGGACCGCGATCTCTTTTTCCCGGAAGAGCAGCTCGCTCTTCCCATACTCAATGGGCGCCCGGAACTGCCGCATCCCTTCATACGCTGCTCCTCTCGGATAGCGCAGTGCGATGGGATACGGAAAATCAACGGCAAAACGGACCATGTCCGCCATTTCCCACCGGTTCTTCGGAGACATGACCGTCATGTTCGGGATCGAACTCAGATAGGACAGGTCAAACACACCCTGATGCGTCTCCCCGTCGCTTCCCACAAGGCCGGCACGGTCCACAGCGATAAACACCGGCAGTTTCTGGAGACAGACATCATGGATCGTCTGATCATAGGCTCTCTGCAGGAAGGAAGAATACACCGCAAACACCGGTTTCATCCCGCCCGCGGCAAGCCCCGCCGCAAACGTCATCGCATGTTCCTCCGCAATCCCCACATCAAAAAATCTCTGAGGGAACCTCCCTGCAAATCTGGACAGGCCGGTTCCGTCCGCCATCGCCGCGGTGATCGCCACGACTTTCTCATCCTTCCGCCCGATATCTGTCAGAACCTTGGAGAATACATCTGTGTAAGAATCTTTGTCCGACTTGTCTTTCGGCTCCCCGGTCTCGATCTCAAAAGGTCCTGTTCCGTGAAACCTTGCCGGATTTTCTTCTGCCGGCGGATATCCTTTTCCCTTTTTCGTTATGACATGGACGAGGACAGCGCGGTCCACCCGCTTCGCTTCATTCAGTATTTTCACAAGTTTTCTGATATCATGTCCGTCCACCGGTCCCAGATAGGTAATGTCCATATCTTCAAAAAACATTCCCGGAACAAAAAGCTGTTTGATTCCGCTCTTTGTTTTCTTCACCTGATGGACGATGCGCTCTCCCTTGACAGGGATCCTCTTCAGCGTATCCTCCACGCCTTTTTTCAGATCCGTGTATGCCTGCGCGGTCCGCAGCCCGTTCAGATAACGGGACATACCGCCCACATTCTCGGAGATGGACATGTTATTGTCATTGAGGATGATGATAAAATTGCTCTTAAGTCGGGAAGCATTGTTGAGCGCTTCATACGCCATGCCTCCGGTCAGAGACCCGTCCCCGATCACAGAAACTACATTGTATGTTTCCCCGGTCAGCTCCCTGGCCGCCACATAACCGAGTCCCGCAGAGATCGATGTGGAGCTGTGGCCCGTGTCAAAGGCGTCACAGTCGCTTTCCTTGCGTTTCGGGAAACCGCTCATCCCCCCGTATTTTCTCAGATCATCAAAGCCTGCCTTCCTTCCGGTCAGCAGTTTGTGAGTATAGGACTGATGCCCCACATCCCAGATGAGCTTGTCTTCCGGGAGATCAAGAACAAGATGGAGAGCCATGGTCAGCTCCACCACGCCCAGGTTGGAAGCCAGATGTCCCCCTGTCACACTGATCTTTTCGATCAGAAACTGCCGGACCTCATCTGCAAGAATTTTCAGTTCCTCCGGCTGCAGATCTTTTATATCGTTTTCTTTTTGAATCTTTTCCAGTGCCATAAAGAGATCCTCCCTATTTTTCCCGCGAGATAAGAGATATGAGAAGTTCTTTTAAAAAGCCGTCCCCGGCAGGGAGTTTTTCGAGTTCCCGGACCGCTTCCTCCGTCAGAGATGCGACGTCCTCTCCTGCCTTTTCGATCCCTTTCCATGTCACGTAGGTGGTCTTTTCGTTCTTTTCGTCGCTGTGCACGGGCTTGCCCAGTGTCTCAGAAGTTCCCGTCACATCCAGGATATCATCTTGGATCTGGAAGGCAAGTCCGATCTTTCCCGCAACTTCCTCGATCGTATGGACCGCACTCTCATCCGCCCCGGCAAGGATGGCTCCCGTCATCATGGAAGCTTCAATCAGGGCGCTTGTCTTGAGCCGGTATATAAAATCCAGTACCTCCCCGGAAACAGCATGTCCCGACTCCTTCACGTCCACGACCTGTCCTCCGATCATCCCGTAGATCCCCGATTTGCGGGATAGGATCTGCAGGGCGCGTCCCACTGCGGCACAGTCCGCGCCTTCTTCATCAAACGCGCGGCATGCTGTCTCAAAAGCGTAGTTTAAAAGAGCGTCTCCGGCAAGGATCCCCATATCCTCCCCGTAGACTATATGCGTCGTTTTTCTCCCTCTTCTGTACTCATCGTTATCCATTGCGGGCAGATCGTCATGGACGAGGGAATACGTGTGTATCATCTCAATGGCGGCCATAAACGGCTCGATCACCCTTTCCTTACCTCCAAAAAGCCGGTACGTCTCCATCATCAGCATGGGACGCAGCCGTTTTCCTCCGGCCATCAGACTGTACTCCATCGCCTCCATGATGATCTTCTGATACCCTTCCTGCGCCGGAAGATATCTTCTCAATATTTCTTCGATATATTCTATCCGCTTTTTTCTCTCTTCATTAAAATTCATGTGTTTCCCCATCCTCGTCAAGAACCAGTACTTTTTTCTCTACTTCATCGATCGCTTTGTTGCATTTTTTCAAAAGAATCATGCCTCTGTTGTATAATTCAAACGAGTCTTCCAGCGACACGTCATCTTTCTCCATATCCTGTATCACAGTCTCAAGCTGGCCGAACATATCCTCCAGCTTTTCTTTATTCTCTTCCAAACCGTTTTTCCTCCTCCTGCTTACCGGGATATTCCAGCTTCTCTGTTGAATCAACCTTTGCCCGTATCTTTCCGTCTGCCACAAACATGGTCAGGACACTTTCCTTCTCTGTCTGGCTGATACTCCGTACATTTTTCCCCTTTTCATCCTGGATATAGGAATAGCCCCGGCTCAGTTTTTCCAGGGGAGAAAGTCCTTTCATCTTCTCCACACACAGCGCAAGTCTGTGCTTTTCCCGGGTAAGAGCCGTGTCCATCCTCCCTCTCAGAGTATTCTCAAGTTCTGCTGCATACTGTCTCTTCTCATTGAGTTTCTGCCTGGGATGCGCAAGCTTCAGCCTGAGCGCGTATTTCTCTGCCCTGCCCCTCTCCCGGGTGGCCTGATCCAGGATCAGCCGTCGCAGCGTATCTTCGTAAGCGTACAGACTTTCTTTCACCTCACGGTATTCGTAAACGGCAAGTTCCGCCGCCGCTGAAGGAGTAGGCGCCCGCAGATCCGCCACATAGTCAGCGATGGTCGTATCCGTCTCATGCCCCACTGCGGAAATGACCGGGATCCTGCAGTCAAAGATCGCTCTCGCCACCGGCTCCTCATTGAACGCCCACAGATCCTCGATGCTTCCGCCTCCTCTTCCGACGATGATCACATCAACGTGAGCCTTCTCCAGCGCCCGGATCCCCTTCACGATGCTCTGCGCGGCCCCCTCTCCTTGAACCTGAGCCGGATAAAGGATGAGCTGAACATAAGGATTCCTTCTTGTGGAAATATTGATGATATCGCGCACCGCGGCACCGGTCGGAGCGGTGACGATCCCCACTGTCCGGGCATACCTGGGGATGGGCTGTTTATATTCCGGAGCAAACATTCCCATCTCGGAAAGTTCCTTTTTCAGCGCCTCAAATTTTTCATATAGAAGTCCTGCGCCGTCCAGAACGATCTCCCGGGCATAGAGCTGATATTTTCCATCCCTCTCATACACGCTGACCGATCCCAGAACGATCACCTGCTGACCTTCCTGCATACGAAAAGAAAGCCCTGACCTGGAGCCTGCGAACATGACGCAGGCGATCGTGCCGGACTCATCTTTCAGTGAAAAATATATATGTCCCGATGTATGATACTTGCAGTTTGACACCTCGCCCTTTACATAGATCCGGTTCAGCATAAAGTCCTGGGTGAACATATTCTTAATATAGGAATTGACCTGCTTTACCGTATAGACATTTTTCATTCTCCCGGCTCCTGCTGTGCAATCTTCCCGAGAACACCGTTTACAAAGGACGGACTGTCATCCCCGCTGAACTTCTTCGCCAGCTCCACTGCCTCGTTGATCGCCACTCCGGTGGGGATCTCCGCATCCCACTTCATCTCATATACGGCAAGGCGCAGGATCGTCAGATCGACTTTGTTCATCCTTGCTGTCTTCCAGCCTTTCGCGTTCTCGTTGAGGATCCCGTCAATCTCCGGCAGGCGCGCGACGACCGCCTCATATTTTTTCTGAATATACTCCTTGTCTTTCTCCGCCGCATCCTCCAGCGTCTCAAAGTAGTATTTCAGATGTTCCGGCATCTCCTCCGCTTCGTTAAACTCTATCTGGAACAGCATCTTGAAGATGTGCTCCCGAAGTTCCGTTCTGACCATGTCGGCTCCTTTCTCCTGTGTCCTGTATTCTATAAAACTGCTATAACCAAAAAGGATGTCTCGCGACATCCCTTATTATACAGCATATCCTCCTTGCTTGGCAACCGCCGGGACGATCCTATTCCTGATTCTCCATTTCCACTCCCGCGACCTTGATGTTGACGTCCGCAACCTCAAGTCCAGTCATGTTCTCCACGGCATTTTTCACTCTCTCCTGAACTTTTGCCGAGACATCCATGATACTGTAGTTATACTTCAGGTTCAGCGCCAGAGATACTGTGACCACACCCTCAAGAACATCCACTTTCACACCCTTGGAGAGGTTCTTCATCCCCAGCCGGCTGATCAGTTCGTTTGTGATATTGCCGGCCATAGAAGCGACACCCTCCACTTCCGTAGCCGCCAGCGCCGCGATGATCGCTACGACCTCATCCGCGATCTTAACCTCGCCCAGGCTGGCGTCGTTCTGTATCGTATAGGTATTTCTTTCGTCCTTTGCCATAATCAAAACCTCCTGTTTTGTCTAATATCTTTCTCCATTATATCAAATTACATTCTGATTGCAAAGAGAAAACTACCGCCCTATGAACGTCCGAATTCCGAGAGTACCAGCCCTTCGTTCCTCTCCTCCGTCATCCGGATGCTCCACTCGTGAGCGAACAGAAGAAGCGGTCGGTCTTTCAGATCCTTGATCTTCTTCATATCTGAAGTTCCGCTTAAGTGATCCATATCCACATCCTCATTTTCGATCCAGCGGATATGCTCATAAGACAGGTTTTCCAGGATGATCTCCACATTATATTCATTTTTCAGGCGGTATTTCAGGACGTCAAACTGCAGGACGCCGACAACGCCCACAATAATCTCCTCCATACCCGTATTATACTCCTGGAATATCTGGATCGCTCCTTCCTGGGCGATCTGATTGATCCCTTTGACAAACTGTTTTCTCTTCATTGTATCCACCTGGCGCACCCGGGCGAAATGCTCCGGCGCGAAGGTGGGAATTCCCTCATAGGCGAACTTCTCTTTCGATGTGGTAAGTGTATCTCCGATGGAAAAGATGCCGGGATCAAACACTCCGATGATATCTCCGCCGTAAGCCTTGTCGATCATCTTCCGCTCGCTTGCCATCATCTGCTGAGGCTGGGAAAGACGGACTTCTTTCTTGCCCTGCACGTGATATACGTCCATTCCCGCCTCAAACTCGCCGGAACAGATTCTCATGAAGGCGATCCTGTCTCTGTGAGCCTTGTTCATATTTGCCTGGATCTTGAATACAAACGCCGAGAAATCTTTCTCCGTCATGGGATCGATAAGCCCGTGATCCGACATTCTCGGAAGGGGTGAGGTCGTCATCTGGAGGAAATGCTCCAGGAAGGTCTGAACACCGAAATTCGTCAGAGCCGATCCGAAAAATACCGGGGAGAGTTCTCCCTTATCCACCAGTGACTGATCGAATTCCGCGGAAGCCCCGTCGATCAGTTCGATCTCCTCCTCCAGATTGATCTTTGCCTCGGTACCCAAAAGCCAGTCGATCTCCGGATTATTGATATCCACCTTTCTGACCTCGCCCATTGAGGTTCCCTTCTTTGTATCCGAGAAAAGCTCCACCTCTTTCTTCGCCCGGTCATAGACTCCTTTGAAGCCTTTCCCGCATCCGATGGGCCAGTTCACCGCGCAGGTGGGGATCCCCAGCTCCTTCTCAATATCGTCCAGAAGTTCAAACGTATCCTTCGCTTCCCGGTCCATCTTATTGATAAACGTAAAGATCGGGATATGGCGCATGGCGCAGACCTTGAACAGCTTTCTCGTCTGCGCCTCCACGCCCTTGGACGCGTCAATGACCATAACTGCGGAGTCCGCCGCCATCAGCGTACGGTAAGTATCCTCCGAGAAATCCTGATGTCCCGGAGTATCCAGGATATTGATGCAGAATCCTTCGTAGTTGAACTGCAGCACTGATGATGTGACTGAGATTCCTCTCTCCTTCTCGATCTCCATCCAGTCCGACACCGCATGCTTCGCCGTTGCTTTACCCTTAACAGAACCCGCCTGATTGATCGCTCCCCCGTAAAGCAGAAATTTCTCCGTCAGTGTTGTCTTTCCCGCATCCGGGTGGGAGATGATGGCGAAGGTCCTCCTCTTTTTTATCTCATTCGTAATATCCGACATGGTTTCGTTCTCCTGATTCCTTTTTATTCTTCAAAAACAGACATGTAAAATACTTCTCTTACTCTTCAAAAAGAGGCGTGGAAAAATATCTCTCCGCCGTGTCCGGGAGGACCGTCACCACAGTCTTCCCTTTCCCCAGTTTCTTTGCCAGCTTCAGCGCTGCCGCCACATTGGTACCTGAAGAGATTCCGCACATGATCCCCTCTTTTGACGCCAGCTCCCGGGAGGTGCGGATCGCCTCCTCATCCGTCACGATACAGATGTCATCATAGATCTCTGTATTCAATATAGCCGGGATCAGGCCGTCCCCGATCCCCATCTGGAGATGGGTGCCGATGGATCCTCCCGAGAGGATCGCCGCGTGTTCCGGTTCGACTGCCCAGATCTCGATCTGGGCAGTCTTCTCTTTGAGCACCTCGCCGATCCCGGTAATCGTCCCTCCGGTCCCGATCCCGGAACAGAAACCGTCGATGGGACCGTCCGCCTGCTCCAGTATCTCAACCGCCGTCCGGTCTCTGTGGACCGCCGGGTTCGCCGGGTTTTCAAACTGCTGCGGCACAAATACCCTGGGGTCTTCTGCGGCCATCTTAAGCGCCGTGTTCAGGCACTCCTCAATGCATGCTCCGATATTTCCCGCATCGTGGATCAGTATCACCTCGGCGCCGTAATGTTTCACCAGCTTTCTTCTCTCCTCGCTGACCGAATCAGGCATGATGATCTTCGTCTGATACCCGCGCACCGCGCCGACTAAAGCGAGCCCGATCCCCTGATTTCCGCTGGTGGGCTCCACGATAATGGTATCTTCCCTGATGAGCCCCTGTTTCTCTGCCTCACGGATCATATTATACGCTGTCCTGGTCTTGATCGAACCACCCACGTTCAGCCCCTCAAACTTCACAAGGATCCGGGCACTGTCCTCATCTGCCATCCGGTTGAGCCGGATCAGGGGCGTATTCCCCATCGCTTCTAATATATTATGATAGATCACTGCTGTTTCCATACCTTTCTGCTGCATATTTCTTCCATTGCATTTAACTTTACTATTATAGTACGCTCAAAGGAAGAACTCAACCAGTTTTTTTACTTTATCGCTATTAAAACTGAATAGGTGATTTCAAATTGAACTTGAACTATTTTTTTAAGTTCGTCAGAATTGACAAAACGCCTGTAAATACGGGCTTTTCCAAAGGTTTATGGGAGTTTGATGCTCCCCTGATCTCCTTTTCTGCTGATAACATTATATCACTTTTCTCAATCCTGCACAACCCGGGCACGTTCGCCTTCGGGCAAGTCGCCGTATTTTGTTAGATTTCCACAAATCATGCCGCTTCTTCCAGGAGCTTTTGAAGTTCCATTTCAAAGCATTGGTCTGCCGTTTTCCATCCCAGTGATTTCCGGTACATGGTATTGATCCAATCCTCTGTCTCCTGGATCTTAGTCCTGCTGTAGTTCCTGATCGGTTCCCCCTTCGGGACAAACCGACGCACGATCCGGTTTGTATTTTCATTCAGCCCGGGAGTTTGACAGTTGAATAAATAAAAAAGTACTTGCAGGCCGCATAAAACCTGCTTTTTTTATGTCAATTTTTCT